>NZ_JBIUVC010000017.1:0-26945 GCF_044742755.1 Streptomyces sp. NPDC087845
ACCGAGCTCGTAGATCTCGGCCTTGCTGCCGTCCGCCAGCGTCTGGGTGCGGACCGGGGACGCCGCCTTGGCCTTGGCGGCTGATGCGGCGGTGCCGTGCGCGGCGGACGTCCCCGTCCACATGCTGGTCTGGGCCTCGTATGCGCCGGTCTTGGCGCCGCCTCCCGCTTCACCGCTACCAATGGAGAGGGAGGCGGAGTTGGAGATCTTCTTCTCCGAGCCGGCGGCGGCGGCGCTGCCCCCGCTCTGGCAGGCGGTCAGCGAGAAGGCCGCAGCGGCGGCGACGGCCACCAGGCCGATGGAACGGGCGGTACGGCGAGCACGGCGAGTGGTCATTGTTGAAGCCCCCATGGGATATCAGGATGCGGCACCTGCGCCTGCTCCCGCAGGGCGTCCGGCCGGATCTGCTGTTCGCTGCACCCCGTGAGATGGCACCCGGGCAGGAGTTGTTCACCGAGTTCTTGTCCGCACTTGGTAACAAAGGAACCGGGCGCCACCGCGCGAGTCCTCAAGTCCCTGTGCCGCGCCCTTGTTTGAGGTGATGGAAGCAGCAGTCGAGGCGCGCCTCGACGCGTACGAGCACGTGATCGGGAATCAGGCCGGGGCCGAGACCGGGATCCTGCATGAATGGACGGTTCGACATCACCGTGCGCACAACCGGTCCAATGCCGACTGGCTCTCATCGTCCACGGCGCGGTAGATCACCAACCGCTGGTCCGGATCTTGAAGTGGCATGAGCACTTCGAAATCCACCGTGATCACGCCGACGTCAGGATGCCGCATCTCCTTGCGGCCACGGCCGTTGACCTTGATGTCCCGCTCGGCCCACAATCGCGCGAATTCCTCGTCACGAGCGGTGAATTCGGCGATGAGGCCGGTCAACGCCCGATCCTCCGGATGCGCGGCCCACGCGGCGCGCAGATGGGCGATCCCCTCCCGCACGACGCGTTCGCGGTCGACATAGAACTCACGCATCCGCGGATGCATCAGGCACAGCCACATCGAATTGCGCTGCGACGGCGGCAGGGTGTCGAAATCCAGTAGCAGCCTCGCCATTTCGCCGTTCCAGGCCAGGATGTCGTAGCGGTGGTTCATCAGCATGGCCGGCAGCGGCGACAGGTCGGCGACCAGCCGGGCCAGCGGCGGCGCTGCAGTGGTGGCGGGCTGGTCGGCGTTGCGGGGGCGCTGCTGGGCCAGGTTGAAGAGGTAGGCGCGTTCGTCGGGGGCCAGGCGCAGAGCTTGAGCCAGCGCCTCCACCACGTTCGCCGAGGGCCGCAGCCCGCGGCCCTGTTCCAGCCGCACGATGTAGTCGATGCTGACCCCGGCCAGTTCGGCGACCTCTTCGCGGCGCAATCCCGGGGTCCGCCGGGCCTGCCGACGCGACGGCAGACCGAAATCGTGCGGGTCCAGGCGTTCGCGCCGGGTCCGCAGGAATGCGGCCAACTCCTGTGTCGTGTCCACGGTGCCGCTCATCGTCTTCGACCCTACAGCGAGGGTAGGACTCGCGTTCCCAGGAACTTCTTTCCCTTATCCCCGGCTCGTGGCGGTCACAGAGTTGTTTTCGACAACGGATCACAAGCACAGGAGGACACGATGCCGCTCACCCTCGACACCTACCGGCTGCTGGGCCGCTCCGGGCTGCGAGTCTCACCGCTGGCACTGGGCGCGGCGACCTTCGGCACCGATTGGGGCTGGGGCGCCGAGCAGGAAGAGGCGCGCAAGCTGTTCGACCTCTACGTCGAGCGCGGCGGCAACTTCATCGACACCGCCAGCACCTACACCCAGGGCAGCTCCGAGCGCCTGCTGGGCGAATTCACCCGCGACCACCGCGAAAGCCTGGTGCTGGCAACGAAATACACGACGCTGCGCCGACCCGGTGATCCGAATTCCGGGGGCCCTCACCGCAAGAGCCTGTTCGCGTCGGTGGAAGCCAGTCTGCGACAGCTGAACACGGACTACATCGATCTGCTCTACCTGCACCTGTGGGATTTCACGACGCCGGTCGAGGAGATCCTGCGCGGCATGGACGATCTGGTCCGGCAGGGCAAGGTCTTGTACGTGGCGATCTCCAACGCCCCGGCCTGGCAGGTGTCGCGCATGCAGGCGATCGCCGACCTGCGCGGCTGGTCACCGCTGGTCGCGCTGCAGATCGAATACAACCTGACCGAGCGCACCGGAGAGCGTGACCTGATCCCCATGGCACGCGAGATGGGGTTGGGGGTGATCCCGTGGTCACCACTGGCCGGCGGGGTGCTCACCGGCAAGTACAGCCGCGACGACATGACCGCGACGGACGTCGCATTCGACGACGGCACCCGCAGGAGCGTCACCATCGCCAACGGCGCTCTCACCGAACGCAACCTCGCCATCGTGGACGTCGTGAAGGAGGTCGCCACGGAGCTGGGCCGCACACCCGCCCAGGTCGGGCTGGCCTGGACCCTGCAGAACCCGGGCGTGACGGCACCGATCATCGGCGCCCGCACCCCCGCGCAACTGGAGGACAATCTGGGCGCCCTGGAGGTCGACTTCACCGCCTCCCAACTGGCCCGCCTCGACGAGGCCGGCGCGATCGGACTCGGCTTCCCGCACGACATGCTCGCCCGCGACACGACCCGCGCGCTGACCCGCGGCGACCTGAAGGTCGAAACCCGCCGCTGATACCCGATCGAGCCCCGAGGACAGCACTGCCGCCGCCCTCCCGTAACTGCTGATCGTCACTGGGGAGCGGCGCGTAGGTCCCGGACGTACCAGTCGAACCGTGTGCCGTTCTTGCCGTGGGCCTGCTTGCCGGGGGTGAACCCTGCCCGTCGCGCGACTGCGGCGGATGCGGGATTCTCCGGCTCGACCTGGATCACCGCCTCCTCCCCGCCCGCACCGGCCGCATACGGAGACGCCAGGAGGACCGCGCGGGTAGCCAGGCCACGCCCCCTCCAGGACGGGTAGAGGCCATAGGCGACATTCACTTGGCCGGGAGCCAAGTCCTCTCCTGCGAACCGCAGGTCGATCGTCCCCGCGAGAGCCTCGTCGGCACCTGCCCGGATACCGAAGGCGCGGAGCGGCCCGGCAGTGTCCCACTGTTCCCGGCAGTGCCGGATGTGGGCTTCGACGCCCTCGCGCGTACCGGGACCGCCGTTGAGCCGGCGAACGAGCAGCTCATCCTCCCCCGTGAGGTGCGCCTCCGCATCGTCCAGGCACAGCGGGGACAGAGTGATGATCCCGTCGGACAACTTCACTTCACGCATCCGGTGATTCTTGATGCGGGAGCCGCGTCGCACCATCGGTTTCCCGGGACATGTCGCAGGGTTGCACCTCCGGCAGGCGACGATCTCCGTGTGGCTGGTGCGATCACGGCGTCGGAACCGTCCTGGACAGCCCCGGCCAAGTCGAGCGGTACGGTCGCCCACTCGCCGGCGTCGATGACTTCACCGCCTGGACGGTGAACACGGAGCGTGACAGCTTGACCGCTCATGGACCGTCCCCACAGCGGGCCAGTGGCGGAGAGGCCGTACCGCCGCGAGACTGTCCATGGAAGGTCCGTACCACTTCCGCCTCGCTCTGAAGAATGGGCAAGCTGACCTGGGAGTCTCTGATCCGTGGCCGATCGGCCACCGAGTGGCCGCCGTCCGTGGGATTCGGCCACGGGATCTGGGATTCCGCGCGGATCTACAAGCGGCTGTCGGACACAAGGGGTGAACGTGAGATCCATATGGAACGGCGCCATCTCCTTCGGGCTGGTCAGCATCCCGATCAAATTGGTCAACGCCACCGAGAACCACTCGGTCTCCTTCCGCCAGATCCACCTCACCGACGGTGGCCGGATCCGCTACCGGAAGGTCTGCGAGATCGACGAGGAGGAAGTCGGCCCGGCCGAGATCGGCAAGGCGTACGAGGACGCCGACGGCTCGATGATCCCGATCACCGACGAGGACCTCGGCTCGCTCCCGCTCCCCACCGCCAAGACGATCGAGATCGTCGCGTTCGTGCCGGCCGCCTCGATCGACCCGCTCCAGATGGACGCGGCGTACTACCTCTGCGCCAACGGAGTCCCGGCGGCCAAGCCGTACACCCTGCTGCGCGAGGCGCTGAAGCGGAGCGAGAAGGTCGCCTTGGCGAAGTACGCACTCCGCGGCCGTGAACGGCTCGGCATGCTGCGGGTGGTCGACGATGTGATCGCCATGCACGGCCTGCTCTGGCCGGACGAGATCCGCAGCCCCGAGGGCATCGCCCCGGAGCCCGAGGTCACGGTCCGCGAAGCCGAACTCGACCTGGCCGACGCGCTGATGGACACGCTCGGCGAGGTCGACATGGACGCGCTCCATGACGACTACCGCGAGGCGGTCGAGGAGCTCGTCGCGGCGAAGGCCGAAGGCCGGAGCGTGGAGCCGGCGGAGGCGGAGGGAACCGGCGGCAAGGTCATCGACCTGGTCGCAGCGCTGGAGAACAGCGTCCGGGCGGCGAAGGAGGCCCGGGGCGAGGAGCCGGCAGCGGAGACGGCGGAGGAGCCCGAGGAGGAATCGGCGAACGCACCCGTGGCCAAGGTCACTTCGCTCACCGGCCGCAAGAAGTCGGGCGGCACCGGAGCGAAGAAGAAGGCCGCGGCGACCACCGGAAGATCGGCCGCCAAGAAGCCGGCGGCGAGCAGGGCCCCCGCCAAGAAGACCGCCGCACGGTCGACGGCGAAATCGTCCGCCAAGTCCTCGGCGTCCTCGGCGGCCTCGGCGAAGAAGACCACCGCGAAGTCGGCCCCGAAGGCGGGCGCGAAGTCGACGACGAAGAAGGCATCCTCCCGCAAGCGAGCCTCGGCCTGAGTACCGGACAGGCACCACGCAGCCTTGCGCACGGCGCTGGGTAGAGAGCCCTGTGCCCGGCGCCGCGGAGCCCTGTGCACAACACCGGGCCAAGCTGCGCACAGCACCGGGCCAAGCGCCGCGCACAGCACCGGGCCAAGCGCCGCGCACGGGAAGCGTCGCGCACAGCACCGGCGAGGCGCGGACGGCCCCCACACGGCCCTACGCACGGCTGACGGCCGCCCCGGAGTCCGAGCACCGGGACGGCCGTCGACGCATGGTGAGGCGGGTCAGCGCCCGTCGGCGCACATCGACGCGTACGCGTCAGTGCCGGCGGTACGAGTTCACATATCCGGCCGCCGGAGTCCCGACACCGGTCACGTCGTCATACCCCTTGACCGCCTTGAGCGAGGCGTCCTTGCCGAGGCTCCGCACCGACGTCAGTACGCCGTCCGCCGCGTCGACGCCGTTGGCGAAGTCGACCCGGGCCACCGCGAGGTCGCGGTTCGGGCCCAGCGGGTGG
This sequence comes from Streptomyces sp. NPDC087845, assembly GCF_044742755.1. Lineage (NCBI taxonomy): Bacteria > Bacillati > Actinomycetota > Actinomycetes > Kitasatosporales > Streptomycetaceae > Streptomyces > Streptomyces sp. NPDC087845. The sequence goes on from NZ_JBIUVC010000017.1 coordinate 5,311, forward strand.
TCGGTGACGTCGTGGTACGCCTTCGAGCCGTACCGGGCGTAGATCGCCGGGTTGGCGAAACCGATCGGCAGCCCGTGGCGGGCCTGCTGCGCGAGCGCCTGGACACCGGCGATGACCGGCGCGGCCAGTGACGTACCGCCGATGCGGTACTCGTCGTAGCCGAGCGAGCCGTCGGGCAGCGTCTGGGTCTGGCCGACCAGGAAGCCGGTGTTCGGGTCGGCGACGGCCGCGATGTCCGGAGCCGTGCGCATCCGGTTCTTCCCGTTCGCCCGCGCGAGCGAGTCCGGGACGATGCCGCGCTGGTAGAACGGCTGCTTCACGGTCGAGCTGGTGCCGCCGCCCGCGCCGGAGGTGTACGCGCCGGGGAAGCCGGTCCAGCTCTTGCCGTCGTCGGCGAGGTCGGCCTTCAGCGTTCCCCAGCCGGTCTCCCACTGGTACGTGTCGTTCTTGCCGACGGCGAGCGCGGTGCCGCCGACCGAGGTCACCCAGGCGGAGTTGGACGGGACGTCGATCTGCTTCGTACCCGTCGACGCGACGTTGTCGCCGTCGTCGCCGGAGGAGAAGTAGAAGCCGATGCCCTCGATCGCGCCCATCTTGAAGATCTGGTCGTACGCGGCGGCGATGTCCGGCGTCTCATTGGCCTCGACGTCGCCCCAGGAGTTGGAGACGATGTCCGCGAGCCGGTTGTCGACGACCTTGTTCAGCGAGTCGAGCAGGTCGGCGTCGTAGCAGGAGGCGCCCCCCACGTACACGATGTCGGCGGCGGGCGCGACGGCGTGCACGGCCTCGACGTCGAGGGTCTCCTCGCCGTACCAGCCGGAGGCCCCGCACTCCTCGGTCTTCGTGTAGTCGGCCGGCAGCACCTGGCTGAGCTGGCCGCGGCGGTACGGGGCGTCGCCGTTGCGCTTGGCGTACTCGGCGGCGTCCTTCGCGATGGTCGGCGAGGCGTACGCGTCGGTGATCGCGACGGTGACGCCCTTGCCGGTCCACTTGCCCGCACCGTAGGCGGCGCGCAGCTGCTTGCCGGTGTAGCCCTTGACGGCGTACGGCACCTTCGACCCGTAGGCGCTCGGCAGCGCCGACGCGGTCTTGGAGCCGAAGTACGAGGAGAAGGGGCCGGAGTTGCGGAACACCGCGTCCGGCGGCGGCAGCGTCTCGTCGTGGCTCGACTTGTGCGGCGCGTTGTCCAGGCCGGAGACGGCGAGAACGGCGTCGCTCAGCGCGGCGGGCACGGAGGCGGTGGAGGCAGGGGCGCGGTAGGTCCGGCCGCCCTTGCGGTAGTTGCGCAGCTGGGTGCCGAACGTCTTCTCGGCGGCGGCGACATCACCGGTGGCCGAGACGTAGTGCCGGTTGGTGCCGGTGACGGTCAGCCCGTTCGCCTTCAGCCACCGGCTGACCTGGTCGATCTGCTGCTGGGTGGCGCCGAACCGGGCCTGCGCCTGCTCGGCGCTCAGGTACTTCCCGTAGGAGGCGGACCGCGGGTCGGACACGGCGGCGGCGTACGCGGCCAGCCCCTTCGCGTCGCGTCCGGCCAGATGGACCCGGACACTGACCTTGCCGCTGTCGGCCGTGGCCCCCTGGTCGGCCTCGGCGGTCGCCCAGGCGGGCTTGGTGCCCTGCAGCGCGTCCCGTCCGCTCGGCGCGGAGTCCGCGCTGGCGTTCGGTATTCCGAGGGCGAGTGCGCCGGCAAGCAGCGGCAGTGTCGCTGCCATGCTCAGCGCGGCGCGACTTCTCGCGCGGCTGGTTCTCATGTAACCCCCTGCGATGTGGGTCTTCGCGTGTGGTGCATGTGCCGGATGATGTGCACATGTAATGCGCCACTCTGGCGAGGAACCCCTCATGTAGGGGGCATGCATTCACCAAGAATCGACCAAGTGAGCGTATTCATAGGGTAGTTCGCGGAGAATCTGTGGAAATGCACCCTCAGGCGTTCGAGGCCGAATCCGCCGGGCCGATGCCGAGGGAGGGCGAACTGGTCATGTACGTGCAGCCGGTGTACCGATACCCGGGCTGGATCTTCGAACCGTCCGCGTAACTCGTCACGCCCGCGCCGGAGGAGGAACCCCCTCGGTGCTTGTACAGGAAGTGGTACTCACCCGCGGGCAGCCACAGCGTGACATGCGGATAGCTCTTCCCCTTGGCCTTGCAGGCCGACAGGGACCCGCTCACCCAGGAGTACGACCTGCAACCGGCGCAGCCCCCGATGCCGGTCCTCCCCGTGACCGGCCCGGTGTACAGGATCTCGACCCCGTCGGGGGCGTCGTTGCTGATGACCAGTTCCATCCGGGCCCCGCCCGGCCGTCCCGAGGGCGGCAGATGCCTGCCGGCCGCCGGCCGCGTACCGGCGATCTCCGCGGCGACGGCGATGTCGCGGGCCCGTGCCCCGCGCTTGTCCTTCTTGTACGTGGCGGCGAACTCCGTCAGCGTCCGCCGCGCCTCGTCGAACCGCTTGGCCTTGAACTCCGCGAGCCCGCAGGCGTAGACGCCGTTCTCGATGCCGCCGTCGGCGTTCCCGGCCCGCGCCGAGACCGACGCGTCCGGCAGTGCGAGCGCTGTCGCGCGGAGCCGGCGCAGCCTGTCCGTGGCCCCGCAGGGATCGCTCCCGCGTACGGCCCGGCTCTGCTCCGAGATCTTCCCGGACACCGCCGGCCCGACCTTCCCGGCCTGCGCCGATCCGGGGAACGTGCGCAGCAGCTCGCCCAGTTCGCGGCTTTCCGTACCGGCGGCCGCGTCACCCAGTTTGGACACCCCGCACTCGTACAGCGAGACGGCGAGCGGCGTGTCGGGATAGCGGGCCAGCTCGCCCAGCAGCTTCGGATCGATCGCCTCGGGCACGGTCCGCAGATAGGTCAGCGGCTCGATGGCCTCGCAGTGCTTCTGCCGGCGGTACGGCGCGGAGACCGCCCGGTAGTACGCGTCGAGCCGCTTCGGTACGAGTTTCCCGGCCCTCGACCCGGCGTGCTCCTCGCCGAGCTCGCGGTAGACGGCGAGCGCCGAGCGGTAGTCGCCCCGCGCGGCGGCGAAGGGCTTGCCCGAAGCTGCCGCCACGGTCCTGTCACCCCGGTCCAGCCGGTCGAGCAGCATCTGCTCGACGGCGTCGGCCCGCTCGGAGCCGTAGAACACCACACCCCCCGCGGGCACCGCCAGCAGCACCAGGCCGGCCCCGGCCGCCACCATCGGCCGCCACGAGCCGCCGACAGTGCGGCGCCGGGCGATCCGCGCCCCGTCCACGGCCGCCAGGGCCGACACGGCCAGATACGCGACGACGATCCCCGGGGCCACCCCGCCGGGATCGGCAGGCAGCGCGACGAGCAGCAGGGCGCCGGTCGCCGCACAGCACAGCAGGGTCCTGAACCAGCACCGCATCAACGCGTAGCCGAGCCCGAACCCACTGAGATTGAGCAGCGCCACGGCCGAGGAGCGGAGCACACCCCCCGGTGGCGGCGGCCCGACCACGGGCGGCCGGGCGGGAGGCGGGGGAGGGGGCGGGGGAGCGCCCCCGGAGCGAACCTGGTCGTCCCAACTCACGTCGGCCCCCCAACCGTTGAGCGAGTCGGGCCTCGAACCGCGCCCGGTGTGATTACCATCCACGACGCCCCGAACGGTGTCAATCCGGACGGTGACCCCGTCCGCCGCCCGCCCGACGCCACGACCGCCGCCGAGGCGGTACCGGAGTGCCCCGGCCCCGTGCCCGATAAAGTGACCGGTGCCGCGACTGGCGCGTGCCCCGGCAGGGGCGCTCTGTGGTCCGAACCGGGACCGGCGGTGGCGCGAAGGGCCGGCTGATCACCGGCCGCACCCCTCCGCGCCTATGCTCGCTGGATGGAGCAGAGCGAAGTAGTGAAGCGTGTGGTGGGAATCCTCACGGAGGCGGGGGAGATCCGTCGGCTCCTCGAAGAGAACGTCGACCGTGACGACGTGGAAACCGATTCGAGCGTGGTGACCGCGCTCCTGAACGAGACGATGCCCCGGATCACGATCCCCGAGGACGCCTCGATCGAAGAGGTCGCGGCCCTCGTCGGCCGGGAGGTCGGCGGCGCGGTGGAGCAGCTGGTCGGCGCGTTCACCCTGGCCTTCGCCATGCTGGCCCAGGTGCACGACTCCGGGCAGACGGATGTGTCCTCCTCCGACGTGCTCCAGGACCTGGCGCTGCGAGCGGAACAGATCGGCTCCGGCGGACCGGAGGACATGGACCAGTAGACCGCCGGCGCGGCACCGGAAGCCGCCCCGGCCCCACGCGGGGGCCGCCATGGGCAAGGTTCTCCGTGACGTAATGGGCCTGCGGCCGGCGCCCGGCGAATCTCTTGTGGGCCCGGCTGCCGGAATGGATGGGCGCGATCGACCGCCTCGCGCGCGGCATGTGCCTGCGCATACGCGAAGACCCCGGCTTCAGCGTTTCCGCTGATGACGGGGTCTTTAGGCACTTCGATCGAAGTGCCCCCGGCAGGATTCGAACCTGCGCACACGGCTCCGGAGGCCGATGCTCTATCCCCTGAGCTACGGGGGCGTATCGCTGTGTTGCTCGGCGACGGGGGAAACACTACCAGCTTCCACAGGGTGTCCGTGAACAGGTATTTCGGCGCTCCCGGGGTGGCTGCGCGGGCCAATGCAGTTGCTTTTGAGTCGGCTGGTCCGTTGACCTGCTCGTGGAGGGGTGGGGGCCGGGATGCCGGTCGCGCATAGGGATCTTGACCAAGGTGTTCACGCCGGAGCTCGTGGACGCGGCCGTTGCCAAGCACGGGCGGGGTGAGCTGCGGCGTCGACTGCTTCCGGCCCGGCTGGTCGTGTACTTCGTGCTCGGGCTGTGCCTGTTCGCCCGGGAGTCGTACAAGGAGGTGATACGCATGCTGACCAGCGGTATACCCGGCAGCCGGGCCCTGGCCCGGGTCAACCGATCGTCGCTGTGCCGGGCGCGAGTCCGGCTCGGTGAAGAGGTGCTGGAAACGGTATTCCGGCAAGTGGCCGGCCCGCTGGCGGTCCCGGAGACGCCGGGCGCGTGGTGGCGTGGTCTGCGCCTCCTGGCGCTGGACGGCACACAGTTCGACGTGCCGGACTCGGTGGGCAACGGCGATACCTTCGACGGCCCCTCCACAGGCGGGACGCCGTTCGGCTTTCCGCAGGTGCGAGCCGCCGTGCTCGCGGAGATCGGCACCCACGCCATCCTCGACGCCGGCCTGGGCGGCTACCGGGACGGCGAACGGCGCCTGGCCTACCCGCTGGCCAGCTCGACAGGCCCCGGGGATCTCGTCATCGCCGACCGCGGGTTCTGGTCGGTCGAATTCGTCCACGCCTTCACCACGTCCGGCGCCCATCTGCTGGCCAGGCTCCAATCCAACCACCTCGGTACCACTCAGGCGGAGTTGCCTGACGGCTCCCGGCTGTCCCTCATGCGCCCCGGCAAGGATGTCCGCCGCCGGGCAGCCCGCGAAGGCCGGGTCCTGCCGAAGGAGACGACCTACCGCGTCATCACCTTCACCAAGAACGACAAGGCCGTGCACCTGGGCACGTCCCTGCTGGACACCGAGGAGTACCCGGCGGACGAGTTGATCGCCCTCTACCGGCAGCGCTGGGAGATCGAGCTGGCCTTCGACGAGATCAAGAACCACCTCGGCCCCGGCGGACCGCTCCGATCGCGCACCCCTGAAGCCGTGCGGCAGGAGCTGTGGGCCCTACTCGCGGTCCACCAGGCCGTCCGCCGGTTCGCGCACGACGCCGCGGCGAACGGGCCGGTCCTGGATGCCGACCGGCTCTCCTACCTCCGCTGCGTCCGGATCGCCCGGCGCAGCGTACCGTCCCAGCACGGCACCTCCAGGCGCACGCTGACCAACGCCTGGAAGGAGGCCATCCAGGAAGCGCGGTCCCGTCTGCTGCCGCCCCGGTCCGGCCGGGACTGGCCCCGAGCGATCAAGAAACCGATGCGGTGGCCGATCCTGAGAACCCGGAGCGGCCGCAGCGAGGTCGCACCGGGGCGATGGGCGCATAACCAGACCACCAAACAGCGCAAACACCGGGGCGCCGGCAGGCCCGTGCCTCGCGCTCAACCGCCTTGACCTCCCTACAGCTGGTCCCCCCTGCTGGGTGGTTCCGGAGGATGCATCCCGCCACCGTCCTTGATGTCCACTTCGCAGGTGCGCCGGTCGTAGGACTGGTCATTGGGGATCAACAGCACTGCGTCAACCTGCTCAGGGTGCTCGACGTTGAGCCAGTCGTCGCCCGTGAGGGGATCGTCGGCCGGACCGAACGCCTGGGACGAGGAAACCGTCTGACACCCCAACGTCACGCGCTCCTTGTCGACCGCGCAGGCGTCCACTGCGGGGTCGGAATATTCATCGGCGCCGTCGAAGCGGAAGCGGAAGTGGACCTGGCCACCTTCGGAGGGCACCTGCGGGTGGGGCTCAAGGCTCCAGTCAACGACCGCGGCGGTGACGCCGAGAGGCTGCCCATCCGTGTCCACGACCTGCACCCTGACACCAGCCTTACCGCGCTCCGCCGTCGTGTCGGTGCAGACCCAGGAAGAGCAGCCGGACAGGGCGAGAATCACCAGAGCCAGCGGGGCAACGGCGAATACCCGTGCAGGTAACACTGAGATGGCCTCCGGTCGGGGTGGGGCGGGGAAGTGTACCCGGGGTCTGGCAGCTCCGGGGTGATGGCGACGAGCGCCTGCGGCGGCGAAGCCGAAGCGCAGAGCAGCCCTGTGAACTGGGCGGGTGCTTAAAGCAACTGCATTGGGCTGCGCGGGCCCCCGGAACGGGTGGGGACGGAACGTCATGCGTACATCCGGCCACCTCCCGCACCACTCGTCCGGGGTCGGAAATGGGCAAAACCCGGACGCAGCCCCTACGTCCCACCTACTCTCGAAGGGTGTCAGGGGCGTGTGGCCGCGTGCTTGTTGTCGACGACAACAAGGTCATCCGGCAGTTGATCAGGGTCAACCTCGAGCTTGAGGGCTTCGAGGTCGTGACCGCGGCCGATGGTGTCGAGTGTCTGGATCTGGTGCATGGGGTCCGCCCCGATGTGATCACGCTCGATGTCGTCATGCCCCGGCTGGACGGTCTGCAGACCGCCACCAGATTGCGTGCCGATCCGCGGACCAGACATGTGCCCGTGGCGATCATCAGTGCCTGCACTCCCATCGAGGTGGACACCGGGGTCGCCGCAGGGGTCGACGCGTTCCTGGCGAAGCCCTTCGAGCCGAGTGAGCTGGTGCGGCTCGTGCGGCAGTTGATGGACCGGGAGGACCCGCCGCCGCTCGACGGCAGGCACGGTGCCGGGAGGGCGGAGAGCGCCACCGGGTGACCGTATGGCGAAACCGGGTCGCGAGGCAGCCCCCGTCCTCCCATACGCTTGTCCTGTGACCCCCGCCGATCTCTCCAGGACCGTGCTGCACGCCGTGCGCCGCGCGGTCGACGAGGACGCCCTGCGCGCGCCCGTGCCCGCGCGCGTGCGGGTGGAACGGACCCGGCCCGGCGGGTGTGGGGACTACGCCTGCGCCGTCGCCCTCCAGCTGGCCGGGCCCGCCGCGCTGCCGGCCAGGGAGGTCGCCGAGATCCTTCGGGAGCGGGTGCAGGGGGCGCCGGGGATCAGCGGCGTCGAGGTCACCGGGCCCGGGTTCCTGAACTTCACCCTCGGTGGCCCGGACCCCGTCGACGCACTGGTCCGGGCCGTCGGGGCGGGCGGTACGGAGTACGGGCACGGGGACGCCCTCGCCGGCGTCACGGCCTTCTTCGCACCCGTCGGCGAGCTGCGCGCCCGCGTCGTCACCGAGACCGTCGAGCGCCTGCTCCGGGCCCAGGGGGCCGAGGTCGGGGACCGGGCGGCCGGCGGGGAAGCGCTGCACGTGGTGCCCGTGCCCGCCGTGGACCGTGATCTCTTCGAGCGGCTCGGGACCGACGCCGCGCGCTGGGCACTGCTGCGGGCCGCTCCGCACGACCGCGCCCGGGGCGCGGGCGACGGCGAGCTCCTCGTACAGCGGGAGGGCAACCCGCTGTTCCTGGTGCGGTACGCGTACGCCCGGACCCGCGCCCTGAGCCGGAACGCCGAGCAGCTCGGGTTCGGCGCCGCGTACGAGGAGAGCGTGGAGGCACCCGTGCTCGGTGCGCTTCTCGCCGACCATCCCGGTGTGCTCGCCGCCGCCGCCCGCCACCGCGAGCCCGACCGGGTCGCCCGGCAGCTGGAGGCGGTCGCGCAGGCGTTCTTCGACTTCCACGACGGTGCCCCGCCGCTCCCCGTCGGTGACGAGAAACCCTCGGCCGCCCACCGCTCCCGGCTCGCCCTCGCCGAGGCCGCCGGGACGGTGCTGGCAGGCGGCCTGTCCCTGCTCGGCATCAGCGCACCCGAAGTCCTCTGAGAGACCCGAGAGAGCAGAGCAACACGATGAGCCGATCCGCACACCCCGCCGGACCCCGCCACGCCGATGTCCTGGCAGAGGGGCACTACACGGCCCCGCCCGCCGACCTCAACGCCCTGGACGAGAAGGTCTGGGCCCGTACCGTCGCCCGGAACGCGGACGGCACGGTCACCGTCGGCGGGATCGAAGTGACGCGGCTGGCCGAGGAGTTCGGCACTCCCGCCTACTTCCTCGACGAGAGCGACTTCCGGGCCCGCTGCCGGGCCTGGGCCGTCGCCTTCGGGCGGAACGCCGATGTGTTCTACGCCGGCAAGGCGTTCCTGTCGCGGGCCGTCGTGCGCTGGCTCCATGAGGAGGGACTCAACCTCGACGTCTGCTCCGGGGGCGAGCTGACCTGCGCGCTGGACGCCGGGATGCCCGCCGAGCGCATCGCCTTCCACGGCAACAACAAGACCGTCGCGGAGATCGAGCGGGCGATCACCGCGGGTGTCGGACGGATCGTGCTCGACTCCTTCCAGGAGATCGCCCGGGTCGCGCACGTCGCGCAGCGGCTCGGCAAGCGGCAGCGGGTACAGATCCGGGTGACCGTCGGTGTCGAGGCGCACACCCACGAGTTCATCGCGACCGCGCACGAGGACCAGAAGTTCGGGATCGCGCTGGCCGGGGGGCAGGCCGCCGAGGCGGTGCGCCGGGCACTCACCCTCGACGGTCTGGAACTCATCGGCATCCACTCGCACATCGGCTCGCAGATCTTCGACATGGCGGGCTTCGAGGTCTCCGCCCGGCGCGTGGTGCAGCTCCTCGCCGAGGTGCGCGACGAGCACGGCGTCGAGCTGCCCGAGATCGACCTGGGCGGCGGGCTGGGGATCGCCTACACCTCCGAGGACGACCCGCGCGAGCCGCACGAGATCGCCAAGGCGCTCGGCGACATCGTCACCCGCGAGTGCGAGGCGGCCGGGCTCGCCACCCCCCGGATCTCCGTCGAACCGGGACGCGCCATCGTCGGCCCCACCGCCTTCACGCTGTACGAGGTCGGCACCATCAAGCCCCTGGAGGGGCTGCGTACGTACGTCAGTGTCGACGGCGGCATGTCGGACAACATCCGCACCGCGCTGTACGACGCCGAGTACTCCGTGGCGCTCGTCTCGCGCACCTCCGACGCCGAGCCCATGCTCGTCCGCGTCGTCGGCAAGCACTGCGAGAGCGGCGACATCGTCGTCAAGGACGCGTTCCTGCCGTCCGACCTGGCGCCCGGCGACCTGATCGCCGTGCCCGCCACCGGTGCGTACTGCCGCTCCATGGCGAGCAACTACAACCATGCTCTTCGCCCGCCCGTCGTCGCCGTGCGCGACGGAGAGGCGCGCGTGATCGTCCGGCGCGAGACGGAGGAAGATCTCCTGCGTCTGGATGTCGGCTGATGCCGTTTTTCCCGGGGTATACCCCAGGACCCCCATAGATGTCTCAGGATCCGGACGGGTGGCAGGAACGCCCGTCCGGTGAGTGAGACTGGACCACACATCAGATGTAAAAGGAAACGAGGTCGGATGATGCGTACGCGTCCGCTGAAGGTGGCGCTGCTGGGCTGTGGAGTGGTCGGCTCAGAGGTGGCGCGCATCATGACGACGCACGCCGACGACCTCGCCGCGCGCATCGGCGCACCGGTCGAGCTCGCCGGTGTCGCCGTGCGCCGGCCTTCCAAGGTGCGGGAGGGCATCGACCCCGCACTGATCACCACCGATGCGACAGCCCTGGTCAAACGGGGCGACATCGACGTCGCCATCGAAGTCATCGGGGGCATCGAGCCCGCCCGTACGCTCATCACGACCGCCTTCGAGCACGGCGCGAGCGTGGTCTCCGCCAACAAGGCGCTGCTGGCCGAGGACGGCGCCGCCCTGCACGCCGCCGCCGAGCAGTACGGCCGGGACCTGTACTACGAGGCCGCCGTGGCCGGTGCCATCCCGCTCGTACGGCCGCTGCGCGAATCCCTCGCGGGCGACAAGGTCAACCGGGTCCTCGGCATCGTGAACGGCACCACCAACTTCATCCTCGACCGGATGGACACGAGCGGAGCCGGATACTCCGAGGCGCTCGACGAGGCCACCGCTCTCGGTTACGCGGAGGCCGACCCGACCGCCGACGTCGAGGGCTTCGACGCCGCCGCCAAGGCCGCGATCCTGGCCGGCATCGCCTTCCACACCCGGGTCAGGATCGGTGACGTGCACCGCGAGGGCATCACCGAGGTCACCGCCGCCGACATCGCCTCGGCCCGCCGCATGGGCTGCACCGTCAAGCTCCTCGCCATCTGCGAGCGCGCCGCCGACGGGCGGTCCGTCACCGCGCGTGTGCACCCCGCGATGATCCCGCTGAGCCACCCGCTGGCCTCCGTCCGCGAGGCGTACAACGCGGTCTTCGTCGAGGCCGACGCGGCCGGGCAGCTCATGTTCTACGGCCCCGGCGCCGGCGGCTCGCCGACCGCGTCCGCGGTCCTCGGCGACCTGGTCGCGGTCTGCCGCAACAAGCTCAACGAGGCCACCGGCCCCGGCGAGTCCGCGTACACCCGCCTGCCGGTCAGCCCCATGGGCGAGGTCGTCACGCGGTACCACATCAGCCTCGACGTGGCCGACAAGCCTGGCGTACTCGCCCAGGTCGCGACGGTCTTCGCCGAGCAGGGCGTGTCGATCGACACCGTCCGCCAGCAGGGCAGGAATCCAGGCAGCGGCGACGAAGCCGCCGTCGAGCAGGGTGGCGACGGGCGACGGGCGGGCGGCGAGGCCTCTCTCGTGGTCGTCACCCACCGCGCGCCCGACGCCGCCCTCTCGGCGACCGTCGAAGCGCTGCGCAAGCTCGACACCGTGCGCGGTGTCGCCAGCATCATGCGTGTTGAAGGGGAGTGAGGACCCATGACCAGCAAGGGCACCCACCAGTGGCGCGGCATCATCGAGGAGTACCGGGACCGTCTTCCGGTCACGAGCACGACGCCGGTCGTCACGCTCCGTGAGGGTGGTACGCCGCTCGTCCCCGCTCAGGTCCTCTCCGAGCGCACGGGCTGCGAGGTGCACCTCAAGGTCGAGGGCGCCAACCCCACCGGGTCCTTCAAGGACCGCGGCATGACGATGGCCATCACCCGGGCCAAGGAGGAGGGCGCGCAGGCCGTCATCTGCGCCTCCACCGGCAACACCTCCGCCTCCGCCGCCGCGTACGCGGTACGGGCCGGCATGGTCTGTGCCGTCCTCGTGCCGCAGGGCAAGATCGCGCTCGGCAAGATGGGGCAGGCGCTCGTGCACGGCGCCAAGATCCTCCAGGTCGACGGCAATTTCGACGACTGTCTGACGCTGGCCCGCTCGCTGTCGGACAACTACCCGGTGGCGTTGGTCAATTCGGTCAACCCGGTCCGTATCGAGGGCCAGAAGACCGCCGCGTTCGAGATCGTCGACGCGCTCGGCGACGCCCCGGACATCCACGTCCTCCCGGTCGGCAACGCGGGCAACATCACCGCGTACTGGAAGGGTTACAAGGAGTACGCGGGGGACGGCATGGCCACGCACACCCCGCGCATGTGGGGCTTCCAGGCCTCCGGCTCCGCGCCCATCGTCCGCGGCGAGATCGTCAAGGACCCGTCGACCGTCGCCACCGCGATCCGGATCGGCAACCCGGCCTCCTGGCAGTACGCGTTGGACGCCCGGGACGAATCGGGCGGTTTCATCGATGAGGTGACGGACCGCCAGATTCTGTCCGCCTACCGGCTGTTGGCCTCGCAGGAGGGCGTCTTCGTGGAGCCCGCGTCGGCCGCTTCCGTCGCCGGTCTGCTGAAGGCCGCCGAGGAGGGCAAGGTCGACCCCGGCCAGAAGATCGTCTGCACGGTCACCGGCAACGGGCTCAAGGACCCCGACTGGGCCGTCGCTGGTGCTCCGCAGCCGGTCACGGTCCCGGTCGACGCGGCCACCGCCGCCGAGAAGCTGGGTCTCGTCTAGGGTCTTTCGTTTGGATCAGGCCGGATCAGGGAGCGGGTTCTGGTGCGTGCGATCGCAAGGCGGAGGAGAGGAGTCGACGCAGCGCGTCGGCGACCGACGACAACGCGGCGAGCGCGCGTGCCGGACCCCGCGAGCCCGGCGTGATCCGAACGAGAGGCCCTGGCAGCCGAGAGCCCGGCGGCATCCCCGCCGGGCCGGCTGTCGCCAACGGCCCGGACCGGCCCCCGGCCCGCCGTCGGCAACGGTCCGGCCCGGCTCGGTCGTCGGCGGGCGGCCCGGCCCGCCGGCGGTGGACCCCCGGCGCACCGCCGACGGGAACTGTGCGACCTGTCGGCAGGAACCCGGCTCAACCGTCCCTTTTCGGGGCGGAGAGCGCATAGGAGGCGGGCGACACGCATCGTGCGCCTCCTGTGCGCCCTATGTCGCGACAGAACCTTCCTTCGATAAGCTGTAACCAACCCACCCCGCCGCATCCGTCGCGGTGCATGGGCCGTTGTGGCCGTCGGTCTCCCCGGAATTCCACTCCCCGCCGCCACGGCTTCCCGTCGTCTTCGAGAAACCGCTCCACCACCCCCGCCGCCTCACAAGGAGAGTCGTCTAAGCGATGGCCGGTCCCGCCTTCCGAGCCGCCGCCGTCCGGGTGCGCGTCCCTGCGACCAGCGCCAACCTGGGCCCGGGTTTCGACGCCTTCGGCCTTTCGTTGGGCCTGTACGACGACGTCGTCGTCCGCGTAGCCGACTCCGGACTGCACATCGACATCGCGGGTGAGGGCGCGGACACGCTGCCCCGCGACGAGAGCCACCTCCTCGTACGCTCCCTGCGCACCGCCTTCGACCTGCTCGGCGGACAGCCCCGCGGCCTGGAGATCGTGTGCGCCAACCGCATCCCGCACGGGCGTGGCCTCGGCTCGTCCTCCGCGGCCATCTGTGCCGGCATCGTCGCGGCCCGCGCCGTGACGACCGGCGGTGACGCCCGCCTCGACGACGCCGCGCTGCTGGAGCTCGCCACCGAGATCGAGGGCCACCCCGACAACGTCGCGGCCTGTCTGCTGGGCGGCTTCACCCTTGCCTGGACGGACGGCGGATCGGCCCGCGCGATCAGGATGGACCCCGCCGATTCCATCGTTCCGGTGGTTTTCGTCCCCGGCAGACCGGTCCTGACCGAGACCGCCCGCGGACTGCTGCCGCGCGCGGTCCCGCATGTCGACGCGGCCTTCAACGCCGGCCGTGCCGCGCTCCTCGTCGAGGCCCTGACCAGGCGCCCCGAGCTGCTGCTCACCGCCACCGAGGACCGGCTGCACCAGGAGTACCGCTCCCCGGCGATGCCGCAGAGCGTGGAACTCGTGAACCGACTGCGCGCCGACGGCGTACCCGCAGTCATCTCCGGTGCCGGGCCGACCGTGCTCGCACTGGTCGAGGACGGTGCGGCCGACAAGGTCGCACAGCTGGCGGGCGAGGGATGGGCGGCCAATCGGCTCGCTCTCGACGCCCCGGGTGCGAGTGTGCTGCCGCTCGCCCCGTAGCCGAGACGTGATTGCCGGTGAGTGAGAGGGGGAATGTTTGTTGGAGCCGGTAGTGTTAACCTCAAGTCTGCAACCGACGTCTATGTGGCGCGTTGCTTCGTGTCCCTTTCCGGGACCACCAATTCTTCCGGGAGCCTCCCCAACTGCCTGAGCAGCCTGCCTGAGCAGTTTCGTGCACGCTCCGGAACCGGCACGACACCCCTCGCTTGTCCAGGAGTGGGCCGAGCAGGGGGATGCTCGCGCCGGACCCTTGCACACCTTCATCTCTCCGCCGTACCCGGCGGACCACCGCCCCGGCCCGGTCCGCAAGAAAAGACCGCAGTCGGACAGCACAACCGGTCGCCGAGCCAGAAGGCCGACGTCCGCTCCAGGGAAGGACCCTTCGTGAGCGACACCACCGATCTGATGGGCGTGACTGCCGACAAGAGCGTCGACAGCGCTGCGCCCGCCGAAGGTGCTGCCACTGGCACCACCGCACGGCGCCGCCGCTCCGGCACCGGCCTTGACGGCATGGTCCTGGCCGAGCTGCAGCAGGTCGCGTCCGGCCTCGGCATCAAGGGCACCGCGCGGATGCGCAAGGGCCAGCTGATCGAGGTCATCAAGGAGACGCAGGCCGGTAGCACGGCCGCGCCCAAGGCCGCCGCGCCCGCCGCGGATGCCGAGACCAAGCCGAAGCGCCGTGCCACCTCCAAGGCGCGCACCGGGGACGCGGCGGCCGCCGCCGCGCCCGCCGAGAAGGCCGCTGCCCAGCAGCAGATCGACATCCCCGGTCAGCCGGCCAGCGACGACCAGCCCGCGGGCGAGCGCCGTCGGCGTCGTGCCACCGCTCAGGCGGGCAGCCCGGAGACCAAGGCGGAGAGCAAGCCGTCCGCCGAGGCCAAGGCGGAGACGCAGGCCGAGCCGAAGGGTGACGACCGCGCCGACGCCAAGGCCGAAGCGGCCGCCGACACGGCCGAGGGCCGCCGGGGCGACCGTCAGGACCGCGGCCAGCGCGGCGACCGCCAGGAGCGCGGCGAGCGCGGGGAGCGCCGCGACCGTCAGCGCGACCGCCGTGGCAAGGGCGACGAGCAGGGCGGCGGCCAGGGCCAGCAGGGCGGCCAGCGCCAGCAGCGTCAGGGCCAGCAGAGCAGCGGCCCGCAGGACGACGGTTACGACGACGAGGCGGGCGGCCGTCGCGGCCGTCGCGGCCGCTACCGCGACCGCCGCGGGCGCCGTGGGCGGGAGGAGTTCGCCAACGAGGTCCCCGTCTCCGACGACGACGTCCTGATCCCCGTCGCGGGCATCCTGGACATCCTCGACAACTACGCGTTCATCCGGACCTCCGGCTACCTGCCGGGCCCGAACGACGTGTACGTCTCGCTCGCCCAGGTCCGCAAGAACGGCCTGCGCAAGGGCGACCACGTCACCGGTGCGGTGCGCCAGCCCAAGGACGGCGAGCGCCGCGAGAAGTTCAACGCGCTGGTCCGCCTCGACTCGGTCAACGGCATGGCGCCCGAAACCGGCCGCGGCCGCCCGGAGTTCCAGAAGCTGACCCCGCTCTACCCGCAGGACCGGCTCCGGCTGGAGACCGACTCCAACGTCCTGACGACGCGGATCATCGACCTGGTCGCCCCGATCGGCAAGGGCCAGCGAGGCCTGATCGTGGCCCCGCCGAAGACCGGCAAGACCATGATCCTGCAGGCGATCGCCAACGCGATCACGGTCAACAGCCCCGAGTGCCACCTGATGGTCGTCCTGGTCGACGAGCGTCCGGAAGAGGTCACCGACATGCAGCGGTCGGTGAAGGGCGAGGTCATCTCCTCGACCTTCGACCGCCCCGCCGAGGACCACACCACCGTCGCCGAGCTGGCCATCGAGCGCGCGAAGCGTCTCGTCGAGCTGGGTCACGACGTGGTCGTCCTGCTGGACTCCATCACCCGCCTCGGCCGCGCGTACAACCTCGCGGCCCCCGCCTCCGGCCGCATCCTGTCCGGTGGTGTCGACTCGACCGCGCTGTACCCGCCGAAGCGCTTCTTCGGTGCCGCGCGCAACATCGAGGACGGCGGTTCGCTGACCATCCTGGCCACCGCGCTCGTCGAGACCGGCTCGCGCATGGACGAGGTGATCTTCGAGGAGTTCAAGGGCACCGGCAACATGGAGCTCAAGCTCGACCGGAAGCTCTCGGACAAGCGCATCTTCCCGGCGGTGGACGTCGACGCGTCCAGCACCCGCAAGGAAGAAATCCTGCTCGGCAGCGACGAGTTGGCGATTGTCTGGAAGCTGCGCCGGGTGCTGCACGCGCTCGACCAGCAGCAGGCGATCGAGCTCCTCCTGGACCGGATGAAGAAGACCCAGTCCAACGCGGAGTTCCTGCTCCAGATCCAGAAGACGACGCCGGCTCCGGGCAACGGCAACGACTGACCGCCGTACCGGATCGACTGATTCCACAGGGCCGCCCCCGTCACTTCGGTGACGGGGGCGGCCCTGTGCCGTGGGGCGCGCGGGTGTGACGCAGTCGATCCGGCCCTTTCGGTCGATCCGAGACCTTCGCCACATGACGGGCGTCGCGACCGGTGCCGCCCTCATGGCTGTACTGGACAAGAAACCGCAGGTGAGCGCGGGATCACCGGCCGTTCACCGATGCCCCGCATCCCTTTTGTCCCCGCATCGTCCTCACCCGGACGTGACAGGTCGCTGTGCAACCCTTCTTCGTGCCGCGGCGTCGTACGAAGTGCTGACAAGTCGCCAAAGCAGACGAAAGAGCCGATGCGCCCGTGCTCGAACACCGCTGCTGGGGGCAGCCGGGAAACAGCTGACGACCGAAGGAGACGGATGTCCGAGCAGAGCGGGAGCGGCGGCCGAATACGTCCCACCGGCAAGCGCCGGAAGAAGCCGTCACGCCGGCGCAGGGCGACGGTGATCGCTGTCTGGACCCTGGCCGGTGTCGTGGTCGTCGGCGGCGGTGGACTCGGATACGCCTATCTCAAGCTCAACGGCAATCTCAAGGCCGTCGACATCAACGCGGCGCTCGGCAAGGACCGCCCCGACAACGTGGACAACGGCTCCGAGGACATCCTCGTGCTCGGCTCCGACTCCCGCTCCGGCGCGAACTCCGCCTACGGTGCCGACGAGGGCACGGCCCGCTCCGACACCGCGATGATCGTCCACCTCAACAAGGGCCACAAGACGGCCTCCGTCGTCTCCATCCCGCGCGACACCCTCGTCACCCGTCCCGACTGCACCGGCGACACCTCGGGCAAGATCGTCGCGGGCGAGCGGCGCGCCATGTTCAACACGGCGTACGAGGTCGGGGGCCCGGCCTGCGCGGTCAAGACCGTCGAATCCATGTCCGGTATCCGCATGGACCACTACCTAGAAGTCGACTTCACCGGCTTCAAGAAGCTCATCGACGAGCTGGGCGGCGTGAAGATCACCACCACCGAGGCGATCCACGACCCCAAGAGCCATCTGGATCTGGAGCCCGGCACCCACACCCTCGACGGCGAGCAGTCGCTGGGCCTCGTCCGCACCCGCAAGAGCGTCGGCGACGGCAGCGACCTCGGGCGCATCCAGCTCCAGCAGGCGTTCATGAAGGCGCTGATGGAACAGGCCAAGAGCGTCGGGGTGTTCTCGAACCCGAAGACGCTCTTCGACCTCGCCGACGCCGCGACCAAGGCCATCACCACCGACTCCGACCTGGGTTCGGTCGAGCAGCTCACCGGCTTCGCGAACGGCCTCAAGGGGCTCGCCTCGAAGAACGTCCACATGGTCACCCTGCCCGTGCAGTACGACCCCGCCGACCCGAACCGCGTCGTACCGCTGGAGGAGTCCGCCCAGCAGGTCTGGACGGCGCTCAAGCAGGACCGGGCGATCCCCGCCTCCGCCACCGAGAAGTCAGCGGGCGACAAGGGCGTCGCGGGACGCGTCGTGCAGTGAGCGGGCGGCCCGGGAATAGGTGCGGCCTGCCCCCGGTTTTGGGAGATACGGCCGGTCCTGGCAGACTGGTACGTCGGCCCCGGTTCACGGACGCGCAATCCGCGCGTACGACCCGGTGCCCTCCCGAACCTAGGAGAAACCCTTGAAGCGCGACATTCACCCCGAGTACGTCGAGACGCAGGTCAGCTGCACCTGTGGCGCCTCGTTCACGACCCGGAGCACCATCGGCGGCGGCAGCATCCGTGCCGACGTCTGCTCCGAGTGCCACCCGTTCTACACGGGCAAGCAGAAGATCCTCGACACCGGTGGCCGCGTGGCCCGCTTCGAGGCCCGCTTCGGCAAGGCTGCCGGCTCCGCCAGCAAGTAGCGAGCCACTGCGCCGGTTCTCGGCGCCCTCTTCCCGGGGGCGCCGAGACCGGCGTTTTTTTCCGGCCCGGGGTACGGGCCGTCCCCGTACCCCGCCCGGACAGCACCACGCCGTCCAGCAGGCACGTTTGAGTGAAGAAACCAGGAGCCCGAAGATGTTCGAGGCGGTCGAGGAACTGATCGGCGAACAGGCCGATCTCGAGAAGAAGCTCGCGGACCCGGCGGTCCACGCCGACCAGGCAAACGCGCGCAAGCTCAACAAGCGCTACGCCGAGCTGACCCCGATCGTCGCCACGTACCGCTCCTGGAAGCAGGCCGGGGACGACATCGGGACGGCCCGCGAGCTGGCCGCCGACGACCCCGACTTCGCCGCCGAGGTCAAGGACCTGGAGAAGCAGCGCGAAGAGCTCACCGAGAAGCTCCGCCTCCTCCTGGTCCCGCGCGACCCCAGCGACGACAAGGACGTGCTCCTGGAGATCAAGGCGGGCGCGGGCGGCGACGAGTCCGCCCTGTTCGCCGGCGATCTGCTGCGGATGTATCTGCGCTACGCCGAGCGCGTCGGCTGGAAGACCGAGATCATCGACTCCACCGAGTCCGAGCTCGGCGGCTACAAGGACGTTCAGGTCGCCGTGAAGACCAAGGGCGGCAACGGCGCCACCGAGCCCGGCCAGGGCGTCTGGGCCCGGCTGAAGTACGAGGGCGGGGTGCACCGGGTGCAGCGGGTGCCGTCCACCGAGTCCCAGGGCCGTATCCACACCTCCGCCGCCGGAGTGCTCGTCACGCCCGAGGCCGAGGAGGTCGACGTCGAGATCCACGCCAACGATCTCCGCATCGACGTCTACCGCTCCTCGGGCCCCGGCGGCCAGTCCGTCAACACCACCGACTCGGCGGTCCGCATCACCCACCTGCCGACCGGTGTCGTCGCCTCCTGCCAGAACGAGAAGAGCCAGCTCCAGAACAAGGAGCAGGCCATGCGTATCCTGCGTTCGCGACTGCTCGCGGCCGCCCAGGAGGCCGCCGAGCAGGAAGCCTCGGACGTACGACGCAGCCAGGTGCGCACGGTCGACCGTTCCGAGAAGATCCGTACGTACAACTTCCCGGAAAACCGGATCTCGGACCACCGCGTCGGCTTCAAGGCGTACAACTTGGACCAGGTGCTCGACGGCGACCTGGATGCCGTGATCCAGGCCTGCGTCGACGCCGACTCGGCCGCCAAGCTCGCCGCCGCGTAAGCAAAGCCCGCCCCGCCCCGTAACCCCGTACGGAGAACCGCGATGAACCTGCTGCTCGCCGAGGTGGCCCAGGCCACTCAGCGGCTGGCCGACGCCGGTGTGCCCTCGCCGCGATTCGACGCGGAGGAACTCGCCGCGTTCGTGCACGGCGTCAAGCGGGGCGAGCTGCACCATGTGCCGGACGCGGACTTCGACGCCCGTTACTGGGAGGCCATCGCCCGCCGCGAGGCCCGCGAGCCGCTCCAGCACATCACCGGACGCGCCTTCTTCCGCTACCTGGAACTCCAGGTCGGGCCCGGCGTCTTCGTCCCCCGCCCGGAGACCGAATCGGTCGTCGGCTGGGCGATAGACGCCGTACGCGCGATGGACGTCGTCGAACCGGTCGTCGTCGACCTGTGCAGCGGATCGGGCGCCATCGCCCTGGCCATGGCCCAGGAGGTGCCGCGCTCCCGCGTGCACGCCGTGGAGCTCTCCGACGACGCCCTCAAATGGACCCGCAAGAACGCCGAGGGGTCCAGGGTCACCGTCCACCGGGGAGACGCGCTCACGGCCCTCCCCGAGCTCGACGGCCAGGTCGACCTGGTCATCTCCAACCCGCCGTACATCCCGCTCACCGAATGGGAGTACGTGGCACCCGAGGCCCGCGACCACGACCCGGAGATGGCCCTCTTCTCCGGCGAGGACGGCCTCGACACCATCCGCGGCATCGAACGCACCGCACACCGCCTGCTCCGCCCCGGCGGCCTCGTCGTCATCGAGCACGCCGACACCCAGGGCGGCCAGGTGCCGTGGATCTTCACCGAGGAACGCGGCTGGGCCGACGCGGCCGACCACCCCGACCTGAACAACCGGCCGCGGTTCGCCACGGCCCGCAAGGCCATGCCGTGACCGGTGGCCACCACCCGCACGACCCGTACCCGCCATACCCGTACACGCTTGAGGAGGCCGGCTGATGGCACGGCGATACGACTGCAACGACGCGACCGACCGTACGACGGGTCTGCGTGAGGCCGCGTCGGCCGTCCGCCGCGGCGAACTGGTCGTGCTGCCCACCGACACCGTGTACGGGATCGGCGCGGACGCCTTCAGTTCCGAGGGCGTCGCCGACCTGCTGGACGCCAAGGGCCGCGGCCGCAACATGCCGACACCCGTCCTGATCGGCTCCCCGAACACCCTGCACGGACTGGTCACCGACTTCTCCGAGCAGGCCTGGGAGCTCGTCGACGCCTTCTGGCCCGGCGCCCTCACGCTCGTCGCCAAGCACCAGCCGTCGCTCCAGTGGGACCTCGGCGACACCCGCGGCACCGTCGCCATCCGGATGCCGCTGCACCCGGTCGCCATCGAACTGCTCACCGAGGTCGGCCCGATGGCCGTCTCCAGCGCCAACCTCACCGGCCACCCGGCCCCCGAGGACTGCGACGCCGCCCAGGAGATGCTCGGCGACTCCGTCTCCGTCTACCTCGACGGCGGTCCGACACCCGGCATCGTGCCGTCGTCCATCGTCGACGTGACCGGCAAGGTCCCCGTACTGCTGCGCGCCGGTGCGCTCTCCGTCGAGGAACTCCGCAAGGTGGTACCCGACCTCGAGGTGGCCAATTGACCGCCCCTGAGGGGCGTGGCATAGCGGGGCAGGCCGACACTTTCCGCATCCTCCACGTCAGCACCGGCAACGTCTGCCGCTCACCGATCACCGAGCGGCTGACCCGGCACGCCCTGGTGGACCGCCTCGGCGATCCGCGTCAGGGCGGTCTGATCGTGGAGAGCGCGGGCACCTGGGGCCACGAAGGCGCCCCCATGGAGGCCAACGCCGAGATCGTCCTCGCCGACTTCGGCGCCGACACCACCGGCTTCGTCGGCCGGGAACTGCTCGACGAGCACGTGATCCGCGCCGACCTGGTGCTCACCGCCACCCGCGACCACCGGGCCCAGGTCATCTCGATGGGTCACTCGGCCGGCCTGCGGACCTTCACCCTCAAGGAATTCACCCGGCTGGTCCGGGCCATAGACCCCGCCACGCTGCCCGACGCGCGCGACGAGGGCGTCGTCGAACGCGCCCGCGCCCTGGTCCGCGCCGCGGCCGCGCTGCGCGGCTGGCTGCTGGCCCCCACCGCCGAGGCCGACGAGGTCTACGACCCGTACGGCGCCCCCATCACGTTCTTCCGGTCCATCGGCGACGAGATCAACCAGGCCCTCGACCCGGTCGTCACCGCCCTGACGGGCATTACGGCCGACCGCTGAGGACGCGGCTCTGCCGTCCGCCCCGACGGCCGGAGGCCGGCGCA
>NZ_JBIUVC010000017.1:27041-172269 GCF_044742755.1 Streptomyces sp. NPDC087845
CGCAGCGCGCCGAAGCCGGGGAGGCCCGCTGGGGCCGAGCGGTGCGAGGGGCGCGTCGGGAATGGTGTTCGACCAGGCCCTCGACCCGGTCGTCACCGCCCTGACGGGCATTACGGCCGACCGCTGAGGACGCGGCTCTGCCGCCCGTCCCGACGGCCGGAGGCCGGCGCAGCGCGCCGAAGCCGGGGAGGCCCGCTGGGGCCGAGCGGTGCGAGGGGCGCGTCGGGAATGGTGTTCGACCAGGCCCTCGACCCGGTCGTCACCGCGCTCACCGGCGGGTCGGCCCCGCGCTGAAGGACGGGCGCGCCCGCGCCACTCCGACAGCCGTACGCGGGGCCCGGGTACAGGGGGCCCAACGGGTGTACGACGTCGCCGCACAGCGGGCAGCAGGGCCTTCCCGGGCCTACATTTGGAGTTGTCGCCAGCGCACCCCTCCCCAGGCCCGGAGCCGTCAGATGCCGGTCACCACTCCTGCCGCACCCCCCTCCGACACCGGGACCACCCTGCCGCAGGACTTCGGCGCCCTGCTGCGGGAGGACCCGGAGATCGGGGCCGTACTGCTGGGCGAACTGCACCGGCAGTCGACCACCCTCCAGCTGATCGCCGCCGAGAACTTCACCTCGCCCGCGGTCCTCGCCGCCCTCGGCTCACCGCTCGCCAACAAGTACGCCGAGGGCTACCCCGGTGCCCGGTACCACGGCGGCTGCGAGCAGGCCGACGCCGCCGAACGCATCGCCTGCCGACGGGCCACCTCGCTGTTCGGCGCCGAACACGCCAACGTCCAGGCGCACTCCGGCTCCTCCGCCGTCCTCGCCGCGTACGCGGCCCTGCTGCGCCCCGGCGACACCGTCCTGGCGATGGGACTCCCGTACGGCGGACACCTCACCCACGGCTCACCAGCCAACTTCTCCGGCCGCTGGTTCGAGTTCATCGGATACGGGGTCGACTCCGAGAGCGGCCTGATCGACTACGAGCAGGTGCGCACCCTGGCCCGTGCGCACCGCCCCAAGGCGATCGTCAGTGGCTCGATCTCGTACCCCCGCCACCCCGACTACGAGCTCTTCCGGGAGATCGCCGACGAGGTGGGCGCGTATCTCATCGCCGACGCCGCCCACCCGATGGGGCTGATCGCCGGGGGAGCGGCACCGAGCCCGGTGCCGTACGCCGATGTGGTCTGCGCGACCACGCACAAGGTGCTGCGCGGCCCGCGCGGCGGGATGATCCTGTGCGGTGCGGAGCTGGCCGAACGGATCGACCGGGCGGTCTTCCCCTTCACCCAGGGCGGCGCGCAGATGCACACCGTCGCCGCGAAGGCCGTCGCGTTCGGGGAGGCGTCGACACCCGCGTTCACGGAGTACGCCCACCGGGTGGTGGCCCACGCGCGGGTGCTGGCCGCCGGTCTGGAGGCCGAGGGCTTCGAGGTCACCACGGGCGGCACGGACACCCACCTGATCGTCGCGGACCCGGCTCCGCTCGGCACCGACGGACCCACCGCCCGCGCCCGGCTGGCGGCGGCGGGCCTGGTGCTGGACACCTGTGCGCTTCCGTACGGGGACGCCCGGGGCATCAGGCTCGGCACCGCGGCCGTCACCACCCAGGGCCTGGACGACACCGACATGGCGCGGCTGGCGGTGCTCTTCGGCGCGGCGGTACGTGAGGAGGGCGACATCCGGGCGGCGGTCCGGGAGCTGGCCCGGAAATATCCGCCGTATCCGGGGTAGACGTGATCGGTGCAACCGTCCGCCCGGTCTCCGTGTCCTCAACCATGAGCCCGACGTAGTTAAGGTGTGGGCTGAGATGGCCGGCGAAATCTGTGGGGCAGCCCGTGCGTGATTACCTGCTGACGCTCTGTGTCACGGCTGCGGTGACCTATCTGCTGACCGGCCCGGTGCGAAAGTTCGCCATCGCGGTCGGGGCGATGCCCGCGATCCGTGCGCGTGACGTCCACCGAGAACCGACACCGCGGCTCGGTGGCATCGCCATGTTCGGCGGACTGTGCGCGGGACTGATCGTCGCGGCCCATCTGTACAACCTCGACGGCGTCTTCCAGCTCTCCAACGAGCCGCGGGCGCTGCTCTCCGGGGCCGCGCTGATCTGGCTGATCGGTGTCCTGGACGACAAGTTCGAGATCGACGCACTGATCAAGCTCGGCGGGCAGATGATCGCCGCCGCGGTCATGGTCATTCAGGGCCTGACGATCCTGTGGCTGCCGATCCCCGGCGTCGGCACCGTCGCGCTCACCCAGTGGCAGGGCACGCTGCTCACGGTGGCCCTGGTGGTCATCACCATCAACGCGGTCAACTTCGTCGACGGTCTGGACGGTCTCGCGGCGGGCATGGTGTGCATCGCCTCCGCCGCGTTCTTCCTGTACACCTACCGGCTCTGGTACGGGCACATGATCGAGGCGGCGGCCCCCGCGACGCTGTTCACGGCGATCCTGATGGGCATGTGCCTGGGCTTTCTGCCCCACAACATGCACCCGGCCAGGATCTTCATGGGCGACTCGGGGTCGATGCTGATCGGTCTCGTGCTGGCGGCCGGCGCGATCTCCGTCACCGGGCAGGTCGACCCGGACACGATGAAGCTCTTCGCGGGCAGCGAGCGCGAGGCCACCCAGGCGATGCTGCCGGTCTTCATTCCGCTGCTGCTGCCGCTGACCATCATCGCGATCCCGGCCGCCGACCTGGTGCTGGCGATCGTGCGGCGTACCTGGAACGGCCAGTCGCCGTTCGCGGCGGACCGCGGGCACCTGCACCACCGGCTCCTGGAGATCGGTCATTCGCACAGCAGGTCCGTGCTGATCATGTACTTCTGGTCGGCCCTGATCGCCTTCGGCGCGGTCGGCTACTCGGTCCACTCGGCGTCCCTGTGGATCGTGCTGGTCGTCATGGGGCTGAGCGCGCTGGGCCTCGTAGTGCTGCTGATGCCCCGGTTCACCCCGCAGACGCCGTACTGGGCGGAACGGTTCGTACCGCCTCGCTACCGCAGGCACCGGGTCAGGGGCGAGGTGCCCGAAGCGGAACCGTCATCTCCGGCGGCAGCGTCATCTCCGGACGAGGCCCAACAGCGGTCCGCGGAAACGCAGATGGGGCAGGAGGGGCAGGAGCTCCAGGAGAGGGCCCCGATCGCCGTGGGAGTCTCCGGCGTCAACGGGGCGACTGCGATCGGCCCCCGTTCGCGTTTTTCGGACAGAGATAAGGCCGATTCTTCGCGTTGACGATTCGGTCATCGAGGGGC
Source organism: Streptomyces sp. NPDC087845 (assembly GCF_044742755.1). NCBI lineage: Bacteria > Bacillati > Actinomycetota > Actinomycetes > Kitasatosporales > Streptomycetaceae > Streptomyces > Streptomyces sp. NPDC087845. Next base: position 30,279 of record NZ_JBIUVC010000017.1, read on the forward strand.
AATACCAGACAAGACATTGAGTTGTCTTGCTCACACGGGCAGATTCACCCTCACGTGTGACAGTAGGCACACTTTCTTGGTAAAGACCTCATCAAATAGTTTGTGATACCGTTCACGAAGCCCGGTGACGGAGTTGAAGGACCTGAGTACCACGGTCCATCGGCCCGAGGCATCGACTCGGACCGGGCCTACGCTCGTCCATGACGACACACTGCCCACCCCCTCCAAGCGGAGCTGCCGCCATGCCGTCCAACGACGTCCGGACTCTCCTCCAAGCCGCCGTACCCACCGCTGTCGCCGGTGCTGTCGCCGCCGCGATCAGTGGTGGCGTGGCCGGCGGCAAGGGAGCCCTGGGCGCGGTCGTTGCGACGATCGTGGTGATTCTCTTCATGGGGATCGGACTCATGGTCCTGCAGCGGACCGCGCGGTCCCTGCCCCACCTGTTCCAGGCGATGGGGCTGATGCTCTATACGACTCAGCTTCTCCTGCTGTTCATCTTCGTCGCCGTATTCAAGAACACCACCATGTTCAACCCGAGGGCCTTCGCGATCACGCTGGTCGCGACGACTCTCGTGTGGATCGGCGCACAGACGCGTGCGCACATGAAGGCCAAGATCCTTTACGTCGAACCCGAGTCCGACAAGGGCGAGAAGCCCAAGAACACTGGGTCGAAGACGTGAAGGGTAGGGGCGGAATAAGTGCAAGTCCGGGACCCTGCTATCGTCCGGTTCCAACTGCGGCACTGCGGGCGCGGGCATGTGAGCTGACGCCTGCTCGATCGCGAGGCTCAATGCCTGACTGCCGCTCACACATCCGTAACACCAGTCCAGTGCCGAACCGCGGCTTCGCGCCGCGCCGACACAACGAGGTTGCCGTACCTATGCGCCACGCTGAAGGAGCCCGCGGTGAGTGCTGACCCGACACAGGTGCTCGCCTTCGAGACCGATTGCCACATCTTCTCCGGTTGTGGTTTCCCGGGTCCTGGCTTGCACTCTTTCCTGTTCGAGCCGATCTTCGGTGACGCGGACAGCAACATCTACTTCAACAAGACGATGCTGCTGGCGCTCCTCGGTACGGTCATCATCGTCGGCTTCTTCTGGGCCGCCTTCCGTAAGCCGAAGGTCGTTCCGGGCAAGCTGCAGATGGTCGCCGAGGCCGGATACGACTTCGTACGCCGCGGCATCGTCTACGAGACGCTGGGCAAGCGCGAGGGCGAGAAGTACGTCCCGCTGATGGTCTCGATCTTCTTCTTCGTGTGGATGATGAACCTCTGGTCGATCATCCCGCTCGCCCAGTTCCCGGTGACGTCGATCATCGCGTACCCGGCCGCTCTGGCCTTGATCGTCTACGTCCTCTGGATGAGCGTCACCTTCAAGAGGCACGGTTTCGTCGGCGGCCTCAAGAATCTGACGGGTTACGACAAGTCGCTCGGCGGGGTTCTGCCGCTGATCATGGTCATCGAGTTCTTCTCGAACGTCCTGGTCCGCCCCTTCACGCACGCGGTCCGACTCTTCGCGAACATGTTCGCGGGTCACACGCTGCTGCTGCTCTTCACCATCGCCAGCTGGTACCTGCTGAATGGCATCGGTATCGCCTACGCGGGTGTGTCGTTCGTGATGGTCATCGTGATGACGGCCTTCGAGCTCTTCATCCAGGCCGTTCAGGCATACGTCTTCGTGCTCCTGGCGTGCACCTTCATCCAGGGCGCTGTCGCCGAGCACCACTGATCGCGCCTCCCATACCCCCAGTCGTCCGGTGGCCAACCCCCGCCGGTCCGTGAAAGAGAAGGAAGAACTGGCATGTCCCAGACCCTTGCCGCCGTCACCGGTTCCCTCAGCTCCGTTGGTTACGGCCTGTCCGCCATCGGCCCCGGCGTCGGCGTCGGCATCATCTTCGGTAACGGCACGCAGGCTCTCGCCCGTCAGCCCGAGGCTGCCGGCCTGATCCGCGCCAACCAGATCCTCGGCTTCGCCTTCTGTGAGGCGCTCGCCCTGATCGGTCTGGTCATGCCGTTCGTCTACCCGACCTCCTGACTGGTCGGGAACAGACCATTCGACGGAAGGCACTGACGTGAACCCTCTGGTTCAGCTCGCGGCGGAGAAGCCGGAAAACCCGCTTGTCCCGCCGATCCCTGAGCTCGTCATTGGCTTCATCGCCTTTGTCATCGTCTTCGGCTTCCTCGCCAAGAAGCTCCTCCCGAACATCAACAAGGTTCTGGAAGAGCGTCGCGAGGCCATCGAAGGCGGTATCGAAAAGGCCGATGCGGCCCAGACCGAGGCCCAGAGCGTGCTTGAGCAGTACAAGGCTCAGCTCGCCGAGGCCCGCCACGAAGCCGCGCGCCTGCGCCAGGAGGCTCAGGAGCAGGGCGCCGTGATCCTGCAGGAGATGCGGGCGGAAGGCCAGCGGCAGCGTGAGGAGATCATCGCTGCCGGCCACGCCCAGATCGAGGCCGACCGCAAGGCCGCTGCTTCGGCGCTGCGCCAGGACGTGGGCAAGCTCGCCACCGACCTGGCCGGCAAGCTCGTCGGCGAGTCCCTGGAGGACCACGCCCGGCAGAGCGGCACCGTCGACCGTTTCCTCGACGAGCTCGAGGCGAAGGCCGAGGCTGTCCGATGAACGGCGCGAGCCGCGAGGCACTGGCTGCCGCACGTGAGCGTCTCGACGCGCTGACCGACAGCACGTCGGTCGACGCGGCGAAGCTCGCCGAGGAGCTGGCCGCCGTCACGGCGCTGCTCCAGCGCGAGGTCTCACTGCGACGGGTCCTGACCGACCCGTCGCAGGCCGGCGAGGCCAGGGCCGAGCTGGCCGGACGACTGCTGCGCGGTCAGGTGGGCGGCGAGACCGTCGACCTGATCTCGGGCATGGTCCGCTCCCGCTGGTCCCAGTCGCGCGACCTGGTCGACTCGGTCGAGGAACTGGCGAACATCGCAGACCTCACCGCCGCCCAGCGCAGCGGAGACCTGGACGACGTGGAGGACGAGCTGTTCCGGTTCGGCCGGATCGTCGCCTCCGACAAGGAGCTGCGCGCAGCGCTCACCGGCAAGTCCGGGTCCGCCGCCGCCAAGGGCGAGCTGCTCGGCAGCCTGCTCGGCGGCAAGGCACGGCCCGCCACCGAGCGCATCGTCGTGCGGCTTGTGACCCAGCCGCGTGGACGTAGCCTTGAAGCGGGACTCGAGTCCCTCTCCAAGCTCGCCGCGGAGCGCCGGGACCGCATGGTCGCCGTGGTCACCTCGGCAGTGCCGCTGAGCGATCAGCAGAAGCAGCGCCTCGGCGCCGCACTGACGAAGATCTACGGCCGGCCGATGCACCTGAACCTCGATGTGGACCCCACGGTCCTCGGCGGGATCGCGGTGCGGGTCGGTGACGAGGTCATCAACGGAACCATCGCGGAGCGCCTCGAAGAGGCGAGCCGTCGCATGGCCGGCTGACGAGCACAGCGCAGCAACAGAACAGAGCAAGACCAGCGGCCCGGTTGGGCCGTGCAGAAATTGCAGAAGATTCCTGGGGGTCGGCCCCCAGACCCCCTTAAGAAACTTCGGGCCCAACAAGGAGAGCAGGGAACCCAGATGGCGGAGCTCACGATCCGGCCGGAGGAGATCCGGGACGCGCTGGAGAACTTTGTCCAGTCGTACAAGCCGGACGCGGCCTCGCGCGAGGAGGTCGGTACGGTCAGCGTTGCCGGCGACGGCATCGCGAAGGTCGAGGGTCTTCCCTCGGCCATGGCGAACGAGCTGCTGAAGTTCGAGGACGGCACCCTCGGTCTCGCCCTCAACCTTGAGGAGCGCGAGATCGGTGCGATCGTTCTCGGCGAGTTCAGCGGCATCGAAGAGGGCCAGCCGGTGCAGCGCACCGGTGAGGTGCTCTCCGTCGGTGTGGGCGAGGGCTACCTCGGCCGCGTCGTCGACCCGCTCGGCAACCCGATCGACGGTCTCGGCGAGATCGCGACCGACAGCCGCCGCGCCCTCGAGCTGCAGGCCCCTGGCGTCATGGTCCGCAAGTCGGTGCACGAGCCGATGCAGACCGGCTACAAGGCCGTCGACGCCATGGTGCCGATCGGCCGCGGCCAGCGTCAGCTGATCATCGGCGACCGTCAGACGGGTAAGACCGCTCTGGCCGTCGACACGATCATCAACCAGCGCGACAACTGGCGCTCGGGCGACGTGAACAAGCAGGTGCGCTGCATCTACGTCGCCATCGGTCAGAAGGGTTCCACCATCGCCTCCGTGCGTGGTGCCCTGGAAGAGGCCGGCGCGCTCGAGTACACGACCATCGTCGCCGCTCCGGCGTCCGACCCGGCCGGCTTCAAGTACCTTGCGCCGTACACCGGTTCGGCCATCGGCCAGCACTGGATGTACCAGGGCAAGCACGTCCTGATCATCTTCGACGACCTCTCGAAGCAGGCCGACGCCTACCGCGCCGTGTCGCTTCTGCTGCGCCGTCCGCCGGGCCGCGAGGCCTACCCGGGCGACGTCTTCTACCTCCACTCGCGTCTGCTGGAGCGCTGCGCCAAGCTCTCCGACGAGATGGGCGCCGGTTCGATGACGGGCCTCCCGATCGTCGAGACCAAGGCGAACGACGTGTCGGCGTTCATCCCGACCAACGTCATCTCCATCACCGACGGCCAGTGCTTCCTGGAGTCCGACCTGTTCAACGCCGGCCAGCGGCCGGCCCTGAACGTCGGTATCTCGGTCTCCCGTGTCGGTGGCTCCGCTCAGCACAAGGCGATGCGCCAGGTCTCCGGCCGGCTCCGTGTCGACCTTGCCCAGTACCGCGAGCTGGAGGCGTTCGCCGCCTTCGGTTCCGACCTGGACGCGGCCTCGAAGGCGTCGCTGGAGCGCGGTAAGCGCATGGTCGAGCTGCTGAAGCAGCCGCAGTACCAGCCGTACCCGGTCGAGGAGCAGGTCGTCTCCATCTGGGCCGGCACCACCGGCAAGATGGACGACGTCCCGGTCGCGGACATCCGTCGCTTCGAGAGCGAGCTGCTGGAGTACCTGCGCCGTGAGCGCAAGGACCTCCTGACCAGCATCGCCGAGGGCGCCAAGATGTCCGACGACACGCTGCAGTCGGTCGCCGACGCGGTCGCCGCCTTCAAGCAGCAGTTCGAGACCTCGGACGGCAAGCTCCTGGGCGAGGGCTGATCGATGGGCGCTCAGCTTCGCGTTTACAAGCGCCGCATTCGCTCCGTCACCGCCACGAAGAAGATCACCAAGGCGATGGAGATGATCGCCGCTTCGCGCATCGTCAAGGCGCAGCGCCAGGTGGCGGCGTCGACGCCGTACGCGACCGAGCTCACCCGCGCGGTGACCGCGGTGGCGACCGGCTCCACCACCAAGCACCCGCTGACCACCGAGGCCGACGCTCCGGCGCGGGCCGCGGTCCTGCTCATCACGAGCGACCGCGGTCTGGCCGGCGGTTACTCCTCCAACGCCATCAAGGCCGCGGAGCGACTGACCGAGCGTCTGCGCGGTGAGGGCAAGGAGGTCGTCACGTATGTGATCGGCCGCAAGGGTGTCGCCTACTACGGATTCCGCGAGCGCAAGGTCGAGGATTCGTGGACGGGCTTCACCGACAGCCCGACGTACGCGGATGCGAAGCGGGCTGCGGCCCCGCTGATCGAAGTGGTCACCAAGGAGACCGCCGAGGGCGGCGTGGACGAGCTGCACATCGTCTTCACGGAATTCGTGTCGATGATGACGCAGAACCCGGTGGACGACCGGATGCTGCCGCTCAGCCTCGGCGCTGCGAAGGAGGAGGAGGGCAAGGGCGAGATCCTGCCGCTCTTCGACTTCGAGCCGTCGGCGGAGGACGTCCTCGACGCCCTGCTTCCGCGGTACGTCGAGAGCCGGATCTACAACGCGCTGCTGCAGGCCGCTGCTTCCGAGCACGCTGCCCGCCGCCGCGCGATGAAGTCGGCCACCGACAACGCCGGTGAGCTCATCAAGAGCCTCTCCCGGCTTGCCAACGCGGCCCGCCAGGCCGAAATCACCCAGGAAATCAGCGAGATCGTCGGTGGTGCCAGTGCGCTGGCCGACGCGACCGCGGGGAGTGACAAGTAATGACGACCACAGTTGAGACGGCCGTTGCCACGGGCCGCGTCGCCCGGGTCATCGGCCCGGTCGTCGACGTGGAGTTCCCCGTCGACGCGATGCCGGAGATCTACAACGCGCTGACCGTCCAGGTGGCCGACCCGGCCGAGGACGGCAAGCTCAAGAAGCTGACCCTCGAGGTCGCGCAGCACCTCGGTGACGGCCTGGTCCGCGCCATCTCGATGCAGCCCACCGACGGTCTGGTCCGCCAGGCCCCGGTGACCGACACGGGCACCGGCATCACGGTCCCGGTCGGCGACATCACCAAGGGCAAGGTGTTCAACACCCTTGGCGAGATCCTGAACAAGCCCGAGGCCGAGGCCGAGGTCACCGAGCGCTGGCCGATCCACCGCAAGGCGCCCAACTTCGACCAGCTCGAGTCCAAGACCGAGATGTTCGAGACCGGCGTCAAGGTCATCGACCTGCTCACCCCGTACGTCAAGGGTGGAAAGATCGGTCTGTTCGGTGGTGCCGGTGTCGGCAAGACCGTGCTGATCCAGGAAATGATCTACCGCGTGGCCAACAACCACGACGGTGTGTCGGTGTTCGCCGGTGTCGGTGAGCGCACCCGTGAGGGCAACGACCTCATCGAGGAAATGGCCGACTCGGGCGTCATCGACAAGACGGCGCTCGTCTTCGGTCAGATGGACGAGCCGCCGGGCACGCGTCTTCGTGTGGCGCTGGCCGGTCTGACCATGGCGGAGTACTTCCGCGATGTGCAGAAGCAGGACGTGCTCTTCTTCATCGACAACATCTTCCGGTACACCCAGGCCGGCTCCGAGGTGTCCACCCTGCTCGGCCGTATGCCGTCCGCGGTGGGTTACCAGCCGAACCTGGCCGACGAGATGGGTCTGCTGCAGGAGCGCATCACGTCGACCCGCGGTCACTCGATCACCTCGATGCAGGCGATCTACGTCCCCGCGGACGACCTGACCGACCCGGCCCCGGCCACCACGTTCGCCCACCTCGACGCGACGACGGTTCTCTCCCGTCCGATCTCCGAGAAGGGCATCTACCCGGCCGTGGACCCGCTGGACTCCACGTCCCGGATCCTGGACCCGCGTTACATCACGCAGGACCACTACGACACCGCCATGCGGGTCAAGGGAATCCTGCAGAAGTACAAGGACCTCCAGGACATCATCGCCATTCTCGGTATGGACGAGCTCGGCGAGGAGGACAAGCTCACGGTCTTCCGCGCCCGTCGCATCGAGCGCTTCCTGTCGCAGAACACCCACGTCGCCAAGCAGTTCACCGGCGTGGAGGGTTCGGACGTTCCGCTCGACGAGTCGATCGCCGCGTTCAACGCGATCGCCGACGGTGAGTACGACCACTTCCCGGAGCAGGCGTTCTTCATGTGCGGTGGCATTGAGGACCTCAAGGCCAACGCCAAGGAGCTCGGCGTCTCCTGAGCCCATGGCTCACCGAGGGGGACGGGGTGCGTCCCGTCCCCCTCACCACGCCCCGTAGAATTGACCCAACACCCGGCTTGAACGGCCGGGTGGTGACCCGAGGAGCCACCCTTGGCTGCTGAGCTGCACGTCGAGCTGGTCGCCGCGGACCGCAGTGTCTGGTCCGGCGAGGCCACCCTGGTCGTCGCGCGCACCACGTCCGGCGACATCGGCGTCATGCCCGGTCACCAGCCGCTTCTGGGTGTGCTGGAATCGGGCCCGGTGACGATCCGTACGAGCGATGGCGCGACCGTGGTCGCCGCGGTGCACGGCGGTTTCATCTCGTTCGCGGACGACAAGCTCTCGCTGCTCGCGGAGATCGCGGAGCTGGCGGACGAGATCGATGTCCAGCGCGCCGAGCGTGCGCTGGAGCGCGCGAAGTCGGACACGGACGCCGTTTCCGAGCGGCGCGCCGAAGTGCGACTGCGTGCGGTGGCGGTGCGCTAGCGCACCGCCACGACGTAGCTTTACCCTCAGCCGCGGCCCGAGCTGGAGACCACTCCAGACCGTGCCGCGGCTGAGGCGATGCAGGTGCAGTTGTGTTTCTGGTGGTATCCGTTACTCGACGACGCGAGGAGGTCGGTGGAGATGTTCCTCGCGCTGTGGGTGGGCGGGCTGGTCGTCGCACTGGTCGCGGTTGGACTCTTCGTCTTCGGTCTGCGCCGGCGGCTGATTCAGCGCTCCGGCGGGACCTTCGACTGCAGCCTGCGATGGAACGTGCCGGAGGAGCCCGATCTCTCGGGCAAGGGCTGGGTGTACGGGGTCGCCCGGTACAGCGGCGACCGGATCGACTGGTTCCGGGTCTTCTCGTACGCTCTCCGCCCGCGGCGGATCCTGGAGCGTTCCGCGATCGAGGTGGTCGCCCGCCGACTGCCCGAGGGCGAGGAGGAGCTGGCGCTCCTGTCCGACGCCGTGGTGCTCGGCTGTCTTCATCGGGGGACCCGCCTGGAGCTGGCCATGAGCGAGGACGCGCTGACCGGGTTCCTCGCCTGGCTGGAGGCGGCTCCGCCCGGCCAGCGGGTCAACGTGGCTTGAGCGGGGGCCTGGCTGGAAGCGGTGCCTCCCGGGGCCAGGTCCGGGGAGGGCCGACGCGGCCCGAGGGCCCGTACGGCACCGCGCGAAAAACCGGGGAGACAGGGGGCGGACCCGTCTCCCCGGCTGCTTTCCGGGGTGGTGCGCGGTACTGAGTGGGGATTACTTCAGACCGTTGCTGATCGCGCCGACGAGTTCGCCGTTGGTGGTGTCACCGCTGAACTCCCAGAAGAACGCGCCTCCCAGGCCCTGGCCCTTCGCCCAGGTCATCTTGGACGCGATGGTGGCCGGGGTGTCGTAGCTCCACCAGTTGGTGCCGCAGTGCGCGTACGCCGTGCCGGCGATCGTGCCGGTGGTCGGGCAACTGGTCTTGAGGACCTTGTAGTCCTCGATGCCCGCCTCGTATGTGCCGGGGGCAGCGCCGGTGGCGGTGCCGCCGGGAGCGTCCTGCGTGACGCCGGTCCAGCCGCGGCCGTAGAAGCCGATGCCGAGCAGCAGCTTCGAGGCGGGAACACCCTGCGCCTTCAGCCTGGCGATGGCGTCGGCGGAGTTGAATCCGGCCTGCGGGATGCCGTTGTAGGAGGTCAGCGGGGAGTGCGGGGCGGTCGGGCCCTTCGCGTCCCAGGCGCCGAAGAAGTCGTACGTCATCACGTTGTACCAGTCCAGGGACTGGGCGGCGCCCGCGTAGTCGGTGGCGTCGATCTTGCCACCGGTGGAGGCGTCGGCGGTGATGGCGGCCGTCACCAGGTTGTTGCTGCCGAACTTCGTGCGCAGCGCCGAGGTGATGCCCTTCAGTGCGGCCGGGCCGCTGGTGTCACAGGTCAGGCCGCAGGCGTTGGGGTACTCCCAGTCGATGTCGATGCCGTCGAAGACATCGGCCCAGCGGGGGTCCTCCACCAGGTCGTAGCAGGACTGGGCGAACGCCGCCGGGTTCTTCGCGGCCTCGCCGAAGCCGCCGGACCAGGTCCACCCGCCGAAGGACCACAGGACCTTGATGTTCGGGTACTTCGCCTTGAGCTTGCGCAGCTGGTTGAAGCTGCCGCGCAGCGGCTGGTCCCAGGTGTCGGCGACGCCGTCGACGGACTTGTCGGCGGTGTACGCCATGTCGTAGTCGGCGTAGGAGTCACCGATCGCGCACTTGCCGCCGGTGACGTTGCCGAAGGCGTAGTTGATGTGCGTGATCTTCGCGGCCGAACCCGAGGTGTCCAGGTTCTTGACGTGGTAGTTCCGGCCGTAGACACCCCAGTCGGTGAAGTAGCCGAGGTTGACCTTGCCGCCGGTGCCGGGGTCGGGGTTGCCGCCGCCACCGGTGGTGTGGACCTTGACCGCGCCGCTGACCGGACCGGTCTGGTCGGCGGTGTCACGGGCCTGCACGGTGTAGGAGTAGTCGGTGCCCGCGGTGAGTCCGGTGTTGGTGTACGTCGTACCGGTGACGGTGGCGACGACGGCGCCGTCGCGCAGCACGTCGTAGTTCTTGATGCCGTTGTCGTCGGTCGCCGCGGTCCAGCTCAGCTTGACCGAGGTGTCGGTGATGGAGCCGGCGGTGGGGGTGCCCGGTGCGGAGGGGGCGTTGTCGCCGGGGACGCTGCCGCCGTCGCAGGAGGCGCCGTTCAGCTTGCAGCCGGTGGGGGCGCCGGAGCCGGTGCCGTTGAAGCCGAAGGAGATGCTGGCGCCCGGTGCGACCGAGCCGTTCCAGCCGAGGTTCTTGGCGGTCCAGTGGGTTCCGGAGCCGGTGACGGTGGCGTCCCAGGCGGAGCCGACCGCGGTGCCCGAGGGGAAGTCCCACTCGATGGTCCAGGAGGAGAGGGCGGTGGTGCCGGTGTTCTTCACCGTCCACTGGCCCTCGAAGCCGCTGCCCCAGTCGGACTTCTTGAGATAGGTGGCGGTTGCCGAGGTGGCGGCTTCGGCGGGGGAGGCCAGGCCGACCATGGCGGCGAGCGGAAGAAGCAGTGCGGTGAGGCCCGCGACCGCTCTGGATCTGGTGGCTCTGCCGGTCCCGAGTCTGAATCGGGTCCGGCGTAGGGGGGTTTCAGTGCTCAACGGTGCTCCTCGGGTGAGGTCCGGACAAACGGGGGTGGTCCGTGGACTGCAAACCCTGCGCCGCCCTGAGCACGCCTTGTCATGGCGCACTCACCGCAGTGTGCTCGGTGAGATTAGGAAGGTCTGGACCAATCGTCAAGAGGTCCAGACCAAAGTTTGCCGGTGCACTTCAGATGCCCAACTCCTGCGCCAGCACGGCCGCCTGAACCCGGCTGCGCAGCTCCAGCTTGCCCAGCAACCTGCTGACGTGCGTCTTCACGGTCGCCTCGGCCATCGAGAGCCGGACCGCGATCTCGGCATTCGACAGCCCCGCGCCGAGACAGCCGAGCACCTCCCGCTCCCGTCGGGTGAGGGCGTCGAGCACCGCCGGATCGGTCGTGCTCGCCCGCCGGACGGGGGCGGCTCCGGCGAACTCCGCGATCAGACGGCGCGTCACGGCCGGGGCGATCAGCCCCTCGCCGCGCGCCACCGTGCGTACCGCTTCGAGCAGATCGCGCGCATCGGTGTTCTTCAGCAGGAAGCCCGCCGCACCGGCCCGCAACGCCCCGAAGACGTACTCGTCCAGATCGAACGTCGTCAGCACCAGTACATCCGCGAGATCCTCGGCCACCACCTGCGCGGTCGCCGACACCCCGTCGAGCCGCGGCATCGACACGTCCATCAGCACCAGATCCGGCCGCAGTTCGCGGGCCAGCCGCACCGCCTGCTCGCCGTCCCCGGCCTCGCCCACGACCTCGATGTCCGGCGCGCTGCGCAGAATGAGCACCAGCCCCGCCCGGACGGCCGACTGGTCCTCGGCGACCACCACCCGGATCGTCATGCCCTCACACTCCCTTCGTCCACGGGCAGTTCGGCCCGTACCCGCCAGATCGGCGTTCCGTCGCCGGAGCCCACCGGACCCGCCTCGATCGCTCCGCCCAGCAGCGCCACCCGCTCCCGCATCCCCACCAGACCGGCCCCCGACCCGGGTGCGCGCGGCCCGGGGCGGTCCCCGAAGGCGCTGCTGACCTCCACGGTGAGCAGTCTTCCGGCCCGCCCGAGCCGCACCAGGACCGGGCCGGGCGCGGCATGCTTGAGCGCGTTCGTCAGCGACTCCTGGACGATCCGGTACGCGGCCAGCTCGACCGGTGCGGGCAGCGGGCCCCGCTCGTCGCGGGTGTCCTCGAAGGCGCAGGTCAGCCCGCTGGACGCGGCGTTCGTCCGGGCCTGCCCGACCAGTGCGTCCAGCGAGGCGAGCGTCGGCGAGGCGCTCGGTTCCCGGTCCGCGCCGCCGGTGCGCAGCAGCCCGATCAGCCGGCGCATCTCGGCGAGACCGTCGACGCTGTTCTCCCGGATCACCCCCAGCGCCTCGCGCGAGGTCTCCGGCTCGTCGATGGAGAGCGCGGCGGTGGAGTGGATGGCGATGGCGGACAGGTGGTTGGCCACCATGTCGTGCAGCTCGCGGGCCATCCGGGCGCGCTCGGCGGCCACCGCCTGGGCGCGGTCCATCTCGGCCAGCAGCGCGGTCTGATCGGCGCGCAGCCGGGCGGCCTCGGCGGCGTCCCGGTGGTTGCGGACACTGGCCCCGGTGATGGCGGGCCCGAACGAGACGATCCCGGTGACGACGCCGATGAGCAGCGCCTGCGGATTGCGGAACCACGCCAGGAACCCGATCGTGACCGCGACCGTGATCAGGAACGTGGTCACCGGGATGCGGCGGGCGGCGGACGGCGTCCCGTACAGCACGGCCGCGTACATCAGGTCGGTGAACAGCAGCACCGTCGCCAGATTCCCGACCGTGAACTGATCCGCGAGCAGCGCGAGCGTGCCGAGGACCAGTGCCGTCTGCGGGGCGGTCCTGCGCACCAGCGCGAGGACCGAGACGACGGCGAGCGGCAGCAGGGAGACCCAGGGCGCGACGAAGGCCCGGTCGCCCTGCATGCGCAGCCCGAGCACCCACAGGGACAGGCCGCCGACCAGGCCGGTGGCGGCGATGAGCACGTCGTGGCGGTGCGGGCGGGCGAAGGAGAGCACCCTCCCATCCAACACGGCGGCCCCGCCCCGGTCCTCCCTACCGGGGGTGAGGCACCGGTACATCGAAGGATGCAGTCGCGGTTCGTCACCGGCGACGACGATTCCGGGCGCCCCGGCCGGAAGGCTGGAGGGGACGGGAAGGAGAAGTGCTGTGATCGTCGTGCTGATCGTGCTCTGCGAAGTCGCCTTCTGGGTGCTGCTGGCCGCGGGGCTGGTGCTGAGGTACCCGGCGAAGAAACCGCGGCTGGGCGCGGCCGTGCTGCTGTGCGAGCCGCTGCTGGAGGTCGTGCTTCTGGTGGTGACGGCCGTCGACCTGAAGAACGGGGCGGAGCCCGACTGGAAGCACGGACTCGCCGCGGTCTACATCGGCTTCACGGTGGGGCTCGGCCACTCCACGATCCGCTGGATCGACGCCCGGTTCGCCCACCGCTTCGCGGGCGGACCGCCGCCGGTGCGGCCGCCGAAGTACGGGATGGAGCGCGCGGCGCACGAGTGGCGGACCGCGGCGCGGTGGACGGTCGCGGCAGTGGTGGCGCTGGCGCTGCTGCAGGCGGCGATCTGGTACGTGGGCGGGGACGGGGACGTGACGTCGCTGCAGGCGTGGCAGCAGAAGATGCTGTTCGTGATCGGGCTCAACGTGGTCATCGCGGGGAGCTACACGCTGTTTCCGAAACGGGAGCCGGCGGGGCGCTGAGGGGCCGGACGGGCTCGGCTGCCGAGCCCGTCCGGCGCCTTCGTCACGCGGTGGCTACCGCTCGCCGCCCGGTACCCACAGCACGTCGCCGACCTCCTTGTTCGCCGTCCTCGCGAGGATGAACAGCAGGTCGGAGAGCCGGTTGAGATACGTCGCCGTCAGCGCGTTCATCACGTCGGCGTGCACCTCCAGCGCCGCCCAGGTGGACCGCTCGGCGCGCCGGACCACCGTGCACGCCTGGTGCAGCAGCGCCGCCCCCGGCGTACCGCCCGGCAGGATGAAGCTGCGCAGCTTCTCCAACTGCTCCAGGTAGTGGTCGCAGTCCGCCTCCAGCTTGTCGACGTAGCTCTGCTCGACCCGCAGCGGCGGGTACTTCGGGTTCTCGGCGACCGGCGTCGACAGATCCGCGCCCACGTCGAACAGGTCGTTCTGGACGCGGACGAGGACCTTCACGACGTCCTCGGGGAGCTGCCCGAGTGCGATCGCCGTACCGATGACGGCGTTGGCCTCATTGGTGTCCGCGTACGCGGAGATCCGCAGATCGGTCTTGGCGGTCCGGCTCATGTCGCCGAGGGCGGTGGTGCCCTGATCGCCGGTGCGGGTGTAGATACGTGTCAGATTGACCATGCCGCCAGCGTAGTTAGGCACCGGCCCGGCGGAAGGCACGTGTGCCCGCCGCCACGGCCGACAACGCGAAGGCGAGCGCCATCAGCACTCCGTACAGCATGTGCGTGGTGGTGTACGAACCCACGTACGCGTCCCGTACCGCGTCCACCAGGTAGCGGAACGGCATGCAGTGCGAGATGACGTCCAGCCATGCCGGGCCGAGCGTCATCGGCAGCATCAGGCCGGAGAGCAGCATCGAGGGCATGGTGAGCGCGTTGATGACCGGGCCGAACTCCTGCGGTGTACGGACCTTCATGGCCAGCGCGTACGACAGCGAGGCCAACGCGACCGTCAGCACACCGACGAACGCGAAGCCGATCAGCACTCCGGGCAGCGGGGCGCGCAACCCCATGACCAGCGCGGCGAGCACGAGCACGACCGCCTGGAACACGAAGAGTAAGGCGTCCCGCAGGACCCGGCCCAGCAGCAGTGCGAGCCGGCTGACCGGTGTCACCCGCATCCGCTCCACCACACCGGCCGATTTCTCCAGGATGATCGAGAATCCGGCGAACGAGGCTCCGAAGAGGGCGAGTTGGAGCAGGAGTCCGGGTACCAGAACCTGCCAGGAGTCGCCGGCCGAACCGAGCGGCAGGTCCCTGAGGAGCGGGCCGAAGAAGAGCAGGTACAGCAGCGGCATCAGCACGCCGAAGAGGATCTGGAACCGGGAGCGCAGGGTCTGGCGGGCGTACCGGCCGAAGATCAGCGCGGTGTCGTGGAGAAGCATCAGCGGTCCTGAAGGGCGAGAGGGGCGGTGTCGGCGGGCGCGGGGGTGCGGCCGGTGATCGCGAGGAAGGCGTCCTGGAGGGAGGCGGCGGGGGAGCCCGCGTGTTCGGTCTTCAGCGCGGTCGGGGTGCCCTCCGCCACCACGGCGCCCCGGTCGATCACGACGAGCCGGTCCGCGAGCGCGTCCGCCTCGTCGAGGTAGTGGGTGGTGAGGACGACGGTCGTGGCGAAGTCGTCGCGCAGGCGGCGCACCAGGTCCCAGAGGTCGGCACGGCTGCCCGGGTCGAGTCCGGTGGTGGGCTCGTCGAGGAAGAGGACGGCCGGGCGGTGGGTGAGGCCCATCGCGATGTCCAGGCGCCGGCGCTGACCGCCGGAGAGCGTGCCGCACCTGCGCCCCAGCAGCTCGGTCAGGCCGAGGTCGGCGGCGAGTGCGGCGGCACGGGCGACGGCGTCCGCGCGCGGCAGCCGGTAGAGCCGGGCCTGGGTGACCAGTTCCTCCCGCACGGTGATGTGCGGGTCGACACCGCCGGACTGTGCGACGTACCCGCACTTCTCGCGGACCCCGGCCGGGTCGGCGGTCAGATCGCATCCGGCGACGGTGGCCGTTCCGCCGGTGGGGGCGAGCAGCGTGGTGAGCATGCGCAGGGTGGTGGTCTTGCCCGCCCCGTTGGGGCCGAGGAGGCCGACGATCTCGCCTGTCCGGACCGTCAGGTCGACTGACCGTACGGCGTGCACCGGGCCGTTCTTGCTGTCGAAGGTCCGGGCGAGCCCGGCCGTGCTGATGATTGGCATAGTGACTACAAAAACAGAGTCGCCTAAAAATTGCAATGGCACCAATTTTCCATCGACTCACCCGGCGGGCCCTACGATGAGGCCATGGCTGAGGGACTCAGGGAACGCAAGAAACGGCAGGCCAGGCAGCACATTTCGGACCTCGCGACCGGGCTGTTCCTGGAGCGCGGCTTCAACGCCGTGACCGTCGCCGAGGTCGCCGAGCTGGCGGATGTCTCCGTGAACACGGTGTACAACTACTTCCCCGCCAAGGAGGACCTCTTCCTCGACCGGATGAAGGGCGTCACCCAGCGCGTGGCCCGGTTCATCCGCGCCCGCGACAAGGGCGAGTCGGCGGCCGAGGCGGTCCTGCGGGAGCTGCGGGCCGCGGTCGTCGCCGTGTCGCCGGAGCTCGGCCTGATGGACGGCTTCGCCGACTTCATGCGGGTCGTCGAGGAGGCGCCCACCCTCCAGGCGCGGCTCAGCCACCTCCAGCGGGAGGTGCTGGACGCGGTCGTCACCACTCTCCGCGAGGAGGTCGACGCCGCGGAGGACGACCCGCTGCCCGGCCTCGTCGGCGGTCAGATCGCCTGGATCGAGGGGGCGGTCGTCGGCTACGTCGGCCAGGAGATGACGGCCGGCCGCAAGGCGGTCGACGTCTCGCGCGACGCGCTCGCCCTGCTCGACGAGATCGAGGAGCTCCTCGGCGAGAAGGTCCTCAACTACGCCCGGCGCGCCGCCGTATGACGTGTGCCGGTGTGATGTCCGTCATGTGAGACGTGACGCGCATCTCTTCACGGACACAGGGCCCCTCACGGGTACTAATCTCCGCCGGAGAGCATGTGAACAAGTGTGAGGACCGGCCGTGCAGGGACCAACTGCAGAGGCGAACAGGAATTGAGGGGTGCACACGTGGCCAGGAAGCTCGCCGTCATCGGAGCCGGACTCATGGGATCCGGCATCGCGCAGGTCTCCGCCCAGGCGGGCTGGGACGTCGTGCTGCGCGATGTCACCGACGAGGCACTGACCCGTGGGCGGGACGGCATCAGGGCCTCGTACGACAAGTTCGTCTCCAAAGGCAAGTTGGAGGCGGCCGACGCCGATGCCGCGCTCGCCCGCATCACGACCACCACCGACCTCGACGCGGTCGCCGACGCGGATGTCGTCGTCGAGGCCGTCTTCGAGAAGCTGGAGGTCAAGCACGAGATCTTCCGGGCCCTCGACAAGATCGTCCGGGACGACGCCGTCCTCGCCTCCAACACCTCCGCCATCCCGATCACGAAGATCGCGGCGGTGACGGAGCGCCCCGAGCGCGTCGTCGGTGTGCACTTCTTCTCGCCGGTCCCGATGATGCAGCTCTGCGAACTCGTGCGCGGCTACAAGACCAGTGACGAAACCCTCGCCACCGCACGGGAGTTCGCCGAGTCCGTCGGCAAGACCTGCATCGTCGTCAACCGCGACGTGGCCGGCTTCGTCACCACCCGGCTCATCTCGGCGCTGGTCGTCGAGGCCGCCAAGCTGTACGAGTCGGGTGTCGCCTCGGCCGAGGACATCGACATCGCCTGCAAGCTGGGCTTCGGCCACGCGATGGGGCCCCTCGCCACCGCGGACCTGACCGGCGTCGACATCCTGCTGCACGCCACGAGCAACATCTACACCGAGTCGCAGGACGAGAAGTTCGCCGCGCCGGAGCTGATGCGCCGGATGGTGGACGCAGGTGACATCGGCCGCAAGAGCGGGCAGGGCTTCTACACGTACTGATCTTTTTCGGTCCTCCGGTTGCCTGATCTGCCGTCGGTCAGGCCCGGAGGCCCGGGGGGCGTCTCCCGGAGCCGGTGGGCCCGCAGGGGTCCCTGCCGGGCCGCGGTCACTCCACGGAGTGAATTCGGTATCGGTTCGCTCACAGACGGCAACTTCCCTGTCTCCGCCGCAGTCAGTTGTGGGAGAGACAGAACAGACAGACGAACCTTGCTACGGAGTAATCCCGGGGAGCGCATATGCACATCAGGGGCGACCACGCCGAGCTGGTCGTCGGGGGCCGCCTCGACGTCCGAAGCGCGGCGGACGCCCGTACGGTCCTGCACTCGGCCCTCGACGACGGAGTCGGCGACCTGGTGCTCGACCTGACCGAGCTGGATTCCTGGGACGCCACCGGCCTCGGCGTCATCATGGGCGCACACCGCCGGGCCGGACGGGCCGGGCGACGGCTGGTGCTCCGCGGCGTGCCGCCGCAGATGCAGCGCCTGCTGGTGGCGACCCGGCTGCACCGCATCCTGGCCATCGAGGGCGGGATCGCCGCCGACTCCCTGCCGCGCGTGTAGGGGCTGCCCGGCCTCGGCAGCGCGACGCGGCCGAGGGTGCACAATCCGCACGAGCATGTGCGCTTCGGGCGGCGTGGACCCCCGACTGTGCGGGGGCACCGTGCGACGGTCTAGGGTTCGGCCGTCCGCCGATTGACGGGACCCACCGGGCGGACACCGGACCAGAAGCGACAGCAGGGCGTGCGGCCGGGAGGGGCAATCGTGCGCGACGCGTCTGGGGGCTTTGGCGATGGACCCGACACACCGGGGGCCGGAAGAGTACGGCCGGGACAACGACGGCATCGGCGAGGCGGCCGGCCGACGGCGGCCGTCACGCGATCCACTGGCTCCGGATTTCGGTCAGCAAACGCCGCAGCAGGCGCGCGTGGTCCGGCTCATATCGGGCGACTACCTCCTCACCGTCAACCCCGTCGACGGCAGCGAGGTCGAGCTGTGCCCGCCGGGGGAGCGGCCCGACCCGCCGGCCCGGCGCACCGCCGCCGAGCGCGCCGACCGGGAACGCGCCACCGCGCCACCCGTGCCACCGGGGCCGCCCGCCCCGCAACTGCCTCTCCTGGAGCGCGCGGAAGAACGCGAACGGCTGGCGCGCCTGCTGGCCCGCGGCCGCTCGGTGCGGCTCACCGGGCCCGCCGGATCCGGCCGTACGGCCCTGCTGAACGCCGTCGCCGCCGACTGCGCGGACCTCGCACCGGACGGAGTCGTCCGGCTCTGCGGCCACAAGCGGACCGCCACCGACCTGCTGCACGGGCTCTACGAGGCCGTCCACGACGCACCGCTGCACCGGCCCGACCGCACCGGACTCCTCGAAGCGGTACGGGGCATCGGCGCCGTCGTCGTACTCGACGACCTGGAGTTCGGCGGTGCCGCCCTGGAGGAGCTGCTCGACGCCACGCCCGAGTGCGCGTTCCTGTTCGCGACGACTCCGGACGTCGCCGCACCCACCGCGGACTCGTACCTCGAAGAGGTCTTCCTCGCGGGCCTCGGCCGCGGCTCGTCGATCGAACTGCTGGAACAGGTCGTCGAGCGTCCGCTCACCGACGAGGAGGCCAACTGGGCGGGCGACCTCTGGTTCGAGTCCGAGGGGCTGCCGCTGCGCTTCGTCCAGGCGGGCGCCCTGCTGCGCCAGCGCGACATGGCGCGCAGCGACCCCGAGGCGTACGGCGGCCCCGACGCCCGGCCCGTCGAGGCGCCCTTCGGGCACGACGAGGACACCGACGGCGTGCACATACCGCTGCCCAGCCTCGGTGAGGGCGCGGCGCCCGCCCCGCTCCTCGCCTCGCGGCTGAGCGGACCCGCCCGCGACACCCTGCGCTTCGCGGTCGCACTCGGCGGCGAGGTGCCGCACCAGGCGCATCTCCCGGCTCTCGTGGGGGACACCCACGCCGACGCCGCGCTCGGCGAACTGGCCGGCTGCGGACTGCTCTCCCCGGCCGGTCCCCGCTACCGGCTGGCCGCCGGAGTCACCGCCCAGCTGGCGGCCGCCGGATACGGCGACGACAGCACCGACCGGGCCCGGACGGCGGCCCAGCACTACGCCTGGTGGGCCGGGCATCCCTCGGTCACGCCCGCACGGGTGACCGCCGAGGCCGACGCCGTCGTCGCGGCCATGGCACAGCTCGTCCCCGGCGACGGGGCGGGGCAGACCAGCGCCGCCGTGCTGCTGGCCCGCAGCGCCTCTCCCGCCTTCGCCGCCGGACTGCACTGGGGCGCCTGGGAGCGGGCCCTGCGGCTCGGCCAGGAGGCGGCCAGGATCGCCGGAGAGGTCGCCGAAGAGGCGTACTTCCACCATGAGTTGGGCGTCCTCGCCCTCTGCGCCGGCAATCCGGACCGGGCCAGGGCGGAGCTGGAGACATCGATCAGCATGCGCGGGGCGCTCGCCGACAAGTCGGGCGCGGTGGCCGGACGACGCGCGCTCGCCCTGGTCGCGGACCGCTCCGGTGGCCCGCTGCCGGGCGTCCTCGCGCCGGTGGGCGACGAGGTACCGGTCCCGTGGCCCGAAGAGCCGGTGCGGCCGTCCGTTGGGCCGACACCGCCCGTGGCACAGACGTTGTCGCGGTCGTACGCGGACGCCACCGTGGTGATGGCGAAGCAGAGCGGCCCCGGTGCCGCCGGAGGTGCGCGGGGAGGCCGGCTCGCGGTACTGGGCAAGGCCCGTCGCAATCTCGTCGCGGCGTGCGCGGGCGTGCTCCTGGCCGGTGTGCTCGGCACGGTGGTGGTCCTGGGGCTGACCTCCGGCGACGGCGGTGCCCAGGGGGATCCGGGTGTCACGACCGAGGAGCCGGCGGACCGGGGCGACAGCGGGGACGAGGCCCCGGCCGACGGGCCGACGGACGGTTCGGCCCCCGCCGATCCGGCGTCCAGCGGCGGCGAGGCGACGCCGGGCCCGTCGGGCAGCGAGGCCGCGCCGAGCGGGAGCGGTACGCCGTCCACCGGCTCGACGGAGCCGGGCGGCACCCCCTCGTCGCCCCCGCCGGCCGACGACAAGCCGTCGCCGACGAAGCCGCCCACGTCGCCCGGGCCGACGGGGTCCACGCCGACGAAGCCGAGCAGCCCGACTCCGAGCCCGACGGACACCGGCTCCCCGACCCCGACGGAGACGGAGACGGAGCCCGAGCCGACCTCTCCGGACACCTCCGACTCGGCGAGCGGGCCCTCCTTGTCGTCCTCACCGTCGGCGGCCGCGAGCGCGGACAGCGGTCCGGCGGTGGCCTGACCGCCCCGAAGAAGCCGAAAGCCGAACGCCGGACGTGGTGTGCACGTCCGGCGTTCGGCGTCCGAGGAAGTCCGGAGGGGTTCAGCGGTCCGGAGGGGTTCAGAAGAGTAGTCGCAGAGGTCAGAACAGCCGCAGCTTGTCGTCCTGGATGCCGCGCAGCGCGTCGTAGTCGAGCACCACGCAGCCGATCCCGCGGTCCGTCGCCAGGACCCGCGCCTGCGGCTTGATCTCCTGCGCCGCGAAGATCCCCTTCACGGGAGCGAGGTGCGGATCGCGGTTGAGCAGCTCCAGATAGCGGGTCAGCTGCTCCACGCCGTCGATGTCGCCGCGCCGCTTCAGCTCCACGGCCACGGTCTGCCCGTCGGCGTCGCGGCACAGGATGTCGACCGGTCCGATCGCGGTGAAGTACTCCCGGCGGATCAGGGTGTAACCCTCGCCGAGTGTCTCGATCCGGTCAGCGAGCAGCTCCTGCAGATGTGCTTCGACGCCGTCCTTGATGAGGCCCGGATCGACGCCCAGCTCGTGGGAGGAGTCGTGGAGGATCTCCTCCATCGTGATGATCAGTTTCTCGCCCGCTTTGTTCACCACCGTCCAGACGCCCGCGGTGTCGTCGGCGCCCTCCTTGAGGGTGCAGGGCGGTGACATCCAGTTGAGGGGTTTGTACGCCCTGTCGTCGGCGTGGATCGACACGCTCCCGTCCGCCTTCACCAGGATCAGACGGGGAGCGGAGGGCAGGTGGGCCGTGAGCCGGCCGGCGTAGTCCACGGAGCAGCGGGCGATGACGAGACGCATGGTCGGCAACGCTACTCGACGACGGGTGCTCCACGCGATTCTCCCCTTCCTTCCGCGACCGCCCGGACCGGGCCCCATCGGGCTTGCCCCTCTTTGCTCCCCTTCGTTATTGGCCGGTTGTGTTCCCAATCTCCTGGTGCGGCCGTGACTGCGCCCTTACCGTGTAAGCAGGAGGTCGCCGTCTGTGCACGCTGCGTCGCCGTCCTCCTTCCCTGCCCGTAAGGCCCCGGCCCGTCGTCGGGGTCGCGAGAGGAGAACCCATGTCGCTCGACGTCTCACCGGCGCTGTTGGAACAGGCCGAGCGAGGCGAGGTCGACGAAGCCGACTTCGTCGACTGCGTCCGGACCTCCCTGCCCTACGCATGGGAGATGATCAGCTCTCTGGTGGCCCAGCTGAAGGTCGACGGCGGAGAGTTCGCCGACAATCAGACGCCCCCGCCGGACGAGCAGGCACGTGGTCAGCTGCTGCGCGCGCTGGCGAGTGATGCCATACGCGGTGCTCTGCAGCGGCACTTCGGGGTGCGCCTGGCCTTTCAGAACTGCCACCGTGTCGCGGTGTTCCCGCTGGACGCCTCGGTCGACGAGCGTCTGGCCCGGTTCACCTCGGTGCGGGGCCAGTTGCTCAATCAGTCGCCCGAACTACGGGACTGCTAAACGCTTCTGCTGCCGCTCCGGGCCGGGGGAGGTGCAACTGGCTCCGGGGCGGCAGCCCCCGTACCTCCCACCACGTGTCATGTGAGCAGCGGCAGTACTTCGGTGCCCAGCCGCGCCACGTTCTCCTCCGTGGCCGTCAGATCTCCCGAACCCTCCGCCAGGAGCGCGAAGCGGGTGATCCCTGTCCGCTCGGCGGTGGCCGCGAGCCGGTCGGCCGCCAGCCGGGGCGGGCCCACCGGATGGAGGCCGCACAGCAGCTCCGTGTAGGCGACCGGGTCGCGCATCACCCGGTGCCGGCCGTCGACCGTCACATGGGCGTCCAGGCCCTGCCGCAGCCAGCCGGGCATCGCCTTCACGAGCGTCTCCACGGCGTCCTCGGCACGGTCGGCGATCTGGACCACCCCCGCGGACACATGTCCGGCCTCCCGGACGCTTTCGGGCGAACGCCCCGCGGCGAGCGCGGTGGAGCGCCACAGGGCGATCATCTCGGCCTTCTCCTCGTCCCCGCAGTGCATCCCGAGGAGCATCGGCAGACCGTTCTGCGCGGCGAGCCGCACCGTCTTCGGCGAGGTGCACGCGACGATCACCTCGGGGCCGCCGGGGCTCTCGGCGCCGTCCCGGCCGAGCAGCTCGTCGGCCCGGGGGACCACCGCCACCTCGCGGAAGCCGTACCGCTCGCTGTTCCCCGCGACCCGGGGCTCGGTCAGCCAGTCGAGCAGCAGCTCCAAGGACTCCGGGAAGCCCTTCTCGTACGCCTCCAGGCCCCCGCCGAACACCTCCAGGTCCACCCAGGGACCGCCCCGGCCGACGCCGAGCGTGAATCTGCCCCCGCTGGTGAGATGGAGCAGCGCGGCCTGTTCGCCGAGCGCGACGGGATGCTGGGTCGGCAGCACGCTCACCGCCGTGCCCACCCGGATTCTCCGGGTGCGGCCGAGCAGCAGCGCGGCCAGGGTGACGGCGGACGGGCAGACCCCGTACGGCACGAAATGATGTTCCGCCAGCCAGACCGAGTCGAGGCCGGATTCCTCCGCGACCTCGGTGGACCGGATCGCGCGGTCCAGCGCTTCCCCCGGTCCCTGTCCCGGAAACTGGGCTGCCAGTACGAACGTTCCCACACGCATCGCCAATTGCCTCCTTGCGGCTGACGCGGCTCTCCCCTACCCGCAACAACGTCTGACACGTGCCAAAGGCACGGTCCGGTCGCAGGTTGTTGCGATTTTCCGGTAACTCACCCCGCCCGGGAGCGGCCCCGTGCGGTGCCGGACGCGGGGCTCCGCCGAATGGCCCTACGCTGGACGGAACTGTCCAGCCTGCCCCGTGAGGTGTCACGTGTCCCCGCGCCGCAACCGCCCCCGAGGCGGCGAGAGTCCCCACGACAGCCCGGCGGAGCCGGGGGCCCGGTACGGCGGCGGGGGGCGTACCGAGGAGTGGCGGGGCGAGGAGTGGTCGGTACGCCCGGTGAGCGGCGCGAGCGCGGCCGGCAAGCGCTACCGCTGCCCCGGCTGCGACCAGGAGATCCCGTCCGGCGTCCCGCACCTGGTGGCCTGGTCCGAGTACGGCGGGATCGACGACCGCAGGCACTGGCACAAGGCCTGCTGGAACGCGAAGGACCGCCGCACCACACAGGTGCAGCGGTCCAGGAACGCTCCGCGCCACTGAGCCCGGGGACGGGCCGGGGCGGTGCCACCCGTCCCGGGCGCCGCCGGCGCCCGGTCAGACGTCGCGGTTCTCCAGCGTGACGTACGCGCCGAGCATGACCGCGGCCGTCACCCCGAGCATGATCCACAGCGGGTCCCAGCCGGACGGTCCCGACCCGGTGACCGACGTGCTGTAGAAGGCGCTGAGCTGGCTGGGGATCGAGTACTCGAAGAGCGCCTCCCGCAGGCCGGACAGCGAGTCCGCGAACATGAACATGGCCAGCACCAGCGGCAGCAGCACCACCCCGATCATGATCGTGATCGCACCCGCGGAATGCCGGATGAGCGTACCGACGGCCAGCGAGAGCAGCCCCAGCGTGGCGAGGTAGAGGCCGACGCCGACCGTGGCCCGCAGCCATTCGTCCCCGGTGGGCGCCTTGCCGTCCAGCATCGCCGAGTGCAGCGCGGCCACCACCGAGGTCACCAGG
Source organism: Streptomyces sp. NPDC087845 (assembly GCF_044742755.1). Taxonomy (NCBI): domain Bacteria; kingdom Bacillati; phylum Actinomycetota; class Actinomycetes; order Kitasatosporales; family Streptomycetaceae; genus Streptomyces; species Streptomyces sp. NPDC087845. The sequence continues at coordinate 54,359 of NZ_JBIUVC010000017.1, forward strand.
GTCGTGAGGGTGAAGGTGAGCAGGAAGAAGACGATCGCCTTGGCGGTCAGCACCCGGGCACGGCTGGGGCAGGCCGTCAGCGTCGTACGGATCAGGCCCGTGCCGTACTCGGAGGCGATCGTCATCACGCCGAGCGTGATCACGCAGATCGAGCCCAGCAGCACGCCGAAGAAGCCGAAGCTCAGCTTCGGGACGCTGTCCGTGGGGGCCTCGGTCACGGTGAGCAGGACCGCCGTCATCACTCCGAAGCCGAGTACCAGCACGATCATGACGCCGAGCGTCCACATCGTGGAGCGCACCGAACGGATCTTGGTCCACTCGGAGGCGAGCGCATCGCCGAGGGTGGCGCGGCGCAGCGGGATCGGTGAGGCGTAGAGCCCGGCCGGCGCGTCCTGCCAGTTCTGCTGCGGGGCCGTGGCCGGCTGGTACGGCGCCTGCGGGGGCGGCGGTGTCGTCATCGGGCGTCCTCGCTGGTCTCGCTCTTGGTCAGGTCTGCGGGGGCCGCGACCGGCGCCGCCGGGGCTTCCGCGTAGGGGTTCTGTCCGGGCGGCGGCGGGGCGTACCAGCCCTGCTGGGGCATCTCCGGGACCGGCGGCTGTCCGTACCCGGGCGGCTGTCCGTACCCGGGCGGCACCGGCTGCTGGAGCCCGGCCTTCTGGTCCGTCGTCGAGCGGTAGTCCACGGCGCCCTGCGTCATCCGCATGTACGCCTCCTCCAGCGAGGCCTGGTGCGGCGAGAGCTCCCACAGCCGGACGTCCGACTCATGGGCCAGATCGCTGATCCGCGGCAGCTGCAGACCGGTGACCCGCAGGGCCCCGTCCGGCTCCGGCATGACCTGGCCGCCCGCCTCGGTGAGCGAGGCGGTCAGCTTCTCCCGCTGCTCCCGCGCACCGTCCGCGACCCGCACCCGGGCGAAGTCGGCCGAGTTGGCGGAGATGAAGTCCGTGACGCTCATGTCGGCGAGCAGCTGCCCGCGGCCGATCACGATCAGATGGTCGGCGGTCAGCGCCATCTCGCTCATCAGATGGCTGGAGACGAAGACCGTGCGGCCCTCCGACGCCAGCGTCTTCATCAGATTGCGGACCCAGAGGATGCCCTCGGGGTCGAGACCGTTGACCGGCTCGTCGAAGAGCAGCACCTGCGGGTCGCCGAGCATCGCCGCCGCGATACCGAGCCGCTGGCCCATACCGAGCGAGAAGCCCTTGGACCGCTTGCGCGCGACATCGTGCAGACCGACGACACCGAGCACCTCGTCGACCCGGGCGGCCGGGATGCCGGCGAGCTGGGCGAGCGAGAGGAGGTGATTACGGGCGCTGCGCCCGCCGTGCACCGCCTTCGCGTCCAGCAGCGCACCCACCTGCCGCGGGGCGTTCGGCAGGCTGCGGAACGGGTGGCCGCCGATCGTGACGTGACCGGAAGTCGGTCGGTCCAGGCCCAGCATCATGCGCATGGTGGTGGACTTGCCCGACCCGTTGGGACCCAGGAACCCGGTGACGGTGCCCGGCCGCACCTGGAAGGAAAGGTTGTACACGGCCGTCTTCGCACCGTAGCGCTTGGTAAGGCCGACTGCCTCGATCATGCTCCAGCCCCATCGACTTCTGTCTGTCGTCGGGGCACGGGCCGTCCGGCCGCACACCCCCGTAAGAGTTAGGAGGATATCCAGGCGTTGACGGTTCCGGCCAAGTCGTCACGGGAGCGCATCGCCTCCGCGTCGGAGCGGACGGAGTGCTTCCGGGGCCGGGCGTGCGCCCCGGAAGCACTCCGGTCACGCGTCGCGCTTCTTCAGCACGAGATAGCCGCCGATCAGCGCGGCCACCACCCAGGCGAGCAGAATGCCGAGCCCGCCCCATGGCCCGTACGGCGCGGGATTGCTGCGCATGGCGTCCGGAACCACCTGCATGATCTTGGACCCGGCCTGGTCGGGGAAGTAGCGGGCGACCTTCTTCGCGCCCGGGACCACCGACAGGATCTCGGAGACCAGGAAGAAGAACGGCATCAGGATGCCGAGCGACAGCATGGAGCTGCGCAGCATCGTCGCCACGCCCATGGAGAAGATCCCGATCAGGCCCATGTAGAGGCCGCCGCCGACGACCGCGCGCAGGACGTTCTCCGCGCCGATGCCCGTGCCGTGATCGCCGAGGAGCGCCTGGCCCAGGGAGAACGAGACGAAGCTGGTGACGATGCCGACCACCAGGGCCAGCACACCGGCCACCGCGACCTTGCTGAAGAGGAACGAACCGCGCTGCGGTACGGCCGCCAGCGAGGTGCGGATCATGCCCGAGCTGTACTCCGTACCGACCACCAGCACACCGAAGACGACCATGGCCAGCTGGCCGAGGACCATGCCGGAGAAGCTGATGAACGTCGGGTCGAAGGTGGCCCGCTGCTCCACGGGAAGGTCGTCGAACTGGGCGTTCATCAGGGCACAGAGCGCCGCGCTCATGGCGACGGTGACGGCGAACGCGGCGATCAGGGTCCAGACGGTCGACGAGACCGTACGGATCTTGGTCCACTCGGAGGTCAGGACCGCGGGTACCGATGCCATGGTTGTCACACCCCCTGTCCGGAGCCGGAGGGGGTCTGCCGCTCGTACACGTCGCCCCAGTGCGGACCCACGGGCGGCGGCGCCTCGGTGAGCTCCGAGTGCGCGTGGTACTCCACGGAATCCGCTGTCATCTGCATGAACGCTTCCTCCAGGGAGGCCCGCTGCGAACTCAGTTCGTGCAGCACGATCTGGTGCCGGGCGGCGAGCTCGCCCAGCGCCTCGGTGGTCGCGCCGTCGATCTCCAGCGTGCCGTTCCCCGTCTCGACCACGACCAGCCCCTCCTCGTGCAGCACATCGCGAAGCCGCTCCTGCTGCGGGGAGCGCAGCCGTACGTAACTGCGGGAGTTCTGATGGATGAAATCGGCCATCGAGGTGTCGGCGAGCAGCCTGCCCTGACCGATCACGATCAGGTGGTCCGCGGTGAGAGCCATCTCGCTCATCAGGTGCGACGAGACGAAGATCGTCCGGCCTTCCGCGGCGAGTGCCTTCATCAGATTGCGGATCCAGTGGATGCCCTCGGGGTCGAGACCGTTGACGGGCTCGTCGAAGAGCAGTACCTGCGGGTCGCCGAGCAGCGCGGCCGCGATGCCCAGCCGCTGGCCCATGCCGAGCGAGAAGCCCTTCGACTTCTTCTTCGCCACCGCGGTCAGGCCGACGGTGTCCAGCACCTCCGCGACCCGGCTCTCCGGGATGCGGTTGCTCTGGGCGAGACAGAGCAGATTGTTGTACGCGCTGCGCCCGCCGTGCATCGACTTGGCGTCCAGCAGCGCCCCGATGTACTTGAGGGGTTCCTCCAGGTCGCGGTAGTGCTTGCCGTCGATGCGCACCGAACCGCTGGTGGGGTTGTCGAGATCGAGCATCATCCGCATCGTCGTGGACTTGCCCGCCCCGTTGGGCCCCAGAAAGCCCGTCACCATTCCGGGTCTGACCCGGCACGAGAGCCGGTCGACGGCAACCTTGTTGCCAAAGCGCTTGGTGAGGCCATCAAGCTCGATCATGCGTTCACGCTAGAACGGCCGCGCGCCCGGCGCCACCACAGGGGCGGAACCGGGCGCGCAAGAGGTACGCGTCACGTACGGCTGCGGTACTCCGGGGTCAGCGGGTCTGCTGAGCCGGAACGCCGCGGGTGGCCGGCTCGTCGTCGGCGGGGGAGCCGGCGGCGGCCACGGCGGCACCGGTCAGCGTCGCCAGCATTTCGCGGACGTTGGTCAGCTGGGCGTTGATCGAGTCGCGACGGTTGGTGAGCGCCGCCAGCTCGCGCTCCGACTCGCTGCGGATCCGGTCGGCCTTCGCGTTCGCGTCGGCCACGATGTCCTCGGACTGGCGCTGCGCGGTCTCCACCGTCTGACGGGCCCGGCGCTCGGCGTCCGTACGGAGCTTCTCGGCCTCCAGGCGGAGCTGCTCGGCGCGGTGCTCGATCTCGGCGAGGCGCTTCTCGGCCTTGGCCTGACGGGACGCGAGGTCGCGCTCCGACTGGTCGCGGCGCTTGGCCAGGTTGGTCTCGAAGTCCGCGGCGGCCTGGGCGGCCTTGGCGCGGGTCTCCTCGAAGAGGGCGTCCGCCTCCTCGCGCTTCTGCGCGGCGTCCTTCTGGGCGTCCGCACGCAGCGTGCCGGCCTCACCCTTGGCCTTCTCGACGATGCGAACGCCCTCGTCCTCGGCCTTCGCCTTGCGGTCGGCGGCGAACGACTCGGCGTCGTTGCGTACCTGCTGGGCGGCCGACTCGGCGAGCTCGCGGTGCTGCTCGGCGGCGCGACGGGCCTCCTCGCGCAGGTCCTTCGCCTCCTCCTCGGCCAGGCGGAGAATCTTCTCCACTCGGGCGCCGAGACCGGCGTACGACGGCTCCGCGTCGCTCACCTGGGCCTGGGCGTTCTGCGTTTCGAGGTGGAGCTCCTCGATGCGCTTTTCCAGAGACGTGATGCGGGCGAGAGCACTATCACGGTCGGCGACGAGCTTGGTAATGCGGTCATCCACCTGACCGCGGTCGTATCCACGTCGCACGAGCTCGAAGCCGAAGGGGGAGGAAGGGTCGCTCATGGGGTTCCTGTCGAATGAGACCGGTGAGGTGTTAGAGGGAATCCTAGGGGCCCGGACGGCGTGTCATCGAGCGGATGCCCGTTTGATCTGGAGAATGACACCCCTTTTGAGTGGCTGACCCCCGTAACTCTTGCTACTCGGAGGGTTGAACGTTCCTGACGAAGCACGGGAGATGACAGGGTGACTACCCGTCGGACGACTTGCCACTCGAACGAGTGCCTGCCGAGGCCCCGGCCTTGACGCCGCCCGCGGAACCGCCACCGCCCTTGCCGCCACCGGCCGGTGTCTCGAACGACTCCAATGCCTCCAGCACGTCCTGGACGCGGGAGATCTCGGTGTTGATGTCCGCGCGCCGGCGCACCAGCAGATCGAGTTCGCGCTTGCCCTCGTCCACCATGCGCTTCGCCTCGGCCTCGGCGTCGGCCCGCAGCTTCTCGGCCTCGCGGACCAGCGTGGCCTTCTTCTGCTCGGCCTCCTTCAGCAGCGACTCGGCCCGCTTCACGGCGGCGATCCGGACCTTGCTCGCCTCCGAATTCGCTTCCGCCAGCAGCTCCTTGGCCTTGGCCGCCGACTCGTCGCGCTGCTCGGTCGCCGCCTTCATCAGGTTGTCGACGCGCTCGCCCGCCGTCTTCATCTGCTCGGACGTCTCGCGCCGGGCCCGGTCGTGCAGCTCCTCGATCTCGCTCTCGATCCGGGTCCTGAGCTCCTCGGCCCGCTCCCGGATGGCCGTGGCGTCCCGGCGCGCGCCGACCAGCAGCTCGTCCGCGTCCGTACGGGCGCGCTCCACCAGGGAGTTGCCCTCGACAGTCGCCTCCGAGGTGATCCGCACAGCTTCCTTGCGGGCCGCGCCGACCATCGTGTCGGCCTGCTCCTCGGCCTCGGTGGCGGCGCGCAGCGCCTCCTCCTGGGCCTTGTTGACGAGCTGGTCCGCCTGCTCGGCGGCATCGGCACGGCGCTTCGCCGCGGCCTCCCGCGCCTCGTCGAGCAACCGGTCGGCCTCCTCGCGGGCCTGAGTCCGCATCAGCTCGGCCGCCGCCTCCGCCTCGGCGCGCACCCGCTCCGACTCCTCGCGGGTACGGGCCGCGTGCTCCTGCGCCGAGCCGACGGTGGCCGCCGCCTCCGCGCGCAGCCGCTCGGCCTCGTCGGCGGCCTCGTCCGTCGCCCGGAGCGCCTGCTGCTTCGCCTCGTCGACCAGCCCGTTCGCCTGCTGCGTCGCCTCCTCGACGAGCCGGGTGGCCTGCTGCGCCGACTCCGTGCGGATCCGCTCGGCCTCGCTCGTCGCCTCACCCACCAGCCGGTCGGCCTGGGTCGCGGCATCCGAACGCATCCGGTTGGCGTCCTCGCGGGCCTCGGCCCGGCTCCGCGCCGCGTCCTGCTCGGCGGAGGCCAGCGCGTCGGAGGCCTCGGTACGCATCCGCTGGCTGTACTCCGCGGTGTCCGCGCGCAGCCGCTCCGACTCGGCGATCGCGTCGGCGACGGTCCGCTCGGCCATCGACCTCGCGGCCTCGGACTCCTCCTGCGCCTCCCGCCGGATCCGGGCCGCGTCCTCGCCCGCCCGCTCCCGCTCGGCGTGCGCGTCGGTGCGGACCCGGTCCGCCTCCTCCTGCGCCTCGGACTTCGTCCGCTCCGCGACGTGCTCGGCGGTCGAACGCAGCCCGGCGATCTCCGCCTCGGCCTGCTCCTGAAGCCCGCTGACCGAATCCCGTACCTGCTGGGCGGTCTGCTCGGCCGACGAGACCAGCTCGGTCGCCCGGCTGTCCGCCTCCTCGACCAGGCGCTGGGCCTCGGCCTGCGCCTCCTCGACCCGCTTGCGGGCGGAGGCGAGCAGTTCCTCGCTCTGCTCGCGGGCCCGCTCGCGCTCCTGGTTCGCCTCGGTGCGCGCCGCGTCGAGGGTCTCCTCGGCCGCCCGGCGGCGCCGGTTGGCCTCCTCCTGCGCGGCGGCCAGCGCCTCGGCCGCCTCCGCGCCCACCCGCTCCGCGGCGGCAGCGGCCTCGGCACGCACCCGGTCGGCGCTCTCCTGCGCCTCGGACTTGAGCCGTTCCGCCTCGGCGCTCGCCTCACCGCGCAGCCGTACGGCGGTGGACTCGCCCTCCGCACGCGACTGCGACGCGTCCGCCGCGGCCTCGTCGCGCAGCCGCTCCGCCTCGGTCTCCGCCTGCTCCCGCAGCGTCCGCAACCGCTCGGCGGCCTCCGCGCGCAGCCGCTCGGACTCCTCGTTCGTCTCGCGCCGGATGCGCTCCGCCTCGGCGCGCGCGTCCGTGAGCTCCTGCTCGGCGGTGGTGACCCTGGTCTCGGCCTCGGTGTGCAGCCGGGTCAGCTCCTCGGCCGCCTCCGCCTGCCGGGCCCCGACCGCCCGCTCGGTCTCCTCGCGCAGCTCCGCCGCCGCCCGCTCGGCCGCCGTGGTGGTGGACCGGGCCTGCTCCTCGGACTCGGTACGCAGCTCCTCGGCCTCGGCGCGGGCGCGCTCCAGAGCCTCCTCGGCCTGCTTGCGCAGCGTGCCGGCCCGTTCGGTCGCCTCGGTACGGACCCGCTCGCTCTCCGTGCCCGCGGTGGAGCGCAGCTCCTCGGCGTCCGCCTTCGCCTTGGCCAGCAGTTCCTCGGCGGTCTTCGCGCCCTCCTCGATCTGCTGGACGGCCTCGCGGCGGGCCTCGCCGCGGATCCGCTCGCCCTCGGCGACCGCCTCCGAGCGCAGCTGCTCGGCCTCGCCGCGCAGCCTGCGCGCCTCCTCCTGCAGCTCGACCGTCTTGGCCCGGTACTCCTTGGTGTCGTCCTTGGCCGCGCCCTTGAGCTGATCGGCCTGCTCGGCGGCCTCGCCGCGCAGCCGGTCCGCCTCGGCCTCCGCCTCACGACGGATCCGGTCGGCCTCCTCGCTCGCCGCCCTGGTGGTGGACTTCGCGTCCTCGGACGCCTTGGTCAGCACCTCCTCGGCGGACCTGGCGGCCTTGGCGAGCTGGGCCGCGGCGTCCTCGGCCGCCGCCGTGCGGGCCTGCTCGGACGCCTCGGACCGCAGCCGGTCCGCCTCGGCACGGGCGTCGGCGAGCGCCTGCTCGGCCTCCGCCTTGAGGGCCTCGGTGTCCTTGGTGGCCTCGCCGACCAGGCGGGCGATCTCCGACTTGGCCGTACGGGTGCGCTGCTCGTTCTGCGACTCGGCGGCGGCCAGCCGCTTGACGGCGGCCTCCTTCGCCTCGCCGGTGACCTTCTCGGCCTCCAGCCGGGCCTCGCGCAGCTGGGTCTCGGCCTCCTGCATGCGCTGCTCGGCGGCCCGGTTCAGCTCGGCGGTCCGCTGCCGGGTCTGCTCGGTCTCCGCCGTCGTCGACGTACGCAGCTGCTCGGCGTGGCTGGTGGCTTCCTGCGCCTGGCTGGAGGCGGCGTTCAGCAGCCGCTCGGCGTCCTTGCGGGCGCGCAGCAGGAGCGACTCCGCCTCGGCACGGGCCGACTCGGCCTCGGAGCCGAGCCGCTGCCGGGTCTCCTCCGCCAGCCGGCCCGCCTCGGCGCGCGCCGCGGCCAGCGACTGCTCGGCCTCGGCACGGGACTCCTCCAGCAGCCGGCGGGCCTGGGACTCCGTCCTGGCCCTGAGCTGCTCGGCCCACGCGACGTTCTCGTTGACATGGGACTCGACGGTCTGGCGGCGCTCGGCCAGCTCCTGGTCGAGCTGCTGGCGCCGCTGCACGGCCTCGTTGTGCAGCTCGGCCTGGAGCCGCGCCTGGTGCTCGGCGTGCTCCTGAAGGATCCGCTGCGTCTGCGCACGGGCGTCGCGGAGCTCCCGCTCGGCGTCCGTCCGCAGCTGCTCGGCCTGGATCTGGGCATTACGGAGCAACTGCTCGGCCTGGTAGCCGATGTCCGCGCTGTCGTAGGCGGGACGGTTCGCGAGATTGCGCCGAGCCTCGTGCAGCTTGGCGCGCAAGACCTCGACCTGGTAACCGAGGTCCTCGGCGTGCTGGACGGCCTTCTCCCGGTCGGTCTTCAGCCGGTCCATCTCGGCTTCGAACCGCGAGAGGTGGTCGTCGTCAGCTCGGTGGCTCTCCTGGCGTTCGTAGCCCCGCACTGCGCGGTCCCATCCGTCCCCTGGTCGCAACTCTCCAACGAGTACCGTTCGCCGGCGAACGGTCCCCCGGGGAATGGTGACAGATCAACGGCTGAGGACGCGGCGCGGCCCCGACCCGGCCCCGGCCCGGAACCGCCCACTCTACCGGGCCAGGTATCCGGAGGTCAGTGCTCCGCTGCGGACGTGACCAGTTCGGTGAGGACGCCGTGGCAGTCCTTGGGGTGCAGGAAGGTGATCCGGGACCCCATGGACCCGGTCCTGGGCTCGTCGTACAGCACCCTGACCCCCTTCTCCCGGATGTCCGCCGCGTCGGCGTCGACGTCCGCGGTGCCGAAGGCGATGTGGTGGACGCCCTCACCGTTCTTCGCCAGCCACTTGCCCACGGCCGAGTCCTCCCGGGTCGGCTCCAGGAGCTGGAGGTAGGAAGCGCCGCCGTCGGACGTATCGTTGATCTTGAGCATGGCCTCCCGCACACCCTGCTCCTCGTTGATCTCGGAGTGGAACACCTCGAACCCGTAGGTCGAGCGGTAGAACTCGACGGTCCTGTCCAGGTCGAAACAGGCGATCCCGATGTGGTCGATTCGCGTCAGCATGGAACCAGTGCAGCGCCACACGGATGGTTACGCAACGTGCGCGCCATCACACCCGCTGCCGGATGACGGGTGAGGTACCGCTCAGTACATTCATGTAAACCCTCGTTCACTCCTCATCCCAAGGGGCTGCGCCACATGTCAGGAACGACCGGTACCACCTCAGTGATCGTCGCGGGCGCGCGTACGCCCATGGGCCGCCTCCTCGGCTCGCTGAAGAGCTTCTCCGGGGCCGACCTCGGCGGCTTCGCCATCAAGGCCGCGCTGGACCGGGCCGGCATCGGCGGCGACCAGGTCGAGTACGTGATCATGGGCCAGGTGCTGCAGGCCGGTGCGGGCCAGATCCCGGCGCGCCAGGCCGCGGTCAAGGCGGGCATCCCGATGAACGTCCCCGCGCTCACGGTGAACAAGGTGTGCCTGTCCGGGCTCGACGCGATCGCCCTCGCCGACCAGCTGATCCGCGCCGGCGAGTTCGACATCGTCGTCGCCGGCGGCCAGGAGTCCATGACGAACGCGCCGCACCTGCTCCCGAAGTCCCGCGAGGGCTACAAGTACGGCGCGATCGAGATGCTCGACTCGATGGCGTACGACGGTCTGACCGACGCCTACGAGAACATCCCGATGGGCGAGTCCACCGAGAAGCACAACTCCCGCCTCGGGCTGAACCGCGCCGACCAGGACGAGATCGGCGCCCTCTCGCACCAGCGCGCCGCCGCGGCCCAGAAGAACGGCATCTTCGAGGCCGAGATCACCCCGGTCGAGATCCCGCAGCGCAAGGGCGACCCGGTCCTCTTCTCCAAGGACGAGGGCATCCGCCCGGACACGACCGCGGAGGCCCTCGGAAAGCTGCGCCCGGCCTTCACCAAGGACGGCACGATCACCGCGGGCACCTCCTCGCAGATCTCCGACGGCGCCGCCGCGGTCGTCGTCATGAGCAAGGCCAAGGCCGAGGAGCTGGGCCTGGACTGGATCGCCGAGATCGGCGCCCACGGCAACGTGGCGGGCCCGGACAACTCGCTCCAGTCGCAGCCGTCCAACGCCATCAAGCACGCCCTGAAGAAGGACGGCCTGGAGGTCGCGGACCTCGACCTCATCGAGATCAACGAGGCGTTCGCGGCGGTCACCGTCCAGTCCATGAAGGACCTCGGTGTCACCCCGGACAAGGTGAACGTCAACGGCGGCGCCATCGCGCTGGGGCACCCGATCGGCATGTCCGGCGCCCGCGTGGTGCTGCACCTGGCGCTGGAGCTGAAGCGGCGCGGCGGCGGCACCGGGGCGGCGGCGCTGTGCGGCGGCGGCGGCCAGGGCGACGCGCTGATCATCCGCGTCCCCAGGTAGGAACCGGCGGGGCCCGGTCAGGAACGGCTCGGGCGAGCCGTACGTAGTACGTGGTACACGCAGAGCACGCAGCGAGCGAACGGAGCGGTGATGGTGGACGTCCCCACCCTGGTGGAGCAGGCCCGTGCGGGCCGGCCGAGGGCCGTGGCCCGGCTCATCTCCCTGGTGGAGGGGGCGTCGCCGCAGCTGCGCGAGGTGATGGCGGCCCTGGCGCCGCTGACGGGCAACGCGTACGTCGTCGGCCTGACCGGTTCGCCCGGTGTCGGCAAGTCGACCTCCACGTCCGCGCTCGTCTCGGCGTACCGGCGGGCGGGCAAGCGGGTCGGCGTCCTGGCCGTCGACCCGTCCTCGCCGTTCTCCGGCGGCGCGCTCCTCGGCGACCGGGTCCGGATGTCGGAGCACGCCTCCGACCCGGGCGTCTACATCCGCTCCATGGCCACCCGCGGGCATCTGGGCGGCCTCGCCTGGTCGGCACCCCAGGCGATCCGGGTGCTGGACGCGGCGGGCTGCGAAGTGATCCTGGTGGAGACGGTCGGCGTCGGCCAGTCGGAGGTGGAGATCGCCTCCCAGGCCGACACCTCCGTCGTCCTGCTGGCGCCCGGCATGGGCGACGGCATCCAGGCGGCGAAGGCCGGAATCCTGGAGATCGGCGATGTGTACGTCGTCAACAAGGCCGACCGTGACGGCGCGGACGCCACCGCGCGCGAGCTCAACCACATGCTGGGCCTCGGCGAGTCCCGGGGGCCGGGCGACTGGCGGCCCCCGATCGTGAAGACGGTCGCCGCCCGGGGCGAGGGCATCGACGAGGTCGTCGAGGCGCTGGAGAAGCACCGCGCGTGGATGGAGGAGCACGGCGTGCTCGCCGAGCGGCGCACCGCCCGTGCGGCCCGCGAGGTCGAGACGATCGCCGTCACGCGGCTGCGCGAGCGCATCGGCGATCTGCACGGCGACCGCCACATCGGCGCGCTCGCCGAACGCATCGTGGCGGGCAGCCTCGATCCGTACGCGGCGGCGGACGAGCTGGTGGCGGGTCTCACCGGGGCGTAGCGCCCCCTCCCGGGCCGGCCGGGGAGGACGGATCCGGGGGCGGCGTGCGGGCCGCTTTCCGGGACCGCCCGGGTGCCGTGGGGCGCGGCCCGGGGCCGGCTCGGGCCTTCGGGACGCTCCGGGCTGACCGAAGCGCCGGGGCGCCGGGCCTTGTCGGAGGCTTCCGTTCGCGTGCGGTCCTCGCCGCCCTGTCCCGGGTTTCTTCCCGGCCCGTCAGGGCTCCCGGTTCCCGGGCCCGTCAGGGCTCCCGGTTCCCGGGCCCGTCCGGGCCATCGGGTCGCCGGGACTCCTCGGACTCCTCAAGTCCTCCAGTCCTCGGCCCTGTTCGGGCCTCCGGCCGCGCACGGCCCTTCCGGGCCCGTCCCGGCTTCCCCGGCTTCCCTGCCCCCCACCGGCGGGCCGGTGCTCAGTCGTCGTCCCGGTCGTGGTCGTCGTGTTCCCCGTCGTCCGAGTGGTCCACCGTGACCTCGGCCGTCGTCGCGTCGACGTCCAGCTCGTGGCGCTTGCCGTCCTTGCCCCGGACGTCGACGTCCCAGTGCGGTGCACCGCCGCCCCGGCCGTCGTGGTCGTCGTCCAGGTCGACCGATGTCACCGTCCCGGGCGTCGCCCGGAGCGCGGCGTCGACGGCCGTGTTCAGCGGGACGGCGGCCGGCCGGGGGGTGTGCCGGTCGCGGCCGTCGTGGTCGTCGTCGGAGGTGTGCTTGCCGAGCACCTTGCCGTTTCCCGCGTCCACCGTCACGTCGTGCCGGACCTTGTCGGAACCGTACACATCGAGCTCCCAGACCAGCCCGCCGTCCTCGTCGTCCAGCTCGGCCTCGGTGACCGTCCCCGGGACGGCCCCGACGGCGGCCGCGACCGCGTCGCCGACGGTGACGCGCGCGGTGCTGCCGCTCGCCGCGCTGCTCCTGGTGTCGCGGTCGTGGCCGTCGTCGTCCGCGAGGGCGACCGCCGTGGCGGCTCCGCCGCCGGCGAGCACGGCCGCGGTGACGGCGGCGATGACGATCCTGCGCTTCATGAGGGTTCCTCCCCGATCGGGTGGCCGGTTTCGACCTGGACCACCTTGCCGGGGGGATGCTGAACGCAGCCTGAAGCCACCTGAAGCCGTCTTCAGGTTCGGTTTGCGACCCTGTGCGTATGCGCCTGTTGATCGTGGAGGACGAGAAGCGGCTGGCGATGTCCCTGGCCGGGGGACTCACCGCCGAGGGCTTTGCCGTGGACGTCGTGCACGACGGTCTCGAAGGGCTGCACCGGGCCGCCGAAGGGGTGTACGACCTCGTCGTCCTCGACATCATGCTGCCCGGGATGAACGGCTACCGGGTCTGCGCCGCCCTGCGCGCCGCCGGCCATGAGGTGCCGATCCTGATGCTGACGGCGAAGGACGGGGAGTACGACGAGGCGGAGGGTCTGGACACCGGGGCCGACGACTACCTGACCAAGCCCTTCTCGTACGTCGTCCTGGTGGCCAGGATCCGCGCGCTGCTGCGGCGCCGGGACGGCCGCTCCGCCTCGCCGGTGGTCACCGTCGGCGCTCTGCGCATGGACACCGCCGCCCGCCGGGTGCATCTCGGGCCGGTCGAAATCGCCCTCACCGCCAAGGAGTTCGCGGTGCTGGAGCAGCTGGTGCTGCGGGCCGGGCAGGTGGTGAGCAAGGCGGACATCCTGGAACACGTCTGGGACTTCGCCTACGACGGAGACCCGAACATCGTCGAGGTGTACGTGAGCGCGCTGCGGCGCAAACTCGGCGCCGCGGCCATCCGCACGGTGCGCGGTGCCGGATACCGGCTGGAGGCGCTGTGAGGTCGGTACGGGCCAGGGCCGCGCTCGGAGCCACGGTGGTGGTGGCCGTGGCACTGATCGGCGCCGGGCTGGCCGTACTCCTCGTCCTGCGCGCCAACCTCACCGACCAGGCGGGGCTGCAGGCCGAGGTGGTGGCTCGCGAGGTGGCCGGGCAGCTGGCCCTCGATGTGCCGTACGGCCGGCTGGAGACGCACGACGAGGAGGACCATCCGGTCCAGGTGACCGACGAGGACGGGCGCGTGGTGGCCGTCTCCAAGGACCTGGAGGCGATCTCCGGGACCGGCACGGATCAGGTCGCGCCGGTTCCGTCCCCGGCCGCGGGAGGCCCCACCGGTTCCGGTGGCGACGACGACGGCGACGACGGTGACGACAGCGCCCCCGGTCGCGGCGGTGACGACAGCGCCCCCGGCCGCGGCGAAGTCGACTCCGGCGACCCGGACTTCGGCAACGGCACCGCCACCGTCGACGGTGACACGGCCGACTACCGCTTCGCGTCCGTGCGGGCGACCACCTCCGCCGGGGTGACCCTGACCGTCCACGCGGGCGCCCCACTGGCCGCCGAGCAGGAGGCGGTGGGCAGTGTGCGCGGTGCGATGCTGATCGGGCTTCCGGTGCTGCTGCTCGTCGTCGCCGGGGTGACCTGGCTGGTGACCCGTCGGGCGCTGCGCCCGGTCGAGGGCATCCGGCGCGAGATGGCCGCGATCACCGCGTCGGAGGATCTGAGCCGCCGGGTGCCCGAGCCCGGTTCACGCGACGAGATCGCCCGACTGGCCCGTACCACCAACGAGACCCTGACGGCCCTGGAGGCATCGGTGGACCGGCAGCGGCGCTTCGTCGCCGATGCCTCGCACGAACTGCGCAGCCCGATCGCCTCGTTGCGCACCCAGCTGGAGGTGGGTGCCGCGCATCCGGAGCTGCTGGACGTGCCGGGAGCGGTCGCCGACACCGTGCGGCTGCAGGCACTGGCGACCGATCTGCTGCTGCTGGCCCGGCTGGACGCGGGGGAGCGGCCGGGCCGTACGACGCTGGACCTGGGCGCGCTGGTCCGCGAGGAGGTCGCGCAGCGCACCGGCGACCCGGTGGTGCCGACGGTGTCCGTGCCGGACTCCGGTGTGTTCGAAGTGGTCGGCTCCCGTGGGCAGTTGGCGCGGGTGATCGGCAATCTGCTGGACAACGCCGAGCGCCATGCGCACAGCGCGGTGACGGTCTCGGTGCGTGGCGGGCGGGGCGGCGTGGTCGTCGCGGTCACCGACGACGGGGCGGGGGTGCCGCCGCAGGAGCGCGAGCGGATCTTCGAACGTTTCGTACGCCTCGACGACGCCCGTTCGCGGGACGAGGGCGGCGCCGGACTCGGCCTCGCCATCGCCCGTGACGTCGCGGTCCGGCACGGCGGCCGGCTGTCGGTGGACGGTGCGCGGGAGGGCGGCGCGCGGTTCGAGCTGTGGTTGCCGCCCGCCGGCTGAACGCCGCCCCGCCGCGGGTCACCCGCCGAGCCGTGCGGGGCCTTCGCCCGCCGCAGGTCACCCGCCGAGCTGTGCGAAGCCGCCGCCCCGCCGCGGGTCACACCTTGCCGCGTCGTCCCCGCAGGTGATCGGCGACCGGGGCCAGCGCCGTGTGCAGGTTCGCCAGCGCCTCCGGCGTCAACAGGTCCATGAAGTGCTTGCGCACCGACGCCACGTGGTGCGGAGCCACCTTCCGCATCGTCTCCGCGCCGTCCTCGGTGAGGACCGCGTACAGACCGCGCCGGTCGGACTCGCAGTTCTCCCTGCGGACCAGGCCCGCGCTCTCCATGCGGGTGATCTGGTGCGAGAGCCTGCTCTTGGACTGCAGCGTCGCGGCGGCGAGGTCGCTCATCCGCATGCGCTGGTCCTCCGACTCCGAGAGGTTGACCAGGATCTCGTAGTCGTTGTTGGTCAGGCCGAACGGCTGGAGGTCCTTCTCCAGTTGGTGCATCAGCAGCCTGCTGACGTCCAGGTGGGTGCGCCAGGCGCACTGCTCCGCGTCGCTCAGCCAGCGGGTGGCCGTCTCGGTCTCCATATATGGATTCTACCTAAGAAGTTGAAAGCCGGACGAAGTAGGGGGGTGTGACGCCCGGCACCCGCTCGGAGTCGGACCCGGAGTCGGACTCGGGGGCGGGGTGCAGGCGTTCGACGTCACACTCCGCAGACTACCGTTCACAACCCGAAGCGACGCTGGAGGTCCCCGAGCTGACCGGGCAGACGGGGTGAGGAGCCAGGTTGACCCGCACCACCGGGCACCCCGGCCTGCGCCGGCGTCGCCCCCGTCGGCTGCTCGGGCATCAGCATCTCGGTCGACTGGAGCAGCACCGTACCCGCACCGACGAACTCGAACTGATGCTCCTCGCCGGAGGTCCCGCCGATCCCGGTCAGCGACCGCAACCCGCCCAGCACGCCCGTCATGTAGCCGTGGTCGTAGTGGTGGCACGGCGAGGGGCAGTCCGCCCAGCCCACCAGGGCCTGCGGATCGACCCGCAGCGGCGGCTCCATGAAGACCACCGGCCCGTTGGACGCGGCCACGAACTTCCCCGTGCCGATCAGCGTCAGGAAGCCCGGCACGATGGACTGTTTGAGGGCCAGTGTCGGCTGGTACGCGAGGAGGTTGCCGGACCGGATCGTCAGATTCCCGTCCTCCAGGTCGTAGGAGTTGACGTCGAAGGCCCGGTCCGCGAGCAGCATCTTGCCGCTGCCCTCGGCCACCACCCAGTCGCTCGCGTGCAGCGGTGAGTGGAAGCTCGTACGGATGAGCCGTTCGAAGCGGCCGTGGCCGATGCCGTTGAACTCGATGCGCCCGTAATAGGCGATCATCTTGCCCTTCTGGAGGAACCACTGGCTCCCCTTGAGCTCCACGCAGAAGGTGTAGGAGTTGACGTTGTCGTCCGACGGCAGCGTCATCGGGTCGAAGACCACGGGCGTGCTCACAGCTTCTCCTCCGAGGCCTGGACGTACACCGCGCCGTTGCCGCTCAGCTCCAGCTGGAACGCCTCGCCGGAACCGCGCCCCACCATGTCGCGCCAGCCGAGGGCGGTGGAGAGCTTGTTGCGTACGTCGCCGTGGTGCGCGACGTACGCCTGCGGGTCCACATGCACCTCGCGGCCCGGCGTGATCGGCAGCTCGACCACCCCGCCGTGTGCCATCACGGCGACCGCGCCGTGACCCTGGAGGGTGGTGGTGAACAGTCCCTGCCCGGTCACCTGGCCGCGCACCATGCCCATCACCCCGCCCTGCGAACCCATGAACATCGTGCCCTGCTGGAGCGTCCCGTCGAAGGCGAGCAGTCGGTCGGCCTCCACGTACAGGGTGTCGCCGGCCAGGTTGATCACCTGGATGTGGTGCCCGCCGTGGCCGAACATCACCGTGCCGTTGCCCTCGACGGTCATCAGCGGGGTCGCCTCATTGGCCACCCGGCGGCCGATCATCGACATCACACCGCCCTGGCCGCCCTGGATGTTCGGGGTGAACGACACCTCGCCCCGGTACGCGAGCATCGCTCCGCGCTGGCTGTACATCCGCTGGCCGGGCAGCACCGTCGCCTCGACCATCTTCGAGTTGATCTCACGGAACGGCATCAGACATCGCCCCCGATGGTGTTCCGCTCGCTCGGCTGGACGTAGACGAGTCCCTCGCCCTCGAACCGGATCTGGAAGGACTCGCCCGAGCCCTCGCCCATCAGCGTCCGGAAGTTCACCCCGGACTGGAAGTGCTGCTGGAGGTTTCCCTGATGGGCGATGTAGGCGCCGGGATCGACGAACAGCGGGTACTGGGCCGAGACCCGCAGTGCCACCGCCGAACCGTCCGACATGATCGCCGCCTGCCCGGTGCCCTCGACGGTGGTGGTGAACAGGCCGTTGCCCGTCGCACCGCCGCGCAGGCCCGTGAAGGTGGTGCCGGTACGCAGCCCGGCGTCGGTGCAGAGCAGATTGCTCGCCTCGACGTAGAGCTTGTCGCCGTGCAGCGAGACGAGGCTGATCTCGCTCGCGCGGTCGGCGAAGTAGCAGGTGCCCTGCCCCTTCACCTCCATCACGGACATCTGCTCGCCGGTCAGCCGGCGGGTCACCATGCCGCGCAGACCGTCACCGCCACCGGTCATCTTCTTGAACGTGATCCGGCCGTCGTACGCGACCATCGAACCGTTCTTCGCCTTGACGGCGTCACCGGCCAGGTCGACGGCGAGCGTTCTGCTGCCTTGGAGTCGGAACATTGCCACGGGGCGACGGTATCCGCACGGCCCCGGCCGGGACAGGGTCTCGGCCGGCAACCGGCCTCCCGAACCGCTCCTGATACGCATCCGGTACGGGACCCGTACGCAATCGGGACGTACCCGGTACGGGCGCACGGCCCGCGCGGCGGCACGTGACCGGCGGCACACGGGCCCCGGCACCGAGCGCCGCCCGTGCCGATGCCACAATGGGTCGCGCTTGTGCCCGTATTCACAAGCCGTGACGACCCTCCCACCGAAGGTGCCCTCGTGGACATCAAGACCGCTACCGCCCTGCACCGGCTGCGCCTCATCTCGATCCCCGAGGCGCTCTCCTTCCCGGCGCTCATCATCTTTGGCTCGATCCTCAGCCGGGTCTCCGACATCGACTTCCTGATGATGCCGCTCGGCATCCTGCACGGCGTGCTCTTCGTGCTCTACGCCGTCCTGCTGCTCGACGTCTGGTCCAAGACCAAGTGGCCGCTGAAGCGGGTCGCGCTCTTCTTCCTGCTCGCGCTGCTGCCGTTCGGCGGGCTGTACGGCGACAAGCTGCTCAAGCGCTACGAGGCCGACGGCGTCATCGCCGCCCGCGCCCGCCGGGAAGGCGTGGTCAGCGCATGATCGTCGCGTTCTCGGTCAGTCCGCTGGGTGTCGGCGAGGACGTCGGGGAGTACGTCGCCGACGCCGTCCGGGTCGTCCGCGAGTCCGGACTGCCCAACCGTACGGACGCCATGTTCACCTCCGTCGAGGGCGAGTGGGACGAGGTCATGGACGTCGTCAAGCGGGCCGTCGCCGCCGTCGAGGCACGCGCCGGACGCGTCTCCCTCGTACTCAAGGCCGACATCCGCCCCGGAGTCACCGACGGACTGACGTCCAAGGTCGAGACGGTCGAGCGATACCTCGCCGGGACGGACTGACCCCCGTCCGTCCGCTTCGGCGACGGACTGCCCCCGTCCGTACGTTTCGCGAACCGACGAGCCCCCGGCCCCTGGAGCCGGGGGCTCGCCCCGTTCCGGTCCCGCCCTGCCGTACCCGCCCGGTCATTCCCGCGCCCGGTGCTCCGGCACGGCCAGGGCGATCCCGAGCGGGGTCCGCTCGTACAGCACCTGATGTCCGTAGCGGCGCGAAGTGAGCAGCCCCGCCGCACGCAGCACCGACAGATGCTCCGACACGGAGGAGACCGCGAGGCCCAGCCGGTGCGCGAGGGTGCTCGTCCCGGCCGGTTCGTCGAGCGCGCACAGGACATCGGCCCGCCCCCGGCCGAGCAGCCGCGCGAGCGCCTGCGGGGTGCGGTCGGCGGGATCCGTCCACAGTCCGCCGATCCCGCGCGCCGGATAGATGATCGCGGGCTGCCACGGGGGTTCGAAGCCGCTGACCGCGTCCGGCCAGCAGAAGACGCTGGGGATCAGGACGAGGCCCTGTCCGCCGAGCACCCGGGTGTGCCGGCCGTGCGTCCCGACGATGGTGAGCGTCGACTCCGACCAGCCCAGCTGAGGGCTCAGCTCACCCAGCAGCCGCTCGAAGCCGACCGCGGCGAGCCGCCGCGAGTGGTAGGCGATGTCCGCCTCCAGCAGGGCGCGCAGCCGCGGCCAGTGCGGTTCGATCAGCACCCGCCAGGCCCGCTCCAGCAGATCGGCCAGTTCCCCGACGGTCCGGGCGGGGTCGGCGAGCATCGCCCGACCGGCGGGGGAGTGCAGCACCTGCGGCCGGCTCGCCAGCGCCAGCGCGAGGTCCTGGCGGGCGAGACCGGGATCGATCGAGCGCACCGCCGCGATCTCCTCCTCGAAGGTGGTGACCGGGCCGGGCGGCGGCGGGCTGAAGAAGTCGGGGTTGTGGCCGTGCCGCGCCATCAGCAGCCACAGCGGCCCGAGATCGAGCCCGGCGGCCGCGTCCCGGATCAGCCGGAGCCACGGCAGGTGGTACCCGTGCCGCTCGGGCCGGCCCAGCACCCGTACGGCGGCCTGGGTCTCGCCGAGCGGCGACAGCGCGAACCGGCAGCGGAGCAGATCGCTCTCGTCGAGGTGCAGCTGGAAGGACATGGACGGCAGGCCCCCGCTCGCGAAGTTTCGGCGTGGGCCGAAAGTCTACGGACGACCGCCGCGGCCCAGCAGGCTGCGTCCATGCCGACAGACACCGAGAAATCCGCCGACCGCTCCCGCGAGGACGACCGCTCCCGCGAGGACGACCGCTCCCGCGAGGACGACCGCTCCCGCGAGGGCGACCGCTCCCGCGAGGACGACCGCTCCCGCGAGAAGACGGACGTGACGGCCCCGCCCGCCACCGCCCCCCGCGGCTACCGTGCCGTCTTCGCCGTGCGGGAGTTCCGGGCGGTCTTCGCCGCGCATCTGCTCTCCCTCCTCGGCGTCGTCGTCAGCGAACTCGCCCTCACCGTCCTCGTGTACGGCCTCACCGGCTCGCCCCTGCTCAGCGCCCTCACCTTCGCGCTCGGCTTCCTCCCGTACCTCGTCGGCGGCACGCTCTTCGCCGGGGTCGCCGACCGGTACCCCGCCCGCCGGGTCCTCGTCACCTGCGACCTGATCTGCGCCGGGTGCGTCGCAGTGATGGTGCTGCCGGGCACCCCGGTCGGCGCACTGCTCGCGCTGCGCTGTCTGATCGCCGCGGTCTCACCCGTCTTCACCGGGACGCGGATGGCCGCGCTCACCGAGATCCTGGGCGAGGGCGAACGCTTCGTCCTCGGCCGCTCGTTGCTGCGGATCGTCTCGCAGAGCGCGGTGCTCGCCGGGTTCGGCGTGGGCGGTGTGCTGCTCGCCGTGCTCTCCCCGCGCGGTGCGATCACGATCACCGCCGTGACGTTCCTCTGCTCGGCGGCCCTGCTCCGCTTCGGCACCCGTGCCCGGCCGGCCCGGTCCGGCCGGGACGGCGGTGGCACCCTGCTCAAGGAGTCGCTCGCCGGAGCCCGCAGCCTCCTCGGAAACCGCCGGATCCGTGCGCTGATGCTGCTCTTCTGGGTGCCCCCGCTGTTCGTCGTCGCGCCGGAGGCGCTCGCCGCTCCGTACGCGGACGAGATCGGGGTCGGATCGGCCGCGCTCGGGCTGCTGATGTGCGCGATGCCGGTCGGCCAGATCACCGCCGAGCTGTACATGGGCACCGCGCTGGCCCCCCGGCTGCGCTCCCTGATCGTGCTGCCGGCCGCCGCCGTGGGACTGCTGCCCCTGGTCGTGTACGGGATGCGTCCCGGCCTGGTCGCGGCGGTGCCGGCACTGGTGGCGGCCGGGGCGGCCGCGGCGTACGTCATCGGCCTCGACCAGTGGTTCGTCGAAGCCGTCCCGGAGCCGCTGCGCGGCCGGGCCATGACGCTGCTCACCGCCGGACTGATGACGCTCCAGGGCGTCGGCATGGCCCTCGCCGGACTCGCCGCGGAATTCTTCCCCGTACACCAGGTGATCGCCGGATCCGGTGCGGTCGGTACCCTCTGCGTGCTGCTCCTCGTCCTGGAAGTCAGGAGAACCGCGCCGGATGCCGGGGAAACCGCGCCGGGTGCCGGGAGAGCCGCCCCGGGCGCCGGAGGAACGGCCCCGGGCGCCGGAGGAACGGCGCCGGACGCCGGGCGAGCCGCCCCGGACGCCGGGAGAACCGCGCCGTGACGCCGGGAGAACCGCGCCGTGACGCGGCGGAACCGCGCCCGCCGCCCGTGCGGACCGAACCCGCCCTCCGCATTCGGACCGAAGTTCGAGACGGGGCTGACCAGCATATGACCAGTGGGTAAGGTCGTTGGCGTGCCGAAGCCGCTCAGTCTCCCCTTCGATCCCATCGCCCGCGCCGACGAACTCTGGCGGCAGCGCTGGGGCCCGGTGCCCTCGATGGGCGCGATCACCTCGATCATGCGCGCGCAGCAGATCCTGCTCGCGGAGGTCGACGCGGTCGTCAAACCGTACGGACTGACCTTCGCCCGCTACGAGGCACTCGTGCTGCTCGCCTTCTCCAAGGCCGGTGAACTGCCGATGTCCAAGATCGGTGAGCGGCTCATGGTCCACCCCACCTCCGTCACGAACACCGTGGACCGCTTGGTGCGCTCCGGCCTGGTGGCCAAGCGCCCCAACCCCAACGACGGCCGCGGAACCCTCGCCTCCATCACCGGCAAGGGGCGTGAGGTCGTCGAGGCGGCGACCAAGGACCTGGTCGACATGGAGTTCGGGCTCGGAGCGTACGACGCCGAGGAGTGCGCGGAGATCTTCGCCATGCTGCGGCCGCTGCGGGTCGCGGCCCATGATTTCGAGGAGTCGTAGAACACCATTTCGGGGCCCGGCCCGCTGCAAGATCGCCCCGGGCGTCCGGTTACGCTCGATGCCATGAAACGCAGTGTGCTGACCCGGTACCGGGTGATGGCCTACGTCACCGCAGTCATGTTGCTGGTGCTCTGCACCTGCATGGTCTTCAAGTACGGCTTCGAGATGGGCAAGGATCTGACGCTCGTCGTCTCCCAGATCCACGGTGTGCTCTACATCATCTACCTGATCTTCGCCTTCGACCTGGGCTCCAAGGCGAAGTGGCCGGTGGGCAAGCTGCTCTGGGTACTGATCTCCGGCACCATCCCGACGGCCGCGTTCTTCGTCGAGCGCAAGGTCGTCCGGGAGGTCGAGCCGCTGGTCGCCGACGGTTCCCCCGTGACCGCCAGGGCCTGAACCACCCGGCCGGGAGTCCGGCCGCACCACACCCACCCGAACCGCCCCGTGCGAAGCACCGGGCGGTTTGCCATCGACATTTACTAGGACGTCCTAGTAAATTCGATGGTATGGACGCTGACGCGATCGAGGAAGGCCGCCACCGCTGGCAGGCCCGTTACGACAAGGCCCGCAAGCGTGACGCGGACTTCACCACACTCTCCGGCGATCCCGTGGAGCCCGTGTACGGCCCCCGCCCGGGGGACACGTACGAGGGATTCGAGCGGATCGGCTGGCCCGGTGAGTACCCCTTCACCCGGGGCCTCCACCCGACCGGCTACCGCGGCCGGACCTGGACCATCCGCCAGTTCGCCGGCTTCGGCAACGCCGAGCAGACCAACGAGCGCTACAAGATGATCCTCGCCGCGGGCGGCGGCGGGCTCAGTGTCGCCTTCGACATGCCGACGCTGATGGGCCGCGACTCCGACGACCCGCGCTCGCTCGGCGAGGTCGGGCACTGCGGTGTGGCCATCGACTCCGCGGCCGACATGGAGGTCCTCTTCAAGGACATCCCGCTCGGCGATGTCACGACGTCCATGACCATCAGCGGCCCCGCCGTCCCGGTCTTCTGCATGTATCTGGTCGCGGCCGAGCGCCAGGGCGTCGACCCGGGCGTGCTCAACGGCACGCTCCAGACCGACATCTTCAAGGAGTACATCGCGCAGAAGGAGTGGCTCTTCCAGCCCGAGCCCCATCTGCGCCTCATCGGCGACCTGATGGAGCACTGCGCCCGCGACATCCCCGCCTACAAGCCGCTCTCCGTCTCCGGCTACCACATCCGCGAAGCCGGGGCGACGGCCGCGCAGGAGCTCGCGTACACCCTCGCCGACGGCTTCGGCTACGTGGAGCTCGGCCTCTCCCGCGGGCTGGACGTCGACACCTTCGCGCCCGGCCTCTCCTTCTTCTTCGACGCGCACCTCGACTTCTTCGAGGAGATCGCCAAGTTCCGCGCGGCCCGCCGGATCTGGGCCCGCTGGATGAAGGAGACGTACGGCGCGAAGACCGACAAGGCGCAGTGGCTCCGCTTCCACACCCAGACCGCCGGCGTCTCGCTCACCGCCCAGCAGCCGTACAACAACGTCGTGCGCACCGCGGTCGAGGCGCTCTCCGCGGTCCTCGGCGGCACCAACTCGCTGCACACCAACGCCCTCGACGAGACCCTCGCGCTCCCCTCCGAGCAGGCCGCCGAGATCGCGCTGCGCACCCAGCAGGTGCTGATGGAGGAGACCGGCGTCGCCAACGTGGCCGACCCGCTGGGCGGTTCCTGGTACGTCGAGCAGCTCACCGACCGGATCGAGGCCGACGCCGAGAAGATCTTCGACCAGATCAAGGAGCGCGGCACCCGGGCCCATCCGGACGGGCAGCACCCCGTCGGGCCCATCACCTCCGGCATCCTGCGCGGCATCGAGGACGGCTGGTTCACCGGCGAGATCGCCGAGTCCGCCTTCCGGTACCAGCAGTCGCTGGAGAAGGGGGACAAGCGCGTCGTCGGCGTCAACGTCCACCACGGCTCGGTCACCGGCGACCTGGAGATCCTGCGGGTCAGCCACGAGGTCGAGCGTGAGCAGGTCCGGGTGCTCGGCAGCCGCAAGGACGCCCGCGACGACGCGCGGGTCACCGCGGCCCTGGACGCGATGCTCGCCGCCGCCCGCGACGGCTCCAACATGATCCGCCCGATGCTCGACGCGGTACGGGCCGAGGCGACGCTCGGTGAGATCTGCGGGGTCCTGCGCGACGAGTGGGGCACCTACACGGAGCCGCCCGGCTTCTGACGGGCGCGGGGGAGGGCCCCGCCGCCCGGCGGGTCCCCGCCCTCGAACGTCAGCGTGAACAGCGCTCCGCCGCCCGGCGCCGCCCGTGCCGTCAGGTCCGCGTCATGAGCCCGGGCGATCTGCCGGGCCATGGCCAGCCCCAGCCCCGAGCCCGGCAGCGCACGGGCCGCGTCAGCGCGGTAGAAGCGGTCGAAGACGTACGGGAGGTCCGCTGCCGCGATCCCGGGACCGTGGTCGCGGACCGTCACCTCCAGCCTTTCCCCGGACGCGGTCAGACCGACCTCCACCGGGGCGCCCGGCGGGCTGAACTTGGCCGCGTTGTCCAGCAGATTGGTCAGCAGCCGACTCAGGCGGGCGGGCACGCCGGGCCGGGTCATCTCCGCCGCCGGGGGCGCGATCTCCAGCAGGAAGCGGGTCTGCGGCCAGTGCGCCCGGGCCGTGGTCACCGCATGCCCGGTCAGGTCCGCGATGCGTACCTCCTCCAGCAGCGGCAGCGGCTCCTCGTCCCTGGCCAGCTCGATCAGGTCGTTCACCAGGCCGGCCACCTCGCGGATCTGCCGGCCCAGCGCCTTGGCCGCCCGGTCGCGCTGCGCCGGCGTCAGCCGGTCGGCCCGGGCCAGCAGCTCCGCGTTGGTGCGCAGCGCGGTCAGCGGGGTCCGCAGCTCGTGCGAGGCGTCCGCGACCAGTCGGCGCTGGGCGGTCACCGACTGCTCCAGCTCCCCGAGCATCGTGTTGAAGCTGGCCGCCAGCCGGGTCACTTCGTCCTGGCGTCCCGGCGGCCCCGGCGGCAGCTCGATGCGGTGGCGCGGGTCCCGGGTGGCCGCGATCCGCTCGGCGGTCGAGGTCAGCCGGGCCACGGGTGCCAGACCGGTGCGGGAGACCCCGTAACCGAGCGCCGCTGCCAGGAGGACGCCCGCCCCGCCGACCGCCGCCAGCAGTACGGCAGCCTGCCGGACGCCCTTCTCCACCGGGTCCGAGCGCAGCGCCACCTGGAGCGCCCGCCCTTCACCGAAGCGAGTCGTGAGCATCCGCAGTGGCTGCCCGAAGCGGGTGACGTTGCTGAAGTACGGGGCCCGGTCGCCCGCCGCCACCTCTCGTACCGGGGCGGAGACCGGCAGCGGATACGCCTCGCCCAGGTCCGCCGCCGGGGCGGCCGGGACCACCTGCGCGCAAGCGGGCGCGGAGAGGTACCGGCACTCGCCGGCCAGAACCTGCGGGCCGCCGCCCCGGTTCTCCTGGGTCAGCCGCGTCGCGGACTGCGTCAGATTCAGGTCCAGCTGGTGCAGCAGCTCGTAGCGGATCACGAAGAAGGCGGCCGTGCACACCCCGACCGCGACCAGTGCCACCGCCGCCGAGGCCGCCAGCGCCAGCCGTGTACGCACCGGGCGCCGGCGCCGCCACCGGGCGCCCAGCCGACGCACCCCGCTCATGCCACGTCCAGCCGGTAACCGAGACCGTGCACTGTGTGGACGAGCCGCGGTTCGCCGCCCACCTCCAGTTTGCGGCGCAGGTAACCCACGTACACCGCGAGCGAGTTGGAGTCCGGCCCGAAGTCCTGCCCCCAGACACGCTCCAGGATCGTCGCGCGGGGGAGCACCTGGCCCGGGTGGCGCACGAGCAGTTCCAGCAGGGCGGCCTCGGTGCGGCTGAACTCCAGCGGGCGGCCCGCTCGTCGCCCCGTGCGGGCCACCGGATCCAGTGTCAGGTCCGCGAAGGACAGTTCCGCCCCGTCCGCAGCGGGCGGGGCGGCCCGCCGCAGCAGGGCCCTGACCCGGGCCACCAGTTCGTCCAGCGCGAACGGCTTCACCAGATAGTCGTCGGCGCCCGCGTCCAGGCCGTCGACGCGCTCGCTGACGGAGGCCAGGGCGGTGAGGACCAGGACCGGGGTCCTGTCCTGCATCGCGCGCAGCCGGCGGCACACCGCGAGCCCGTCCAGGACCGGCATCATCACGTCCAGGACCAGCGCGTCGGGCTGCCAGGACGCCACCGCCGAGAGCGCGGCCAGGCCGTCGCCGACCCCTCGCACCTCGTACCCCTCCACGCTCAGCCCGTCCTCGACGGCGGCCCGCACTTCCGGCTCGTCGTCGGCCACCAGAATCCTGTTCATACCCCGAAGGATGCCAAAGCGGACTCTTAGAACCTTCTTAAGCCGCTTCCCGAGAGTGGTGGCCATGCGCACACCACTCTCCGTCGTGATCGGTGCGGGCGGCACCGGAGGCCACATCTACCCCGGGCTCGCCCTCGCCGAGGCCCTGCGCCGCGCCGACCCGGACGCGGTCATCTCCTTCGTCGGGACCGAGCGGGGCCTGGAGACGACCCTGATCCCGGCGGCCGGATACCGGCTGCACACCGTCGACATGATCCCCTTCGACCCCGCGCTGGGAGCCAAGCGCTTCCTGCTCCCGGCCGCCCTCCTGCGCTCCGGCGCCCAGTGCCGGTCCATCCTGCGCACCCAGCGGGCCCAGGTCGTCGTCGGCATGGGCGGCTACCCGAGCGCCCCCGCCGTCCTCGGGGCCCGGATGGCCGGGCTGCCCAGCGTCATCCACGAGTCCAACGCCGTCCCCGGCCGCGCCAACCAGTTCGCTGCCCGGCTCACCGAACACCTCACGGTCGCCTTCGACGGAAGCCGCCCGCACCTGGCGGGCGGAGAGCGGGCCCGGACCGTCGGCATGCCGATCGCCGCCTCGCTGGCCGCCCTGGACCGCCCCGCGCTCCGCGACGAGGCCCGGGGCACCTTCGGAATACCCGCCGGAGCCCGCGTCGTCCTTTTCAACGGCGGCAGCCTCGGCGCGGCCCGGCTCACCGCGGCCGCGGTCGGCCTCGCCGCCCGCTGGCGCGACCGCCGGGACGTCCACCTCCTGATCAAGACGGGTCCGGCGGCGCTCGCGGAGACCCGACAGCGGCTCGCCGACGCGGGCGCGGGCCCGGTCGCGCAGGCCGTCCCCTACCTGGACCGGATGGACCTCGCCTACGCCGTGGCCGATCTGGTGGTCTGCCGGGCCGGGTCCGCCACGATCGCCGAACTCGCGACCACCGGGGTGCCCGCCGTCCTCGTGCCGTACCCGCATGCCCCCGGCGACCACCAGACCCACAACGCCCGGGTGCTGTCCGAGGTAGGTGCCGCGTACCTCGTGCCGGACGCCGAAACCACCGCCGACCGGCTCGCCGTCGTCGTCGAGCCGCTGCTCACCGACCCCGGCAGGCTCGCCGCGATGGGCCGCGTCGCCGACCCCGGCAACCATGCGCGGGCTGCCGACCTGCTCGCTGCCACTGTCATCCGCCTCGCCACCGCCCCGTAACCCCACCCACCGCAAAGGAATTCACTGCATGAGCACCGACCGCAACGGCCGCAGCGCCGACTGGAAGGGCCGCACGGTCCTCGTCACCGGCGCCGAGGGCTTCATCGGCTCCACCCTCGTGGACCTGCTCGTCGAACGCGGCGCGCACGTCCGCGCGTTCGTCCACTACAAGCCGTACGCCGAGAAGGGGCACCTCGCCCGCTACCTCGACGACCCGCACAGCCCCGTCGAGATGATCGCCGGGGACATCGGTGACGCGGGCCGCGTGATGGACGCGGTCGCGGGCTGCGACACGGTCTTCCACCTTGCCGCGCTCATCGGCATCCCGTACAGCTACGACGCGCCGGCCGCGTACGTCCGCACGAACGTCGTCGGCACCGAGAACATCGCCGAGGCGTGCCGCCGCCACTCGGTGCGCCGCCTGCTGCACACCTCCACCAGCGAGGTGTACGGGAGCGCACTGACCGCCCCGATCAGTGAGAGTCACCCGCTCCAGCCCCAGTCTCCATACTCCGCCTCGAAGATCGGCGCCGACATGATGGCGCTCTCGCACTGGCACGCCTTCGAGCTTCCGGTGACCGTCGTCCGCCCGTTCAACACCTACGGCCCGCGCCAGTCCGCCCGAGCGGTGATCCCCACGATCCTGGCCCAACTGCACGCGGGCGCAAGGGAGATCCGCCTCGGCTCACTGACCCCCACCCGGGACTTCACGTACGTCACCGACACCGCGGCCGGATTCCTGGCGCTGGCCGACTGCGACCGTGCCCTGGGCGGGAGCGTCAACCTCGGCACCGGCCGGGAGATTTCGGTAGGGGACCTGGCGAAAGCCCTGATCACCGCGTCCGGCCGGGACGCGGAGGTGGTGGTGGACCCGGCGCGGCTGCGGCCCTCCGGCAGCGAGGTCCAGCGGCTGCTGTCCGACAACACCCGGGCCCGCGAGTGGGCGGGCTGGCGGCCCGAAGTCCCCCTGGAGGAAGGCCTGGAGCGGACCTCCGCCTGGGTGGAGAAGCACCTCCACCTCTTCGCGCCGGGGCGCTATCAGGTCTGAGCCCCGGCCAGCCCGAGCAGCAGCAGAGAGGTGAAGTTGCGTGCCCACTCGGCGTCCACATGCTCGGCGCTCACCAGCGTCCGGTGCACCACGGCACCGGCGATCACATCGAAGATCAGGTCCGCGTTGTGGGCCGCGGTCTCGGCATCGTCCTCGTACGACAGCTCGCCGCGGGCCTGGGCACGTTCCCGGCCGAGGACGACCAGGCGCTTCTGCCGGTCCACGATGGCCGACCGGATCCGCAGCCGAAGCGAATCGTCCCGGGTGGACTCCGCGACCACCGCCATCAACGCGGTCCGGGTCTCCGGCCGCTCCAACAGCGCGGCGAACTGGAGCACGACGCCCTGCACATCGGCCGCCAGGCTGCCCAGGTCGGGGAGCTCCAGCTCGTCGAAGAGGACCGCGACCGCGTCGACGACCAGCTCGTTCTTGCCTGCCCAGCGCCGATAGAGGGTTGTCTTCGCGACTCCCGCCCGGGTCGCCACATCGCCCATGGTCAGCTTCGACCAGCCGAGCTCGACCAGGGACGCCCGGGTCGCCTCGAGGATGGCGGCATCGGCCGCAGTACTGCGCGGACGTCCTGTCCGGGAGGGGGTTTGGCCGCTGTGGCTCAGCATGCGGAGACCATACCGGTCAGTAGCAAGAACGAGGCGGCCCCGGTGTCCGTGAGACAGATCACCGGGATCATCTGTCCAGGAGAGCCCATCGGCAGTTACGCTACGGGCCGTAGCGTAAGGAAGGCGGCCAGGGTGCCGCGACTCGCGCCACGAACGAGTGACAACCACAGGCGACGGGTGGGGACCCGGAGCCGCACCAGGCACTGGACGGGGGTCCGGCTGCCGAACCGGGTCTTTCAGGGGCCCACCGGGGGTTCTTTTCGGCCCCTTCCGG
The DNA here is from genome assembly GCF_044742755.1 of Streptomyces sp. NPDC087845. Classification (NCBI taxonomy): domain Bacteria; kingdom Bacillati; phylum Actinomycetota; class Actinomycetes; order Kitasatosporales; family Streptomycetaceae; genus Streptomyces; species Streptomyces sp. NPDC087845. The sequence goes on from NZ_JBIUVC010000017.1 coordinate 83,662, forward strand.
GGTCCTGCGCGGGGCCCGGGACCGTGTCTGTCCGCCCGCCCCGCACGCCGGCAGGGGCCGCGGACCGATCCGGTTCACGTATCGCTTTCCGTATCGGTGCGCCAAGGGGGGAGGATGTACGCATGCAGCCTAGGAACATGTCCATGAGCGGCGTCGTCGACCTCGCCGCGGTGAAGGCGGCCGGCGAGGCCAAGGTGAAGGCGGAGCAGGCCCGTGCCGAGGCCGCCCGGCAGGGCGGTGGCGGTGCCGTGCCGCCGTCCGCCCTGGTGATCGATGTCGATGAGGCGGGCTTCGAGAGCGATGTCCTGCAGCGCTCCACCGAGGTCCCGGTCGTCATCGACTTCTGGGCCGAGTGGTGCGAGCCGTGCAAGCAGCTGGGACCGCTGCTGGAGCGCCTGGCCCACGAGTACAACGGCCGCTTCGTGCTGGCCAAGGTCGATGTCGACGCCAACCAGATGCTGATGCAGCAGTTCGGCATCCAGGGCATCCCGGCGGTCTTCGCCGTCGTCGCCGGGCAGGCCCTCCCGCTCTTCCAGGGCGCGGCCCCCGAGGCCCAGATCCGGCAGACGCTGGATCAGCTGATCCAGGTCGGTGAGGAGCGGTTCGGTCTCACCGGGATCGCCGTCGACCAGGACGCGGACGCCGCCGAGGAGGCAGGCCGGGCGCCGGCCGAGGCGCCCGCCGGGCCGTACGACGCCCTGCTCGAAGCGGCCGTGCAGGCCCTGGACGCCAATGACTTCCCCGGCGCCATCCAGGCGTACAGAGACGTCCTCGCCGACGACCCGGCCAACACCGAGGCCAAGCTCGGTCTCGCCCAGGCCGAACTGCTCGCCCGGGTCAAGGACTTGAACCCGCAGCAGGTCCGCAACGAAGCCGCGGAGAAGCCGGCCGACGTCACGGCACAGCTCGCGGCCGCCGATCTGGATCTCGCCGGCGGTCATGTAGAGGACGCCTTCGGGCGCCTCGTCGAGACGGTGCGCCGTACTTTCGGTGACGACCGGGAGGCGGCGCGGGTGCGGCTGCTGGAGCTGTTCGAGGTGATCGGCCCCGACGATCCGCGGGTCGTCGCCGCGCGCACGGCGCTGGCGCGCGTCTTGTTCTGATGTGACAACACGGCCGTGGCACCCCGGGGGTGTCACGGCCGTTTTCGTGATCGGGGCGATAAGAGACGGCTCCGCTTTACCAAATCTTGATAAAAGAACGCCCTGTTACTCGCAGTAAATGGCCCCTCGGGATCTGTCCCCATAAGGGCCTCGATTCTCCCTTTCGTCCTTCCGTTCGATGCCACCCTGTGTGGCCGGGCGGTACCACCCGGTCGCACGTCGGTTATCGGGCCGTTACTAGCGAGTAACGATCCCCCTTGTGCCGCGGGCGGGAATGCACCACGATCGGCCACGCTCGGTCCAATAACGCCAGCCCGGCTGCCAGTCGGCGCGGCGGCCCTGTTGGGTCCCCACCGAGTGGGTCGGCGGCAGGGCCGCCGACTCCGGACAGGGGGGTTCCTGTCGTCCGGCAGGGCCTGTCCGAACAGGTTGCGCGCATGCGTGGCCAGTGGTTGTCGCTCGGGGGTGATCGCCGGTGATTCGGACGCGGTTCCTGCCTCCGTACGCGGGCGCTCTCCTTTCCGAGGACGTAGCACTTCTCCCATCCCAGGACGGGCCCAGGCCCGGACCGGAGATGTACGTCCGAGAAGGAGGAAAAAAATTATGAGTTCCCAGGTTCGTGGCGGCACCAGATGGAAGCGTTTCGCCCTGGTCATGGTGCCGAGCGTGGCGGCGACCGCAGCGGTGGGCGTCGGCCTGGCGCAGGGTGCGCTCGCGGCTTCGTTCAGCGTGTCCGGCCAGAGCTTCAAGGTCAGTGCGGACAGTCTCGTCGGCCACAACTTCGTGCAGTACGGCAGCGTGGCGACCGGCACGGACCCCGAGGGCAAGAACGGGGCGCACGCCGTGGCCGTGTCCGGCTTCAGCGATGCCAAGATCACCAACATGTGCCAGTCGGTGGTCACTCCGAACCTTCCGTTCGGCCTCGGCACTGTCACGCTGGTGCTGAACGCGGGTACGAACCCGAAGAAGCCGGTGAGGGCGACCAACCTGTACCTGGACGTCGCCGAGCTCGACGCGGACGCCACGTTCAAGAACATCGACATCGGTGTTGCCGCGGGTTCCCTCAAGGACCCGAACAACCCTAAGTCGATAGGCATCCAGCCGCGCACCCAGGCGAACCCGAACGGCTTCTCGCAGCGCGCCGAAGAGGCCAAGCTGACCAACGTGCAGCAGACGGCGTGGGCGACCACTGCCGGCACCTTCAAGCTCAGCAACCTGAGCCTGCGGCTGAAGTCCGGCGACAAGTCCTGCTACTAGGGCACGTGCCCAGGGTGGCCGGGGTGCCCGCCACGGACCTCCGGCCGCCCGCCCCTTCTCTTCTCACAGCAGTACCGGTTCCAGGGAGCTGTTTTCCATGAGCCCCGAGTCCACAGGGCAGAACGAGCACCACCTCCGCGTCTTCCGGCGGGGATTCCGCACCTGGCGGGGTAACCGGCCGTTCTGGGCGGGCCTGTTCACCATGGTGGGTGGTCTACCCATCGCGTACTTCCCGTACGCCAACATGCACCTCGGCAACATCACGCTGGCGATGTCCACGACCGCCGGTGCGGGATCGCTGATCATCGGGGTCCTGCTGATCACGCTGGGCCTCACGATGTGGTTCCACCACATCGTGAGAGTTTTCGCCGGAGTTGCCGCGATCCTGCTGGCGCTGATCTCCATACCGGTCGCCAACATCGGCGGATTCCTGATCGGCTTCCTGTTCGCCCTGCTCGGTGGAGCGCTCTCCATCTCCTGGGCCCCGGGCGAGCCGAAGCCCGACGCGGCGCATGCCGGTGCGCAGGGACAGATGGCCGAGGACGCCGGTTTCGGGACGCAGAAGCCCGAACCCGAGTTCCACAGCACGGCGGCGGTGCCCCAGCAGCAGCCGGAGCAGTACGACACGACAGTTGAGGTCGACGGCGGGAGGCATCGTGCGGGGTGACGAGACGCAGCTGAACGCGACCGGGGAGAACCTCCGGACGAGAGGCGGACCGCGCCACGCGGCCCCCAGGAAGTCGTTGCTGACGAAGCTGCACATACCCGCCGGCAAGGCCTTCGCGCTCGCCGCCATGCCGACGGCCGTCTTCGTGGGTATGGGGCTCACTCCCAAACTCGCGCTGGCCGACGACAGAACGGACATCCCCTTCGCGCCCGGCCCCTGTGTGACCCGCTCCGACGAGCCGAGCGAATCGCCGTCCCCGTCCCCGTCCGCGTCGGAGACGAAGTCACCGTCCCCGTCCGCCACCGATTCCGGTGACAAGGGTGACGCGGCGACCCCGAAGCCCTCGGCGACTCCGTCCGCGAGCGACGCCGCGAAGCCTGAGGCGAAGACGAAGGCCGCCGATGCGCCCGCCGCCTCGCCGAGCGCCTCGCCCACGCCCACGAAGTCGAGGAACCCGCTCGACCCGCTGGGTCTCGGCGACGCGCTCAAGGACCTCTTCGACGGACCGGGCAAGGCGGCGGCGAGCCCGTCCCCGAGCGCCACCACCGCGTCTCCGAAGCCGTCGCAGAGCGACGCCGCCGAGCCCGCGGAGAAGCCCGCAGAGAAGCCCGCGGAGAAGGTCACGGGCGCCGCGAAGGAGACGGCTGACAGGACCGCCGCCGCCATCCGCGACGCCGCGGACCGGGCCGGCCGGCCGGTCGAGGAGCTCGACGACAGCGCCAAGGGGCTCGACGCCAAGAAGGACGAGGACATCCCGGACGGCGCCAAGCAGCGCTTCCCGTGTCCGACCGCCGACCCCGAGGCACTGGCCGCGGCCGAGCCGGAAACGGGCCTGCCGCTGCTGCCGACCGATCCGTGGATCCTGGACAGCTCGTTGCTCACTCTCAACGGGCTCGACTACAAGGGCATCGTCGAGGTGAAGACGCAGGACGGCACCGTCAAGAAGGTGCTGAAGTTCACCGCGAGCTCCGTCGACATCAAGGACCTCCACCAGCTGACGGTCGGCCCGGCCGGCACCACGGCCCACGTCCAGGCGCGGAAGGGCTCCACGTCCACCATCCGCGACGGCAAGGTGACGATGTACACGGAGGAGCTGAAGGGCAACCTCTTCGGCCTCATCCCGGTCACCTTCAGCCCGAAGACCCCGCCGCCGCTGAACGTCCCGTTCGCCTTCTTCACCAAGGTCAAGGTGACCCAGGCCGGCCAGTTCGGCGGCACGCTCACGGTGCCGGGGCTGCACAACTACTTCACCGGCGCCAACGGCTAGCGGACGCCGACCCGTTCGGGAGCCGCGTCAAGACCGTGGGCCGCACTCCAAAGGGAGTGCGGCCCACGGTCGTACGGGTACCGGGCGCGTCAGTCGCGCTCGCCGCCGCCCACGTGGTGCACCCGCACCATGTTCGTCGTGCCCGGGATGCCGGGGGGCGAGCCGGCCGTGATGACCATGGTGTCGCCCTCGTTGTAGCGGTCCAGCTTCAGGAGCTCCGCGTCGACCAGGTCGACCATCGCGTCCGTGTTGTCCACGTGCGGCACGACGTGGGCCTCGACGCCCCAGCTCAGGGCGAGTTGGTTGCGGGTGGACTCGTCCGTGGTGAACGCCAGGATGGGCTGCGCCGCGCGGTAGCGGGAGAGGCGGCGGGCCGTGTCGCCGGACTTGGTGAAGGCGACCAGCGCCCTGCCGTTCAGGAAGTCCGCGATCTCGCACGCGGCGCGGGCCACCGAACCGCCCTGGGTGCGGGGCTTCTTGCCCGGAACCAGCGGCTGGAGGCCCTTGGAGAGCAGCTCCTGCTCGGCCGCGACGACGATCTTCGACATCGTCTTGACCGTCTCGACCGGGTACGCGCCCACGCTGGACTCGGCGGACAGCATGACCGCGTCCGCGCCGTCCAGGATCGCGTTGGCGACGTCGGACGCCTCGGCGCGGGTCGGCCGCGAGTTGGTGATCATCGACTCCATCATCTGGGTCGCCACGATCACCGGCTTGGCGTTGCGGCGGCAGAGCTCCACCAGGCGCTTCTGCACCATCGGGACCTTCTCCAGGGGGTACTCGACGGCGAGGTCGCCACGGGCGACCATCACGCCGTCGAACGCCATGACGACGCCCTCCATGTGCTCGACGGCCTGCGGCTTCTCGACCTTGGCGATGACGGGGACCCGGCGGCCCTCCTCGTCCATCACCTTGTGGACGTCCTTGATGTCGTTGGCGTCGCGTACGAAGGAGAGCGCCACCAGGTCGCAGCCCATCCGCAGGGCGAACCGCAGGTCGTCGACGTCCTTCTCGGACAGCGCCGGGACGTTGACCGCCGCGCCGGGCAGGTTGATGCCCTTGTGGTCGGAGATGACACCGCCCTCGATGACGATGGTCTTCACCCGGGGGCCCTCGACCGCGACGACCTTCAGCTCGACGTTGCCGTCGTTGATCAGGATCGGGTCGCCCTTGGCGACGTCGCCGGGCAGGCCCTTGTAGGTCGTGCCGCAGATCGACCTGTCGCCGGGGACGTCCTCCGAGGTGATGGTGAACTCGTCCCCGCGGACCAGCTCGACGGGGCCCTCGGCGAACTTCGCCAGGCGGATCTTCGGGCCCTGGAGGTCGGCGAGCACACCGACCGCACGACCGGTCTCGGCGGCGGCCTTGCGGACCCGGTCGTAACGACCCTGGTGCTCCTCGTGGCTGCCGTGACTGAAGTTGAAGCGGGCCACGCTCATGCCGGCCTCGATCAGAGCGACGAGCTGCTCATGGGAGTCGACGGCGGGACCGAGTGTGCAGACGATTTTGGAACGGCGCATGAGGCGGATCCTATCGGTTTGTTTCGCTACGGAATATTCCGTCTGGTGGAAGGTACAAAGGGGCGCGGGGGTGCTCAGTTGTCGGCCTGTCCGACGAGTGCGAAGGTCTGGACGGCGATCTCCAGCTCCTCGTCCGTCGGCACCACGGCGACCGCGACCCGTGCGTAGTCCGGCGAGATCAGCCGCGGCACGTCGGACCGTACGGCGTTCAGATCCGGGTCCACCGCCAGGCCGAGCTCCTCCAGCCCGGCGATCGCAGCCTCCCGTACCGGCGCCGAGTTCTCCCCGACCCCCGCCGTGAAGACCACGGCATCCACCCGCCCGAGGACCGCCGAATAGGCGCCGATGTACTTCTTCAGCCGGTGCACATAGATGTCGAACGCCAGCGCGGCCCGCTCGTCGCCCTCGTCGACCCGGCGCCGGATCTCCCGCATGTCGTTGTCGCCGCAGAGCCCGACCAGACCGCTCCTCTTGTTGAGCAGCTCGTCGATCTCGTCCGTCGACATCCCGGCGACCCGCTTCAGGTGGAAGGTGACGGCCGGATCGATGTCTCCGGAGCGCGTACCCATCACCAGCCCCTCCAGCGGGGTCAGCCCCATCGAGGTGTCCACGCACCGGCCGCCCGCCACCGCCGACGCCGAGGCGCCGTTGCCCAGGTGCAGCACGATGACATTGACCTCCTCCGGGGTGCGCCCCAGCAGCCCGGCGGCCTTGCGGGAGACGTACGCGTGCGAGGTGCCGTGGAATCCGTAGCGCCGGATGCGGTGCGCGTCGGCCGTCTCCACGTCGATCGCGTACCGCGCCGCGTACTCCGGCATCGTCGTGTGGAACGCCGTGTCGAAGACCGCCACCTGCGGAAGGTCCGGACGCAGCGCCCGCGCCGTGCGGATGCCGGTGAGGTTCGCCGGGTTGTGCAGCGGGGCCACCGGAACCAGGCGCTCGATCTCCTCCAGCACCTCGTCGGTGATCACGGTCGGTTCGGTGAACCGCAGCCCGCCGTGCACCACCCGGTGACCGATCGCCGCCAGCGCGGGGGAGTCCAGGCCCAGCCCGTCGGCCGCCAGCTCCTCCGCCGCCGCCTTCAGCGCGGCCGCGTGGTCGGCGATCGGGCCGATGCGCTCGCGCGGCTCGGCGCCTCCCGCCCGTCGCCCGCCACCACCCTCGACGGAGGCCCTTCCGGCCACCTCTTCCGATGAGGCCAGCGGGGTGTGCACCAGGCGGGAGGTCTCCTCGCCGATCCGCTCGACCAGCCCGACCGCGAGCCGGGAGCGGTCGCGCATGTCCAGCAGCTGGTACTTCACCGACGAGGAGCCGGAGTTGAGGACCAGCACGCGGTACGCGCCCGTCGTGGAAGAGCCCTGTGCGGTCGGGGTGGTCATCCGTTCACTCCTCGCCCTGCGCCTGGATCGCCGTAATGGCCACGGTGTTGACGATGTCCTGGACGAGCGCGCCCCGGGACAGGTCGTTGACGGGCTTGCGCAGCCCCTGGAGCACCGGTCCGACGGCCACCGCGCCCGCCGAGCGCTGCACGGCCTTGTAGGTGTTGTTGCCGGTGTTCAGGTCCGGGAAGATCAACACCGTCGCCTGTCCCGCCACCTCGGAGCCGGGCAGCTTCGTCGCGGCGACGCTCGGCTCCACCGCGGCGTCGTACTGGATCGGTCCCTCGATCCTGAGGTCCGGCCTGCTCGCGCGGACCCGCTCCGTCGCCTCGCGCACCTTGTCGACGTCGGCCCCCGATCCGGAGGTGCCCGTCGAGTACGAGAGCATCGCGATCCGCGGCTCCACGCCGAAGCGGGCGGCGGTCGTGGCCGACTGCACCGCGATGTCCGCGAGCTGCGCCGCGTCCGGGTCCGGGTTGACCGCGCAGTCGCCGTACACCAGGACCTTGTCGGCGAGGCACATGAAGAAGACGGACGAGACGATCGAGGCGTCCGGCTTCGTCCCCCCGGCGTCCGCCGCCCCCCTGTCCGACGCGCTTCGCTCGGGCCCCTTTGTCCTCCCGTCGCCCGCCACCGCCCTGCCTGACGAGCTTCGCTCGGCCCCCTTTGCCCTCCCGTCGCCCGCCACCGCCCTGCCTGACGAGCTTCGCTCGGCCCCCTTTGTCTTGATGATCTCGAACGCCGGACGGATCGTCGCCGCGGTGGAGTGCACCGCCCCGGAGACCATGCCGTCCGCGAGCCCCTCCTGGACCATCATCGTGCCGAAGTAGTTGACGTCCACAATGACGTCGTACGCCAGCTCCACCGTGACCCCGCGGTGTGCGCGCAGCTGCGCGTACCGCTCGGCGAAGCCCTGGCGCAGCTCGGAGGTCTGCGGGTCGACGAGCCGCGTACCGGCGAGATCGATGCCGAGGTCCGCGGCCTTCTTGCGGATGACGTCGGTGTCGCCGAGGAGGGTCAGCTCGCAGACATCGCGGCGCAGCAGCACGTCGGCGGCGCGCAGCACCCGCTCCTCGGTGCCCTCGGGCAGGACGACGCGGCGCCGGTCGGCGCGGGCCTGCTCCAGCAGCTCGTGCTCGAACATCATCGGGGTGACGCGGCTGCTGCGGGCCACCGAGATCCGGTCCAGCAGCGCGGCGGTGTCCACATGGCGCTCGAAGAGGCCCAGCGCGGTCTCCGCCTTGCGGGGCGTCGCCGCGTTCAACTTTCCTTCCAGGGCGAAGAGTTGCCCAGCCGTGGGGAACGAACCGCCGACCACCGAGACGACCGGGGTCCCCGGTGCGAGCCGCGCGGCCAGCTTGAGTATCTCCTCGCCGGGACGCTCGTCCAGGGTCAGCAGCACACCGGCGATGGGCGGAGTCCCGGCGCTGTGCGCGGCGAGCGAACCGACCACCAGATCCGCCCGGTCCCCGGGCGTGACCACCAGGCAGCCCGGCGTCAGCGCCTTCAGCATGGTCGGCAGCATCGCACCGCCGAAGACGAAGTCCAGCGCGTCCCTGGCCAGCCCGGAGTCGTCGCCGAGCAGCACCGTGCCGCCGAGCGCCGCGGTGATCTGGGCGACGGTCGGCGCGGAGAGCGCCGCATCGTCCGGCAGCACCGAACAGGAGACGGGCAGCTGGGCCGTCAGCCGCTCCGCGATGGCATCGCGGTCCTCGGCCGCCACCCGGTTGACGATCATCGCGAGGACGTCGCAGCCCAGACCGGTGTACGCCCGGTAGGCATTGCGGGTCTCGGCCCGCACCGACTCCGCGGTCTGGCCCTTCCCGCCGACCACCGCGATCACCGAGGCGCCGAATTCATTGGCGAGGCGGGCGTTGAGCGCCAGCTCGTCGGGGAGCTGGGTGGCGGCGAAGTCGGTGCCGAGCACCAGCACGACCTCGTACTTCTGGGCCACCTGGTGGAAGCGTTCCACGAGCCGGGAGACCAGTTCGTCGGTGCCCTGCTCCGCCTGGAGCGCGGATGCCTCGTGGTAGTCCAGGCCGTAGGCCGACGCCGGGTCCTGGGGGAGGCGGTAGCGCGCCCGCAGGAGTTCGAAGAGCCGGTCGGGTCCGTCGTGGACGAGCGGCCGGAACACCCCGACCCGGTCCACCTGACGCGTCAGGAGCTCCATGACTCCCAGATCGACGACCTGGCGGCCGTCTCCCCGGTCGATCCCGGTCACGTACACGCTGCGCGTCACGCGTGCTCTCCCGTCCAGTTCTGCGGTTTGGGATGGTATTGCCATGTTGACGATACCTGCGGGGTCCTGGACGCCGCCCGCCGGGCGAGGGGCCCCGCGCCAGGGGCCGTACGGCCCGCCCCGGGACTCGCCGGACGCCTTGCCGCACCCGGCGGAACACCCGTGCGGGCATCCCCGGAGCGGCGGGGGAGCGCGAGGTCCAGACCTGACGTGGGACAATCGACGTGGCTCACAGTACGGGGGATTCGTACGGGGGATTCCGTAGTCACCCCCGAAATGCACGGCACCAGCGAGCAGGAGATACAGCACGATGCGCATCGGAGTTCTCACCGCAGGCGGCGACTGCCCGGGCCTGAACGCAGTGATCCGGTCGGTCGTGCACCGGGCCGTGGTGGGTCACGGCGACGAAGTCATCGGCTTCGAGGACGGATTCAAGGGACTCCTCGACGGCCACTTCCGCCCCCTCGACCTCAACGCGGTCAGCGGCATCCTCGCCCGCGGCGGCACCATCCTCGGTTCGGCCCGGCTGGAGCGCGACCGGCTGCGCGAGGCCGCCGAGAACTGCGCCGAGCTCAGCCGCCGTTACGGCATGGACGCCCTCATCCCGATCGGCGGCGAAGGCACCCTCACCGCCGCGCGGATGCTGGCGGACGCCGGAATGCCCGTCGTCGGCGTTCCCAAGACGATCGACAACGACATCTCCGCCACCGACCGCACCTTCGGCTTCGACACCGCGGTGGGCGTCGCCACCGAAGCCATAGACCGCCTCAAGACCACCGCCGAATCGCACCAGCGGGTCATGGTCGTCGAGGTGATGGGACGCCACGCGGGCTGGATCGCGCTGGAGTCCGGCATGGCGGGCGGCGCGCACGGCATCTGCCTCCCCGAGCGCCGTTTCCAGGTCGAGGACCTGGTCAAGATGGTCGAGGAGCGCTTCGCGCGCGGCAAGAAGTTCGCGGTCATCTGCGTCGCCGAGGGCGCGCACCCGGCCGAGGGCTCCATGCCGTACGCCAAGGGCGAGATCGACCAGTACGGTCACGAGCGCTTCCAGGGCATCGGCAACCGGCTGGCCATCGAGCTGGAGACCCGGCTCGGCAAGGAGGCCCGGCCGGTCATTCTCGGCCACGTGCAGCGGGGCGGGACGCCGACCGCGTACGACCGGGTGCTCGCCACCCGCTTCGGCTGGCACGCGGTGGAGGCCGCACACCGGGGCGACTTCGGCCGGATGACGGCCCTGCGCGGCAACGACATCGAGATGGTGCCGCTCGCCGACGCCATCACCCAGCTCAAGACGGTCCCGGCGGCCCGGATGGACGAGGCCGAGTCGGTCTTCTGACCCCGGACGCGCGCGGCGGCGCCCCCGGAACCTCACGGGAAACGGCCGGCGGCCCTGACTGTCCCCCCGTGGACGGTCAGGGCCGCTTGCCGTTCCCCCTGGCTCCCAGGGCCTTCTCCGGAGGTCGGGCCGGACCGGCCGTGGTGCCGGAATCCACTCTTGAGCCGGCGGCCCGGATCAACAAGGCTTACCCCTGTCCGGGACATGTCCCAACGCTGTCCGGGCGCTCGATTCGGGGGAGGGCACAGGGCATGGTGGTCGAGGACAGGGCTCCGGATCCGCGGGAGGCGCGGAGCGCGGCCGAGTTCGTCGCCCTGCTGCGGCTGCTCAAGGACGCGTCCGGTCTGACGTTCCGCGAGCTGACGCAGCGGGCGGACGCGGCCGGGGAGGTCCTGCCGCGCTCCACGATCGCCAACATGCTGGGGCGTACGTCGGTACCGCGCGAAGAACTCCTCGCCGCCTTCGTGCGGGCCTGCGGCTGCGGGCCCGCGGCGGTGGAGGACTGGCTCGCCGTACGCAAGGAACTCGCCGTGCACGGGCGGCGGAGCGGGGGAGCGGGCGAGGCCGAGGAGGTGCGTGGTACGGGTGGGGCCGGGGAGGTGCGTGGTACGGGCGGGGCCGGGGAGGTCCCGGCCGCGCCGCCCGAGCGGTCGCCCGAGCCGCCCGCCGGGACGTCTCCGGCCCGTCGCCGCCGCCGGTTTTGGAACGTGCTGGTGGCCGCCGCCTCGCTGCTGGTGCTCGCGGCCGCCGCGGTGGCCGTCGCCGTCCTCGCGCGCGACGAAGAGCCGGGGTCCCCTTCCGTCGCCGGGCCCGTGGCGGGACGGACGGTGCAGATCCGGTCCGTCCACTCCGGGCTCTGCCTCTCCGAGAAGCGGGGGTCCGACAGCGGCCGGCTCTACCAGGTGCCCTGCGACGGGGAGACGCTGCCGAGCTTCTCGCTGCGGCCACTGGGCGACGGCGTCTGGCGGATCGCGACCGACCACCCGGACTACGGCCCCGGCTGTACGGGTGTGTGGAACGGGATGCGGGAGGGCGGTGCCCCGATGCAGGACCAGGAGTGCGGCCGCCGCGGCTCCGCGGAGGCGTTCCGGATCGAGCCCCTGGGCCACCCCGCCGAGGGGTACCGGATCCGGCCCACCCACACCCGCCTGTGCGTCGGCGCCGAGGCGGGGAGCGGGGAGCGCGGCACCGAGATGGTGCAGCGGGGCTGCGACGGATCGGACCGGGGGAGCCTGTTCTCCTTCGACCCGGTGGCGACGGACGGCCCGGCGGCCCCGGACGCGGTCGGCGGCTGAGGGCGGCGCGGCCGGTGGCCGGTTGCCGGTGGCTGGGGGCGGCACGGACGGTGGGCGGTTGCCGACGGTTGCCCTCGGCTGAGGGCGGTGCGGGCCGTGGGCGGGGACGCGTGGCCGGGGGAAGCCGGGCGGCTCAGGCGCTGGTCCCCCGTACCCCCGCCGTCTGCCAGAACCGGTCCACGATGTTCGCCAGGAACGCCCGCCCCGCGTCACCCGTCGACCCGGTCCGCTCCGTACCCGTGCTGCTCCAGCCCAGCGTCGACACCATCAGTGCCTGGTAGTCGGCGTGCAGCTGTTCCAGTACGTCCTGCAGGAATCCGCGCTCCAGCGGCACCAGCTTCGCCACCGGCCGGACCTGGGCCTGCCAGCGCGTCGCCACCGCACCGCGCAACAGCTCCGCCAGCTCCTCCTCCCGGCCGGACACCGCCACGAACCCGGCGGCGGTCAGCCCCAGCACCTCGCTGAGCACCGCGGACTGGCGTTCGTTGCCGCGCCAGCGCCCCGCCTCCTCCATCCGCAGATACGCCGAGGCGGTCAGCCCCAGCAGCCGCGCCAGCTCCTCGACGGCCAGCTCCCGGGCCACCCGGTGCTCGCGCAGGGTGCGCGCGGCGGTGAGCAGCTCGCCCGGCGAGCACCACAGCACTCCGGCCAGCGCGGTGAGTTCGTACTCGGTCGGGACGGCGAGCCCGCGCTCCCAGGCGACCACCGTCTCGGTGCTGATACGGAGTCCGTACTGAGCCCCGAGACCGTAGGCGACATGGCCGGGAAGCATCCCCAGGGCCTCGCGGAGACGGCGCGCGGCGGGGGCGTTGAAGGGCGGGGAGGGGTGCACGGCCCCACCGTAGAAGTCGACACGCGGTCTGACTACGGTGTGTTCGACCGATATCACGGCTCGTATGAACGTCCTAGTGCGGTGGCTTCGGTGCTGTATGTCCCGGTGCCGTGTCTCCCGGCGCCGTCCGTCCCGGCGCCGTACGGATCAGCGCACCTGGGTCACCCAACGGTAGTGCAGCTCCGGACGCCCGACCTGGCCGTACTGCGGACTGCGTACCGCGCGCCCCACCGTCACCAGATGTTCCAGATAGCGGCGCGCGGTGATCCGCGAGATGCCCAGCTCCGACCCGGCCGCGCCTGCCGTGATCCCGTCCGGGGCGGCCCGCAGCACACGGGTGACGGCCTCCAGCGTGGGACCGCTCAGCCCCTTCGGCAGCCGGGTCGGCTGCGGCGCGCGCAGTGCGCCGAGCGCCCGGTCCACCTCGTCCTGACCGCTCGCCTCGCCGGCCGCCGCGCGGAACTCGGCGTAGCGGACGAGCCGGTCGCGCAGCGTGGCGAAGGTGAACGGCTTCAGCACGTACTGGACGACACCGAGCGACACCCCCTCCCGGACCACCGCCAGGTCGCGCGCCGACGTCACCGCGATGACGTCCGCCGAGTGGCCGGCCGCGCGCAACGAGCGCAGCAGCTGCAGGCCGTGCCCGTCCGGCAGGTACAGATCCAGGAGCAGCAGATCGACCGGCCCGCGGTCCAGCGCCCGCACCGCCTCCGCGCGCGAGTGCGCGACCGCGGCCACCTCGAATCCGGGGACGCGGCCCACGTACAGCCGATGGGCGTCCGCAGCTACGAGGTCGTCTTCTACGACCAGCACCTGGATCACGCGGTCGCCTCCTTCGTGGTGCGCGTCGTGCGGCCGCCGATGGTCAGCGGCAGCCGCACCGTGAACTCCGCACCGCCGTCCGGACCGCGGTCCAGCGCCACCGTCCCGCCGTTGCGGTGCACCGCCTGCCGCACGAGGGCCAGCCCGATCCCCCGGCCCGCGCCGCGCGTCGACCAGCCGCGGCCGAACACCGCTCCGGCGTCGTCCGGATCGATCCCGGCGCCGGTGTCGGCGACCCGCAGCAGCAGCCCGTCCTCCCCGGCGAGCGCGGTGACGGTGACCCGGGCGCGGGCGGCCCGGCCCGGCACCGCTCCCCGCTGGGCGGGCACGGCCGCGGGACCGGGCGGGCCGGCCTCTTCCGAGCCGGCCGCACCGGTCGCCGGGTCCGGCCCACCGGTCGCAGGATCCGGCTCACCGGTCAAGGGGTCCGGCCCACCGGTCGCCGGGTCCAGTCCACCGGCCACGGGGTCCGGCCCATCGGTCGCCGCCTCCGATGCCGCGTCCACCGCGTTGTCGATCAGGTTGCCGAGGATCGTCACCAGGTCCCGAGGGAGCAGTGTCGTCGGCAGGGCACCGTCGTCGATCAGACTGTCGTCCGCGAGCACCAGCTCCACCCCCCGCTCGTTCGCCTGTGCCGCCTTGCCCAGGAGCAGCGCCGCCAGCACCGGTTCGGCGACGGCTCCCACCACCCGGTCGGTGAGGGTCTGGGCCAGCTCCAGTTCGGCGGTGGCGAAACCGACCGCCTCCTCGGCCCGGCCCAGTTCGATCAGCGAGACGACGGTGTGCAGCCGGTTCGCCGCCTCGTGCGCCTGCGAGCGCAATGCCTGGGTGAACCCCCGCTCGGAGTCCAACTCGCCCGACAGCGCCTGGAGTTCGGTGTGATCACGCAGTGTCACGACCGTACCGCGCTGCTCCCCGCCCACCACCGGGCGGGTGTTGACCACGATCACCCGGTCGGTCGTCAGGTGCAGCTCGTCGACCCGTTCTTCGGAGGCGAGCAGCGCACCGGTGAGCGGCGCCGGCAGATCGAGGTCGGCGACCCTGCGTCCGACCGCCCCCGGGCCGAGACCGAGCAGCTCCCGGCCCGCGTCGTTGATCAGCGCGATCCTGCGCCGCCCGTCGAGCATCAGCAACCCCTCGCGCACCGCGTGCAGCGTGGCCTGGTGGTAGTCGTGCATCCGGCTCAGCTCGGCGGCGTTCATGCCGTGCGTGTGCCGCCGGAGCCGGGCGTTGATCACATACGTACCGATGCCGCCGAGTGCCAGCGCCCCGCCCGCCGCCAGCCCCAGCGCCCCCAGCTGCTCCCGCACCTGCGAGGAGACCCGCTCGACCGTGATGCCCGCACTGACCAGGCCGGTGATCCTGCCGCCGTCCCGGACCGGGGTGACGACCCGGATCGAGGGTCCGAGCGTGCCGGTGTACGTCTCCGAGAACGTCTCGCCGCGCAGCGCCCGCGCGGTGTGCCCGAGGAACTTCTCCCCGATCCGGTCGGCGTCCGGATGCGTCCAGCGGACCCGCTCCGGGGACATGATCGTGACGAAGGCGATCCCGGTGTCCCTGCGGACCTTGTCCGCGTACGGCTGCAGCACGGCGGACGGGTCCGGGGTGCGGATCGCCTCCCGTACGGACGGAGAGTCGGCGATCGCCAGCGCCGCCGCGGTGACCTGCCGGGCCGCGGTCTTCTTCGCCTGCTCGCTGCCGGAGGCGTAGGCGAAGAACGCGCACCCCGCCACCACGGCCGCGACCAGCACCACCTGCATGGCGAAGAGCTGCCCGGCCAGGCTGCGCGGGCGGGTACGGGGGCGGGGGAGACGCATGGCAACAGTCTGCCTGGCCGAAAACGCATGAACGAAATGCACGCAACAGTGACCGGCGTCACAAGGGGGCGGGATAGTCACCAAGCCCCCCAGGGACGGGGGAGCGACCCGGACGACCGAGGAGAACCCCCGTGGGAGTGGCAGCCGCCAAGCGGGACCGTACGCATTATCTGTATCTCGCCGTGATCGCGGCCGTGGGCCTCGGCATCCTCGTGGGCTTCGCGGCCCCGGACGTCGCCGTCGAACTCAAGCCGATCGGCACCGGCTTCGTGAACCTCATCAAGATGATGATCTCGCCCATCATCTTCTGCACGATCGTGCTGGGCGTCGGGTCGGTGCGCAAGGCCGCCAAGGTCGGCGCGGTCGGCGGCCTCGCCCTCGGCTACTTCCTGGTGATGTCGACCGTCGCGCTCGGCATCGGCCTGCTCGTCGGCAACTTCCTGGAGCCCGGCCAGGGCCTCCACCTCACCGAAGCGGTGCGCGCCGCGGGGGAGAAGCAGGCGGCGGGTGCCAGTGAGTCCACCGCGGACTTCCTGCTCGGCATCATCCCGACGACGATGGTCTCCGCCTTCACCGGGGGCGAGGTGCTGCAGACGCTGCTCATCGCCCTGCTCGCGGGCTTCGCGCTCCAGGCCATGGGCTCGGCCGGCGAGCCGGTCCTGCGCGGCATCGGCCACATCCAGCGCCTCGTCTTCCGCATCCTCGCCATGATCATGTGGGCCGCGCCGGTCGGTGCGTTCGGCGCGATGGCGGCGGTGGTCGGCGAGACCGGTGTCGACGCCCTGAAGTCCCTCGCGATCATCATGGTCGGCTTCTACCTCACCTGCGCGATCTTCGTCTTCGTGGTGCTCGGCACGATCCTGCGGCTGGTCGCCGGAGTGAACCTGGTGGCTCTGCTGAAGTACCTGGGCCGCGAATTCCTGCTGATCCTCTCCACCTCGTCGTCGGAGTCCGCGCTGCCGCGGCTCATCGCCAAGATGGAGCACCTCGGGGTCAGCAGGCCCGTCGTCGGCATCACCGTGCCGACCGGCTACTCCTTCAACCTCGACGGCACCGCGATCTACCTCACGATGTCCTCGCTCTTCATCGCCAACGCGATGGGCGACCCGCTGAGCGCCAGTGAGCAGATCTCGCTCCTGCTCTTCATGATCGTCGCCTCGAAGGGCGCGGCCGGAGTCACCGGCGCGGGCCTCGCCACCCTCGCGGGCGGCCTCCAGTCGCACCGCCCCGGCCTGGTCGACGGCGTCGGACTCATCGTCGGCATCGACCGCTTCATGAGCGAGGCCCGCGCCATGACGAACTTCGCGGGCAACGCGGTGGCCACGGTCCTGGTCGGAACCTGGACCAAGGAGATCGACAAGGAGCGGGTGGAGAAGGTCCTCTCCGGCGCGCTCCCCTGGAACGACGCGATGCTCAGCCAGGACGCCGATCACGGCGACGGCACCGGCAGCCTTCCGGAGTCTCGGGGCGACAGCACGGAAAGCCTCCCGGAGCCTCGGGGCGGCGACCAGGAGTCCGCCGCGGCGAAGGCCTAGTCACCGAAGAGCCCGGTACAGCGCCAGGGCCGTCGCGGGAGCTCCCGCGACGGCCCTTCGTGCTTGCCTTGACGTCCGCGTAAAGGTTTACGGTCACATACATGCGAATCGGGGAGCTGGCCGAGCGGGCCGGGACGACCACGCGGACTCTGCGGTACTACGAGTCGCGCGGGCTGCTGCCCGCGCGGCGGGCCGGCAACGGCTACCGCGCGTACGACGAGGAGGATCTGCGGCTCGTCCAGCAGATCCGGACCCTGCAGGACTTCGGGTTCGAGCTGGAGGAGACCCGGCCGTTCGTCGAGTGCCTGCGCGCCGGCCACCCGGCCGGCGACGCCTGCCCCGCCTCGCTCGCCGTCTACCGGCGCAAGCTCGGCGAGCTCGACTCGCTCATCGAGCAGCTCCAGGCGGTCCGCGCCCAGGTGGGCGCGCAGCTCGCCAAAGCCGAGCTGGAGGCCGCGGCGGAGCTTCCCGGCGGTCCGGAACCACGTTGTGAACTGGGAGGATGACAGATGATTCATGCAGCAGAGGGCGTGACCGAGGTCACCGACGACACCTTCGACGCGGAGGTACTCGCGGCCGGCCTTCCCGTACTGGTCGAGTTCACCGCCGACTGGTGCGGCCCGTGCCGCCAGCTCGCCCCCGTGCTCAGCGCCGTCGCCGCCGAGGAGGCCGGGCGCATCAAGATCGTCCAGATCGACGTCGACCACAACCCGGGGATAGCGAGCCGCTACGCGGTGCTGGCGATGCCGACCATGATGGTGTTCCGGTCCGGCGAACCCGTGAAGTCCATGGTGGGCGCCCGCCCCAAGCGCCGGCTGCTCCAGGAGCTGGAGGACGTGTTCGAGACGGTGTGAGGCGGGGCGTCGAGGACGCCCATGCCCTCCGCGCCGGACGATTCATCGGTCCGAGCACACCACGACGCGCCGGGACCGCACGTACGGTGACGCACGCGGGGCCTTCCCTTGATTCAGTTGCCTGGTCGCCGCTGATCTCGGAAGGCCTCGCTCCGTATCGCCCTCGCGCCACGCCATCGCCCTCGCGCCACGCCGTGGCCCCGGAGACCGCGGGGCGGCTCACCCGGGCTCGTCCACGAGGGCCAAAAGATTCGTACGGCGATGTCGAGAACCCGTGGCCTGCTCCGTCCTCGCAGTGAACGCGACCAGAATGGGTCGCACCAGCATCGAGGAGAATCACGATGGCCAAGTACTTGCTGCTCAAGCACTACCGCGGCGCCCCGGCCGCGGTCAACGACGTGCCCATGGACCAGTGGACGCCGGAGGAGATCTCGGCCCACATGCAGTACATGCAGGACTTCGCGGTCCGGCTGGAGGGAACCGGCGAGTTCGTCGACGGTCAGGCGCTCGCCCCCGAGGGGACGTGGGTCCGGTACGACGGCGAGGGCCGCCCGCCGGTCACCGACGGCCCGTTCGCCGAGACCAAGGACCTCATTGCCGGCTGGATGGTGATCGACGTCGACAGCTACGAGCGCGCCGTCGAGCTGGCCGGGGAGCTGTCGGCCGCCCCCGGGGCGGGCGGGAAGCCGATCCACGAGTGGCTCGAGGTGCGCCCGTTCCTGACCGCGCCGCCCACCATCACGGAGTGACCCCTCAGGTGAACGAGGCCCTGCTCCGGAGCCTCACGCCGAGCGTGCTCGGGATCCTCGTCCGCCGCGGAGCCGGCTTCGCGGCGGCCGAGGACGCCGTGCAGGACGCGCTGGTCGAGGCGGTCCGCGTCTGGCCGGCCGACCCGCCACGCGATGCGAAGGGCTGGCTGGTCACCGTGGCCTGGCGCCGGTTCCTCGACGCGACCAGGGCGGATGCCGCCCGCCGCCGGCGTGAGGACCGCGTCGACGAGGAGCCGGTGTCCGGGCCCGTGTCCGCGGTGGACGACACGCTCCAGCTCTACTTCCTGTGCGCCCACCCGTCGCTGACGCCGTCGTCCGCGGTCGCGCTCACGCTGCGCGCCGTCGGCGGGCTGACCACCCGCCAGATCGCCCGGGCCTACCTGGTGCCCGAGGCGACCATGGCGCAGCGCATCAGCCGGGCCAAGCGCACCGTCTCCGGCGTGCGGTTCGACCGGCCCGGCGACGTCGCCACCGTGCTGCGCGTCCTCTACCTGGTCTTCAACGAGGGCTACTCCGGCGATGTCGACCTCGCCGCCGAGGCCATCCGGCTCACCCGGCAGCTCGCGGCCGCGATCGACCACCCCGAGGTGGCGGGGCTGCTCGCACTCATGCTGCTCCACCACGCCCGGCGTGCCGCCCGGACCGCGCCCGACGGCAGCCTGGTGCCGCTCGCCGAGCAGGACCGCGGCCGGTGGGACACCGAGTCGATCGCCGAGGGCGTCGAGATCCTGCAGGCGGCCCTCGCCCGCGACCGGCTGGGTGAGTTCCAGGCCCAGGCCGCCATCGCGGCACTCCATGCCGACGCGCCCACCGCCGCGGAGACCGACTGGGTGCAGATCGTCGAGTGGTACGACGAGCTCGCGCGCCTGACCGGCAGTCCGGTCGTCCGGCTCAACCGCGCGGTGGCCGTCGGCGAGGCCGACGGGCCGCGTGCCGGCCTGGCGGCACTCGTGGTGCTGGACGACTCACTGCCCCGCCACGCCGCGGTGGCGGCGTACCTCCACGAACGCGACGGCGACCTGGCGACGGCGGCACGGTTGTACGCCGAGGCGGCCCTCAAGGCACCCAACCTCGCCGAGCGCGACCACCTGACGCGTCAGGCCGCCCGGCTCAACGCCCGCGGTTGCCGCTGACGGACCGTGCTCGGATCTGCCCGCAGCACCTGGCGCGGCCCCGCGCCGGACAGACCGTGGGCAGTACCCACCGCACCGTCCGGCAGGCAGTCCTCCGCCGCAAGGCCGGGGAGGCCGCTCGGTGGTCCGGGCGAGGGACCGGTCCCGGAGGGCCGCGAGGGCGGGCGGTGGGGTCGTCGCGGGTGGGATGACGTGCCCGTGGGTGTTGAGCAAGCAGTTCGCCTGGGCGCGGGAGCGTCAGGGGCGCTTGAGCATGCCCCGGAGTTCGGCGACGAGGCCGCGGACATCGCGTCCGGCGTCGGCTCCGGCGGCCTGCTCGCTCGTGGGGTGCGGGGCGGGGGTGCGGCAGGGGCGGCAGAGGCCGTCGGGGAGTGCTTCGGATGGGCCGGGTGTGCCGCATTCGGTGCATTCCACCATCAGGTGGCGAGCGGGGCTGTTGGGCGTGGCCGGTGCCGGGACGGTGGGCAGGTGGGGTGGGATCTTGTCGGTGAGGCGGCGGCGTACGAAGCTGATGGGGGAGCCGACCTGGGTGGGGAGGCCGCCCTCATGGACGGAGCCGCCGCTCGGAAGTCACGGTACGGCCACACCAGTCCCGACACCGTGATTGGCCTCGCTGTGGCTCTGGCCGGCGGTCAGCGCGGAGAGAGATCCAGCAGCATGGTGTGAAAGAGCGGCGCGTTCGGGATGCGTGGTCGCAGATCGCCCAGTGTCTTCCAGCCCCATGACTTGTACAACGTGTGGACCTTGGGGTGGTCCTGGACGACCAGGAGCGTGGCGCGCTGCTCGGGCCGTGGGGTGAGCAGCGCGTCGTGGAGTTGGCGGGCGGTGCCGGTCTTCCGCCACGGTGTGCGGACCATCAGCTCACTGAGGGCGTAGGTGCGTGTGCCGGTCTCGGCGATGGTGTCGGGGGGTACGTCGGTGAGTAGTCCGCCCCACCAGCGGCTGCCGGGGAGAAGCGGGGCCCCATACGCGTAGCCGACGGGCTGTCCGTCGTCGTAGCCGACGACGCAGCTCCAGCCCGGCCGGGCGGACCAGTTGTCGAGTCCCTCGGCGAACCGGTCGATGGCACAGAACGGGTCGCTCTGCGCAGCCTCGGCGTAGACCTCGGCGTACACCCTCAGCAGGAGTGGGCGCAGTTGGGCGGCTTGGTGGGTGGTGTAGTGGCGGAGTTCTATGGCAGCGGTCACTGCGGCGATTCTCCTATGCGGTGGAGAGGGCATGGTGGACAGCGGCGAGGCGACCGGTGATGTTCTCGCTGCTGACCTTCGAGGTGTCGACCGTCGCCGCGGTGGTTCGGGCGCCGGCCGTGTTGCCCTGGGCGATCTGGAGCTCGGCGAGTTGGACGCTGTAGTACGCGCGGCTGCGACGCAGGCCGGGTTCGAGGAGCGCGAGGGCCTGGGCGGTGGCGGTCTCGGCGTCGGCGAGCTGTCCCATGGCCTGGTGGGTGATGGCGGCGAGTCCGCTGATTTCGGCGGCGGTGAGGAAGTTCAGCCATCGGGGTGCGGGTTCGGTCGGGTCGATGCGGCCGTGTGCGGCTTGAGCGGCGACGAGGGCGCGGGCGGCGGCCGGGCGGTTGCCGATGCGGGCGTGGCCGATGGCGAGCCGGGATTGCAGCAGGGCCGCGTAGCGCGGGTCCTGGCGGGCTTCGCGGCTGGCAAGGGCGGTCTGGCTGATGCGCAGGGCTTCGCGATGGTGACCTCCGCGGCGGGCGTGGACCGCAAGGTCGGACCATGCACGGGCCTGGGCCCGGTGGCCGGCTCCGAGGATGGCTCTTTGTAGCGCAGTGGTGCGCCACCGGTGTGCTGCGTCCAGGTCCCCGGCATCGTCGGCGGCCCATCCGGCGGAACTGCACAGGGCCGCGATCGCGGTGTGGAGAGCCTGTTCGACGCGAGGCCCGTAGGTGCAGTGGTCGGCCGCGGTGGTCAGGCGGTCCAGGTAGGCGGTCGCGACGTCCAGGAGAGGTGCGCCACCGATTGCACTGAAGTGGGCGTCGAGGCGGTCGATCCGCTCGTGGGCACGAGCAATGTCGCTCATCGACAGACGGCCGCGCAGAGGGGTTTCGTCGATGCTGAGGGCAAGTGCGACCGTCGCGGCGGCGGACGCGGTGATGAAGCGGCGGCGGCGCACAGGCGCCTCCTTCGTCGGTGCGGGGGATTGTGGCGGGGCGGGCAGATTCGCGCTGTGCCTCCCCCTCGGGATGAACCCGAGTGCTTGCGCCGGACGGTCGAAGAGCTGTTCCAAGGCGTGAAGGTAGCGGGTCCAGGGCCAGTGGACTTCGCCACTGATCCAGCGCCTGACATGGCGATCGGTGCAATGGTGAGGGTGGTTCTCTCCGAAGATCTGCGCGGTGATCCGGTTGATCTCGTCGGCCAAGCCCTGGTGTGTGAGGCCGTACTCGGCCATCAGCGCTTCGAGCCGGACGTTTCGCTGTCTGTCCATCAGGTCCCCCGCAGGTGCCGGTCGTGGCGTAGACGGTACTTCTGCCGCTTTTCTCCTGCTGGTAAAACTGTCCGGTCCCTACCCCGGAGATGCCTGGAATCTGGCCTGAGCCCACCCGAACGTGTCGCGGTTGTCTAGGAGTGCACCGACAAACGCTTCGGGGAGATCCCTATGCCGAACTCATTCAGCCGCAACAACACCGCCCGGCTCTTACCGTCGAAGGTACGGAGGAGGGTCACGGCCCGCCAAGCCCCGACAGCGGGTGAAACCGCAGTCGCCCAGGTCACCACGGTTGCGCTGTACGCCGTGGTCCCGGTGCCGGGCGTGGAGAACCTGGTGCTGGCGCCCCTCGCCGCGCACGCGGACGCGCGGGGCTGGATCGTCCCAGCCGGTTGCGCGGTGAGCGACATCGGGCCACTCGGCCAGGACACCGACCTGAGGACAGGCTGGACACGGATCCGCGAAGCGGCAGACGACGGCCGGATCACCGGGATCACCGTCCCCTCGTTCGCGCACATCGCCTACCGCTGGAACGACTGGTGCGCGCAACGGTCCTGGCTGTTGCAGCGAGGACTGTTCGTCATCGCCACCGACCCCACCGACATGGCCATGGGCCTGGAACCGGAGGAGTCGCAATCGTGAGCCACTCCGTGCTGTACGACCCCGAGGCAGTCCGGACCGAGGAGCTGCCGCTCGACCGCGCACCCTTTATGGCGCTGGCCGACGCGATGCTGGCCCGGAAAGACGCGAGCGGCCTGCGGGCGGGCGACTGCACGCAGATCGCCCTGGTGCTCACCGGGCACGCTCGAATCGTCGCCGCCGAAGTCAGCCGGCAATTCGAGTCACTGCCCACAGGAAGTGAGCTACGGCCGGTGACTGAACAGGTCCTCCAGGAGGCGGGGCGCCGCCTGTCGGTGATTTGCCAGACCACCCTCGCGCACGCGCAACAGCGAGCCCGGCTGGTGAGAGCGCTGTATCGAGTACTGGACCAACTCGATGGAACGCGGCCCGTCCCGGCCCCCTGGCCGCCCGTGGCCTCTCCCGAGAATAAGGCACAGGAAGGCGCTCAACTCGCTGCTCTCAACGCCGAATCCAGGCGCGGAGCATGAGCGGGCCCCGTGCCATCGTGAGGCACGTCCAGTGGACCCTCGCGCCGAACCAGGAGTCGGATGCGGAACCGCAGACGTACGCCATGCTGTGCGTCGTCTGCGGAGAGTCCTCCCCTGTGGTAGAAGACTGGGACGCCCCGCAGGGCTGGGCCCTTTCGCACTCGGGGCGCAATCCGTCCCATCACACGTACCGTGAGTTGATCACCAGGCCTTGGCGAACATGGATGAACTCCTGACAAGGATCACTGTCCTGGTCGCTGCGCCGCCGGACGTCGCCGAACCGGCGGTGTGAGAGCGGCGCATTACACGGTGTTGGCGGTCCCGTACGGCGCGATAGCCTGTCGTTGTCCAGCACATCAAGACCTGTGACGCGCGAGGGGGATCGTGGAGCGGCGCGATGTACAAGGGCACTATGAAGAGCTGGCCGCCGAGTACGACGAGCACTGGGTGTACGGGCCGGACTACATCCCTTGGATGTCGGCCCGCATCGCCGAAACGCTGAGTCTCACCGCCAACGACCGTATCGCCGACATCGGTTGCGGTACAGGGCTGTTCGCCCGCGAAGTGGCGAAGTCCGTCCGGCCGACCCGTCCCATTCTCTGCGCCGATCCCTCAGAGGCGATGCTTCGTCAGATCGGGAAGCCACCCCCACCCGGTCTGGCACCGGTTCTCGCCTCGGCCGAAGACATTGCCGAGGGGAATGTCGACCTGCCCTCTGGCCGGCTCGATGCGATGTGGCTGAAGGAATCGGTGCACCACCTCCCGGATCCGGCCCGGACGTTGCGTGGCCTGGCGGGGCGGCTGGCGGTCGGTGGACGCCTGCTCGTGGTCATGCTCCCGGCCACGATCCAGTACCCGTTGTTCGAGAGTGCTCTCAGGCGCTTCGAGGAGCTGCAACCCGACCCGTTCGGCATCGTGGAGTATTTGGCAGCGGCTGGGATGGAGGCAGGTCTCTCCCACGTCGAGCACGAGCTGCGCATCGACCGGGACAGGTACTTCGGCATGGTGCGCGCTCGTTACATGTCCTTGCTCTCCACCTTCGGCGACCATGAGATCGAAAAGGGGATCGAGGAGATGCGTGCCGCCCACCCCGAGCCCGTCCTTGTGTTTCCCGACCGGTTCGCCTTTGTCCTTGGGGAACTGCCGGATCAACGAGGTGAGGGCGAGTGAGTACCGTGGTCGATGAGCGGCTGCGTCGGCTCCGGAGTGAATTGGACGATCACGCACGGATTGCGGACCGTCTCGGACTCGACCTCGAGCGTCCTCTGCGTTCCCTCGACGACGGCTATCCCGAGAACGCTGTTGCGCTTGTCGGCAAACTGACCGAGAAGCTGCTCAAGGAGTTATGGCGCCACCACAACATCGAAGGTGATCCTTCGACCAAGGCGCTGAACGACCTCGTCAAGCGCTGCCGTCCACACATCCGAAGCAGCACCGTGATGGACGCTCTGGACGACATCCGCCGTCTTCGTAATCGTTCCACGCACGACGGCTACGACATCAGCGACGAAGACGGGCTGCTGGCCGTGCGCCGCCTCGTCGATGTGCTGGTCTGGTTCACGAACACGGGGAGCCCCGCGCTCCTTGGCGGAGAGCCGGACCTGGCTCCCGAGGTGGCCCGCCGTTGTGAGTTCCTCGCAGGTCTGTACGTCACACTCGGCTATCGGCAGGCCAAACGCTTCGTTCTCAGCCCCGACACCGTCTACCAGCTGTTCTGCCGTGAATCGGGTATGCGGCTGGAGTACGTGGAGCTCATGCTCTCCCGGGACGCCGACGATCTGAGCACGGTCCTTGCCTCCAGCGACGGTGAGTTGTTGCGCACCCGACTGCCCAAACTCACCAGGTTCGTCGTCTTGGAGGATGACAACGACAGTGCGGCATCCGGGGCGCTCCACCAGATGCTTGGACTGGACTTCCGCATCGTCCGCTACGACGGCTTCGTCGACACTCTCGTCAACCTCGAAACACACCTCGGCGCCGTCTCCTCCACGGCCGCACCCGCAGAGCCCCGCGTGGCGATCAACGCCGCCGTACTGTCCAACGACCCGCACACCGGGGAGCCCCGGACAACGGAGTCCGCGGACGCTGCGGAGCTGCTCACCAGTCTTGCCCGGGGCAGCGCGAACGTACTGGTCACCGGTCGCCCCGGGAGTGGCAAGAGCACGCTTCTGCGCTCTCTGGCCGTCAACCCGGACACCCGCCGATTCCGCTTCTACTTCGATCTTGGACTCAAGCCCAAGGACGAGCCCTTCTCGGAATACGCCGCGCGACTTCTGGCACCGTCCATGGCTTCGGACCGCTCCCGCGCCTACGACCTCTTTCTCTATTTGATCCGCTCAGGCACTGCACTCTGCGTGCTCGACGCCGTCGACGAGGGCGTCGATGAGGCGAGCCCCGCCGGTTTCCTGCGCCTCTTCGTGGATCTGGCGGCCGTGCTCTCGGCGGAGTCCGCCGTTGTCATGAGCTCGCGCGTGTCCTTCCTTGCCGACTCGCCACAGGTCCGCCAACTGCTGGACAGCGGCGCAGGCCGTTCCGAACAGCTCGTCGAGCAGATGTATGCCAATGGAGTCGACCCGGCCAGGGTTCCGCACTTCCACCTCGTACGCCTCGCCGAACCTGATGCAACACCGTTGGAAAAGAGGCTCACCGCGTCGCTCGGGCTGTCTCCGGGGCGTTCCCTCGCCGACATCCTCGGAACGCACATCACCCGGACCCTGGCCGCTTGCGGACAGGCCGGCATCGAGCAACGTCTGCCCGACTGCTTCGGGCACGCCTTTCTCACCGACCGGACGGTGTTTTCCCTCCTCGACCTGCACCGGTCGCTGGGGACAGGCGCGTTCACCGACGGACGCCTTGAGCTCGACACCTGTGTGCTCTCACCCTTGCTACGTCCGGCAGGGCCCGACCAGGTTGCCTTCGTGCACACTGCATACCAGGAACTGCTTGCGGCGCGGTATCTGGCCGAGGCCGGAAACCAGGTCGCGGCAGTGGACATGCCGGGGGGCGCTTTCCTCACCGAGCAGGTTCGGGCCTTCCTCGCCGGCCTTCCCAGTGCTCCCGCGACCGACGACTGCGTACTGCCCGCCGGGACGTACCTGGTCGGCCCGGCCGAACGACTGCTGCTTCGTCGAGTCCCGCGATCCGTACGATTCGACCGCCACGCCGTGACAGTGCAGCGCTACCGGCGCTTCCTCCAAGTGCTCAACGGCGACGGCACGTCGAGCTGGGACCATCCCGACCAGCCGGCAAACGTTACGCACCATCCGTGGACCGACAGGTTGCGCGAATCCGACTACTACGCCGACGCGCGCTACGACGCGTACCCGGCCGTCTGTGTCAACTGGTGGAGCGCGTACGCCTTCGCCGGGTTCGAGGGCAAGAGGCTGCCCACCTCCCTGGAGTGGGAGGCCGCTGCGCGTGGTACGAACGGCCGCCTGTTTCCCTGGGGCGACGAGCCCCGGGACGGACTGATCAACTGTGCGGACTCATGGGTCGGGCGCCCTGTCGTCACCTACCAGGCGTGGTACGAAGACTTCGCAGGCGACGCCGTCCGCCGGGCCTGGGTGACGCCATCGAACGAACGGCCCGGAAACCGCTCTCCGTTCGGCATCGGCGACATGGTGGGCAACTGCTGGGAATGGACGTCGACGAGCCTCGGTGATCCGGGTGAGGCCGTCCTTTGCGGCGGCAGCTATGACAATCCGATGCGCGCTGTGCAGGCAAGCAGTAAGGGCCTCTACCGGAAACGCGGGGGAAGTAACGCGGTCGGCTTCCGGTGCGTGGAGGACATCACCGACACCGAGGAGGCGATGGCATGAGTGGCGAGCCGCGTCACGGCACGATTGTCGACAGGCGTTCGAGTGGCGGGGGAGTGAACGGCACGCTCGGTTCGTACATCGTCCGAGACGACGAAGACCAGCAGTATTACGGATTCGACTACCGGCAGATCGTGACTGAAGGCTTCCGCACCATCCGCACCGGTGAGCGTGTTCGCTTCCATGTCTCGGCGAGCCCCGGCCAGGCCACATTCGTCATCCGCCTCGACCAGCCCGATCCGTCCGAGTACTACGGATGACCGCCGTGTCCCCCTCACTCGAAACCATCACCGGTGTGCGCCAAGAACTGACAGTTGTCGTCCCGGTACGTCTGCTGCGGACCCCCGACTGGGCAGAGGGGCCGTTCCCGTTCGAGCTGGGCAGCCGTCGCACTGATACCGCGACCCGGGCGACCTATTTCGCTCCGGCCTCCGCGAGAGTCCTTTACGGCGCGCCCGGCCGGCCCCGACGCTGGTACCGGTCGGCGTCGATCGTTCACAACGGTCTGCACCTCATCGGTATGGAGCTTCTCCGTACGGCCACCGCCCGTAATCCTGAACACGCTCTCGCGGTCCTTCACTTCACGGTGTACAGGCCGCTGTTGCCTGTGGTGCGCGCGATAGCGGGACGAGTGATTACCGACGGCGACGCCGCGACGCTCACAGGCCCGCTGGATTCCGGCGAGCTTCTCGCAGGTATCGCGGCAGTCACCAGCGGTACAGGCACATTCGCCATAGCCCGCCCCTACACCATTGCCTTTCTGACCCCCGAGGCCGAGCACAGGCCAGCGCTGCGCGCAGGCCACGAAGGGCTACTGCCGGCCACTGCCGACCGCTGGCTCTGGCAGCTGGCGTCACGCTCGAACCCGGCCGACTTTCCGCTTGCCCCGGAGACCGCCGCGGCAGAGCTCGGCGGCGCCGTGCGTATCTCGGCGGACTGGAGCGCTCTGGTGCTCCGGCAGGGCGCCGCATTCCTCGGTCATCGTGCCGATGCGGGGGACGGTGACTTCTACGCGTTCGGCGCCCTGCACTCGCGCACCGTCTACCTTGACGCCCTGTTGCTCGGGTCACTCCAGCGCGACCACATCGACGAGCTGACCGACGAACTCTCGGACGTCTTCGACACCACGCAACTGGCGCGAAGAGTCGCGATGCTGGAGCGGAACATCGCGGTCTTCCGCAGCACCTACTGGCGTCAGCACCTGACCGCCCACGGTCCGGCCAACGAACTGCTGCTCGCCTTCCAACAGCAGCACCGACTACCGGACCGCTTCGGAGAGATCTTGGCCGAGGCAGCCGACTACAGCCGACTGGTGCAGACTCAGGAGAGCCAGCAGATCAGCGGCGCCCTGGGGATCCTCACGATTCTGGGCCTGCCGCTCGGCACCGCGCTCGGCATCCTTCAGGTCATCGGCGACGAGTCGCTCTCGCACCTGCTCGTCGCTCTCGGGCTCTCCGTCGCCGCAACGGGAGCCGCGCTCGCGACGCGTTACGGGCGACTGGTTCTGTCCTCGCTGCGCAAGGGCAGCAGGCTGTAGACGGGCGCTCCTCAGCCCTCGCGCCGTAGTCACCGCTGCTGTAGTCCGTGCTCCGGTCGTCCGGGTCCGACGTGCCCACCGCCGCGGAGACCGACTGGGTGCAGATCGTCGAGTGGTACGACGAGCTCGCGCGCCTGACCGGCAGTCCGGTCGTCCGGCTCAACCGCGCGGTGGCCGTCGGCGAGGCCGACGGGCCGCGTGCCGGCCTGGCGGCACTCGTGGCGCTGGGCGACTCACTGCCCCGCCACGCCGCGGTGGCGGCGTACCTCCATGAACGCGACGGCGACCTGGCGACGGCGGCACGGTTGTACGCCGAGGCGGCCCTCAAGGCACCCAACCTCGCCGAGCGCGACCACCTGACGCGTCAGGCCGCCCGGCTCAATGCCCGCGGTTGCCGCTGACGGGCCGTGCTCGGATCTGCCCGCAGCACCTGGCGCGGCTCCGCGCCGGGCAGACCGTGGGCAGTACCCACCGCACCGTCCGGTTGCCCCGGGCACGTCCGGCGGACCCTCGCTGCGAAGCGGGAGCCGGATGCCGAACCCGAACACGAGCCCAGCTCCTGGCCTAGGACGTGGCGTCGAGCGGCCGCAGGAAGCGGCGCTCGTACCGCTTGATGCAGCGGGTGCGACGGGCCAGTTCGAAGGCGTCCTGGCACTCCGGGTCGGACATGCTGTCCGTGCGGTACTGCTCGTACGCGGCGAGGCTGGGAAAGGAGAAGAGGGCGTAGGCGATGTCGCTGTCGCCCTCACTCGGCAGGAAGTAGCCGTGGTGCGTCCCGCCGAAACGGTTGACGAGCCCGACCCAGCGGCGGCCGTATTCCTCGAAGTCCGCGAGCTTGTCGGCGTCGATCTCGTATTTCAGATGAATGGTGATCACGCGCACATGATGCTGCATGCCGGTTCGGGCTCGAAGGCGGGCACGGTGCGGGGCCCGCAGCCAGAAGCCGGCCGCGGGCCCCGCGGGTGGACTCACACCGGCTTCAGCCAGACCGTCGCCAGTGGCGGCAGCGTCAGCAGAATGCTGCCGGGCCGGCCGTGCGCCGCGACCCGTTCGGGCTTCAGCGGTCCGGGACGGCGCACGTCGCTGCCGCCGTACCGTGCGGCGTCCGTGTTGAGGACCTCCGTCCACGCGACCTGATCACCGAGGACGTCCGGCACGCCGATGCGGTAGTCGTGCCGCACCACCGGGGAGAAATTGCTGACGGCGAGCAGCGGCGAGCCGTGCGCGTCGTAGCGCAGGAAGGCGAAGGCGTTGTCCTCGGCCGCACCGCCGTCCACCCAGGCGAAGCCCTCCGGGACGGTGTCGCGCTGCCAGAGCGCGGGGGTGGCGGCGTACACCGCGTTCAGATCGCCCACCAGGGCGCGTACACCCCGGTGGTCGCTCTCCGCCTCGTACGAGGGGTCGAGCAGCCACCAGTCCGGGCCGTGCCCCTCCGACCACTCGGCGCCCTGCGCGAACTCCTGTCCCATGAAGAGGAGTTGCTTGCCAGGGTGGGCCCACATGAAGCCGAGGTACGCCCGGTGGTTGGCGCGCCGCTGCCACCAGTCGCCGGGCATCTTGCTGACGAGCGCCTGCTTTCCGTGCACCACCTCGTCGTGCGAGATCGGCAGGACATAGTTCTCGCTGTACGCGTACACCATCGAGAAGGTCATCTCGTTGTGGTGGTACTTGCGGTGCACCGGCTCCTTCGACATGTACTGGAGGGAGTCGTGCATCCAGCCCATGTTCCACTTCAGCCCGAAGCCGAGCCCGCCGAAACCGTCGGGGCCGACGTGGTGGGTGGCGCGGGTGACGCCGTTCCAGGCGGTGGACTCCTCGGCGATGGTGACGACGCCCGGGTTGCGCCGGTAGACGGTGGCGTTCATCTCCTGGAGGAAGGAGACGGCGTCCAGATTCTCCCGGCCGCCGCGCTCGTTCGGGGACCAGTCCCCGTCCTCGCGCGAGTAGTCGAGATAGAGCATCGAGGCGACGGCGTCGACCCGCAGGCCGTCGATGTGGAACTCCTCGCACCAGTAAGTGGCGTTGGACACAAGGAAGTTGCGCACTTCCTTGCGTCCGAAGTCGAATTCCAGCGTGCCCCAGTCCGGATGCGCCGCCCGCGACGGGTCCGAGTGCTCGTACAGCGGACGGCCGTCGAACTCCGCGAGCGCCCAGTCGTCGCGCGGGAAGTGCGCGGGCACCCAGTCGACGAGGACGCCGATGCCGGCCCGGTGCAGCGCGTCGACCAGGAATCGGAAGTCGTCCGGTGTGCCCAGACGCGACGTCGGTGCGTAGAAGCCGGTGACCTGATAGCCCCACGAACCGCCGAAGGGATGCTCGGAGACCGGCATCATCTCCACATGCGTGAACCCCAGGTCCTTCACGTACGCGGGAAGTTGCGAGGCAAGCTGACGATACGTCAAGCCAGGTCGCCAGGAAGGCAGATGCACCTCGTACACGGAGAACGGCGCCTCGTGCACCGGTACGTCCCCCCGGTGCGCCATCCACTCCTGGTCCCGCCACTCGTGATGCGGGGCCGTCACGATCGAGGCGGTGGCGGGCGGTACCTCGGTGTGGCGGGCCATCGGGTCGGCGCGCGTGGTGTGCGAGCCGTCCGGGCGGCAGATGTCGAACTTGTAGAGCGTGCCCTCCCCGATCGCGGGCAGGAACAGCTCCCACACCCCGCTGGAGCCGAGCGAACGCATCGGGAAGCCGGTGCCGTCCCAGAAGTTGAAATCGCCGACGACCCGCACCCCGCGGGCGTCCGGAGCCCAGACGGTGAACCGCGTGCCCGTGACGCCCTGGTGTTCCATGGGCTGCGCGCCGAGGGCGGTCCACAGCTCCTCGTGCCGCCCCTCGCCGATCAGATGCAGATCGAGGTCGCCGAGCGCGGGCAGGAAGCGGTACGGGTCGTGCACCTCGATCTCGTTGTCGTCGTAGGCGACCAGGAGCCGGTACTCGGGGAGCGCGGGCATCGGCAGCAGCCCGGAGAAGAGGCCGTCGCCGTCGTCGTGCAGCTGGGCCCGCAGCCCCTTGGCGAGCACGGTGACGGACCGCGCGTACGGGCGCAGCACCCGGAAGGCGACACCGCCGCGGACCGGGTGGGCGCCGAGCAGGTCGTGCGGGGCGTGGTGCTCGCCGGAGAGGAGCCGGGCCCGGTCGCCGTCGTCGAGGGGCGGGGCCGTTCGTACCCCCTGGCTTCCGGCGCCTTGCCGGGGCCGCTGCGCCTCGGCGGCCTCGGTGCCGGCGGCCGTTCGTCCGGCCGCCGGTTTCTCCCGCTCGGCCGGAGTGGCCGCTTCCGGTGACGGCGGGGCGGCCGCTTCCGGGGAGGGCCGGGCGGCCGCCTCCGCCGGAGCCGCGGGGGATGCCGTCCCGGCCGGTGTCGGTGGCGGGACCTGGGGGACCTCGGTCTCGGTGCGGGCGGGCGTGGGGCGGGACGGCTTGCGGGCGGTCACAGGGACGGCCTCCTCGGGAGGTGGGGGCGGAACGGTGAGGGCGGGGCGGGGAAGGAACAGGGTGAAAAGAGCGGGTACCGGAGCGACGGTGGCGGGGCCGTGAACGGGAAGGAGCGGTGTCCGGTCCGTCAGTCGGCGACGGTGGCGAGGCGGTGGATCGCCGCCATCGGGACCGGAAGCCAGTCGGGCCGGTGCCGTGCCTCGTACAGCACCTCGTACACCGCCTTGTCGGTCTCGTGGGCGCGCAGCAGTTCCGGTTCGCTGCGCGGGTCGATGCCCGCGGCCTCGGCGTACCCCTCGCAGTAGGCGGTCCGGCAGTGTGCCGCCCACTCGGCGTTCCACGGGCGGTGCGAGCGGGCCGCGTAGTCGAAGGAGCGGAGCATGCCCGCGATGTCGCGCACCGGGGGCTGCGGCCGGCGGCGCTCGGGCAGCGGCTTGGCCGGTTCGCCCTCGAAGTCGATCAGTGACCAGAAGCCGTCGGCCGCGCGCAGGGTCTGGCCGAGGTGGAGATCGCCGTGCACCCGCTGGGCCGCCCAGCCGCGGCCCCGGTGCCCCAGCGAGGCCACCGCGTCGAAGGCGGTGCGCAGGCCGGGGACGTACGGCACGAGCGCCGGCACCGCGTGCGCGGCGGCTTCCAGCCGCTGCACCATCGCGGCGGCGAGATGTTCGGTCTGGGCGCGGCGCAGGGCGGGTGTCGGCAGGGCGGCGGCGAGCGCGGTGTGGACCTCGGCGGTGGCCCTGCCGAGGGCGTGTGCCTCGCCGGTGAAGTCGAGGCCCTTGGCGAGGGCGCGCAGGGCGAGCTGCCAGCCGTCCTCCGCGCCGCGCAGGAACGGCTGCAGGACACCGAGGGTGAGCGGCTCGGGGGTGGCGGCCTCGAACCAGGCGACGGGGGAGGGCACCCGGCCGCAGCCCTCGCGCGCGAGCGCGAGCGGCAGTTCCAGATCGGGGTTGGTGCCCGGGAAGATCCGGCGGAAGATCTTGAGGATGTAGGCGTCGCCGTAGACGAGTGAGGTGTTGGACTGCTCGGTGTCGAGCAGTCGCGGCGCCAGCCTCGCGGCGATCGGGGCGCTGCCCCGGTCGAAGCGCAGCGCGCCGAGGGTGCCGGGGGTGCGCAGCCGCTCCAGCAGGAGTTCGGCCAGGCGCGGATCGTGCAGGCCCTCGTAGACGCTGCGGCCGGCCAGCGGTCCGCCCGCCACATGACCGATGAGTGCGGGTGCCAGCCGCGGCGGCAGCGCGGACCGTACGCCGAGGAGCAGTTGGTAGCAGTCGTCCGGCGACTGGCCGGGCATGGAGGGCTGATGGGCTCGCACCAGCAGATGGAGCAGTCCGGTCCGGGTGCTGAGGGAGTCCGTGCCCACCGGCAGTATCTCGGTCGCCGACAGCAGTGAGAAGGCCGTGATCGGCTGGCCCTTGCCCGCGAACCACCGCTGCCGGGGCAGCCATTCGTGCAGCAGGGGGGCGAGGGACGGGAGCAGAGCTGTGCTGTCGGTCAGGGCGACCCGAGTGGATGCAGCCTCCGACATGGCATCGCGTCCTTTCCCCGGGCACACCACAGGATGCGAAGAGTGTCCCGGATTGCGGCAATAGCTGTCCGGCTGTGCGGGACGTGTCGGGTCAGGATGGTCCGTACGGACTCGACTCGAAGGGATCGAAACGCCGGAGGGGACCCGGAAGGGCCCGGAAGCGTCCGATGCGGGGGAGAGTGCCCCGTGCGGGGCGGCGGAAACCGCCCCGCGACGGGTGGTGCGCGGTGCCGTTCGGTCAGCTCGGCGGCGCGTCCTTGCGCAGCCGGAACCAGTAGAACCCGTGTCCCGCGAGCGTCAGCAGGTAGGGCCACTGACCGATGGCGGGGAAGCGCACTCCACCGATCAGCTCCACCGGATGCCGCCCGCTGAACGACCGCAGATCGACCTCCGTGGGCTGCGCGAACCGCGAGAAGTTGTGTACGCACAGCACGAGATCGTCCCCGTGCTCACGGGTGAAGGCGAGGACGGCGGGGTTCGACGACGGCAGCTCGTTGAAGGAGCCGAGGCCGAAGGCGGGGTTCTGCTTGCGGATCTCGATCATCCGCCGCGTCCAGTGCAGCAGCGACGACGGGGAGGCCATCGACGCCTCGACATTGGTGACTTGGTAGCCGTAGACCGGATCCATGATCGTGGGGAGGTAGAGCCGCCCGGGGTCGCTGGAGGAGAAACCGGCATTCCGGTCGGGCGTCCACTGCATCGGCGTCCGTACCGCGTCCCGGTCGCCCAGCCAGATGTTGTCGCCCATCCCGATCTCGTCCCCGTAGTAGAGGATCGGGGAGCCGGGCAGGGAGAGCAGCAGCGCCGTGAACAGTTCGATCTGGTTGCGGTCGTTGTCCAGCAGGGGCGCCAGCCGTCGCCGGATGCCGATGTTGGCCCGCATCCGCGGATCCTTGGCGTACTCCGCGTACATGTAGTCGCGCTCTTCGTCCGTGACCATTTCGAGGGTGAGCTCGTCGTGGTTGCGCAGGAAGATGCCCCACTGGCAGTTCTCCGGGATCGCCGGTGTCTTCGCCAGGATTTCGGAGACCGGGTAGCGGCTCTCGCGCCGGACGGCCATGAAGATCCGCGGCATCACGGGGAAGTGGAACGCCATGTGGCACTCGTCGCCGCCGGCCTGGAACTCGCCGAAGTAGTCGACGACGTCCTCCGGCCACTGGTTGGCCTCGGCGAGCAGCACGGTGTCCGGGTAGTGCGCGTCGATCTCCTTGCGGACCCGCTTGAGGAAGTCGTGGGTCTCCGGGAGGTTCTCGCAGTTGGTGCCCTCGCGCTGGTAGAGGTACGGCACGGCGTCCACACGGAATCCGTCGATGCCGAGGTCCAGCCAGAAGCGCAGCGCGGAGATGATCTCCTCCTGCACCGCCGGGTTCTCGTAGTTGAGATCGGGCTGGTGGGAGAAGAACCGGTGCCAGTAGTACTGCTTGCGCACCGGGTCGAAGGTCCAGTTGGACGTCTCCGTGTCGACGAAGATGATCCGGGCGTCCGGGAACTGCTTGTCGTCGTCGGCCCAGACGTAGTAGTCGCCGTACGGTCCCTCCGGGTCGGTGCGGGACTGCTGGAACCAGTCGTGCTGATCGCTCGTGTGGTTCATGACGAAGTCGATGATCACGCGCATCCCGCGCTGGTGCGCGGCGTCGACGAACTCCACGAAGTCGGCCAGGTCGCCGAACTCCGGGAGCACGGCGGTGTAGTCGGAGACGTCGTAACCGCCGTCGCGCAGCGGCGACTTGAAGAACGGCGGCAGCCAGAGGCAGTCGACGCCGAGCCACTGCAGATAGTCCAGCTTGGCGGTGATGCCCTTGAGGTCGCCGATGCCGTCGCCGTTGGAGTCCTGGAAGGACCGGACGAGGACCTCATAGAAAACGGCGCGCTTGAACCAGTCGGGATCGCGGTCCTTGGCCGGGGTGTCCTCGAACGTGTCGTGGACGGGCTCATTGACGATCATGGTGTGGGTGACCCTCCGGTCGGCGGGGACGGTCGCAGGACGACGATGTGCGCGGGCGTGACGCCCGGCTCCAGACGCACATAGAAGGTCCTGCCCCAGTGATAGGTATCGCCGGTGAGCTCGTCGCGCACCGGCACGCTCTCGTGCCGGTCGAGGCCGAGTCGCGGCATGTCCAACGAGACCGTGGCCTCCTGGGTGTGGTGCGGGTCGAGGTTGACGACCACCAGAACGATGTTCGACCCGGAACGCTTGCTGTAAGCGATCAAGGCGTCGTTGTCGACGGAGTGGAAGTGGACATCGCGCAGTTGCTGCAGCGCCGGGTGGCATCGCCTGATGCGGTTGAGCCGGGTGATGAGGGGGGCCAGGGAGCGGCCCTCGCGCTCCGCCGACTCCCAGTCCCGGGGCCGGATCTGATACTTCTCCGAGTCGAGGTACTCCTCACTGCCGGGCCCTGCCGGGGTGTTCTCGCACAGTTCGTACCCCGCGTACACCCCCCAGGACGGAGAGAGCGTGGCGGCCAGGACGGCCCGTGCCTCGAAGGCCGGACGGCCGCCGTCCTGGAGGTATTCCGGCAGGATGTCCGGGGTGTTCACGAAGAAGTTGGGCCGCATGTAGGAGGCGGTCTCGGCCGACAACTCGGTGACGTAGTCGGTGATTTCCTGCTTGCTGTTGCGCCAGGTGAAATACGTGTACGACTGCTGGAATCCGATGGTGGCGAGCGCACGCATCATCGCGGGCCGGGTGAATGCCTCGGCCAGGAAGATCACATCCGGATCGGTCCGATTGATATCGGCGATCACCTTCTCCCAGAAGATCACCGGTTTGGTGTGCGGATTGTCGACACGGAAGATCCGCACCCCGTGATCCATCCAGAAACGGAGAATGCGTACGGTCTCCGCGACCAGCCCGCGCAGATCCTTGTCGAAGGCGATCGGATAGATGTCCTGATATTTCTTCGGCGGATTCTCCGCATAGGCGATCGTGCCGTCCGCGCGATGGTGGAACCATTCGGGGTGCTTCTCGACCCAGGGGTGGTCGGGCGAGCACTGGAGCGCGAAATCCAGCGCGATCTCCATGCGCAGGGTGCGGGCGGTCGCGACGAAATGATCGAAGTCGTCGAGCGTGCCGAGCTCGGGATGCACGGAGTCGTGACCGCCCTCGGCCGAGCCGATCGCCCAGGGCACGCCCACGTCGTGAGGGGCGGGGGAGAGCGAGTTGTTGGGGCCCTTGCGATGGGTGGTTCCGATGGGGTGGACGGGTGGGAGGTAGACCACGTCGAAGCCCATGGCGGCGACCGCGGGGAGCCGCTCGGCAGCCGTACGGAAGGTGCCGCTGATGATCCTCTCCGGCCGGGCCGCGGTCTTCCCGGCCCTGCCCTTCTTCGCCGTACCGGCCGGCCCGGCGGGCACGACCCTGGCGCCCTCGGAGCGGGGGAACAGCTCGTACCAGGATCCGAACAGGGCCCGCCGGCGTTCGACCAGCAGGGGGAGCGGCGGGGACGCGGTGACCAGTTCGCGCAGCGGGTGACGGGCGAGCGCGGCCAGTGCCTCGGGGGCGAGCGCCCCGGCGAGCCGGGCGGCGGCCGGACGGGACGTGTCGCGCAAGGCGTCGGCCGCGTCCAGCACCGCCTCGCGCCCGTCCCGCTTGGGCACGCCCGCGGCGGCCCGCTCGTACAGCTCGGCGCCCTCCGCCAGGACGAGCGCGGTGTCGATACCGGCCGGGATCTTGACCCCGGCGTGCTGCTGCCAGGTGGTGACCGGATCGCTCCAGGCCTCGACCGTATACGTCCAGCGGCCCTCGGCGGACGGGGTGACGTCGGCGCCCCAGCGATCGGTGCCGGGAGCGAGCTCGCGCATCGCCGTCCAGGGGCCGGGGCGCCCGTTCGGATCCCGCAGGACCACCTGGGCGGCGACGGCGTCGTGGCCCTCCCGGAAGACGGTCGCGGTGATCTGGAAGGTCTCACCGGCAACGGCCTTGGCGGGCCTTCTGCCGCAGTCGACGAGAGGGCGGACGTCGAGGACGGGAATGCGACCGATCATGGAATCACCTGGGGACTGGGGCTCGGGCCGAACGGGACGCGACGTGACCGCGGAGGGCGGAATACGCGCACCGCGACCGATGGGGTCCGTCCTTTCTAGCTGCTCTGTCGACGGCTGACGGGGTGTGGGCATGGCCGCTCCTGTCCGCATTCACTCGAATGGCACTCGAATGGCCGGGGTGCGGATGTGTTTCGCGGAGGTAAACCGGATGAACACCGGTCCCGCGGGTGCCTCGCATTCATGCTGCATTCGGGCGGCATTCGCATGTTCCCTGGATGCACTCGGGCTGTGTACCGGAGAAGCCTTCCCATGCTTCTCGGTGGGCCAATCCGGTGGCGTGTCAACTAATCGGGCGTATCTGTGACGACCGGAATGCGCCGAGCACCGCCGCGCGTGTGCGGGCCCGTCGGTGCTCCCGGACGCCACTGGGAAGCCTTCCTCTTGGTGTGAAGCGCCACAAGACCGAATGAGGGGGCGGAATCGGCCATTACGCATGGGGCGGGTGGTTTTTGATGGGCCGTATGGGATTTCGGATGCGTATGAGGAGAGGCGGGGCGTACGGATTTCGGGCCGTCTCGGAGCGGCATCGGGAGAAATCCGGAGCGGGCCCGGGGGCGACGGCGGGCGGGCGACCCGTCCGGCGGCACGTGCGCGGACGGAAGAAGGGGAAGAACGCCGTCGAGCGTGCGGCGGCCCGCCCGGCGGCCCGCCCGGCGGCCCGTCCGGCGGGTCGTGCCGTGAGCCGGTCGTGGGCCGCGGCCGCGGTGCGCGGTCCGTCGTCGGCGCCGAGGGTGACGGAGCGGCGCACACCGTGGTGCGTCCCCTCGGATCCGTGCGTCCCCTGTAAAGGTGGAACACGTGAAGGCCATTCGTCGATTCACCGTGCGTCCCGTCCTCCCCGATCCCCTTCAACCGCTCAGCGACCTCGCCCGCAATCTGCGCTGGTCCTGGCACACCGAGACCCGTGAGCTCTTCCAGGCCGTCGACCCGGAGGCCCGGCGGACGGCGGAGTGCGACCCGGTGCGGCTGCTCGGTGCCGTGTCCGCCGGGCGACTCGCCGAGCTCGCCCGCGACCGGCAGTTCCTGCACCGGCTGACCGAGGTGTCCGCGGACCTCCGGGACTACCTGCACGGGCCCAGGTGGTACCAGGAGCAACTGGCCCGGGGGGCGGAGCTGCCGGCCGCCGTCGCCTACTTCTCACCCGAGTTCGGGGTGACCGCCGCGCTGCCCCAGTACTCCGGCGGGCTCGGCATCCTCGCCGGGGACCATCTGAAGGCCGCCAGCGACCTCGGCGTCCCCCTCGTCGCGGTCGGCCTGCTCTACCGGCACGGCTACTTCCGCCAGAGCCTGTCCCGCGACGGCTGGCAGCAGGAGCACTATCCCGTGCTCGACCCGAACGAGCTCCCGCTCGCCCTGATGCGCGAGCCCGACGGCACCCCGAGCCAGGTGGTGCTGGCCCTGCCCGGCGGCCGTTCGCTGCACGCCCACATCTGGCGGGCCCAGGTGGGACGCGTACCGCTGCTGATGCTCGACTCCGCCGTGGAGGAGAACGCGCCGGGCGAACGCGAGGTGACCGACCGGCTGTACGGCGGCGGCAGCGAGCACCGGCTGCTCCAGGAGATGCTCCTCGGCATCGGCGGCGTACGGGCCGTACGGACGTACTGCCGTCTCACCGGGCATCCGGCGCCCGAGGTGTTCCACACCAACGAGGGGCACGCCGGTTTCCTCGGGCTCGAACGCATCCGTGAACTCTCCGGCAGCGGGCTGGACTTCGACTCCGCGGTGGAGTCGGTACGGGCCGGCACGGTCTTCACCACCCACACGCCCGTGCCGGCCGGGATCGACCGGTTCGACCGCGAGCTCGTCGCCCGGCACTTCGGGGACGACGGCGAACTCCCCGGGGTGGGCGTCGAACGCATCCTGCAACTGGGCATGGAGACCTACCCCGGCGGTGAACCCGAGCTGTTCAACATGGCGGTGATGGGGCTGCGGCTCGCCCAGCGGGCCAACGGAGTCTCCACCCTGCACGGCTCGGTCAGCCGGGAGATGTTCGCCGGGCTGTGGCCCGGCTTCGACGCGGCGGAGGTGCCGATCACCTCGGTGACCAACGGGGTACACGCGCCCACCTGGGTCGCGCCCGAGATCCTCCGGCTCCGCAAGGGCTACGGCGGTACTCCCGGCCGCTGGGACTCCGCCGTCGACGTCCCGGACCGGGAACTCTGGGAACTGCGGCGGGCCCTGCGCGCACAACTGGTCGCCGAGGTGCGCGAACGGCTCTACGCCTCCTGGCGCGACCGGGGCGCGGAAGCCGCCGAACTCGGCTGGATCGACAACGTGCTGGACCCGGACGTGCTGACGATCGGCTTCGCCCGGCGGGTGCCCTCGTACAAGCGGCTGACGCTGATGCTGCGCGACCGCGACCGGCTGAGGGAACTGCTGCTCCACCCGACCCATCCGATCCAGATCGTCGTCGCGGGCAAGGCCCACCCCGCCGACGACGGCGGGAAGCGGCTGGTGCGGGAGCTGGTGCGGTTTACCGACGATCCACGTGTGCGCCATCGCATCGTGTTCCTGCCGGACTACGGGATGGCCATGGCGCAGAAGCTCTACCCGGGCTGCGACGTCTGGCTCAACAACCCCCTGCGCCCGCTGGAGGCCTGTGGTACGAGCGGCATGAAGGCCGCGCTCAACGGCTGCCTCAACCTCTCGGTCCTCGACGGCTGGTGGGACGAGTGGTTCGAGCCGGACTTCGGCTGGGCGATCCCGACGGCCGACGGACTGGGTTCGGACGAGGACCGCCGGGACGATCTGGAGGCGGGTGCCCTCTACGAGCTGATCGAGGACCGGATCGCGCCGCGCTTCTACGACCGGGGCGGCGAGGGTCTCCCCGAGCGCTGGATCGAGATGGTCCGCCGCACCCTGGGCACGCTCGGGCCCAAGGTCCTGGCGGGGCGCATGGTGGCCGAGTACGTGGAACGGCTGTACGCGCCCGCCGCGACCGCCCAGCGTGCGCTGGACCCCGGCACGGCGCGGCAGCTCGCGGACTGGAAGGCCCGGGTCCGCGCCGCCTGGCCGCGCGTCGCCGTCGACCATGTGGAGGGCGTGGCGTCCGATACCGCGGGCGGCCCGGCCGAGCTGGGGTCGACGCTGCTGCTGCGGGCCCGGATCGCGCTCGGGGTGCTGGAGCCGGACGATGTGGAGGTGCAGGCGGTGGCGGGCCGGGTGGACGCCGCCGACGGGATCTCGGACGCCCAGGTCTTCCCGCTGAAGCCCGCCGGAGGCCAGGACCTGGAGGGCCGCTGGCTGTACGACGGTCCACTCGCCCTCGACCGCACCGGTCCGTACGGCTACACCGTGCGCGTGCTCCCCGCCCATCCCCTGCTGGCGACCGGCGCGGAACTCGGCCTGGTGGCGCTGCCCGCGGAGTCGGCGAGGGACGGCGCGGGCCTGCTGATGCGCTGACGTACCGCCCGAGGGGACCGGCGCCGCAGGCCGAAGCCGCCGCGGACGGGAAACCGCCCGGGAGGAAGCGAGAGCTCCTCCCGGGCGGTTCGTGCCGGGCCGGACCCGGCTTGGGTGGTGCAGAGGGTGCAGCCGGATCAGAAGGTCAGCTTGAAGCTGTTGATCTTGCCGGTGTCGCCCGAGTAGAGGTCCTGGACCTTCAGCTTCCAGGTGCCGTTGGCCGCCTTGGCGGAGGCGTCGACCGTGTAGGTGGTCTGGACGTTGTCCGCCGAGTCGCTGGACGAGGCGTTCTTCAGCCGGTAGGCCGTGCCGTCCGGGGCGACGAGGTCGATGACCAGGTCACCGCGCCAGGTGTGGGTGATGTCCACGCCGACCTTGAGGGTGCTGGGCGCGTTGCCCGTGCGGCCGGTGACGTTGATCGAGCTGGTGACGGCCGAGCCGTGGTCCGGGATGGCGACCGCGGTGGAGTTCTCGAAGACCGTGCCGCCGGGGTCGGTGCCGCCGCCGGGGCGCGCGCCGACGTTGATGCCGGCCCAGGCGTCGGCGACGGACTTGTACTCGGCGCTGGTGGTGCCGTACAGCTCACCGGCCGCCGCGAGGGTGCCGGTACGGGCCGACGCGTAGTTCGTGGTGGAGGTGAACTTGGTGGTGAGCGCCTTGTACCAGATCAGCGCGGCCTTGTCCCGGCCGATGCCGGTCACCGGCAGCCCGTCGGAGGTCGGGGAGTCGTAGGAGACGCCGTTGATGACCTTGGCGCCGCTGCCCTCGGAGAGCAGGTAGAAGAAGTGGTTCGCCGGGCCCGAGGAGTAGTGGACGTCGACGTTGCCGATACCCGAGTACCACGCGTCCTTGGACATGCCGTCCCTGCTCGGCTTGTCCTGGTAGCGCAGCGGGGTGCCGTCGCCGTTGATGTCGATCTTCTCACCGATGAGGTAGTCGCCCTTGTCGGTGGCGTTGTTGGCGTAGAACTCGACCGCGGTGGCGAAGATGTCGCTGGTCGCCTCGTTGAGGCCACCGGACTCACCGCTGTAGACCAGGTCGGCGGTGGCGGAGGTGACGCCGTGCGTCATCTCGTGCGCGGCCACGTCGAGGGCGGTCAGCGGGTTCACGTTGCCGTCGCCGTCGCCGTAGGTCATGCAGAAGCAGCTGTCGTCCCAGAAGGCGTTGACGTAGTTGTTGCCGTAGTGGACGCGGGAGTACGCGCCGACGCCGTCGCCCCGGATGCCGGTGCGGCCGTACACGTTCTTGTAGTAGTCCCACGTCTCCGCGGCGCCGTAGTGGGCGTCCGCGGCGGCGGTCTCCGAGTTCTGCGGGGTGCCGTCGCCCCACACGTCGGTGGACTTGGAGTACAGCGTCCCGGTGCCGGAGCTGCCGTGGTTCAGGTTGTACGTCTTGTGGTTGCCGCGGCCCGTGTCGGTCAGCGTGTACGACGGCGCGGTGCCGAGGGTGACCTGGCCGCTGTACTCGGTGTTGCCGGTGCCGTTCTCGATGCCCTGCCACTCGTACAGCTTCGCGCCGGTGGTGGCGTCGGTGATGACGTGCAGCTGGTTCGGGGTGCCGTCCTTCTGGAGACCGCCGACGACGGTCTCGTAGGCGAGCTGCGGCTTGCCCTGCGCCATCCAGACCACCTTGCGGGGTGCCCGGTCGGCCGCGGCCTTCTTGGAGCCGTCGGCCTTGGCGAGTCCGAGCGCCTGCTTCTCCGCCGCGGCGGGTGCGAGGTCGGCCGACGTGTCCACGGCCTTCAGCTGGGCGCTGGAGACCTTGGACGCCTTGGTGACGCTCTCCGTGGTCCCGGCCTTGGTCTCCTGGACGACCAGGTCGCCGCCGAGCACCGGAAGTCCGGCGAAGGTGCGCTCGTAACGCGTGTGCGTGGTGCC
Source organism: Streptomyces sp. NPDC087845 (assembly GCF_044742755.1). Classification (NCBI taxonomy): domain Bacteria; kingdom Bacillati; phylum Actinomycetota; class Actinomycetes; order Kitasatosporales; family Streptomycetaceae; genus Streptomyces; species Streptomyces sp. NPDC087845. Next base: position 126,668 of record NZ_JBIUVC010000017.1, read on the forward strand.
GTCGTTGTCCTGGACGACGTCCTTGACGACGAGCTTCTCCTGAGAGCCGAGACCGAGGTCCTTGGCCGTGGCCGCCGTGCTCGCGCTGGCCTTGCGGATCAGCTCGGCGCGCTGGGACGGGGTGAGCTGCTTGGCCAGGGCGCCGTGGTCGGCGCCCGCGGCCGCCGGCAGCGCTGCGGTGGCGCTGCCGGGAGTGGCAGTGGCCGTACCGGCCTGGACTCCGACGGCGAGGAGGGCTGCTGCGGCTATCAGAGCGCCGGTCGCGGTGGCACGACGGCTGGGCGTGGATCTCACGCGGACTCCTTCTGCGAGGGGGGTACCGGCGGCAGGTGGCCGTCGGGAGAACGAGAAGTGCGCAGAACGGGGTGAAGAGTGTCAGCCGGAAGACGGTTCTGTCAGGACCGCGTCAACAAGTTGGCCGGAAGTCGTCCGTTGCCGGAAAGGTCATGTTCGTTAAGCGGACGTTTCGCCGATCATCACCGCGATGACGTCCAGCGTCCTTCACGGGCCGAATTCGAAGAGTGCGTCGAGGCCGAGCTCGAACTCATCGTGTTCGAATGGGCGGGCGAGGAACGGGTGGTCGCCCCTGGCCGAGATGACATCGAACTGTGGCTCATTTCTTACCATCCGCTCCGGGCTGGAGAGTCCGGTGCGCTGTCGCGCCCGTGCCTCCACGCCGGCGCCCACGGCCGGTCCCCGGACGTGGGCGAGCGGGACGAGAGGGATGTGCGGCCTCGTGTGCGGCGGCGGCCCGGTGCCCGCCGGGGCGTGCGGCACCCACTCCGGGTACCGCGTCACCCGCGGGGACGCCGATGGCCGGGCAGAGGAAATCGCGGCGTTCGTCACCCACGGATGACGCCCGTACACCGACCGGAGCCACCGGGCGGCGAATTCCAGCCCCGACCGCCGACCGTCGGGCGCCGACCGCCGGGCACCGTGCCTCTCGGGCGGTCGTGCGGGTGGAGGTCACGCGGTCGCCCGGGGCGAGCTCGCCGGAGGCGATCCGGCTGCGGAGTCGACCGGCGATGCCGAGGCGGGACGGCCCGGTCTGCGTGGGCGCACCGTACCGGCGCGCCGGAACGCCGTACGTCCCGTGGACGCACGGGACATGACGGGCCGGTACGGGACGGCCCGGACATGCGCCACGGTGATGTATGCGGCGTACGCGGTGTGTGGTGTACGCGGCGCGGCTGCCGCGCTCCCGGCGGGGCCTCGGGACCGTGCGTCCCGGTGGGGCCTCAGGACCGTGCGCCGGCACCGCCCGCCCGTATCCGAGCCCGGCGCCGGTGCGCGCCCGGTCCCGCCGTCCCGTGTGGCGCACGGCGGGGACGTCCTGGGGGAGTGGTGACGGCCGCGGTGGAGCCGGCCGCTCCTGCGCGGGGCGGGGCGCGTCAGCCGGTGGTGAGCACCATCCGGAAGCGGGCGGCGCCGGACATCATCTTCCGGTACGCCTCGGTGGCCCCGTCCAGCGGCACGGTCTCGGTCATCGGGCGGATCCCGTGCAGGGCGCTGAACGCCAGGGTGTCCTGTACGTCCTGCGCGGTGCCGGACGGGTGGCCCCGGACGACCCTGCCGTCCATGATCAGCTGGGCCGGGCTGATTCCCAGCGGCTCGGGATCCACGCCGATGACCACCAGCTCGCCGCGCGGCGCGAGCCCTTCCACGGTCGCCGTGATGGCCGCGGAGTTGGCGGCGGTGGCCAGGACGACCCTGGCGCCGCCGAGGGCCTGCAGCGCGTCCGCGACGGAGGTGCCCGCCGTGCTGTCGATGTAGTGGTGCGCGCCGAGCTCCTTGGCGAAGTCGGCCTTGGCCGCTCCACGGGCGATGGCCACGGTCTCGAAGCCCATCGCGGCCGCGTACTGCACCCCCAGGTGGCCGAGGCCCCCGATGCCGAGCACGGCGACCAGGTCGCCCGGCCGGGCGGAGCTGCGCCGCAGCCCGTTGTACGTGGTCACGCCCGCGCAGCCGATGGGCGCCGCGTCGGCCGGGGCCAGCGCGTCGGGGATCCGGGCCAGCGCGTCCGCCGGCGCGATCACCCTCTCGGCATACCCCCCGTCGTACGCCCAGCCGGGAATCTTCAGGTTCCGGCACACGATGAAGTCGCCCTGCCTGCAGGGCGTGCAGTGGCCGCAGCTGCCGCCGAACCAGCCCACCGCCACGCGGTCGCCCACCTGCCAGGCGTCCTGCGTCCCCTCACCGAGCTCCTCGATCCGCCCGGCGATCTCATGCCCCGGGACCAGCGGAAACCGTACGCCCGGAAGCGCGGCGTCCACGAAGAGGGCGTCGCTGTGGCAGATCCCGCAGGCGTCCACGGCCACCCGCACGTGGCGGGGGCCCGGCTGCGGCATCTCGCGCTCGACGATCTCGAACGGACCACCGGCGGTGGTGACCTGCGCGGCTCGATAGACGTGGGGGACGCTCATCTGGATCTCTCCGGGATATGGGTGGACGGCCCCCGGAATCAGCAGATCAGCTCCGGCCCGATCGCGCACGCCGGGCGGGGCAGGCGAGGGGCGGGCACGGGCCCCGCCGTCCTGCCCCGTCGCCGCCCCGCGCATCCGCCGGGATCGAGGACCCCGAGCCCGCCCCCGTCACGCCAGGCTCTCCCGCCACGCGCGGTGGAGGCCGGCGAAGCGGCCGGTGCCGCCGATGAGTTCGGACGGGGCGCCGTCCTCCACGATGCGGCCGTGTTCCATCACCAGGACCCGGTCCGCGATCTCCACGGTCGACAGGCGGTGGGCGATCACCACCGCGGTGCGGCCGTGGAGCACCGTGTCCATGGCCCGCTGCACCGCCCGTTCGCCGGGAATGTCCAGCGAGCTCGTCGCCTCGTCGAGGATCAGCACCGACGGGTTCGCGAGCAGAGCCCGGGCGAACGAGACCAGTTGGCGCTGGCCGGCCGAGATCCGGCCGCCCCGCTTGCGCACGTCCGTCTCGTACCCCTCGGGCAGCCCGGCGATGAAATCGTGTGCGCCGATCGCCTTGGCGGCCTGCTCGATCTCCTCGCGGGTGGCGTCCGGGCTGCCGATCGCGATGTTCTCCGCGACCGTCCCGGAGAACAGGAAGGTCTCCTGGGTCACCATCACCACACCCCGCCGCAGCTCGGGCACGGCCAGATCCCGCAGATCGGTCCCGTCGAGCAGGACCCGGCCCTCGGTCGGGTCGTAGAAGCGGGCCAGCAGCTTGGCGAGCGTCGACTTGCCCGCGCCCGTCGAACCGACCACCGCCACGGTCTGCCCGGCCGGGACCGTCAGATCGAAGCGGGGCAGCACCTCGCCGCCCGTCCGGTAGGCGAAGCGGACCGAGTCGAAGACGACCTCGCGGCCCGGGTGCGCACCGGCGAGCGCGGGCAGCTCGACCGGATTCGGCGTCTCGGGGACGGAAGGGGTCTGGGCCAGCAGGCCCGCGATCTTCTCCAGTGAAGCGGCGGCCGACTGGTAGGAGTTGAGGAACATGCCGAGCCGGTCGATCGGGTCGTAGAGGCGGCGCAGATAGAGCACGGCCGCGGCCAGCACACCGAGCGCCAGGGTGCCCGATGCCACGCGGTACGCACCCCACAGCACGATCCCGGCGACCGCCGTGTTGGCGACCAGCCGGGAGCCGACGACATAGCGGCCCATCTCCAGCATCGCGCCGCCGTTCGACTGCCGGTGAGCGTTGTTGAGGCCCTCGAAGTGCGCGTCGTTGATGTGCTCGCGGCGGAAGGCCTGCACGGGACGGATGCCGTTCATCGACTCGGCGAACTTCACGATGACCGCGGCGATCGCCGAGGACCGTGCGGCGTAGAGCACTCCGGCCCGCCGCTGGAAGCGCCGCACCAGCAGATACAGCGGGACGAAGGACAGCACGGCCAGCGCGCCCAGACCGAAGTCCAGCCAGAGCAGCATCAGTGAGATGGAGACGAACGAGAGGACGACGCCGATCAGTTCCTGGAGTCCTTCGCTGAGCAGCTCCCGCAGCGACTCCACGTCCGTGGTGGACCGGGAGATCAGCCGGCCCGAGGTGTAGCGCTCGTGGAAGTCCACGCTCAGGGCCTGTGCGTGACGGAAGATCCGCCCGCGCAGATCGAGCAGCGCGTCCTGGTTGATCCGGGCGGAGGCCATGATGAACGTGTACTGCATGGCCCCGGCGACGGCCGAGCACAGCGCGTACCCCACGGCCACCGCGATCAGCGGCCCGTAGTCCTTGTCCCGGAAGGCGGGCACACCGCTGTCGATGGCGTACGCGACGAGCAGCGGGCCCGCCTGCACCGCCGCCTGCTGGATCAGCAGCAACAGCGCGACCAGCGCCACCCGGGCCTTCATCGGCCGCAGCAGCGATCTCAGCAGTGCCCCGGTCGCGCCGGGCGGGGTGGGCAGGTCGTCCCGGTCGAACCGGTCCCCGGCGGCCTCGGGACCCGTGGCGTCCGCCGGGTCCTGGGCGGGGGCCGGGTCCGTCGTCGTACTGGTCATTGGGTGCCCTTCTCGGCGAGGAGGTCCTCGGCGGACAGATCGGGGAAGGCGTCCTCGGCGGGCGCGTCCGGTGCGCCTTCGGTGCCCGACATCAGCCACGCGTACTCGGCGCTGCTGCGCAGCAGTTCCTGATGGGTGCCCACGGCGGTGATCCGCCCCTGCGAGAGCAGCGCCACCCGGTCCGCGAGCATCACGGTGGACGGCCGGTGCGCGACCACGATCGCCGTGGTCTCCGCCAGGACCTGCCGCAGGGCGGCCTCCACCAGCGCTTCCGTGTGCACGTCCAGCGCGGAGAGCGGATCGTCCAGGACCAGGAAGCGCGGCCGGCCGACCACGGCACGGGCCAGCGCGAGCCGTTGCCGCTGTCCGCCGGAGAGGCTGAGCCCCTGCTCGCCGACCTGGGTGCCGATGCCCTCGGGCAGGTCGTACACGAAGTCGGCCTGGGCGACGGCGAGCGCCCGGCGCAACTCGTCGTCCCCGGCGCCCTCGGCGCCCATCAGCACGTTCTCCCCGACGCTCGCCGAGAAGAGCGTCGGCTCTTCGAAGGCCACCGACACCAGCTCGCGCAGCCGCTCCCGGGGCATGGCGGTGATGTCCGCACCGTCCAGGGTGATCCGCCCCGCGGTGGCCTCGTGCAGCCGCGGCACGAGGGCGGTGAGCGTCGTCTTCCCGGAACCCGTGGCCCCGACCAGGGCCATCGTCTCGCCGGGCCGGATCCGCAGATCGATCCGGGACAGCACGGGCGCGGAGCCGGGCTCCGCGTCGGGATAGCGGAACTCCACGCCCTCGAAGACCATTTCGCCCCGGGCCGACTCGCTCTCCCGGGCCTGCCCGTCCACGCCGGACGCGTCCGCCTCCTCGGCCACGTCCATCACCTCGAAGAACCGCTCGGTCGCCGTCGCCGACTCCTGGCTCATCGCCAGCAGGAAGCCGATCGACTCGATCGGCCAGCGCAGCGCGAGCGCGGTGGAGAGAAAGGCGACCAGGGTGCCCGCGGAGAGGCCGCCGTCCGCGACCTGGACCGTGCCGAGCACCAGCGCCGCACCGATGGCCAGCTCCGGGAGCACGGTGATGGAGGCCCAGATGCCCGCGAGGAGACGGGCCTTGGCCAGCTCCGTGGTGCGCAGCCGCTGCGTGAGGGAACGGAAGGCGAGGGCCTGGCTGCGGTGCCGGCCGAAGCCCTTGATGATGCGGATGCCGAGCACGCTCTCCTCGACGACCGTCGTCAGATCGCCGACCTGGTCCTGGGCCCGGCGCGCCACGGCCGAGAACTTCGTCTCGAAGACCAGGCAGATGATCATCAGCGGCGCCGCCGGCGCGAGCAGCACCAGCCCCAGCGTCCACTGCTGCATCAGCAGAATGACGAAGCCGATCAGGACCGTCGCCCCGTTGACCAGCAGGAAGGTCAGCGGGAAGGCCAGGAACTGACGCAGCAGCATCAGATCCGTGGTCGCGCGCGAGAGCAACTGCCCCGAAGGCCAGCGGTCGTGGAACGCCACCGGCAGCCGTTGCAGATGCCGGTACAGATCGGCCCGCATCGACGCCTCGACCCCGGCCAGCGGCCGCGCCACCATCCATCGCCGCACCCCGAACAGCGCGGCCTCGCCGATGCCCAGCAGCAGCAGATACAGCGCGCCGAGCCAGACCCCGCCGGGGTCGCGGTCCGCCACCGGGCCGTCGACCATCCACTTCAGCACGAGGGGAATCACCAGGCCGACGCAGGACGCGGCGATCGCGACCAGAGCGGCGCCGAACAGGCGCTTGCGCACCGGCTTCACATAAGGCCACAACCGCAACAGGGACTGAACGGTGGACCGATCCTTGGGCTCTGCATGTTCTTCGGGCATCACAGTCGAGCCTACGGTTCACCCCTGACATCGCTCATGTGGTTTTCCGGCCGACGGGAGGTGGCTCCGCCCCGGGGAGCGCAGGTCGTATCCCGTATCAACCGATCGGCTGATGCCGCTTCGAGCGCGATGGACGATGGTGCGCCCCTCCCCGCGACGCGATGCTCTTGGGCATGGCAATCATCGAAGCGAACGGGGTGCACAAGGCGTACGCCGGGCGCACCGTGGTCGACGGAGTGAGCTTCGCCGTCGACGAGGGGGAGATCTTCGGGATCCTCGGTCCCAACGGCGCGGGCAAGACCACCACCGTCGAGTGCATCGGGGGACTGCGGGTCCCCGACGCCGGTACGGTCCGCGTCGCCGGACTCGACCCCGTCGCCGACCACGACCGGGTCACCCGGCTGCTCGGCACCCAGCTCCAGGAGAGCGAGCTCCAGCCCAAGATCACCGTGGCCGAGGCGCTGGAGCTCTACAGCGCCTTCTACCCCGCCCCCGCCGACTGGCGCGTGCTGGCCGAACGGCTCGGTCTGCACACCATGTACGGCACCCGCTTCGCCAAGCTGTCCGGCGGTCAGAAGCAGCGGCTGTCCATCGCGCTCGCCCTGGTCGGCAACCCGCGGGTGGTGGTGCTCGACGAGCTGACCACCGGGCTGGACCCACGGGCCCGCCGGGACACCTGGAAGCTGATCGAGGACGTACGCGACAGTGGCGTGACGGTCCTTCTGGTCACCCACTTCATGGAAGAGGCCAGACGTCTCTGCGACCGTGTCGCCGTGATCGACAAGGGCAAGGTCGTCGCCCTGGACACCCCGGCCGGACTGATCGGCCGGGCCGACAGCTCCACGGTCATCTCCTTCACCCCGTCACAGCCACTGGACGACACCGACCTGGGCGCGCTGCCCGGAGCGGTCTCCACGGAGCGGAAGGACGGCCGCATCGTCATCCACGGCACCGACGAGACGGTCAACGCGGTGATCTCGCTGCTGGCCCTCCACCGCGTCACCGCACACCAACTCCGCGTCTCCGAGGCAACGCTGGACGACGCCTTCCTCGACCTCACAGAACAGGCGGCCTGAGATGACCACGGCGAACCCGGCCACGGCGACGGACGGGCCGACCCCATGGGCGGCGGTGCTCAGGACCGAGACCCGGCTCTTCCTCCGCGAACCCGGCGCCCTGTTCTGGATCGTCGTCTTCCCGACCGCGCTCCTGACGATCCTCGGCCTCATCCCCTCCTTCGGAGAACACAAGGACGAACTCGGCGGCCGGCGCGTCATCGATCTGTACGTACCGGTGGCGGTCCTGCTCGCCATGATCATGGCCGGACTCCAGGCCATGCCGCCCGTCCTCACCGGCTACCGCGAACGCGGCATCCTGCGCCGGATGTCCACCACTCCGGTGCGTCCCTCCGCGCTGCTCACCGCGCAGATCGCCCTGCACGGTGCCGCCGCCCTCGCCTCCGCCGCACTGGCGATGACCGTCGGCCGGATCGCCTTCGGCGTCGAACTGCCCGGACAGCCCGTCGGCTACGCCCTGGCGCTGCTCCTGTCGACCGCGAGCGTGCTGACCCTCGGCGCACTGCTCTGCGCCCTCTCCCGTACGGCCAAGGCGTCCGCCGCCATCAGCTCGGTCGTGAACCTCCTGATGATGTTCACCGCCGGGGTCTGGATCCCGGTGCAGACCATGCCCGACACCCTCCGGCGCATCGTCGAGGCCACCCCGTTCGGCGCGGCCTCCCAGGCACTGGACCGGGCAGCGTCCGGCGGCTGGCCCGGCTGGGTACAGCTGGGCGTCATGGCGCTCTGGGCGGCCCTGGTGACTCTCCTCGCGACCCGCCTGTTCCGGTGGGAGTGAGCGCGATTCCGGGGAGGCGGGCGGGGAAGCGGGGAGACTTCACCCATGGACACGGGGGATGCAGCAACGACGACCACCACCGGACCGACGACGGCCGCGCAGTGGTGGGAACGGTTCTTCCGGTACGGGCCGTACGGTCTGCTCGGCCTGGGCACCGCGGTCTCGGCGGTGACCGCCCCCCTCATCATGTCCCGCTCGGACGTACACGTCGCCGCGGCGCTGGCCCCGGCGGCGCTCGTCCTCCAGCTCTGGTGGGGGCGGGTCCGGCAGAGCGTTCCCCCGAAGTCGCGGGCGGCGCAGTTCTACTTCGTCGCCCGCACGGCGCTCGCCCTCGGACTGACCGAGTGCAACCCGTTCTTCTCCATGTTCGCGGTTCTCGGCTACTTCGACGCCGGCCGCCTGCTTCCGCACCGGGCCGTCAGAGCCGGGCTGCTGGCCACCGCCGTCATCATGGCGGGCTCGCAGTCCGGCAGCGGTCTCCCGCCGGCCGATCTCATGAACTGGGTAGCCTTCGGTGTCCTCTTCGCCCTGCACGCGACCCTCACCATGGTGTTCGCCCAGATCGGCGACCGGGAGGCCGAGCAGACCCGCGCCCAGGTCGACACCATCGCCGAACTGGAGTCGGCCAACGCCCGCCTCGAACAGGCCCTCGCGGAGAATGCCGGCCTGCACGCCCAACTCCTCGTCCAGGCCCGCGAGGCGGGCGTCGCCGACGAGCGCCGACGGCTGGCCGCCGAGATCCACGACACCCTCGCACAGGGCCTGACCGGCATCATCGCCCAGCTCCAGGTGGTGACTTCGGTCGCCGGCACCGACCCGGCCCTGGCCCGGCAGCACCTCGACCGCGCCGCCGCCCTCGCCCGGCACAGCCTGGGCGAGGCGCGCCGCTCGGTACACGACCTGGTTCCCGCCGCCCTGGAGCACGACGACCTCCCCGGCGCGCTGAAGAAGACGGTCGCCGGCTGGGGGGAACACCAGGGGATCCGGGCCGATTTCACCGTCACCGGTACCGTCGAGCCGGTCCACGACGAGATAGCCGCCACCCTGCTCCGCATCGCCGAGGAGGCCCTCGCCAACGCCGGCCGCCATGCCGGGGCCTCGCGGGTCGGCATCACCCTGTCCTTCATGGGCGACGAACTCACCCTGGACGTACGGGACGACGGCCGCGGCTTCGACCCGGCCGCCCTGCCGCCGTACCGCCGCGGCGCGGGCGGCTTCGGGCTCGGCGGCATGCGGGCCCGCGCCGAACGCGTCGCGGGCACCGTCGAGGTGGAGACCGAGCCGGGCCGCGGAACGGCGGTCTGCGCCCGGGTGCCCCTGGTCCGCAACAGCCGATGACCAGTACGGTTGGCCTGCCATGGCTGAGGATTCCGCACGCGTCATCACGCTCGTCGTCGTCGACGACCACCCCGTCGTACGGGACGGTCTGCGCGGCATGTTCGATTCCGATCCGGGGTTCCGGGTCCTCGGGGAGGCGTCGAACGGGGTGGCGGGCGTCGACCTCGTGGCCCGGCTCGACCCCGATGTCGTCCTGATGGACCTGCGGATGCCGGGCGGCGGCGGAGTCCCCGCCATCGCCGAACTGACCGGACGCGGAGCCCGGTCCAAGGTGCTCGTCCTCACCACGTACGACACCGACTCCGACACCCTCCCCGCGATCGAGGCCGGCGCGACCGGCTATCTGCTCAAGGACGCGCCGCGCGACGAGCTGTTCACCGCCGTCCGCGCCGCCGCCGACGGCCGCACCGTGCTCTCGCCCGCCGTCGCCTCCCGCCTCGTCTCACGGGTGCGCACCCCGTCGGCCCCGGGCAACGAGTCGCTGTCGGCCCGTGAGCGCGAGGTGCTCGAACTCGTCGCGAAGGGCACCTCGAACCGTGAGATAGCCGCCGAGCTGTTCATCAGCGAGGCCACCGTGAAGACCCACCTCACCCATGTCTTCGCCAAGCTGGGCGCCAAGGACCGGGCCGCCGCCGTCGCGATCGGCTACGACCGGGGCATCCTCGGCTGACCCCGGGACGGCTGAGCGCCCCTCACTCCCCGACCCGGAGCAGCAGCACCGACCTGGCCGGCACGGTCAGTGTCCCGTCACCCGGGTGGACGGTGCCGGGAGCCGCGGTCTGGTCCTCCCGCGAGGTGTCCAGGACCAGTTCGTAGCTCCGCGCCCACGGCGGGCCGGGGAGCCGGAAGCCGCTCGGCCGGTGGTCCGCGTGCAGGATCGCCAGAAAGCTGTCGTCCGTGACGGGTTCGCCGTGCACGTCCCGGCCGGGGATGTCGCGACCGGAGAGATAGAGCCCGACCGTCGCGGCCGGCGCGTACCAGTCCTGCTCCGTCATCTCCTCGCCCTGCCGGGTGAACCACGCCAGGTCCCGCAGCCCGTCCGCCGCCTGCGCCCGCCCGGAGAAGAAGGCACGGCGGCGCAGCACCGGATGGGTGTGGCGCAGGGCGAGGACCCGGGAGGCCAGCTCGGTCAGCGCCCGCCACTCGGGCCGGTCGAGCAGGGACCAGTCCAGCCAGCCGACCTCGTTGTCCTGGCAGTACGCGTTGTTGTTGCCGCGCTGCGTACGGCCCATCTCGTCGCCCGCGACCAGCATCGGCACGCCCGTCGACAGCAGCAGTGTGGTCAGCAGGTTGCGCAGCTGGCGGCGGCGCAGCGCGTTGACGGCGGGTTCGTCGCTCTCGCCCTCGGCGCCGCAGTTCCAGGCCCGGTTGTCCGAGGTGCCGTCCCGGTTGCCCTCGCCGTTGGCCTCGTTGTGCTTCTGTTCGTAGCTGACCAGGTCGCGCAGGGTGAAGCCGTCGTGCGCGGTGACGAAGTTGACCGAGGCGTACGGCCGCCTGCCGCCCCACGCGTACAGATCGCTGGATCCCGTCAGCCGGTAGCCGAGATCCCGTACGTCGGGCAGGGCGCCGCGCCAGAAGTCCCGTACGGCGTCCCGGTAGTGGTCGTTCCACTCGGTCCACAGCGGGGGGAAGGCGCCGACCTGGTAGCCGCCGCTGCCGACGTCCCACGGCTCGGCGATCAGCTTCACCCGGCGCAGCACCGGGTCCTGGGCGATCACCGCGAGGAACGGGGAGAGCATGTCGACGTCGTGCATCGAGCGGGCCAGCGCGGCCGCCAGGTCGAAGCGGAAGCCGTCGACGCCCATCTCGGTGACCCAGTAGCGCAGCGAGTCCGTGATCAGCCGCAGGACGTGCGGCTGGACCACGTGCAGGGTGTTGCCGCAGCCCGTGTAGTCCGCGTATCTGCGGGCGTCGGGCTGGAGGCGGTAGTAGCCGCGGTTGTCGATGCCGCGCAGCGACAGCATCGGGCCCAGTTCGCCCGCCTCCGCCGTGTGGTTGTAGACCACGTCGAGGATCACCTCGATCCCGGCGTCGTGCAGGGCCCGTACCATCCGCTTGAACTCGCCGACCTGCTGGCCCGCGGTGCCGCTGGCCGAGTAGTCGGCGTGCGGGGCGAAGTAGCCGATGGAGTTGTAGCCCCAGTAGTTGCGCAGGCCGCGCCGGAGCAGATGGTCCTCGTGGGCGAACTGATGCACCGGCAGCAGCTCGACCGCCGTGACCCCGAGCCGCCGCAGATGCCCGATGGCCGCGGGATGGGCGAGACCCGCGTAGGTGCCCCGCAGCTCCTCGGGGATCTCGGGGTGCAGCTTGGTGAAGCCGCGCACATGCAGCTCGTAGATGACGGAGTCCGCCCACGGGGTCTTGGGCCGGCGGTCCTCGGCCCAGTCGTCGTCGTCATGGACGACGACGCCCTTGGGGACGTACGGAGCGGAGTCCCGTTCGTCGCGCACGGTGTCGGCGACCTGCTGGTGCGGCCAGTCCCTCACATGGCCGTACACCTCGGCCGGGAGGGTGAACGAGCCGTCCACGGCACGCGCGTACGGGTCGAGGAGCAGCTTCGCCGCGTTCCAGCGGGCACCGGTCCAGGGGTCCCAGCGGCCGTGCACCCGGTAGCCGTACCGCTGACCCGGCCGTACGCCCGGCACGAAGCCGTGCCAGATCTCATGGGTCAGTTCGGTCAGCGGGAGGCGCCTCTCGCCTCCCTCCTCGTCGAAGAGGCAGAGCTCGACGGCCTCCGCACCGCCCGCCCAGAGCGCGAAATTGGTGCCCGCCACCCCGTCCGGGCCCACCCTGAAGCGGGCCCCGAGCGGCGTCGGGGCGCCCGGCCACACGGTGGCCGGCCCGGCCGTCGGCGCGCTCTGCCGCCCCGCCGGCGCCCCGGCCTCCCGCACTGTTTCCTGCACTGCTGCCTGCTCGGCTGCGCTCGACACCTGCTCGCCTCCCGCGGCTCGTGGGGACCGGCACCGAAGAGGAGCGCACGGCGTCCCGGCCGTGGTCCTTTGCGTGTGGTCCTCCCCTCTGTTCTGCCCACACCGGCGCCGGGACTCACGTTTCCCCCGACCGGCCCCCGTCGTTGGGGGGATGTGAACCACGTAGCGAAGAGGGCGGTGGCGAGCTCGGCCGCCGTGCTGACATGGGCAGGACTACTCACCGTGCCGGCCCTCCTGAGCGGCTGCACCGGCGCCGGTTCGGTCTTCAGCGGGAAGGCACACTCCCCGCAGGACACGATCCTGATCACCCCGCGCGACGGGGCGAGGGACATCGGCCCCGACGACCGCTTGGAGGTGAAGGTCCCCGACGGGCGGCTGGAGAGCGTCGAGGTGAAGCGGACCGAGGACGCGCGGAGCCAGGAGGTGACGGGCCGGATCGCGCAGGACGGCCTCTCCTGGTCACCCCGGGGGAGGACGGGCCGGCTCGGGCTCGCCGCCAAGTACAGCGTCGACGTGGTCGCCGTGGACGGCTCCGGGCACCGCTCGGCCCGCCACACGACGTTCACCACGGTGGTCCCCGATCACCGCTTCATCGGTTACTTCAAGCCGGAGAACCGTTCCACGGTCGGCACCGGAATGATCGTTTCCTTCGCCTTCAACCGCCCGGTCAAGAACCGCGCGGCCGTGCAGAGGGCCATCCGGGTCACCTCCGTTCCGGCGGTCGAGGTGGTGGGGCACTGGTTCGGCGACAGCCGCCTCGACTTCCGCCCCGCCGCCTACTGGGTGCCGGGCACCGAGGTCACCGTGGCGATGGGGCTGCGCGATGTGGAGGGCGCGCCGCACGTGTACGGCACCCAGGACAAGAAGGTCGCCTTCACGGTGGGCCGTTCCCAGACGTCCCGGGTCGACGCGGCCGCACACACCATGGAGGTACGCCGCGACGGCCGGCTCGTCTCCACGGTTCCGATCACGGCGGGCTACCCCGGTATGGAGACGTACAACGGGAAGATGGTGGTCAGCGAGATGCACGACGTGACCCGGATGGACGGCCGCACGGTCGGCTTCGGCGGGGAGTACGACATCAAGGACGTGCCGCACGCCCTCCGGCTCACCGACTCCGGAACGTTCCTGCACGGCAACTACTGGTCGGACGACGACGTCTTCGGCTCGGCCAACGTCAGCCACGGCTGCGTCGGGCTGCGCGACGTGCGGGGCGGCGGCAGCGACACCCCGGCCGGCTGGTTCTTCGACCGGACGCTCATCGGCGATGTGGTCGAGGTCGTCAACTCCAAGGACAAGCGGGTCGCGCCGGACAACGGTCTCGGAGGCTGGAACCTGGACTGGAAGCAGTGGAAGGCCGGCTCCGCCCTCCGCTGACGACCCGTCGGATCGCCCGGGTCTGTCCGGCGTACCCGCTCGTGGACAGGCCCTCGCCCGGCGCCGTCGCGCCCGCACCCCGTGCCACCTGGAGAAGTCCCCGGAGGAGTTGGGACTGAACGGTGACATTCCGCGGGGTCATTTCCTCACGACCGGTGTGATTATCTTTCGCTGAGCGCGCATGTGCAGCGCGCGGGGGAGGGGGCCGAGGGCCCCCAGGGCCTTGGCGGGACCGGGCCGTGTGAGGGGAGACGAGCACATTGAACGGGCAGCCGATATCGGGGGCATCGGCCGGGGCGGACAGCGGGCGGCGTGGACGTGGGGCCACCGGACTGCTGGCTCTGGTACTGGGTGCGCTGCTGATGCTGGTGACGGCGTGCGGCGGGGGAGACGACGCCGGCAGCGCGGGCAAGGGCGGGGCGAAGGTGGGCGACACCGCCGCCTCGCAGGCCGTGGTGACCGTCGCGCCGAAGGACGGGGCGGACTCCGTCGCCACCAGCGGAGCGCTGAAGATCTCCGCCGAGCAGGGGAAGCTGACGACGGTCAAGGTCGCCGGCCCCAAGGGCGCCGAGGTCGAGGGCCGGATCGCGGCGGACGGCACGAGCTGGACGCCGGACCAGCATCTGGCCGCGGCGACCAAGTACACGGTCCACGCGGTCGCCAAGGACGCGAAGGGCCGTGAGTCGGCCAAGGACACCAGCTTCACGACGCTGGTCCCGCAGAACACCTTCATCGGGCAGTACACCCCGGAGGACGGTTCCACGGTCGGCGTCGGCATGCCCGTCTCGATCCACTTCACCCGCGGCATCACCGACCCGGCCGCGGTCGAGAAGGCCATCAAGGTGACCGCCGAGCCCTCCGTACCGATCGAGGGCCACTGGTTCGGCAACGACCGCCTCGACTTCCGCCCGGCGGACTACTGGGCCGCGGGCACCAAGGTGAGCGTGAAGCTCGACCTCGACGGCGTCGAGGGGCGTCCGGGTGTCTACGGCAAGCAGACCAAGACGATCTCCTTCACCATCGGCCGCCGGCAGGTCAGCACCGTCGACGCGAGCACGCACCGGATGAAGGTCGTCCGCGACGGCAAGCAGATCAGGGACATCCCGATCTCCGCGGGCGCCCCGGCGACCACCACGTACAACGGTCAGATGGTCATCAGCGAGAAGCTCAAGGTGACCCGGATGAACGGTGACACCGTGGGCTTCGGCGGCGAGTACGACATCAAGGACGTGCCGCACGCGATGCGGCTGTCCACCTCGGGCACCTTCATCCACGGCAACTACTGGGGCGGCTCCGGCGTCTTCGGCTCGGCCAACACCAGCCACGGGTGCGTCGGCCTGCAGGACGTGCGCGGCGCCTGGAGCAAGAAGACCTCGGCGGCCTGGTTCTTCGACAACTCGCTCATCGGCGACGTCGTGGTCGTGAAGAACTCGAAGGACCGGACGATCCAGCCGGACAACGGCCTCAACGGCTGGAACATGTCCTGGTCGGAGTGGACCAAGTAGTACCCGTCGCAACCGGACACGGGCGGGCCCGGTGCTGTGACCAACAGCACCGGGCCCGCCGTCGTTAGCGCCGGTTAACCTGCCTCCCATGACCGTAACCCTCGAAGTGACCGACGGCGTCGGCACGATCCTGCTGGACCGTCCGCCCATGAACGCCCTGGATGTCGCCACCCAGGACCGGCTGCGCGAACTCGCCGAGGAGGCCACCCGGCGCGACGACGTGCGTGCCGTGGTCCTCTACGGCGGCGAGAAGGTGTTCGCGGCGGGCGCGGACATCAAGGAGATGCAGGTGATGGACCATACGGCGATGGTCGTACGGTCCAAGGCGCTCCAGGACTCCTTCACCGCGGTGGCCCGGATCCCCAAGCCCGTCGTCGCCGCGGTCACCGGCTACGCGCTGGGCGGCGGCTGCGAGCTGGCGCTCTGCGCCGACTTCCGGATCGCCGCCGACAACGCCCGGCTGGGCCAGCCCGAGATCCTGCTCGGGCTGATCCCCGGCGCGGGCGGCACCCAGCGCCTCGCCCGGCTGGTCGGCCCCTCCCGGGCCAAGGACCTGATCTTCACCGGCCGCCACGTGAAGGCCGAAGAGGCCCTGACGATCGGTCTGGTGGACCGCGTGGTGCCCGCCGCCGAGGTGTACGAGCAGGCGCACGCCTGGGCCGCCCGGCTGGCGAAGGGGCCGGCCCTCGCGCTGCGCGCCGCCAAGGAATCCGTCGACGCCGGCCTGGAGACGGACATCGACACCGGGCTCACGATCGAGCGGAACTGGTTCGCGGGTCTGTTCGCCACCGAGGACCGGGAGCGCGGAATGCGCAGCTTCGTGGAAGAGGGTCCGGGCAAGGCCAAGTTCCTCTGACCGGAAGTCAGTTGGGCACAGACTGACGCGGGTTCATCCGTGCGGGCGGATTGGCTGGGCCTTGAGGGAACCTTGGGGCCCAGCTCTCCGAAGGGGCGGACAGCCCCGCTCGGACGCCGTATTCATGCAGGTCAGCATGGGTGCGGGGGGCTGCGTTCTGCCAGTGGCATATGCCTTTCGACCGCTGGGGAAGAGTGCGTTCCGGGGTGCGGATTCCCGCGGAACGGCCCCGGAGCTCCCGCCTTGCGGCCATGATGGTGTGCATGGCGGGCCTGGAGGGTGTGGAACAGCCGCGACCGCACAGCGGCGCGACAGCGGCACGCTGGATGCCGACCGTCGAGGACGAACAGGCGTTCAAGGCGCTGGAGTTGTTCGGAAATCCGGCGGAGGGTGAAGTCCGGCTGCCCTCCCGCCCGGAGTCCGCGGCCACCGCCCGGCGGCTGACGTCGTGTGTGGTGCTGCGTCAGTGGGCGCTCTCCCCGCAGACCGCCGAGTACGCCGTGCTGCTCGTCTCGGAGCTCGTCGGCAACGCGGTGCGGCACACCGGCGCCCGGGTCTTCGGGTTGCGGATGCTGCGCCGCCGCGGCTGGATCAGGATCGAGGTGCGCGACCCCTCGCGTGGACTGCCGTGCCTGATGCCCGTCCGGGAGATGGATGTGAGCGGGCGGGGGCTCTTCCTCGTCGACAAGCTCTCCGACCGGTGGGGCGTGGATCTGCTGCCGCGCGGCAAGACGACCTGGTTCGAGATGCGGACCTCCGACCGCTGATCCCCGGCCGATCCCCGGTGGCGCGTGCCCGGGACGCACAGAAGCCCCCGGTCCGCCGTGGTGGGGCGCTTCGGGGGCTGCTGTGTGGGGGCCGTGACATGGGGGGTGTGTTCACGGCCGCTTGTGACGACCGGGCTCGGGTCGATGCGGTCGTGTCACCGACTATGGCAGACGGGCGACCTCTCCGCCAAAGGTGCAAATGGGGCATCTATCTATTTAGTGGGGCATTTCTGAGGTGAATCGCAGGTGTTATGGGTCACTTGCCTGGAAAACCATGAATATTTATGGGATTCGTTGAGTGATTCATTCGCGTCGCCCATAAGGCTGAATTGTTATCCCCCATCCATTTCGCCCCTATTGTTCTGCGCATGAACGCCTCCGACGCACCGGTGCACCGCCGCAGCGCCCTGCGCGCGGGAGCAGGGGCCGTCCTCGCCGGCGCCCTGACCGCCGGCTGCGCGGACCGCGGCGACGCCGCCGGTACGTCGGCCAAGACCGTCACGACCGCGGCGAGCCCGAAGAAGGACTCCGCGACCACCGGACCCCCGGCCCCGCGCCCCGCGCCCGCCCCGCGCCGCTTCCCCGGGCAGCCGGTCCAGATCGAGCACGGCCCCCGCGACCGCGGCCGCGTCGCCCTCACCTTCCACGGCCAGGGCGACCCCGCCGTCGCCAGGACCGTACTCGCCGAGGCCGAACGGGCCCACGCACGGATCACCGTCCTCGCCGTCGGCAGCTGGCTCGACGAACACCCCGAGATGGCCCGCCGCATCCTCGACGGCGGCCACGACCTCGGCAACCACACCCAACGCCACCTCGACATCTCCACGATGGGCGAGGCCGAGGCGTACGCGGAGATCACCGGCTGCGCCCAGCGGCTGCGCCGGCTCACCGGCTCCATCGGCACCTGGTTCCGCCCCTCGCGCACCCGGTACGCCACCCCGCTCGTCCAGCGGCTCGCCGCCCGTGCGGGCTACCCGCACGTCCTCTCGTACGACGTGGACTCCCTCGACTTCACCTCTCCCGGCGCCGCGGCCGTCACCCGCAAGGTGGCCGGGGAGATCCGCAACGGATCGGTGGTGAGCCTGCATTTCGGCTACGCGGACACGGTCGCCGCCCTGCCTCTCCTCCTCACCGAAATCGACCGCCGCCAACTGCGCGCGGTGACGACCACGGAGCTGCTGACCTGATGCTTCCCTCCACCAAGCACACCGCGGCCCTGCTCGGGGGCGTCCTCCTCGCCGTCCTCACCGGCTGCGGCTCCCCCGCCGAGAAGGGGAGCGGCGAGGCCGTCGGCAGCGAGGCCGCCGCCCCGCCCGTCGAAACGGAACGCGCCGCACGGCCCGTGCCGCCGGGGCTGCCCGGCATGCCGCCGGTGCTCGACGCCAAGGACGTCTACGCGGCCGACCGGCCGGGGAAGCTCTCCCCGGTCGTCAAGGACTTCCCGTCCCGGGTGTACGTCCCCAACACCAACTCCGACACGGTGTCGGTGATCGACCCGGCGACGTACAAGGTCATCAGGACCATCAAGGTCGGCCGCCAGCCGCAGCACGTCGTCCCGTCCTGGGACCTGAAGACCCTCTGGGTCAACAACGACATCGGCGACAGCCTCACGGCCATCGATCCCGCCACCGGGAAGGTGGGCCGCACGGTGCCGGTCTCCGACCCGTACAACCTCTACTTCACCCCGGACGGCAGATACGCCGTGGTGATGGCCTCGATGGACCGCCAACTGGTCTTCCGCGACGCCCACACCATGAAGACGGTCAAGACCCTCCCGGTCGGCTGCGCGGGCGTCAACCACGCCGACTTCTCCACGGACGGCCGGTACTTCATCGTCTCCTGCGAGTTCTCCGGCGAACTCCTCAAGGTCGACACGGCGAAGATGAAGGTCGTCGGCCACCAGAAGCTGCCCTTCAAGGGCGCGATGCCGCAGGACGTGAAGCTGTCGCCCGACGGCGGCACGTTCTACATCGCGGACATGATCGCCAACGGGGTGTGGGTGCTGGACGGGACGAAGTTCACCACCCCGAAGCTGCTGCCCACCGGCAAGGGCGCCCACGGCCTCTACGTCAGCCGCGACTCCAAGGAGATGTACGTCTCCAACCGGGGCGAGGGCTCCATCTCGGTCTTCGACTTCGGACAGCGCAAACTGGTGAAGAAATGGCGTCTGCCGGGCGGCGGAAGCCCCGACATGGGCGGAGTCTCGGCCGACGGCAAGGTCCTCTGGCTGAGCGGGCGCTACAACTCCGAGGTGTACGCGATCGACACCGCCAGCGGCAAACAGCTCGCCCGGATCCCGGTGGGCAGCGGCCCGCACGGACTCGCGGTCTACCCGCAGCCGGGCCGCTACTCGCTCGGCCACACCGGCGTCTTCCGCTGACGGTCCGGCGTCAACACCCCGCCGGACACGCTCGCCTTCGGGTGACACTCCACGGCCCGGCGTCGCACTGCCGGGACAGTGACCAACATGATGATCACTTCTCGTCTGCGGCGCCGGGCCGCAGTTGCCGTTCTCTCCTTCTCCGCCGTACTCGTCCCCGCCGCCGCCACCGAGGCCGCCCCCGCCGCCGCTCCCGCAGCGGCCGCGTTCAAACCCGGTGGCTGCCCGGTCGTCGCCGACCACCTCTTCGCCGCCGCCGACCCGGTGGACATCGACCGGATCACCCCCCGGCCCTCCTGGCGGGACAACTGCCGCCAGCTCTACCGGGCGGACGGCCGGGGCCCGATGACCGTCTTCGACGAGGGCTTCCACGCCAGGGACATCGTCTACGGCCAGTACGACCTGGAGAAGTACGTCCTGGCCAACCAGCCCTCGCCGTTCGTCTCCACCACGTACGACCACGACCTGTACAAGCGGTGGAAGAGCGAGTTCAACTACTACATCGACGCCCCCGGTGGCATCGACGTGAACAAGACGATCGGCGACACCCACAAGTACGCCGACCAGGTGGAGGTCGCCTTCCCCGGCGGTGTCGACCGGAAGTTCATCGTCGGGGCGTGCCCGATCGACCAGGCGAAGAAGACCGAGATCATGAACAAGTGCGTCGACAACCCGCACTACAAGCCGTGGCGCAGCTGATCCGCTGAGCACTCACTCCGCGACCAGCAGGGCCTCCGAGCCCACCGGCCGGTAGCCCGCCGCCTGGAACGTCCGCACACTGCGGGCGTTCCCCGGCGACTGCTGCGCCCAGACCGCCGAGTCCGGCACCAGATGCCGGGCCGCCCGCGCCAGCCGTTCGCCCAGCCGCCGGCCGCGCGCCTCCTCGTCCACCTCGATCGCCGTCTCCCAGCGCCCCGCGACTCCCCGGCCGAGGATCACCACACCGCCGTCGGCGGACCAGACCCGCACCTCGTCGCGGTACTTCATGGCCCGCGCCACCCGAGGATGCTCCGGGTCCTTGATCTCCCGCAGCGCGATCTCCGGCTCGCCCGGCAGCGCGTCCGCGACCGTCAGCAGATCGATGGTGTTCATCTGCCGGCCGCTGCGGGCCAGCAGCGCGGACAGGAAGTACGGATGCATCGTCGCGGCGAGCGCGTCTCCCGGGGCGGCGTCCAGTACGGACCGCACCCACCGGGGGTCCTCGTCGGTGAACACCACCGAGTGCGCGGTGAACGCCAGCACCCCCGCGTCCCGGGCACCGGGCTGCCCCACCACCGTCGTCGACCCGTCCGGCGGCGGAAACCGCCCGCTCGCGGCGGCCGTCAGGATCCGTGCCAGTGCGTCGTCCATCTGCGTCCCGCTCCCCGGTCCGGACCACGGTCCGCCGGGCGGCGGACACCCCACCCATGATCGACGACCGGCCGCCGCGACCGCCACCCGTCGCGCCCGTTAATCTGACCCCCGTCAGAAAGACACTGGTCAGACTTTGACCAGGCATGGGTGAGGCACTGCGAAGGGGCGGAACTGTGGCGGACATCGAGTCGGCACGCAAGGCATTCGAGCGGTTCGATCTGAACGGCGACGGGCTGATATCGGCCGCCGAGTACAAGAGCGTGATGGCTCAGCTCGGCGACCCCTACGTCACCGAGCCGGTGGCGCAGGCCGTCATCAACTCGCACGACGCCAACGGCGACGGGCTGCTCACGTTCGACGAGTTCTGGGCGGCGCAGAACAAGAGCTGATGGCCGGGAGGACCCCCGGCCGACCGGCCGGGGGCCGCCGATCGCGCTCTCGTCCGCGCCGTGGAGACCGGCGTCAGGCGTTCCTCCGGTACGGTGCCCAGCCGCGCAGTTCCTCGTCGCGCGGGGCGCGCACCACGGCAGGGGCTCCCGGGCCGAAGCCCATCACCGGGCGGGACGTGTCCCAGGCCGGCCAGCCGGGATCGCCGGAGGCGGCGAACCGCACCCACGCCGCGTGCATCGCGTCGGCCAGTTCCTGCGGGGCGTCCTCGCCGGCCAGGGCCACCGCGTCGGGCCGGTCCAGCGTGTCGAAGACGAAGCCGATCTCCAGCCCGTGACAGGCGCCGAGCCGCAGTACGGGCGACGGCCAGCCGAACTCGTAGAGATGAGTGCTCCCCGCAGCGCCGGCGCGGGCGTCGGCCACCCGGTTCAGCGGGACGCGCAGCAGCAGATCGGTGGCGAGCGCCCCGAGCAGCTCGCCCGGTGTGGCACCGGGCCGGTTCGCCCGGTACGTACGCGTCGTGGTGCCCGGCACCTTGAACTTCAGCAGGGCCAGCCGCAGTTTGATCCTGGACAGCCCCTCCGTCAGACCGCTCGGCACGAACCAGAGCCGGTACTCCTCACTGTTGGCGCCCATCAGCAGATCGACGTCGTCCGCGGCACCGTCCAGCAGCGCTTCGAGCGGATCGCGGGGCAGCAGGTCGCCGTCCACCACGATCTGGAAGGAGTTCCCGCCGGTCAGCGGGGAGCCGCCGGACGTCACCTCGGTCTGCGCGGCCAGGAGCCGCTCCGGGTCCACCGCGGCCAGCTCCCCGGCCGTCGCCCCGACCCCCAGCCGCTTCGCGATCAGCTCCGTGGTGCGGCGGGCGGCGCCGTCCAGGGGAAGCGCGGAGGGCGGGCCGCTCTGCAGCACCGCACGCCGGAACAGCCCCTTGGCACGTGGCGCGGCCAGCAGCGCGGCGATGCTGATGGCCCCCGCCGACTCGCCGCACACCGTGACCAGGTCCGGATCGCCGCCGAACGCGGCGATGTTGTCCCGCACCCAGGCCAGCGCCGCGAGCTGATCGAGCAGCCCCCGGTTGGCGGGCGCGTCCGGGAACACCCCGAACCCCTCCATGCCCAGGCGGTAGTTGACCGACACGAGGACCACGCCGTCACGGGCGAACGCCGCCCCGTCGTACAGCGGCACGGCCGACGAGCCGTGCAGCAGCGAACCGCCGTGGATCCAGACGAGAACGGGCAGCCCCGCACGGGCCGGGGACGGTGTCCACACATTGAGGTTGAGGCAGTCGTCGCCCGGCACCTCGGGATCGGGCAGCAACCGGTCCAGCGGCGGGGCGTACGGCCGCTTGGGCGCGGTCGGCCCGAACGCCACCGCGTCGCGCACCCCCTCCCACGGCTCGGGCGGCTCGGGTGCCCGGAAACGCCGGGCGCCGACCGGTGCGGCCGCGTACGGGATCCCGCGGAAGACGGCGACACCGTGCTCCAGCGTGCCGCGCACCGCCCCGTGGGCCGTGCCGACCCGCGGTGACGTCTCGGATATGGGAGGGGGTACGGCGGACATGAGGCTTCAGCCCTTCTGCGGTGCGGAGCCGGCGAGTGCGACGCTCGACGAGCCGGACGGATGGTGGGTGAGGGAGCCGTCGGGGTGCAGTACCTCCACCGGCACCGGTGACTCGATACGTACCCGGTCCGGGGCCGCGTCGACCCGGACCAGGCCCTGCGGGGTCGGCACCGCGCCCCGGGCACCGGACAGCGCGCCGAGCCGTGGAGCGACCCGCACCCGGGCGTATCCGGGCTCGGCCGGGGTGACACCGAGCGTGTACACCAGCAGATCACGGCTGGGCGTGGCCGACCATCCGTGGCAGTACGAACCGCCCTCCCAGCACTCCCGGAACGCGGAGCCGCCGGTGCTCAGCAGTGCCGCCGGGCGTTGGTCGGAGGGTCTGCCGTCCGTGCTGGCCGGGGAGAGGGGGCGCGCGGGGGCGGTCATGGCGGACGTGGCTCCGGTCGTCGTCGGTCGGGGCGTCGGCGGGTGGCCCGGCGGAGCGGGAGGTGGCGGTGGGTTCGGGGAGGAGTGGCGAAGGGGGAAGTAGCGGTGGGTTGGGGGAGGAGCGGTGGAGGGGGAGGCGGTGGTGGGTTCGGAGAGGAACGGCGAAGGGGGAGGCGGCCGTTCAGGAGGAGGTTGCCGTCAGCGCGCGTTTGAGGACCTTGCCGGTCGGGCCGAGCGGCAGCGTCTCGGTGAACCGCACGATCCGCGGGTACTTGTGCCTCCCGAGCCGGTCCCGGGACCAGGCGATCACGTCCTCCTCCGTCACCGCGCCGGCCTCCGCGCGCAGCACGACCACCGCGCAGATCTCCTCTCCGCGCGCCTCGTCCGGCACCCCGATCACCGCGACCTCGGAGATCGCCGGATGGCGTACCAGCACCTCTTCGACCTCGCGCGGATAGATGTTGAAGCCGCCCCGGATGACCAGGTCCTTCTTCCGGTCGACGATGCTCAGGAAACCGTCCTCGTCCCGCACCCCGAGATCCCCGGTGCGGAACCAGCCGTCGACGACTGCGGCTGCCGTCGCGGCCGGATCGTCGAGATAGCCCGCGAAGACGTTGTGCCCGCGCACCACGACCTCGCCGACCTCCCCCTCCGGCAGCAGCACCACGGCGTCCTCCACCGCCGCGTCCGCGATACCGATCTCCACGCCCCAGACCGGGTGGCCGACCGTCCCGGGGCGACGGCCGAGCGCCGGCTGGTTGAAGGTGGCGACGGGGGAGGTCTCGGTCAGCCCGTACCCCTCCAGGACCTGCGTCGCGAAGGCCTCCTCGAAGCGTTCGAGCACGGCGACGGGGAGCGCGGCGCCGCCCGAGACGGCCGCGCGCAGCGTGAGACGGTGCGTGGTGTCGTCCCGTGCCGTGGCGTCCTGTACCGCCGCCTCGACGAGTGCGTGATACATCGTGGGCACGCCCATGAAGACGCTCACGCCCTCGGCGGCCAGCAGCTCCAGTGCGCCCGCGCCGCTGAAGCGCCGCATGAGCACGAGCGTCGCCCCCGCCCGCAGCGTCGCGTTCATCGCGCAGGTCTGCCCGTAGCTGTGGAACAGGGGCAGACAGCCCAGGATCACGTCGTCGCCGGTCAGCCCCAGCAGGTCGTGGGCGGTCACGGACGCGTTCATCACGATGTTGAAGTGGGTGAGCAGCGCACCCTTCGGCCGCCCGGTCGTGCCACTGGTGTAGAGCACCACCGCGATGTCGTCCGGCGCCGCGGGCTCCGGCGCGGGCAGCGGGTCCCCGTCCGTCGGTACGCCGCGCACGGCCCGTACCCCCGCGGCACGCGCCCCCTCCTCGGCCACCGGCCACAGCGGACCACCGCTGATCAGCGCGACGGAGCCACTGTGCCGCAGCACGTACGCCACCTCGTCGGCCACCAGCAGCCCGTGCACCGGTACGACCGCGGCCCCGGCGGCGAGCGCCCCGTAGTACGCGTACAGGAAGTCCGCCGAATTCGGCAGCAGCACCGCCACCCGGTCGCCCGGACGCACACCGGAGGCCCGCAGCGCGCCCGCGCAGCGCAGCGCCCGCGCCCACAGCTCCCGGTAGGTGAGCCGGGTGTCCGCATCGACCACGGCGACGCGGTCGGGATATCTGCGGGCCGACTCACCGAGGACAGTGGCGACGCTGAGAAACATGACACGCTCCAGGAAACACGGCGTTTACAGGGCTACTGCTGCTCAGAATCAGCCGTCGGCCGCCTCCGCACAATGTGCAGGTGCCCACCATGCACACAACCCACCTGGGCAGCAGCCCCTCGGGCGGGTACGGGGCAAGGCATCCGCCTAAAGGGCGGGCGGCGCTAACCTTCCGGCATGGCGGACAAACCCGGGGCCCGGATCCCTCGCGGCGACGACCACGGCAGCGGCGAGGACGGCGAACTGCGCCGCGTCCTGGCCCTCGCCCTGCTGCCCGAGATCGACGAACTGACCCGGCGGGTCGTCGACGACATCCACGCGCACAGCGGCACGTACGCGTCCGGCAGGCCGGTCACCCGGGGCGATCTGCGGGAGATCTGCCGCGACAACCTGCTGCGGGCGCTGGAGGACTTCGGCGGACTGCCCCCCAGCGGGGGCGACTTCGAGCACGCGGCGCGCGAGACGGGACGGCGGCGCGCGGAGCAGAACGTACCGCTGGACACCGTGCTCCAGGCCTACCGGCGTGGCGGCCGGGTGATGTGGCAGGTGATGGCGGAATACCTGCGGGCCGCACGGGGCGGTCGGGACGACGGGGCCGGCGGCGCCGACAGGGCTGGTGGAGGCAGTGGGGCCGGTGCCGCCGGCCGGGACGGCCGAGGCGGCCGGGGCGTTCGGGGCGGGGGTGTCCCGGGGGCCGGAGGGGCCGGGCGGCGGGGGCAGGACGCCGTGCGTGCGGTCGCGGGCGACCGGGACACCGAGCTCGACATGGCGGGCGCCGTGTGGGAGACCATCGACCGCTACTCGCTCGTGATGGCGGAGTCCTACCGGCTGACCCAGCTGGAGATGCAGGGCCGCCAGGACACCCGCCGGGTCGCCCTCTTCGAGGCCCTGCTCGACGGGCGCGGGGACGACCCGGCGGTCGCCGCGGCGGCCGCCGCCGCGCTCGGCGTGCCGGTCCACGACCGGTACGTCATCGTCGTCGCCGCCCAGGACCCGGCCGCACCACCCAACCCGGCGCCGGTCCTCGACGACCACGGCATCTGGTCCTTCTGGCGGCCGCGGTCGGGCCGTTACGCGGGAATCGTGCGGCTGGCCGCGGGGGAGTCCGGCATACTGCTCGACCTGCTGCGCCACCGCACCGGCGCCACCGCCGGCGTGTCACCGGAGTTCGACCGGCTCGCCCAGGCGGGGCGGGCCCTGCGGCTGGCCGAACAGGCCCTGCGTACGCTGCCCGCCGGAAGCGGCGAGGCGGCGGGGTTCGACGACCGGCTGGCGGAGGTCCTCCTCGTCGGCCGGCCCGAGATCGCCGAGCGCATCGTCACCACGCAACTCGGCGCCGTCCTGGACACGGCGGCCGAACGCGAGGCGCTGCTCGGCACGTTGCGGGTCTGGCTCGACAACGGCTGCTCGGCGGCGCGCGCCGCCGAGCAGCTCTACTGCCACCGCAACACGGTCCTCAACCGGATCGGCCGGATCGCCGAACTCACCGGCCGCTCCGCGGAGTCGGGCGAGGCCCGGCTGGGCTGGGCGCTGGCCCTGAGAGCACTGCCACTGAGGGGAGCCGAGGGCGAACCGGCGCCCACGGACGCCTACTCGGGCCGGTCGGACCCGCCGGACAGCGGAGAGTCCTGACGGCCAGGGCGGCGCTGGGCCGGGGCGGTGCGGGAGGGGCCCCGTCGGCCGGTCAGGCGGCGAAGTACCGTGACAGCGAGTCCCGTTGATCGACCTCCACCAGGTCGGGCCGGGTGTAGCGCTCCGCGCGGGCGTGGTAGTCGAAGTCGCCCCGGACCAGCCCGCGGTAGTCCTGCACGCACCGCTCCAGCGCGGCCCGGGTACGGTCGTGGATCCCGGCCGCCTCTATTTCCTCGATCAGTTCCTTCTCGGCGCGTTGCACCCGTTCCACTATCTCCGCGAGCTGCGACCCGGCCTCGTCGACGGCCTCCTGGAGGGTCAGTCCGCGCTCGCGCTGAATGAGCCGTACCGCATTGTGCTCGTAACCGAGCAGAGCCTCCTTCTCGAAGGAGCAGATGTCGTTGCAGAGCCCTGAGTGATCGGTGACGGCGTTGCGCAGAGCGATATACGCGGGGAGGCTGCGGGCCGATTCGGGAAGGTCGATTCCGGCAGTGATCTCATGAAGGTCGAGGAAGGGCTGCATGGCCACCGAATCCCGGCGGTGCCTCACGAATTCGGCCCTCGTCGGCACCTGTCCGGCGGCCCGCTCCACGGCCTCGGCGTAGTAGGTCCACAGCCAGGCGACCGTGTCCCGCCGGAACTGCCGGATCCAGCGCGCCGAGCGGTCCCGGTACGTCCACGTCCGCAGCCCGGCGAGGGCGCGTTCCATGGCGCCGCGCGGCGGTCCGCCGTCGAGCACGGTCACCAGCCGGTCGATCGCCGCCTCGCACACGCGGGGATCGCGTCCGGCGGGTCCGTCGTCGAACTCGTCGTCGACGAGGAAGGCCCAGAAGAGCCATTGGCAGAAGAGATCGAGATGCTGCTGCGAAGCAGTGGGAAAGATGAGGGAGATCCAGAGTTCCGGCCTTGTCCGGATCATCTTCTTGCGGGCCGTCGGAGCGAGCGCGAGACCGTTGGACTCGGCCCATTCCCATGCGGCCTTCCCGGTCTCCTCGATGCCGGGATTGCATCCGGCGCTCTGGAACGGCATGTGAAACGCCGGCAGCGAAATCTGGCTCATTGGTGCCCCTCGTCGAGACGATGCGGATGAACGATACGAGCGGGGATCGGAACGAATTCACGCGTCGGCGCCATTGCGCACAGGGAGACGCGCCGCACGTTCCCGCCCGGCGTCGGCCGGAGGGTCACCGTACGAGGTGAGGCGGTCATCCCTGCTCACTCTCCTCTGCCGGGCGTCGGGGCATCGGGGCCGGGCTCGCGGGCCCGCGGTGGCAGACGCCCTCCGCTCAGGAGGGCGGCATCACCATGGGTGACCTCCAGTCAACCCCCTGTGGGCGAGGGAGGGAAGCCATACGTGACCGAATTTGCGTCATTGTCAGGAAGGAGTGAACGGCTCTGAGCAGTTGACGACCTCTTGGGATGATCACCACGGTCGAACGTCATCGACCGCCGTCGGCCGCCCCGACGGCAGCGGAGCCCGTCGACTTCACGCCGATCCGGCGCGGTGCCGGCTGCGGCAGCCGGCCCGCCGCGTGCCGGGCGCGCAACTGCTCGACGGAGTCGATGCCGTGCTCGCGGAACAGCTCCTCATGGAGCGCGAGCATGCCCCGTACCTCCTCGACGGTGCGTCCCGCGCGCTCCCGGTCGCAGCAGAGGCTTGTACGGATCCGGCAGATCGGGCAGTTCGACCTCGTTCTGTGCCCGCAGCGCGGCCCGGCCGACTGCCCCACGGCACACCTGCTCGATGGAAGCGGTGCCGATGCGCTCGGCGTGCCCCGCACGACGTGCCGCGCACGACCTGCCGCGCCATCGGGCGCGAGCCGGCCGCTCAAGAACGGTCCGCGACGGTCCGCGACGGTTCGCTGCTCAGATGAGGTCCACCCTCGGCCGGCGCCCGTTCGATGCCTTCGGGGAAGTCATTCCTCGCTCTTGCGCCAGTTCTTCGTCGGCCGGCCTTCTTCGTCCCATCGGCGGTCCGACAGCACGGTCGGACCGTCCTCGGCGAACACCACTTCGGCGGCGAGTGTGCCGTTCGCGTGCCATTCCCTGGACACCCCTGCCGGGCGCCCCTCGCGGGCCGTCGCCTCGGACCGGAGCGTGCCGTCCTTGTACCACTCGCGGCTGCGGCCGTGCTGCACACCGGCGACGTAGGAATCCAGGCTGACCAGAGCGTCCCCCAGACGCTCCTCGACCTCGCCGGTGAAGAGTTCTCCCCGATACAGCAGGCGCTGTCCCGCATCCATGTCGACTTCGGGGTCGTCGATGTCGATTCGTGTCACGTCGGCCATCGGGGATCCAGAGATCGTCGGTCGGAGGGTTGCCGGTGAACCTGCCGTGCAGGCTGTCCACGCAGTCCCGCACCATGTTGCAGTTTGCGCAGAAAGCCGCAGGGCGCCCGGGTAGTTCGGTCTTCATGTGCGGCAGGTACGGGAACTCGACCGGGGCGCGGAGCCCGGAGAGCGCCGCCTCGCCGACGGAGAGCCCCAACTTCTGGCGCTCCCGGAGGAGTTCGTTCGCCGTCTTGACCTCGGCATGTCCGAGGGGATGGTCCGGCGCCGGTGCGGAGTCGATGATCGACTCGTCCCTTGCGGCCATGGCCGGGTGGAAGCGGTCGGCCGGCGTCCGGTCGACCGCTTCACAGCCGTCCGGGCCCGTGGCCACCCGCTGCTTCCCGGGCGGCTACGGGCGGAGGTGCTTCTCCGCCTCGGCCTGTTCGATCAACTCCGCGTACGAGTCGGCTTCCTCCGACCCCGACTCCGACACATGGCGTAGGGACGCCGACCACGGAATCGGGCACGGCGGGGCGTGGTCGGGGTCCGGACACAGCAGCCTGGCGATGTGCTCCTTGACCTCTTCGGCCTGCTGCTCAGTGGCGTAAATGCCGAGCCGTACTTCCCAGACACTCGGATTCTCAGGCATCGCTCACGTCCCAGATCGGCGGGGAGAAAGGGGGGAAGAGGAAAAGGACAGAAATGCACAAAAGGGGGCGAAATGAATCGCCCCCTCCACAGGCTACCAGGTGCGCTTGGCGTCGCAATGGCGCTTGTAGTGGCCCGGCGGGACGGGGATGTTGCGCGCGGCGTCGTTGATGGCCGCCTGCTCGGTGTTGCCCGTGCCGTCGGCCCTCTCGTACCCGACGACGTTGTTGTCACTGATACGGACGATCTGGCACTGCACCGTGGCGTGCCAGGTCTTCATGACGGAGATCTCGCGCGTGACCGCTGCGGGCGCTGGGCCGACGGCTGCGGATGCGGCGGGGGCGACGAGGCCCCCGAATGTGAGGGCCATGACCCCGATGGTGAGCGTGCGGCGGAGTGACTTCATGAATGTTCCTCCCTGGCGGTGGTGTGGCCGCGCCGGGCCCCGGCGGACTCCTCAGGGCGCGGACGGCCCGGTGGTGGCGTTATGACACTCCCATTTGGGCACCTGGGGAGGCCCCCTTCGGTGGAGCGATTGGCAGTCGGCTGTCAGTTGTCCGCCAGGTGTCGGACGGCTGCCGATCGGGTCTTCGCGTTCCCGGCCGTGAACCGCGGCGTCGGCCACCGCTACGTACCTGGTGCAACCGACCGTCCGACAACCGACAGCAGTGGCCAGGCAGGAGCACACATGGCGCACGACATGGTCGCCCCGCCCCTCGTGGGGCATCGCGACAACCCCTCGCTGGCGACGGTGGTGGGTACCGAACTCGCCCGCAACAAGCGTGGCTTCATTCCCTGGTACCACCTTCTCGCCCCCGTCATCATCACCGTCCCCCTCTTCCTCGGCGCCCTCGGCTCCTCCGAGGCGAAGGCGGGCCAGAGCTTTGAGGTGTTCCGCAATGTGACCCTGGAGTTCTGGGGGGTCCTGGTACCGATGACCGCGGGCCTGGCGGCGGCGCTCTCGGTCCGCGCCGACCAGGACGCCTGGCGACTGCTGCTGTCGTACGGCGTGCCGCGTGGGCGCTACTTCATCGGCAAGGTGGCTGCCCTGGGCGTCCTGGGCTTCGTCTCCTCGACCGTGCTGCTGGTGATGCTCTCCCTCGGCGCGGTGATCAGCGGACGTTTCCCCGAAGCCATGGGGACGGTGGCCGCGGCGGTCTATCTGCCCTGGTTGGTGGGGTTGTCCATGACGGCGCTGGCGGTGCTGGTCGCCGTGGTGTGGGGCATGGGCCCCAGCATCGGGGTGGGTGTCGCGGGCCTGCTGTGCGGGGCGCTCGTCTCGGACAAGGTCTTCTGGTACGCCGTTCCGTTCGCCTGGCCGATGCGGGTGGTCCTGCCGCTGGCCGGGATCGGCCCCAACGGGGTGCCGCTGCCGAAAGGCAGCCCGGTGACCGACATGTCGGCCATCCCGCTCGCCGTGGGCCTCGCCGCCGCGCTGACCGCGGCATTGCTCGTCGTCGGCAGCATGCACATGCGTCGTAAGGAGATCTGATCATGACTGCGACAACGGGCGCCTCGGAGACCCCCGTGGTACCGGCGCTCACGATCCGCCGACTGCACAAGCACTACGGTTCGCACCGCGCCCTGGACGGGGTGGATCTCACGGTAGGGGCCGGAGAGGTCTACGGACTGCTCGGCCCGAACGGCGCCGGCAAGACAACCCTGATGAAGGCCCTCCTCGGCCTGCAGCGGCCCACGTCGGGCAGTATCGAGATCTTCGGCAGGCCGGTCGGACGGGACACCCTGGCCGATGTGGGCGCCCTGATCGAGGTCCCCGGACTGTGGCCGACGCTGACGGCCGACGAGACCCTGAACGTGCACGCCAGGCTGCGCGGCGTACCGAAGGCGTGGATCGAACCGGCGTTGAGCCTGGTCAAGATGACCGACGCGCGAGACCGGAAGGTCGGCGCGTACTCCCTCGGCATGCGCTGGAGGCTGGGGATCGCCGTCGCCCTGCTGGCCAGGCCGCGGCTGATCGTCCTCGACGAGCCCACCAACGGCCTCGACCCCGTCGGCATCCGCGAGATGCGCGGGATCATCCGCTCACTGGCCGAAGAAGGGGTGGCGGTGCTGATCGCCAGCCATCAGCTGGCGGAGGTCGCTCAGGTCTGCGACCGGGTGCATGTACTGGCGGCCGGCCGCACCCAGTACGAAGGCCCGCTGGCAGGGCTCGCCGTCGACGGAGACGTGGAGGCGGGCTTCTTCCGGCTCCTGGAATCCGCCGACGCGGGCATCCGCTGACCGGCACCTGGGCCGGCACCGGCACCGGCACCGGAACCCGGGCCGGCATTGGAACCTGGGCCAGCACCGGGGCCGGGCCATCACTGGGGCCGGGCCGGCCTCGGCCCCGGGGGCCCGATGCAGGCTGAGGGCAAGGGGCTTCCAAGGGCGGGTGGGGTACGCGGAACCCGCGCGAGAGCCTCCGCGCGCGGAGTGGGGGACCGGTGTCAACAGGCGCGTGCCGTCAACGGTCGACGGGGGTCGGGCACGGTGGCCAGCGAAATCAGCTCGGCGCGGCCCCCGACCCCCAGATCGTCGTAGAGCCTCCGTATGCGGCGGTACATGGACCGCTCCGAACAGTAGTAATAGCGTCGCGCGATCTCGGAGACGGTGATGGATGTGCAGAGCAGCCGCATCAGCTCCGCGTCATGAGAGGGCAGAGCGGCCCGCAGGTGCTCTCCGGGTATGTCGCTCTCGCGGTCGCCGTCCGCACCGGCCGGCGTCTCCCCGCCGTGGTGCCGGCATCGCTGACGGCCGCCCTGGTCCGCGGGCATGCCCTGCGGACCGGCGGTCGCGATGCTGTCTGCGGGACCGGTCATGAGGTGAGCCCGGAGCTGCGCGTACAGCAGATCGCGCTGGCTCTCGCTGGGTATGGCGAGGTTGAGCACGAAATTCGCGCCCGAACGGATGGCGTAGTACGTCCGGTATCCCGAGACATCGTTGGTGACCGCGATGAGCAAGGACAACGGATGCCGCACCCGCACGGCGCGCAGTTCCTCCGCCTGGAACTCGCTGGTGACCGGCATCAGAACCGGCAGGTCGAGCGCACCGCAGGGCGCGGTCAGCTCCTCGGCGTCGACGAAGTCGACCCGGTCCAGGCCGGAGCGGAGCGCGCCGAGCAGCGCGTGCGGTGAGTCGAAGTACGGCTTGAGTCCCGAGTGGACCAGGACGTGGAGCCCGGTGGCGGTCGTTGCGTGCTGCTGCTCGCGTTGGTGCAAGGCGCTGTTCCCCGTAGCGTTGATCCCGGTGGTGGTCGTCCCGCGGTCACTGGGCGACACAAGGTGTTGGATCACGCTCACGGCAGGCCCGTGCCCGCCGGTGTCCGGTCACCGGCCGGCCTTGCAGAGCTTCAAGGTCCTGCTGATCAGCGAGCCGAGACTCACCTTTTCACCGCCGTCGCCGGACAGTCGCACCGGCGCGATGTCGTCGTAACCGGCGTCCCGCGCACGGTCGTTGAGCGCGTAGGTCGTGCCGTCGGGCGCGGTGATGACCGCCTGGTCGCCCCCGCGGCACTCGGCGGTTCCGTGATCGACCGTGAGCGGCCAGGTGTAGCCGAGGTTCTTCTCGCTGATCTGCTGCTTGGTGGCCGTCGGGCTCGGAAGGGGTACGGGGTCCGTGGTGGCCGGTTCGCTGCGGCCGCTGCCTCCGCAGCCGGCCAGCGTCAGCAGTGCCAGACCCGTCAGGGCCGAGGCGGCGGCGTACCGGGCTTTCGCGATCATGTGTCGGCTACCTCACTGTCGGAATGCTGGTGGGGCGGGTCCGGCCGTCGGCGCCGAGCAGCGCGGCGTAACCGTCTTCCAGTGACGGTTCGACCGGGCGGGCTCCGGCGGGCGGAGTGGTGGTGACGATGCGGTACTCCGTTCCCGCCGAGGTGGCCACGGCGCTCACCACCTCGCCGCCGGGCGGGGGGCCGCTGGTGGGGCCGTCGGACCGGCACACATAGGTGCAGCCCGCGGCCTGGCTGACCAGGGCGGTGGTGGAGTCGTGGAAGACCAGACGGCCGGAGGCGAGCACTGCCACTTCGGGGCAGGTCTGGGCGACATCGTCGAGGATGTGGGTGGACAGCAGCACGGTGCGGCCATGGCCGAGACCGGCGAGCAGCGCGCGAAACCGCATCCGTTCGTGCGGGTCGAGGCCGGTGGTCGGCTCGTCCACGACGAGCACCGACGGGGCGCCCATCAGCGCCTGCGCGATGCCGACCCGGCGCTTCATACCACCCGAGAACCCGGCCAGCCGCTCGCCCGCCCGCTCGCCCAGGCCCACCTCGGCGATCCGGTCGTCGACCTGACGACGGCGTTCACCTCGGTCGTGGATGCCTTTGAGTACGCCGATGTAGTCGAGGAACTCGCGTGCGGTCAGGTCGGGGTAGAGGGAGAGCTCCTGCGGCAGATAGCCCAGGGTGCGCTTGACGGCGGCGAGCCCGGCGCTGGTCGACAGATCGTGCCCGGCGACGAGGACCCGCCCGGAGGTGGGCCGCAGCACTCCGGTCAGAATGCGCAACAGGGTTGTCTTGCCAGCTCCGTTGGCGCCCAGCAGCCCGACGGTGCCGCTCTCGATGTGGAGATCGACGGCGTCCAGCGCGCGGAGACCGCCGGGGTGGACCTTCGTCAGTCGCTCCGTGGTGATGTTCATGATGCTCCGTGTCGTCTGATGCGGGCGGCGAGATGACCGAGCACGTAGCAGGCCGCGGCCATCGCGAGGACGAGGGCGACGTTCAGCAGCGCCGTCGCGTCGTCGACGGCGGGGCGCAGTGCCCCGGTGCCCTGCCGGGCGGCCCACACCTCGGGGGCGTGAGCCCAGGCGACCAGCGGATAGCCGCCGAGCGGAGAGAGGACGGTGCCGGTCGGCGTGGGCAGTGGTGAGAAGGCCGGTGGGAAATGACAGGCCCACAGCCACACCACGACTGTGACGGCGCGGGCCGCGGCCACCGGAAGCAGTACGCCCAGTAGCCCGGCGAAAGCGGTGACCAGCAGCGCCGCCGGGACGACGACCGTCACCAGCGAGACCACCGCCGAGCCGAACGGGGCGAAGGAGCCGCCGGCCACCGAGAACACCGCGGCGTACAGCAGGAAGAGGCCGGCGACCGGCGCCAGAGCGGTCAGCAGCGGGCCGCCCAGTATCCCGGCGGTCCGCGGCAGCGGACCGGTGGGTGTCGCGGTCAGCAATTCGGCCATGCCGTGCGCTTCGAGGCCGCGTCGCAGCCGGTCGGCGAGGGCGATGCCCACACCGAGGGTGCAGAAGGTGTTGACGACGACCGCGGCCGCACCGGCCCTGGCGGCCGGATCGCTGTGACCGGTGATGACGGGCGAGGTGGCCACCAGCAGCAGGCTGAGCAGGGCCAGAGGCAGCACCGCACCCCATACGGCTTTTCGGCGAGCCGCCATCAGGGCTTCGTAGCGCAGGGTCCACAGAAGGGCCGTCATCACGCCTCCCGGGGGCCGAAGTGCGCGTCGGCGCCGCGGCCGAGCCGGGCCCGGGAGCGTCCGCATGGGCCCAGCGCACGCAGGGCCAGCGCCATCAGCCAGGCACCGGCCAGCAGGGCGGGGACCGCCTGCACCGCCCCTTCGGGCACCACCCGGTCGATCAGCAGCAGCTTGGCCAGCACGGCGGCGACGATCAGTCCGGTCGCGGGCGCGGCCGCACCGGTCCGTACCGTCGCCCACACCGCGGCACCGGCCAGAAGCGCCGTCAGACCGGCCAGTTCCAGCAGGGTCGCCACCGGTCCGGGGCGTCGGCCCGTGGCCGCCACCAGCCCCACCAGGGCGGCGGCGGAGACCGCAGCGGCGGAGACCGGCCAGACCAACCGGCGGGCGACGGTGCGCGGATACGGGGTGGGCAGCGACAGATGGAGCTCCACCATCGGCTCCCGTGCCACCGCCGCGGCACAGGCGAGAGCCGTGGCGGTGGGAAGCGCGCAGCTCAGCAGCGCGCGGTCCAGGACCACTCCCGCGCCGGGCCCCGCGACCACCGCCACGAAGGCCAGGAGCGCGGCCAGAAGCGGAAGCACGAACGCTTGCTTTCCGCAGCGGCGCGCTTCGTGGACCCACCATGGTGCAACGGTCATGGTGCTGTTCCTCCCGTTGTTCCCCTGTCTCCCGATACACCCCGTACGTAGCGGTCCGGCCCATGGCGGTTCACACCTGGATCCGGCAATCCCCCGCACGGGGGACGAGCCGCCCGTACGCCCCCGCTACGACGACGAGGGCTCACCGAACGACCGCATGGCCCGGGCGGCCCATCCCAGCAGAACGGCGGCCGACGCGATCGTCCACGGCGTCGTCGACAGCAGCACGTCCAACAGGGCGTCGACCGGTGTGCTGAACAGCCCGTGCGGTCCGCCCACCACTCCCAGGAACCACAACGCGCCCCCCGCCGCCGCGCCCACCGGCGGAGAGAAGCGGACGGACAGCGCGAGCGCGAGCGACGCGGCCAGCAGCGACTCGCCGAGCCAACTCCCGACCACCGCCCACCAACCGGGCCCCCGCACCAGCGCCGAGCAGACCGTCGCGAGCGTCAGGTCGACGCAGAGCACCACCGCCAGCCGGGCCAGGAACACCGCCGCGGGCGGCACCGGCAGGGTGAACAGCAGCTCGCGTCTGGGATCCCGGCGCGGCGAGGCGACGATCAGCGCCCCGAACAGCACCAGCAGCACGACCACCGCGCCGAACAGCCGTATGCCGGGCCGCTCCTGCAACTGCGTCGACGCCACAAGAGCCGCGACGACCAGGCAGACCGCGCTCAGCGGCGCCCACATCCTGGGCATCAGTACGAGCTGTCGCAGGGCCAGTTGCCAAGCCGTCCGCCAGGGCCGGGCGAGACCGGCGGCGGGTCCGGTGCCCCCGACCCGTCCGGACGGCACGGCAGGTTCCGCGACCCGTCCGGACGGCACGGCAGGTTCCGCGACCCGTCCGGACGGCACGGCAGGTTCCGCGACCCGTCCGGACACAACGGCGGGTGCGGCGACGGGGACCGCGACGACGGAGGGGCGCCCGCCCGCGCCGACGGGACCGGCCGTGGCCGGCAGCGCCCCCGTCATCAGGGCGTCGAAGGACGGCACGGACACGGTGTCTTCCGCCGCCTCGGCGCGCACCGCGCACGCGATGTCCTGCCAAACTGCCAATCTTTTACGGCAGTCGGGGCAATCGCCCAGGTGCCGGCGGTGCTGCGGTGCGACATCCCCGGCGCGTGCCAGAGATGCCAGGACGTCGTCCGCGAGGTGATCACTCATAGCTGTCCCGATCCTTCCAGCCGCGTGGCGGCGAGCATGCTGCCCAGCCGCCTCCGTGCGTGGGACATCCGGCTCTTGACGGTGCCCACCGGGATGGCGAGCGCGGCGGCCACCTCCGGGTAGGCCATCTCTTCGAACAGCACCAGCGCAAGGACCTCGCGCAGATGCTCGGGAAGGGCGCGCACGGCTGCCCGCAGGGCGGTGTGCTCGGACTCCACCACGACCTGGTCCTCGACGCTCGGCGCCGCGTCCGCCACGTTCCGCGCCTCCGACAGGTCCGCCAGCTGAGGTCGTGACCTGCGGAGCTGGTTGTGGGCCTGCCGTCTGGCCACACCCATCAGCCAGCCCCGCACGGAGGACTCTCCCCGGAACCCCGCGGCCGAGCGCCAGACGGCCAGCCAGGTCTCCTGCAGGATCTCCTCGGACACGCCCTGGTCCGAGGTGAGTCTGCGGATGAGACGGAGCATCGCGCCGGCATGCCTGTCGTAGAGGGTCCGTAGGGCGGTCTGGTCGCCGTGGGCGACGGCGGATAGCAGAGCTTCGTCCGAGCACACACCACGTACGTATCAAGAATGCGACGACCGGTTCACCGTTCGTCGGCGCGACGGTCCATTTTTCAGCCGGGGGAGTGGCACGCGGCCGCCGTGTCGCGCGGCCTCGTGGTATGGGGCGGCCGGTACCGCGGGACTGCCGGGCCGCCGGACCCGCGGGGGCTGCCAGGACTGCCAGGACTGCCAAGGGCGACGGAACCTATTGAACGGCCGCGAACGGCCGTGGATCGTGATGCAGAAATCACGATCCGTGACCACCCGTTCGGTCCCTGAAGGAGTCAGCATGGGAGTCAAGACCATCTCGCAGTCACAGAACGAAACGGACCTCTTCGACCTCGACCTGGAGATCGGCGTGGAGCGTTCCGTCGCCGGCCCGGCCATCACGAGCGTCTCCTACTGCACCCCCGGCTGCACCAGCGAGGGCGGCGGCTCCGGCTGCAGCCACTGCTGTTGACGGCGCGTGACCGTGGGGCCGGGCGGACGCCGACCCGGCTCCACGGACTGTTCCCGGGCCTGCCGGAACAAGAACGAGAAGGGGGACACCCGTGAGGGAATCGCCGGGGCAACCGCCGCAGGCGACACCGTTCGAGGCGAAGGACGTCTTCCTCTACCGGGCACCACTGGCACCGCCGGAACGTCCGGCCGGTCCCGTGCTGTCCGCAGGAGAACGGGCACGAGGAGGAACCGGTCTGCGCGTACCGGCCGCGGAAGACCCCCGGTCCCTCGCCGCCTGCGCCGAGCTGCTCGCTTCGGTCCCCATGGACGGCGTTCTGGGCGAGGCCCTCGACCTCGCCTCACCGAGCCTCGGCGCCCTGGTCCGGCGCGTCGCCGAGCAGGGCGCCGCCGGCGTCAAGGCAGGGCAGCTGCGCCGCGCCGCGCTCGCCGTGCTCCGCTA
Organism: Streptomyces sp. NPDC087845; assembly: GCF_044742755.1. Taxonomy (NCBI): domain Bacteria; kingdom Bacillati; phylum Actinomycetota; class Actinomycetes; order Kitasatosporales; family Streptomycetaceae; genus Streptomyces; species Streptomyces sp. NPDC087845. Next base: position 164,619 of record NZ_JBIUVC010000017.1, read on the forward strand.
CGACATCAGGATGCGGACCCGGCCCACCCCCTTCGGCCTGTTCGCCGGTGTCGCCCGCGGGCAGTTCGACTCCACGGCCAAGGCGGAGCGGGGCACGGCGCACCGCACCCGCACCCATGCCGACATGCAGTGGCTCACCAGGATCGGCCACCGGCTCGAACGCGACCCGGCCGTCCTGTCCACGCTCACCGTCCAGGCCCACCAGGCCCTGGTCCCACGCGGTGACCGGCTGGTCCTCACCGCCCCCTCCACCCAGGGCGTGCCTCCCGGCGAGGCCGGCGAGGGCCGCTCCACGGTCTCCGTACGCAGGACCCCGGTCGTCGAACGGGCCGTGGCCGTGGCGGAGGTCCCACTGCCGTACGAGGAACTGCTCCGGCGCACCACCGAGGCCTTCCCCGGCGCATCCCCCGAGCGGGTCCGCGGCCTGCTGGCCGAACTGGTGCGACAGGAGATCCTCGTCACCGGACTGCGACCGCCCCTGGACGGCGGCGATCCGCTGCACCACGTCCTCGGCCTGCTCACCGGGGTCGCCGAACCGTCCGAGGACACCCGCCGGGTGCGCGACGCCCTGCTCGCCGTGGAGCAGCAGAGACGGGCGTACGACGCGCGGCCCGTCGGCGACGGCCACGAGCAGCTGAGCAGACTGCTGAACACCGCGCGCTCGGTGGAGCCCGACGACACGCCCCTGCACGTCGACACCCGCCTCGACGCCGCGGTGCACCTGCCGTACGCGGTGCGCGACGAGATCGAGACGGCCACCGCCCTGATGTGGCGGCTCTCCCGCCCCAAGCTCGGGCTCCTCGCCCTGCGCGAACACCACCGCCGCTTCCTCGACACATACGGGGCCGACCGCCTGGTGCCGGTCCTGGAACTGCTCGACGCGTCGACCGGACTGGGCGCCCCGGCCGGTTACGGCTGGCCCAACAGCGAGGCACCGCCCGCCCCGTCCGACGTCCCCCGCACCGCCCGCCGGGACCGCGCCATGGCCCGGCTCGTCGCCGCCGCACAGCGCGCCGGACGGCGCGAAGTCGTCCTCGGCGACGCGGACCTCGACGAGCTGTGCCACGACACGGCCGACCCCGCGGACGCGCCCAACTCCTGCGAGGTGACGGTGCAGGTCGTCGCCCCCTCGGTGGAGGCCCTGGACGAGGGGAAGTTCCGCGTCTTCCTTTCGCCCTCGCCCGGATCGCACCGGGCCGGGTCCACCTTCGCCCGGTTCGCCGACCAGCATCCGGCCTGGCGCGAGGAGTTCGCCGCGCTGCACCGGGACAACCCGGTGCACATCCAGGACGCGGTCCCCGTCGATCTCGCCTTCCGGCCGCGCTCGGGCCGGGCCGCCAACCTCTCCCACACCGCCCCGGCCACCGGCCGCCGCATCGGTGTCGGTCTTCCCGACGCCCCCGGCACCGACGAACTGCGCCTGGGCGACATCGGCATCGGCGCCACGCTGGACCGGCTGACCGCCGTGCACATGCCCACGGGCCGCGAAATCGTGCCCGTGCTCGGCAATATGGTCAGCGCCCCCGCCCAGGCCCCCAACGCCGTCCGGCTGCTGTGGGAGATCGGACTGGAAGGGCAGCGGCTCTGGGAGCCGTGGAACTGGGGCCCGCTCGCCGACGCTCCCTTCGTCCCCCGGGTGCGCTACGGACGGTTCGTACTGGCCTGTGCGGTCTGGCGCCCGGACGGGATCCACGCGCGCGCCCGGGAGCTGCGCACAAGGAGCGACGAGGCGCGCGGCGCCGACTGGGAGCGCGCGATCGCCCGCTGGCGGGCCGCGTGGGACGTACCCCGCCGGATCCTCGCCGTCACCGCCGACCAGCGGCTGCTGCTCGACCTCGACCACGCCTGGCACCGCGAGCTGCTGCTCGACCAGTTGCTGCGCCATCCCGACCTGATCGCCCAGGAAGTCCCCGGCGAGTACGAGGACTGGCTGGACAGCCCGCTCGCCGGGCACACCTTCGAACTGGTCGTTCCGATGGTCCGCCGGGAGACCGGCCGGCCCCGCCGCAGGCCGTACGCGGGACACCGCCGCCCCACGAGCACGGCCGGCCCGGCGAGCGTCGCAGGCACCACCGGAACCCCGAGCACCGCATGTACCCCGCGCACCGTCCACGGCCTCGGCGGCGAGTGGCTCTACCTCAAACTGCACGGCTCCGCCCGCACCCAGGACGACCTGTTGCGCGACCACGTCCCCGAACTGGTCGACCTGGCCGCACGGAACGGCGCCGACGGCTGGTTCTTCGTCCGGTACACCGACGACAGCGGCCACCACCTGCGGCTGCGGCTGCGCGGAGACCGCCCCGCCGCACTGTGGGGCACGGTCGCTCCGGCGGCCGGTGCGCTGCTCCAGCAGTGGCAGCGAGCGGGGCTGCTGCGCGGCCACACCCTCGACCAGTACGACCCGGAGACCGAGCGCTACGGCGGTCCCGCCGCCCGACGGCCGGCCGAGGACGTCTTCCGGTACGACAGCGAGGCCGCCGTCGCGTTGCTGCGCACCGCCAAGGACCCCACGAGCGGCTACGACGTCGACGACCTCGCCGTGATCTCCTGCGCCGCGCTGGCCCACGCCTTCGGATCGCCGGTGCCCGGCACCCCGCGCATCACCGAGGGCTACGGCGACGACGGCGCCGCGATCTGGCTGTCCATGACGGGCGCCCGCCGCGACCTGCCCACAGCCTTCCGCGCCCGGTCCGCCCGCTGGCGCCGCCTCGTCGACCCCTACGGCGGCTGGCCCGTCCTCGCGGAGGACCCGGCCGGTGCCCGCGTCCTCGACGCACTGCGCCCGCGCGACCGGGCGGTGCGCCGACTCGCCGCTTCCGTACGGGAGTCCGGGGCGACGGCTGAGGGCCGGGTCGTCGGCAGCCTGCTGCACATGGTGTGCAACCGCCTCTTCGGCGGCTCCGGTGACCGCGAGCTGACCGTGCTCGGCATCGCACGCGGCGCCGTGCAGGACCACGCCAACCGCCGGAGGTACCAGCCGTGAACGCCACCACCGCCGCCCTCGCCCCGCACAAGGCCGTCGAACTCGTCGCCGAGCGGCTCGCGGATCCGGAGCACGTCGCCGCCGTCGCCTCGCGCGACGACAACCGCGACCCCGTCTACGACGCCGTCATGTGGGGCCCGCTGACGCTCGCCAACGGCCTGCCGGGCACCGCCCTCCTCTACGGCGAACTGGCCCGCACCGACGACTCCTGGCGGCAGACCGCCCACCGCCACCTCGCGGCAGCCGGGCGCGTCATGGGAACGGCGCCGAGCCGGGGCCTGTTCTCGGGACCGGCCGCGCTGCTCGCCGCAGCCCAGACCTGCGCCGGACCGGAAGGGCACTACCGGTCCCTGCGACGAGGACTGGCGACCTGGGTCGCCGAGGAGCAGGCCGAGCGGCTGCGCGTCTTCCGCGCCCGCGTCCAAGACGGTGGCACAGGCGTCGACTGGGCCGCGTACGACCTGGTCAACGGGGTTTCCGGGACGACCCGCCTGCTGCTGGACGCGGTGGCCGACCCGGCCGAGTCCGGACCCGTCGTCGAGTCGGCCCTCGCCGCGTCCCTCCGGCACCTCATCGGCATCACCGCACCTGTCCGGGCCGGTGGCCACCGGGTACCCGGCTGGTGGGTGCCTGCCGAGCTCCAGGTCGGCGCCCGGGACCGCGAGACCTATCCGCGCGGAGACTTCAACCTCGGCATGGCCCACGGCATCGCCGGACCGCTCGCCGTGCTCTGCTCGGCGTACGAGGCCGGGCACGGGACGCCGGACATGCCCGATGCCATCCACCGCATCGCGGACTGGCTGCTGAGCTGGACGCTGCACGACGGGGCGGGGCCCTACTGGCCCGCCCGGGCCGGCTGGGACCAGGAACTGGCCCCGCACCGCCCGCGGCAGCTGTTCACCCGCACCGCCTGGTGCTACGGCACCCCGGGGGTCGCCGCCGCACTCCTGCGCGCCGGGCGCGTCATGGGCCGGCCGGAGTGGCGCACCGCCGCCGTCGACGCGCTGCGGGCCGCGCTGCGGCGCGACGAGTCGTTGTGGGCGATCGAGGGAGCCACCGTCTGCCACGGCTACGCGGGCCTGCTGCGCGTCGTGGCCAGGGCGGCCGGGGAGACCGGCGACCCCGAGCTGCACGCCGGACGCCGACGACTGACCGGCAGAGTACTGGCGTACGCGGACGAGAGCGCGCCGTTCGGGTTCCGCCACCTCATGCGCTTCCCGGCCGCCGCCCGCTCACCCGTGCCGCACCGCGCCGTGAACACCGCGGGCATGCTGGAGGGCGCCGCGGGTGTCGCCCTCGCGCTGCTGCCCGTCGGGGACGGCCCCCTTCCGTGGGACCGCACCCTGGGGCTGGCGTGAGCGCCCGGCCGGCGAAGGGGAGCGACCTGTCCGGGACACCGGCCTTCGAGGTGGCCGACCTCCTCGTGCGCCACGGCAGGGTGACCGCCGTGGAGGGAGTGTCGATCAGCTCGCCGCCGGGCCGGGTCACCGCCCTCCTCGGGCCCAACGGGGCGGGGAAGTCGAGCCTGTTGGGCGTGTTGTCGACCGCCGCCCGGCCCGACGCGGGAACCGTCCGGATCTTCGGCCACGACGTCCGCGAGGCTCCGACGGCCGCACGCCGCCGCCTCGGACTCGTCTTCCAGGAACGCACTTTGGACAAGGAACTCTCCGTCGAACGCAACCTGTGGTTCCACGCCCGGCTGTTCGGCATGAAACGGGCGGACGCCCGTGCCCGGATCGGCCTGATGCTGGAGCTGTTCGACCTCGCTGACCGCCGCCGCCAGCCGGTCGAGGAGCTGTCCGGCGGACTGGCCAGACGCGTGGAGATCGCCCGTGCCCTGCTGCACCGCCCCGGGCTGATCATCCTGGACGAGCCCACCAACGGTCTCGACCCGAGGGCGCGTGCCACCGTATGGGCCGACCTGCTGCGCCTCCGCGACGACCTGGGCGTCACTGTCCTGTACGCGACCCACTACATGGACGAGGCGGAGTACGCCGACGAGATCGTCATCCTGCAACAGGGCCGGATCGTCCGGCAGGGCAGCGGCGACCAGCTCAAGAGCAGCCTGGAATCGTCCCGTTGCGTGGTGAGCTGCGCCGACGACGAGGCCGCCGCACGGCAGTTGCGGGCCGCCGGATTCGAGCCGCTGGTCGAACCGGGCGGCGTCGTGGTGCACTGCGCCGACCCCGAGGCCCGGATCGCGGAGGTGGTGCGGGCCCTGGACGTCCCGGCGCTGACCGTCTCCGTGCACCACCCCTCCATGAACGACGTCTACTTGGACGCGGAGGCGGCGGGGCGGAGCGGGCCGCGGCAGGAGCGGGAGGGGGCGGTCACGCCATGACCGTGACGACCGCCGCCGCACCGCCCGCCGCCGCGGGCGACGGCCGGCTGCGGGTGGCGCTGCGCGCCATCGGCGTCATCGCCCACCGCGATCTGCTGCGGCAGAGCAGGCGTCCGGGCGTGCTCCTCAGCCAGGCCGTGCAGATCCTCTTCTTCGTCCTCGTCTACGCGGTCGGCTTCGACGGGATGGTCGGCTCGGTCGGCTCGGTACCGTTCAGCGCCTACGTCTTCCCGGGGATCATCGCCATCCAGGTCGTGTCGATCGGTGTCGCCTCGGGCCAGACGTACGCCTGGGACCGCGAATACGGCGTGCTGCGCGAACTCCTCGTCGCCCCCGTGCCCCGGATCTGCCTGCCCCTGGGAAAGGTCGTCGCCGGTGCGGGGACCGTGACCGTGCAGAGCGCGGTGATGCTCGCCTTCTCACCGCTGATGGGGGTGGAGCTGACCGCGGGCCGGTTCGCCGCCGCGGCGGGCTGCTACGCGCTCGCCGCCACCGTGTTCAGCGTCATCGGCCTCTGCCTGGCCACCGTCATCACCCGTGTACAGACACTCCAGGCCACCGTCCAACTGGCCATGTTCCCGATGCTGTTCCTGTCCGGGTCGGTCTTCAGCCCGGCCGACGTACCGGACTGGCTCGCCTGGATCATGCACATCAACCCCATGACGTACGCGGTCGACCTGGCCCGCCAGACCCTGCTGGGCGGCGGCGGCCTGCTGCCGCGGTGGGCGGACCTCGGCGCGCTCGCCGCGATCCTCGTGGTGGCCCTGGCACTGCTGCGGCTGCGGAGCGGCCGGTGAGCGCCGACTGGCCCTCGCTCCCGGCGCACCTGAGGACCGGTCGTACGCGACTGGACGAGGAGGACGCGGCCCGCCGGGTACTGGCCGGTGCGCTGCGCTGGATCGAAGCCCACCTGGAATGGTTCGCGCCGAGGCGGTGGGAGGAATTCCTGCCCCGCCGCCCCTTCCGGCCCGGCCCGCTCCTCGAACTCCTCGGACTGGTCCGGGTGCTGGACCGGTCGGCCCTCCTGCCCCGGGACGCGCCGGTGCCGAGCCGCGCACTCACCCTCGCCGAAGAAGCCGTCCGCGACGCGGACTTCGCGCGCGGACTGCACCGGGGCGACGCGTTCTTCCCCTACCACCTCAACCTGACGGCGCTCCTGGAACTGCTCGGCCGCCCGCACCCCGCACTGCGCGCGGCCTGCGAGGAACTGCTCGCGGCGGACGCGGGCGGCCACTGCCGGCCGTACAAACCGGTCCTCTCAAGGACCGAGCTGCGCTACTTCATCGACCGCGGCGGCTTCACGGCCCCCGCCGCGCTCCCCGGAATCGGCGCGCTCTACCGCGAGAGCATCGCCGCCCGGAGCCCCGACGTCCTCCAGCTGACCGGGAGCGAGACCTACGCGCTCACCCATGTCCTCTTCTACGTGACGGACTTCGGGCACCACCGCCGTCTGCCCGACCGGAGCGGGGCGGCGGCCGAGGTGCGCGAGACGGTACGGGTGCTGCTCGGCGTCCACCTCGCCCGGGGCGGTCTGGACCTCCTGGCCGAACTGCTGCTGTGCGACTCGGCCCTGGACGACGGGTGGGACGACGGGTGGAGCGACGGGCAGGGGGACGGGTGCGGTCACGGTCACGGTTCCGGCCCGCTGAGGCACGCCGGGTGGAACGCGCTGGCCGCCGCCCAGCGCGAGGACGGCGCCGTGCCCAGCCCTCTGCACCGCCCCGAGGTCCTGGCCGGGCTCACGGGCGACAAGGCCGCGGCCTACCTCTTCGGGACCTGCTACCACACCACGCTCGCGGCCGCGCTCGCCGCCGCCGTACGAAAGCCGGGGACACCGGCCACCGGATCCACGCAATCCATCGGCGGCCCGCTGCCCCGGGCGGACCCCGAGGAGATCCGCCAATGGGCGCGAAAGGCGGCCGAAAGGGCCGGAACCGCCCCCGCGGCTGTGCGCAACGCGTGGGCCGCGCACCTCGACCCGCTGCTGGCGCTCGGCGTCCAGGCACATGATCCGGGCGTTCTGGCAGACGTCCTACGCGCCGCCGAACGGCTGGGACGCGGCGACCGCCCACTGGTCCGCTCGGCAGCAGCGCTCCTCGCCGCCTGGGAGCCGGGCGGCCGCGGGGCACGTCCGGAGGCCACGAGAGCCTGGAGTGTGTGACAAGCAGGCGGATACCCTTGGGGATCCAGCCTGCGGTCCCCGAACTTCTCCAGGGGCCAGGAGTCCATCGACCTGAGGACCGACGAGCGCCGTGTTCGATACTCTCTCCGACCGCCTTGCCGCGACTTTCAAGAACCTTCGGGGCAAGGGCCGCTTGTCCGAGGCG
>NZ_JBIUVC010000018.1:0-149523 GCF_044742755.1 Streptomyces sp. NPDC087845
GGTTGCTTTCCAGTTCTTCGCTTTCGCGTTTCCCTTTCCGGCGAGTCCGACTCTATCAGATCCTTTCGGGCCTGATTCCCAGTCAGCGGGATTTGTCTTCCCGGCCGTTGGGCCGTTCCGACGAGTGAGACTTTAGCGGAATCCTGGGCCCCGACGCTAATCGGGGTCGCGCTCCTTCGAACGCGGATTCCTCATTTCGCAAATACGCACAGAAAGTCGGGCGACAGATGTCGCTGACCAGACGTGGTTGTTGCGGAATGGCTGTCCGGGGACCGACCGGGGTCGGCGCTCACGTCGGACAACTCGGAGAACCTTACGGATGTGGGCGTGTCGTGTCAACCTCCGGCCGGGCAGCCGTCAGCCGTTGCCGGTGGCGAGTTCGCGGCTGCGGTCGCGGGCGGCTTCGAGGGCGGCGATGAGAGCGGCTCGTACGCCGTGGTTCTCCAGCTCGCGGATGGCGCTGATGGTGGTGCCGGCCGGGCTGGTGACGGCCTCGCGGAGCTTGACCGGGTGTTCGCCGCTGTCGCGGAGCATCACGGCGGCGCCGATGGCGGCCTGGACGATCAGTTCGTGGGCCTGGGCGCGGGGCAGGCCGAGCAGGATGCCCGCATCGGTCATCGCCTCGACGAGGAAGTAGAAGTACGCCGGGCCCGAGCCGGAGAGGGCGGTCGCCGCGTCCTGCTGGGACTCGGGCACGCGCAGGGTCTTGCCGACGCCGCCGAAGATCGCCTCGGCGGTGGCGAGGTGTTCGGTGGTGGCGTGGCTGCCCGCGGAGATGACGGACATGCCCTCGTCGACGAGGACGGGGGTGTTCGGCATGACGCGCACGACCGGGGTGCCCGCGGTGAGGCGGTCCTCGATGAAGGCGGTCGTGATGCCCGCGGCGGCGCTGATGACCAGGCGGTCGGCGGTGACGTGTGCGGCGAGCTCGTCGAGGAGCCGGCCCATGTCCTGGGGCTTGACCGCGAGGATGAGGATGCCGGCGCGCTTGGCGGCCTCGGCGTTGGTGACGGATTCGACGCCGTAGCGGCTGTGGAGTTCCTCGGCGCGCTCGGAGCGGCGGGTGGTGACCAGCAGGTCCGCCGGACGCCAGCCTGCCCGGATCATTCCGCTGAGCAGGGCCTCGCCGATCTTCCCGGTGCCGAGGACTGCAACTGTCTGGGTCATGCGGTTCACCCTCCGGGCGGTGCTCTCGGTGCGTCGTGCTGACGGTGCTCGGTGCTCGTGTCCGTCATCCTCGCACCGGGGCCGGTCAGGCGGTACGTCGGCGGAGCGTGGCCGCACCGAGGGCGAGGACGAGGAGCGCGCAGCCCGCGACGACCAGGATGTCCCGGACGAAGTCGCCGGTGACGTCGGTGTGGTGGAGGACCTCGTTCATGCCGTCGACCGCGTACGACATGGGCAGGACGTTCGAGATCGCTTCGAGTGCGGGTGCCATCCGGTCGCGTGCGATGAACAGTCCGCAGAGCAGGAGCTGCGGGAAGATCACGGCCGGCATGAACTGGACGGCCTGGAACTCGGATGCGGCGAAGGCGGAGACGAAGAGGCCCAGTGCCGTGCCGAGCAGCGCGTCGAGCAGGGCGACGAGGAGCAGCAGCCACGGGGAGCCGGTGACGTCCAGGCCGAGTACCCGGACCGAGAGCGCGGTGGCCAGGAGGGACTGGACGACGGCGACGGCGCCGAAGGCGAGGGCGTAGCCGCCGATCAGGTCGCCCTTGCCGAGCGGCATGGCGAGAAGGCGTTCGAGGGTGCCCGAGGTGCGTTCGCGCAAGGTGGCGATCGAGGTCACCAGGAACATCGTGATCAGCGGGAAGATGCCGAGGAGCGAGGCGCCGATGGCGTCGAAGGTGCGGGGGCTGCCGTCGAACACGTACCGGAGCAGCGTGATCATCACGACCGGGATCAGGAGGAGCAGCGCGACGGTGCGCGGGTCGTGGGTCAGCTGGCGCAGGACGCGGGCGGCGGTGGCGAGGGTGCGGGCCGGGCTCAGGGGTGGCGCGGCGGCCGGGCGGGAGAGGGGGGCGGGGGTCGCGTGCGTGTTCGGGGAGTCGGGGGTCGCGTGCGTGCTCATCGGGCGGGCTCCTGACGGACGGCGGCCTGGTCGACGGCCTGGTCGACCAGGTGGAGGAATGCCTCTTCGACGGTCGTGGCGCGGGTGGCGGTGCGCAGGGCCTCGGGAGTGTCGTCGGCGAGGATCTCGCCCCCGCGGATGAGGAGCAGGCGGTGGCAGCGCTCGGCCTCGTCCATGACGTGCGAGGAGACGAGGAGTGTGGTGCCGCGGTCGGCCGCGAGGGAGTGGAAGAGGTTCCACAGGTCGCGGCGGAGCACCGGGTCCAGGCCGACGGTCGGTTCGTCGAGGACCAGCAGCTCGGGGGTGCCGAGCAGAGCCACGGCGAGGGAGACCCGGGTGAGCTGGCCGCCGGAGAGGGTGCCGGTGAGGGCGTCGGCGTGGTCGGCCAGGTCGACCTCGGTGATCGCGCGGGTGACGGCGGCCCGGCGTGCGTCGCGGAGTCGGCGGCCCGGTCGGAGGATCGCCGCGAAGTAGTCGAGGTTCTGCCGGACCGTCAGGTCGGTGTAGACGGACGGTGCCTGGGTCACGTACCCGATCCGTGGGCGGAGGGTGGGGTGGCCCGCGGGGCTGCCGAGCACGTCGAGGGTGCCGGTGACCTTGGCCTGGGTGCCCACGACGGCTCGCATCAGGGTGGATTTGCCGCAGCCGGAGGGGCCCAGGAGGCCGGTGATTCTGCCGGGTTCGACGGTGAAGTCGAGGTCGCGCAGGACGGTGCGGTTGCCTCGTACGACGGTGAGGCCGCGGGCCTCGACGGCGGGGCCCGAGGAATTCATCATGCGATGAATTTTGGTGCCGGCGTGTTCCTCCGTCAAGGGGCGCGGGTGGCGGGGGGCGTGATCGGACGGGGGCGTTCCACCTCTTTGCGCTTCCGTGACCCTCAGTCGGTTCCGGATCCGGGCCGGGTATTCAACTTCCGTAAAGGACAATGAATTTCACCGTCCCTCGGTATCCGCGCATCTCCCTGTCCATGACGTGTCCGTCAGTCGATGGAGGTGCTTCCTGTGCGTCATTTTCCGAACTGCCGCCCGAGCTTCCGGCCCTTTCCGGTTTCGCGGGCCGACCTGGCCGCTTCGCTCGTCGTCTTCCTGGTCGCCCTGCCGCTGTGCGTAGGGGTGGCCGTCGCCTCCGGCGTGCCGGCCGAACTGGGGCTGATCACCGGGATAGTCGGCGGGCTCGTCGCGGGCCTGCTCCCAGGCAGCAGTCTGCAGGTCAGTGGGCCCGCCGCCGGACTGACCGTGCTCGTCTACGAGGCGGTGCACAGCTATGGGGTCGGCACCTTGGGGGTGCTGGTGCTGGCCGCCGGGCTGGTGCAGGCAGGGCTGGGGGTACTGCGGCTCGGGCGGTGGTTCCGGGCCGTGTCCGTGGCCGTGGTGCAGGGGATGCTCGCCGGGATCGGCCTGGTGCTGGTCGTGGGGCAGCTGTACGTCCTCGCCGACGTGACGGCGCCCGGGACCATGGGGCAGAAGCTCGGCGGGCTGCCGCGGCTGGCGCTCGGTACGGGAGTGACGGGCAGTGCGGTCGCCGTCGGGGCCGGGGCGCTCCTCGTGCTCACGCTGTGGCCGAAGTGGCGGCGGGCCGCCCGGCTGGTGCCCGCGCCCCTGGTGGCGGTGGGCCTGGCGGCCGGGGCGGCCTGGCTGCTCGACCTGCCCGTACGGCGGGTCGCGGTGAGCGGGCTGCTGGACGCCGTGCGGCCACCGGGGCCCGGGGACTGGGCACGGCTCACGGAAGTGGGCGTCGTCGGCACCGTCGTCGCGTTCGCGCTGATCGCGTCGGCCGAATCGCTGTTCAGCGCGGCGGCCGTGGACCGGCTGCACGACGGCAGGCGGACGGACTACGACAAGGAGCTGATCGCGCAGGGGGCCGGCAACGCGGTGTGCGGGCTGCTCGGCGCGCTGCCGATGACCGCGGTGATCGTGCGCAGCGCGGCGAATGTCCGGGCCGGGGCGAAAACGAAGGCGTCGCGGGTGCTGCACGGGGTGTGGCTGCTGCTCTTCACGGCTGTGCTGCCGGGCGTGCTCGGGGTGATTCCGGTGGCGGCGCTGGCGGCGGTACTGCTGCATGCGGGCCTCAAGCTCGTTCCCGTACGGGCACTGGTGCCGCTGTGGCGTGAGCATCGCGGGGAGGCGGTGGTGCTGGCGGTGACGGCGGGGACGATCGTGGCGACGAGTCTCTTCGAGGGGGTGCTGGTGGGGTTGTTGCTGGCCGTCGCCAAGACCGCCTGGGACATCTCCCATGTGCACATCGAGACGCAGGAGCAGGCGCACGAGCAGGGTGGCGACGCGGTGTTGCGGGTGCGGGTCGCGGGCCACGCCACATTCCTGCGGCTGCCGAAACTGCTGGACGCTCTGGACGGCCTGCCGCACGACCGGGTCGTGGTGCTCGACCTCAGCGGGCTGCACCACACCGACCACGCGTGCGCCGCGGCCTTGGAGGGCTGGGCCGCGGAACGTGAGGCACGCGAGGCGCTTCGGCGTGCGGATCGGGAGCGGGACGGGGGCGAGGGCGGGGCCGGAGCCGGGCCGGGACGGATCACCACGCTCAGGCCGACCACGTAACCCACCGCGGCCGTGCCGGGGGTGTTTGCGGGGCGGCCGCGCTCGTGGAGCTCGTGGAGCTCGTGGAGGTCTACTTGCGCTTGGGGCGCTTGCCCTTCGTGGCCCTGCGGGCGGCCGGGTTCCCGGTGCGGGCCGACCGGCGCTTCGCGTAGCGGGCCAGAGCCGTCTCGTACTCCGTGCGGCGCAGCTGCTCGCCCGGTGCCTCCTTGAACGTGCGGAGGAAGTACGCGATCAGCGAGCCGACGAAGCCGATCGTCTTGAGGCCGCGCAGGTTCGCCTCGCGCACCGGATCGGCCGGGCGGCGGCTGAATCCTTCCCATGTCTTGCGGAAGGCGACGGCACTGCAGATGGCGAACATCAGGACGACCAGGATCCCGACGAGGTTGCCGACGTCGGCGATCTCCAGCCCCTGGAAGGCGAAGCGGAGGACGAAGCAGGCGGCGACCGCGGCGGCGAGGGAGCCGATCGCGGCCCCGGCGCGTCGCAGCCCGTAGCCCCCGTCGTGGTCGACCCAGGTCGTACCGAAGAAGAGCAGGGGCTCGGGCTGCGGACCGGGCGTGGTGGAGCCGGGCGGGTCGCTGCCGGACGGATCGCCGGCGCCGGGGGCTTCGCTGTTCTCGCTCACGAAGTCGATTATCCCCGGGCGGGTCAAGGACCCGGTCGCGGTCCCGCCACGGCTCCGGTCACCGCCGCGGCTCCCGTCACCTCGCCGTGCCGGTCACCTCGCCGTGCCGGTCACCTCGCCGTGCCGGTCAGTCGCAGCGCGGGGCGATGTAGCCGTCGCTGCCCGTGTGGACGTAGACGTCCGCCACGAACTGGCCGTTGGCGATGTTGTCCCAGACGTTCGAGGTGCCGTACGGGCCGGTGACCCGCTCCCCCGGCTTCTGGCAGTAGACCGGAACCTTCATCCCGTACGGCAGTGTCCTGACGATGCCGTACTTGGTGCCCGGCCCCGTGCGGACGTTGACGCGGTAGCCCGGTGCGATGGGGTACCTGGTGACGTCGTCGGAACCGGCGAGCGCGGCGACGCCCTCGGCCGCGTCAGCGGTGTGCGTGGCGCTGTCGGTGTGCTCTTCCATGGCCATGGAGGCCCTCCCCCGTTGAGAGACGGTGTGTACGACGCGCAGGCTACAAGCCCCCTCCGTATCGCACGCACCATCGACTAGGCTCCGTGCGTCGCGCTTGCGGACGAACACACGGGGGTGGGCGATGCCGCCGCTGCGAGGTACCGGAGCCAATCCGGAAGCGGAGCATCCGGAGTACGCCGGTCAGTACCGCCTTGAGGCATGTCTCGGCGCGGGCGGCATGGGTGTCGTGCACCTGGCGCGATCCACGTCGGGGCTGCAGCTCGCCGTCAAGGTGGTGCATCGGCATTACTCCCAGGACCCCGAGTTCAGGGCCCGTTTCCGGCAGGAGGTCGGGGCCGCGAGGCGGGTCAGCGGAGCCTTCACGGCATCGGTCGTCGATGCCGACCCGGACGCGGCACGACCGTGGATGGCCACCCTGTACGTACCCGGCCCCACACTCTCCGACCAGGTGAAGCGGAACGGGCCGCTGGCTCCCGCCGAACTCCGCAGGCTGACGGCGGGACTTGCCGAGGCACTGCGCGACATCCACCGGGCCGGGGTCATCCACCGCGACCTCAAGCCGAGCAATGTGCTGCTCTCCGACTCCGGGCCCAAGGTCATCGACTTCGGGATCTCCCGGCCGTACGACAGCGATCTGCGCACCGAGACGGGCAAGCTGATCGGCTCGCCGCCGTACATGGCTCCCGAGCAGTTCCAGCGGCCGCGCGAGGTCGGGCCCGCCGCGGATGTGTTCGCCCTGGGCGCCGTGCTCGTCCACGCGGCGACCGGCCGGGGCCCCTTCGACTCGGACAGCCCGTACGTCGTGGCCTACCAGGTGGTGCACGACGAGGCGGATCTGGCGGGCGTGCCGACGGATCTCGCGCCGCTGATCGGGCAGTGCCTGGCGAAGGACCCGGCGGAGCGGCCCACTCCGGACGACGTCATGGCGGCGCTGCGCCCTCCTTCGTACGACGCCGCCGCGTTCATACCGTCGCAGCGGAGGCCGGGCGCCGTCGAGGCCGAAGCCGCGGCGGTGCCGGGGGCCGGGCGGAAGCCTGGGACGGGCACGGAGCCGGAGCCGGAGCCGGGAATCGCGGCTCGGGCGGATGCGGACACGCATGTGCGCGCGGGTGCGGTGGCGGGGGCCGGGCGGGCGACCGCGGACCGGCGCGGCAAGCGGCGGTGGGCGGCAGCCGCTGCCGCGCTGCTCGTCATGGGCGCCGGTGGTGTGTGGGCGGCCGGTGTGGTGGGCGATTCGGGTGAGCCGGGAGGCTCCGGTGGGTCGGGCGGTTCCGGTGGGCCGGGCGGGGCGAAGGGTCCGGTGGAAGCGGTCGCGCCGTGGCGTACGGCACTCCTGTCGTCGGGCACCTCGACGCCGGCCTGCTTCTCGGCGGGCGGTGGCGGCGAAGGAGCGTCCGGCCGGTCCGGTGCGCTGTACTGCACCGCGTCCGGTATCGGTGCCGCCCGGTTGGACCCCGCGGACGGCCGGGTGCTGTGGTCCCGCCGCGGCGCCGCCGGGAAGGCCCCGCCGGCCGGCGTGGTGTCGGTCTCCGGCGACCTGGTGCAGACGGCGGTGCCGGGCGGGAAGCTCCGGGCGTACGACCCCGCCAAGGGCGAGCAGGTCTGGCAGGCGGATCTCTCCCCGTACCTCGGCACCCCCTTCGCCGCGGGTGGCACGCTGCTGCTGGTCGCCGAGGACGGCACGACCGAAGCGCTCGACGCGGGGACCGGCGTCTCCCGCTGGCGGCATGCGCTCGCCGGGCACCGGCGCCCGGACTTCGCGCTGTACGACGACGCCTCGGGGCTGGCCTACGCGTTCGAGCACTCGGCCTACGGGTCCACCACGCTGGTCACGGCCGTCGACCCGGCGACCGGGCGGGTGGCCTGGCAGCGGCGGCTGGACGGGATGCTCACCCCGGTGGGGACCTCGGACGGTGCACTCGTCCTGACGTCCATGAACGGGGACACCCAGACCGTCGGGCTCGTCCGCTACGACCCGGAGCGGGGGCGCGTCGCCCGGGTGGCGCTGCCGTTCCGGATGAACGAACCGGAGGTCGTGGTGGGCGGGGACACCGCCTATCTGCTGGCGCACGGCGGGACGCTGGTCGCCGTCGACACGCGTCCGGCCGGCGGCGAAGCCGTTCTCTGGCAGCTGGAGACCGCTGCCGGACGGACGTCGGCACCCGTCCTCGCCGGTGGAAACCGGCTGTACTTCTCGGCGGCGGACGGGCGGCTGCTCGCCGTGGACACGGCGCGCGGAAAGCTGCTGGGGCAGACGAGTCCCCGGCTCCGGGACGGGAAGCTCACGTACGCCTCGACGCTCCCCGCCCCTGTCGCCGCGGGCCGGACCGTCTTCGGGACCGCGCCCGACGGGTCCGTGTTCGCCGTCGACGGGCAGGACCCCGCTCACTGGTGAGAGCGGGGTCCGCCCGGGGCTCCTCGGCCGGGGGCCCGGGGCTCCTCGCTCAGGTCCGCCCGGGACCTCTCGGCCGGTTCCGCCCAGGGCTTCCCGCCCGGGGCCGCCCGGCGCTCCTCGCCCGGGTCGTCCCGTTCGGCCGCTGGTCACGCGTGGTTCGGCCGAGCGGCCGGGCCCGGTTCAGCCGAGCTTGGACACGTCCCGCACCGCGCCCCGGTCCGCGCTCGTCGCCATCGCCGCGTACGCGCGCAGCGCCGCGCTGACCTTGCGGTCGCGGTTCTTCGGCGCGTAGACGCCGTTCAGCGCCTCACGGCGGGCGGTCAGCTCGGCCTCGGGGACGAGCAGCTCGATCGAACGGTTCGGGATGTCGATCCTGATCCGGTCACCGTCCTCGACCAGCGCGATCGTGCCGCCCGACGCGGCCTCCGGCGAGGCGTGGCCGATGGACAGTCCCGACGTACCGCCGGAGAAGCGGCCGTCGGTCACCAGGGCGCAGCTCTTGCCGAGGCCGCGGCCCTTGAGGAAGGACGTGGGGTAGAGCATCTCCTGCATGCCGGGGCCGCCGCGCGGGCCCTCGTAGCGGATGACGACGACGTCGCCCTCCTTGATCTCCTTGCGGAGGATCTTGTCGACGGCCTCCTCCTGCGACTCGCAGACGACCGCCGGGCCCTCGAAGGTCCAGATCGACTCGTCGACGCCCGCCGTCTTCACGACGCAGCCGTCCACGGCGAGGTTCCCCTTGAGGACCGCGAGGCCGCCGTCCTTGGAGTACGCGTGCGCCACGTCGCGGATGCAGCCGCCGGCCGCGTCCAGGTCGAGGGTCTCCCAGCGCTCGGACTGCGAGAAGGCGGTCGCGGAACGGACGCATCCGGGGGCCGCGTGCCACAGCTCGACGGCCTCCGGGGACGGGGAGCCGCCGCGGACGTCCCAGTTCTTCAGCCACTCGGCGAGGGAGCCGGAGTGCACCGCGTGCACGCCTTCGTCGAGCAGGCCGCCGCGGTGCAGCTCGCCGAGGATGGCGGGGATGCCGCCGGCCCGGTGCACGTCCTCCATGTAGTACGTGCCGCCGGGGGCCACGTTGGGCGCGACCTTCGACAGGCAGGGGACGCGGCGCGAGACCTCGTTGATGTCGTCGAGGTCGTAGGAGAGCTCGGCCTCCTGCGCCGCGGCGAGCAGGTGCAGGATCGTGTTGGTCGAGCCGCCCATGGCGATGTCGAGCGCCATGGCGTTGTCGAACGCGGCGCGGGTGCCGATGGAGCGCGGCAGGACCGTCGCGTCGTCCTGCTCGTAGTAGCGCCTGGTGATCTCGACGACCGTGCGGCCGGCCTCCTCGTACAGCGCCTTGCGGGCGGTGTGCGTGGCGAGGACGGAGCCGTTGCCGGGCAGGGAGAGGCCGAGGACCTCGGTCAGGCAGTTCATCGAGTTGGCGGTGAACATGCCGGAACAGCTGCCGCAGGTGGGACAGGCGTTCTCCTCGATGCGGAGGATGTCCTCGTCCGAGACCTTCTCGTTGACGGCGTCGCTGATCGCGTTGATCAGGTCGAGCTTGCGGACCGTGCCGTCGACGAGGGTGGCCTTGCCGGCCTCCATCGGGCCGCCGGAGACGAAGACCGTGGGGATGTTGAGGCGCATCGCGGCCATCAGCATGCCGGGGGTGATCTTGTCGCAGTTGGAGATGCAGATCAGCGCGTCCGCGCAGTGCGCCTCGACCATGTACTCGACGGAGTCGGCGATCAGGTCGCGGGAGGGGAGGCTGTACAGCATCCCGGCGTGGCCCATCGCGATGCCGTCGTCGACGGCGATCGTGTTGAACTCGCGCGGCACGGCGCCCGCGGCCTTGACGGCGTCGGAGACGATCCGGCCGACCGGGGCCAGGTGGGTGTGGCCGGGGACGAACTCGGTGAAGGAGTTGGCGACCGCGATGATCGGCTTGCCGATGTCCTCGCTCGCTACGCCCGACGCCCGCATAAGGGCGCGGGCGCCCGCCATGTTGCGGCCGTGGGTGACAGTGCGGGACCTCAGCTGGGGCATCGTCTCTCGCTCCTTCGACATAGAAGACTGTCTCCGAGCCTACGCCTCCGGCTCCAAGATCTGGACACCGTGTCCGGTATGCGGGACGGGGTGCTCGCTGGGTGGGCCGGGCGGAGGGCGGGCACGGGCAGTGCCGCGCGGGGGCTGCGCGGGGGCGGGGCGACGGGGCGGTCAGGGTTCCGTCAGGTAGCGCTGCAACGTCGGTGCCACCATCTCGACGATCTTCTCGGGGGGCGCCGAGGCCAGTGGTTCCGCTCGCACGACGTAGCGCAGCATCGCGATCCCGAGCATGTGCGAGGCGGCCAGTTCCGCGCGGAACGTCGCGTCCGGTACGTCCAGTGCCTCCGCGACGCGTTCCAGGAGGCGGCGCAGGACGAAGCCGCGGAGGACGTTCGCCGCCGCCTCGTGCGTCAGCGCGGAGCGCATGACCGCCAGCAGGGGGGCCCTGGACGCCGGATTCTCCCATACGGCGATGAAGTAGCCGGCCAGCCGCTCCCCCAGGCCGTCCGTGCCGCCGCCGAGAACGGCCGGGATCACCAGGGCCGGCTCGAAGGAGAGCTCGACGGCCGCCGCGAAGACCTCGTCCTTCGTACCGAAGTAGTGGTGGACGAGTGCGGAGTCGACGCCCGCCGCCTTGGCGATGCCCCTGATCGACGTCTTGTCGTAGCCGCGCTCCGCGAACTCGGTGCGGGCCGCCTCCAGGATCCGGGCGCGGGCGTCGGGGCCGGTGGTCCCGGCCTTGCGGGAGGGGCGGCCGCGGCGCCTGGGTGCGGGGTCCGCGGGGGCCTCGTCGTCGGTGCGGCCGCCGGTCACGGACGCGGTGCCCCGGCGGAGGACGACGCCAGGTGGAGCCGGGTGAAGGCCAGCGCCTCCGCCAGGTCGGCCTCGCGTTCGGCGGTGGACATGGCGCGACGGGTGTTGACCTCGATGACGACATGGCCGTCGAAGCCGGTACGGGCCAGGTGTTCCAGGAGTTCGGCGCAGGGCTGGTCGCCGCGGCCGGGCACCAGGTGCTCGTCCTTGTTGGAGCCCTTGCCGTCGGCGAGGTGGATGTGGGCGAGCCGGTCGCCCATCCGGTCCACCATCGCCATGCCGTCCGTGCGGGCCGTCGCGGTGTGCGAGAGGTCCACGGTGAAGTGCCGGTAGTCGTCGTTGGTGACGTCCCAGTCGGGGGCGTACGCCAGCATCTCGCGGTCCCGGTAGCGCCAGGGGTACATGTTCTCGACGGCGAACCGCACATCGGTCTCGTCCGCCATGCGCCAGATCCCGGTGACGAAGTCGCGCGCGTAGTTGCGCTGCCAACGGAACGGCGGGTGGACGACGACGGTCGTCGCCCCGAGCTTCTCCGCGGCGGCACGGGCCCGCTGGAGCTTCACCCACGGATCGGTGGACCAGACGCGCTGGGTGATCAGCAGACAGGGCGCGTGGACGGCGAGGATCGGCACCTGGTGATGGTCCGAGAGCCGTCTCAGGGCCTCGATGTCCTGGCTGACGGGGTCGGTCCACACCATGATCTCGACACCGTCGTAACCAAGACGCGCGGCGATCTCGAAGGCCGTCGACGTCGACTCCGGGTAGACGGAAGCCGTCGACAGGGCGACCTTCGCATCCGGGATGCGCACCACTGGTTCTGCCACTGGGACAGCGTACGGGCAGTGGTACGCCCCGCCGAGAGCCCCGGGCGGAAAGTGAGAAGGGCCATGGCGGGCTTCCGGCCACCTCCGCGGGGCGGTCCGGGGCGGAATGCCCCCTCGGCGGGGCTGCTTGCGCGCGGCACGGGCGCTCCCCGGCTGCCGCATCGGCCGCAGCCGGTTCAGAGGCTGCTTCCGCGCGGCACGGGCGCTCCCCCTGCGCGGGTGCCTCCCCCTCGCGCGCTCAGCGCGACGCGGCCCGCTCCGTGGGCTCCGCCGGCAGATGGTCCAGACGGCGCAGGATGACGCCCTCGCGCAGCGCCCAGGGGCAGATCTCCAGTTCGTCGACCCCGAACAGATCCATGGCCCCCTCCGCGACCAGCGCCCCGGCCAGCAGCTGCGCGGCCCGGCCCTCGGAGACGCCGGGCAGGGTGACCCGCTGCTCGACGGTCATCGCGGCCAGCTTCGGCACCCACTCCTCCAGCGCCTTGCGGGTGAGGCCGCGCTGCACGTACAGGCCGTCGGTGGAGCGTGCGGCGCCCGCGATCCTGGCGAGCTGCTTGAAGGTCTTGGAGGTACCGACGACATGGTCGGGGCGCCCGAGGCGGGTGAACTCCCCGACGCTCCGGGCGATCCGGGCCCGGACATGGCGGCGCAGCGCCTTCACGTCCGCCGGGTCCGGCGGATCGCCCGGCAGCCACCCGGCGGTCAGCCGGCCGGCCCCGAGCGGCAGCGACACCGCCGCGTCCGGCTCCTCGTCCATGCCGTACGCGACCTCCAGCGAGCCGCCCCCGATGTCCAGCACCAGCAGCCGCCCCGCCGACCAGCCGAACCAGCGGCGGGCGGCGAGGAAGGTGAGCCGGGCCTCCTCCGCGCCGCTGAGGACGGCGAGGTCGATGCCCGTCTCGTCGCGCACCCGGGCCAGCACCTGGTCGGCGTTGTCGGCCTCCCGCACGGCGGACGTGGCGAAGGGCAGGACGTCCTCGCACCCCTTGTCCTCGGCGGCCTGGAGCGCATCGGCGAGCGTCTCCACGAGCCGGTCCACACCGTGGGGGCCGATCGCACCGTCCTCGTCGAGGAGTTCGGCCAGGCGCAGCTCGGCCTTGTGCGAGTGCGCGGGCAGCGGCCGGGCGCCCGGGTGCGCATCCACCACCAGCAGATGCACTGTGTTCGAACCCACGTCGAGGACTCCGAGTCTCATACCCGGAACGCTACCGGGGCGGCGGACTTACCCTTGGCGCGTGCCAAAGACGAAAAAGGCGAAGCCGGGCAAAATCACGAAGAAGCAGAGAACGAAGCAGGAGATGCAGCAACAGGAAGCGAACGGACCGATCCGGTCCGAAGACGAAACGGGAATCGACTTCGCACGCGCCTGGGTCGAGTTCCCCGACCCCGCGGACGACGAGCAGGTCTTCCGCTGCGACCTGACCTGGCTGACCTCCAGGTGGACCTGCATCTTCGGCAGCGGCTGCCAGGGCATCCAGGCGGGGCGTGCGGACGACGGGTGCTGCACGCTGGGCGCGCACTTCTCGGACGAGGACGACGAGGAGCGGGTGGCGGGCCACGTCGAGCGGCTGACTCCCGAGCTGTGGCAGTTCCACGACGTCGGTACGGAGACGGGCTGGGTCGAGGTCGACGAAGACGGGGAACGCCAGACGCGGCGCTGGCAGGGTTCGTGCATCTTCCAGAACCGTCCCGGGTTCGCGGCGGGCGCGGGCTGCTCGCTGCACATCCTGGCGCTGCGGGAGGGCAAGGAGCCCCTGGAGACCAAGCCGGACGTCTGCTGGCAGCTGCCGATCCGGCGTACGTACGACTGGATCGACCGGCCCGACGACACGCGCGTGCTCCAGGTCTCGATCGGCGAGTACGACCGCAGGGGCTGGGGTCCGGGCGGTCACGACCTGCACTGGTGGTGCACGTCGGCGACGTCCGCGCACGGGGCCGGGGAGCCGGTGTACGTCTCGTACCGGCCGGAACTCGTCGAGCTGATGGGCAAGAAGGGGTACGACCGGCTGGTCGAGCTGTGCGAGGAGCGCCTGTCCTCGCTGCTGCCGATGGCACCGCACCCGGCGGATCCGGCGTGACGGCTGCGGCGGCGTGACGGCTACCGCGGCGGGGTGGCTGCCGCGGTGTGACGGCTGCCGCGGCGGGGTGACGGCTGCCGCGGCGGGGTGGCTGCCGCGGCGGGGTGGCTGCCGCGGCGGGGTGGCGGCGCCCGCCCCGCGCGGGGAGACCCTCCTGCACGTCGCCCGTCGGCGCGGGACGCGGCACCGGCCGGGCGCCCCGTGGCCGCCGGGCGCCGCCGGGCGGCGCCGGGCGCCGCCGGTCCTGCGGACGTTCTGCTCCGGCCTTCAGCCCCTCGGTGGGGAACCGCCCGTACCCGCGCCCGGGTCGGTGGGCGTCGACGGGCCGGTCGGGTCCGGGGACGGTGTCGGACCGGTCGGCGTCGGCGCGGGGTCAGTGGAGCCCGTCGGGTCGGGGGTCGGGTCGGCCGGCCGGGTGGGGCCCGGCGAGGACGACGGCTGCGACGGTACGGACGGACCCGAAGGGGCGGGCGGACCCGAATGCCCCGGGCCGCCGGGGGACGGTGCCGCCGCCCCGGGCCCCCGGACCGCCACGACCGACCCCGACGGGGCCAGGGCGATGCGCGCGCTCCAGGGACCGGCGGGTTCCCGCAGACGGTCCACGAGGACGCGGATCGTGGTGCTCCCGCCCGCGGCGAGCGTTCCCGAGGTGCTGCTGAGGCGCAGCCAGGACGTGTCCGCCCGGGCCGACCACGCGACCGGTGCGCCGCCCGGGGCGGTCAGGCGGACCAGTGCCGTGCCGCCGGACGAGCGGGCCTCGACGGCGAGCCCGCCGATGCCGCCCCGCACCGGCCCGAAGCTGATCACCTCGGCCGAGACGTCCGGGCCGCGGCCGTCCTCGAAGGGGGCGCCGGGCTGGGGACGGGCGTTGCCCGCGTTCTCGTAATGGCCGTCCGGGGCGCCGTCGGGGCCGTGGCCCGTGTCCGTCTCCGTCTCCGTCGCGGTGACCGAGGAGCCCTCGTGGCCCTCGCCGGTCTGCGGCGCGCCGCGGTAGGCGGTCCACAGCGCGATCACCGGGGCCGCGACGACCGTCGCCACCACCGTCGTCGTCACGACCCTGGCGCGCAGCCGGTCCCGGCGCGCGGCGCGGTCCTTCGGGTCCATGGGGAAGCCTGCCCGGTCGAAGCGCGGGCCGCCGGACCGGTTCCGCCGGGCGTGCGCCATCGCGACGTACGCGGACGGCCGGGGCGCCGCGACGACCGGCAGCGCGGCGGCCGGGTTGACGGCCGCGCCCGGCCACGGGCCCTGGGCGCCGGCCCGCTCGGCGGCCCGGCGGCAGCGGGGGCAGTCGTCGACATGGCGGACGAGTTCGCGGCGCAGGGTGGCGGAGAGCAGGACGCGGCGGTCACCGGTGAGCCGGGCGATGGTGGGGCAGTTGCCGGTCTCGACGACGGCGAGGGCGGCGCGGGTGCGTTCCACTTCGCAGGCCGCGGCGGCCAGGAGCTCGCGGGCGGTCGCGGGTTCGAGGCCCAGGACGGAGGCGACGGCGCGCGGGGCGAGACGGTGGCGCACGGCGAGTTCGAGCGCCTCGCGCTGTTCGGGGGTGGTGCCCGCGGCCTCCGGCCAGGCCAGCTGGGCGAGTTCGCGGCGGTGCGCCTCGGCGGCGGCCCCGGGCTCATGGGTGGGGGCGGGGGGCCGGCCCGCCGGGGCGCCGCCCGGCGTGAAGCCGGCCGACGGCTTGACGACGGCGGCGGGGGGCGTACGGCGTCCCGCGCGCGCCCCCTGGGTGGCCGGCCCGCTCGGCTGCTTGCCCGGAGGACCGCCCGCCGCCCGCTTCTTCTCCCGTTCCCGCTGGGCCGGCTGGTGTCCCGGCTGCTTGGCCTGCTGCCCTGCCGGCAGCTTCCCCCCGGCCTTGCGGCGGTGCGCCCGACGGCCCTGCCCCTGCTCGGCGAGCCTGCGCAGACACATCCATCTGGCCAGCGCGTACAGCCAGGATTTACGTTCCTCCTCGCCCTCCGGGCACCGGCCGTCCTGCCGTTCCGCGATCGCGAGCACACCGCCGAGCGCCTCGGTGGCGGCCTCGTGGTCGCAGAGCACGGAGAGGCAGTAGGTGAAGAGGCCGTCGAGGTGCGGCTCGTCACGTGCGGGAGGCTGCCGCGGCGAAGGCTGCGTCGAGGAGTGGGGCGCACGGCGCCGCGTCCGGTGTGCGCCGGTGGTGTGCGTGGGGTGCTCCAGTCTGCTGCTCGTCACCCGGCGACCGTAGGCAGCGCAGAGCACGCCTTTAGCGCCCCTCCAACACATTTAATCCTTACGGGTGAACGTATCGCTCAAAAGGGGACAGGAATCCCGGATTCACAGGGTCGGAATCCCTGGTTCCGGCGGATGTGTCCGGTCCGTCGGCGGACGTCGGCGCGCGCCGGGCGCCGCCCGCGGACCGCGCCCGGCGGCACTGTCGGTCCCCACCTATACGGTTGCGCCATGGCTGCCCGTACGAAATCCGCGAAGGACCGGCCGTCCTACCGCTGCACCGAATGCGGCTGGACGACCGCCAAGTGGCTCGGCCGCTGCCCCGAATGCCAGGCGTGGGGGACGGTCGAGGAGTTCGGCGGCGCCCCCGCCGTGCGGACCACCGCGGCCGGCCGGGTCAGCAGCGCCGCGCTCCCCATCGGCCAGGTCGACAGCCGGCAGGCCACCGCCCGGTCGACCGGCGTCGGCGAGCTGGACCGGGTGCTCGGCGGCGGTCTCGTCCCCGGTGCCGTCGTGCTGCTCGCGGGCGAGCCGGGCGTCGGGAAGTCGACGCTGCTGCTGGACGTGGCCGCCAAGGCGGCGAGCGACGACCACCGCACGCTCTACGTCACCGCCGAGGAGTCCGCCAGCCAGGTACGCCTGCGCGCCGACCGGATCCGGGCGATCAACGACCATCTGTATCTCGCCGCCGAGACCGACCTGTCCGCGGTCCTCGGCCATCTGGACGCCGTCAAGCCGTCGCTCCTGGTCCTCGACTCCGTGCAGACCGTCGCCTCGCCCGAGATCGACGGGGCGCCCGGCGGCATGGCACAGGTCCGGGAGGTCGCTGGCGCCCTCATCCGGGCCTCCAAGGAGCGCGGCATGTCGACGCTCCTGGTCGGCCATGTCACCAAGGACGGGGCGATCGCCGGGCCGCGGCTGCTGGAGCATCTCGTCGATGTGGTGCTGTCCTTCGAGGGCGACCGCCACGCCCGCCTCCGGCTCGTACGGGGAGTCAAGAACAGGTACGGCGCGACCGACGAGGTCGGCTGTTTCGAGCTGCACGACGAGGGCATCACCGGCCTCGCCGACCCGTCCGGGCTGTTCCTCACCCGGCGCGACGAGCCCGTGCCCGGCACCTGCCTGACCGTCACCCTGGAGGGCAAGCGCCCGCTCGTCGCCGAGGTGCAGGCGCTGACGGTCGATTCCCAGATCCCTTCGCCCCGGCGCACCACCTCGGGGCTGGAGACGTCCCGGGTGTCGATGATGCTGGCCGTTCTGGAGCAGCGCGGCCGGATCAGCTCGCTCGGCAAGCGGGACATCTACAGCGCGACCGTCGGCGGGGTGAAGCTCTCCGAGCCCGCCGCGGATCTCGCGGTCGCGCTGGCACTGGCCAGCGCCGCCAGTGACACACCCCTGCCCAAGAACCTGGTGGCGATCGGCGAGGTGGGCCTCGCGGGCGAGGTCAGACGGGTCACGGGGGTCCAGCGCAGGCTGGCCGAGGCGCACCGTCTGGGCTTCACGCACGCGCTGGTTCCGGCCGACCCGGGGAAGATCCCGGCCGGTATGAAGGTCACAGAAGTCGCCAACATGGGCGATGCTCTGAGCGTGCTCCCGCGCCGGTCTCGCGCACAGGCCCCACAGGAGGAGAGCGCGCGCCGGTAGACTTTGCCCTGGTCTCGCCCGTCCGTACGAACGGTATGAGTGACGTAAGGGCACCGCAAACCTGTGACCGGAGGAGTGCAGTGGCAGCCAGCGACCGGGCAGCATCGCCCGGAAAGTCCGGCCAAGGCACCGGTAACGAGGCGCTGATGCGCGCCTCGTTGAGCGCCGTCGCGCCCGGAATGGCGCTGCGGGACGGCCTGGAGCGCATTCTCCGCGGCAACACCGGCGGACTGATCGTGCTCGGCATGGACAAGACCGTGGAGTCGATGTGCACCGGCGGATTCGTGCTGGACGTGGAGTTCACCGCGACGCGCCTGCGTGAGCTGGCCAAGCTCGACGGGGCGCTGATCCTCGACAAGGACATGACCAAGATCCTGCGGGCCGGCGTGCAGCTGGTCCCGGACGCCTCCATCCCCACCGAGGAGACCGGCACCCGCCACCGCACGGCGGACCGGGTCTCCAAGCAGTGCAACTTCCCGGTCGTCTCCGTCTCCCAGTCGATGCGTCTGATCGCGCTGTACGTGGACGGGGAGCGCCGGGTCCTGGAGGAGTCCGCCGCGATCCTCTCCCGCGCCAATCAGGCGCTCGCCACCCTGGAGCGGTACAAGCTCCGGCTCGACGAGGTCGCGGGCACGCTCTCGGCGCTGGAGATCGAGGACCTGGTGACGGTCCGGGACGTGACGGCCGTCGCGCAGCGGCTGGAGATGGTCCGCCGGATCGCGACCGAGATCGCGGAGTACGTGGTGGAGCTGGGCACCGACGGCCGGCTTCTCTCCCTCCAGCTCGACGAGTTGATCGCGGGCGTCGAGCCGGAGCGTGAGCTGGTCGTGCGCGACTACGTGCCGGAGCCGACCGCCAAGCGGTCCCGCACGGTCGCCGAGGCGCTGACCGAACTGGACGCGCTCTCCCACACCGAACTGCTCGAACTCCCGGTGGTGGCAAGGGCGCTGGGGTACAGCGGCTCGCCGGAAACACTGGATTCGGCGGTCTCGCCGCGCGGCTTCAGGCTGCTGGCGAAGGTGCCCCGGCTGCCCGGGGCGATCATCGACCGGCTGGTGGAGCACTTCGGTGGCCTGCAGAAGCTCCTCGCCGCCAGCGTGGACGACCTCCAGACGGTCGACGGGGTCGGCGAGGCGCGGGCGCGGAGCGTACGCGAGGGCCTGTCGCGGCTGGCCGAGTCGTCGATTCTCGAACGCTACGTGTAGCCGTACCGCGCGGGGCCCGGGAGACCGGGCCCCGCGGCGTTTCCGGGACCGCCCTCGGCCCCCCGCCCGCCGGCCCGCCCCCTCGGCCCTTCGCGATTCGCCCCTCCGTGACGCGGCCCTTCGCGACTCGGCCCTTCGCGGGTCAGCCGTCCGTGACTCAGCCCTTCGCGATTCGACCCCTCACGACTCGGCCCCTCACCGCTCGGCCCTTCGCGGCTCAGTCCTTCGCGAGGACGAACGAGGCCCGCTGCACCGGCTCGCCCGGCGCCTTCGCCTCGACCAGGTACGTACCGGGCCCGGCGGTTCCCGACGGCGGCGTCGCGCATTTCGGGACGCTCTTCTTCCGGTCCCACTCCACGGTGTGGACGACGGTCGCACCCGCGGGGACCTTCAGCAGCAGGCTGCCGGCGTTGCGCGGGCAGTCCTTGGAGGACCACACCTGGTTGTCGTCGCCCCCCGCCTCGGTGATGGTGAGCACCGCGCTCTTCGGCCCGAAGTCGGCCTTGCAGGTGGTGGACGAGGTGTTCCTGGCGACCAACCGGAACTTCGGCTTCTCGCCGGGGCTGTAGCTGAGCTCGGTCTTCAGGCTCAACTGGAGTGCGTCGGCGGCGCAGTTGGGGAGCGGCGAGTCCGCCGGGACCTGCTGACCGGTCGCCGCACCGGCGCCGCTCGCGCCACCTGCTCCGGCGCCCGTACCGCTGCCGGTGTCCGTACCGTCGCTGCCACCGCTCGCGCCGCCGGAGCCCGCGCCCGTACCGGTGGCGTCTCCGTCGCTCCCGCCCGAGTCGTCCGACTCGTCGCGCCCGCCCGGCTGTTGGCCGATGGCCGGGCCGGACGGGGTGGGGCCGGGGGTGATCTCGCGCACGGGACCCGATCCGCCGGGCCGGGAGTCGTCCGTGTTCGCCTTGCCACCGCCGGAGGTGACGGCCCATACGATCAGCAACACGAGCAGCGCGACCAGCGTCGCCGCTACCGCCCTCCGTCGCCAGTAGATGGTGGAGGGAAGCGGCCCGATCGGATTACGCAAAGATCCCACAGCGCAAACTGTACGAGAGATCGGCGCCGACTCCCGCCCCACCCGCCGCCCGAACCCGAAGTTTTGCGGATCATCATCCCGGTTCGGCCTGTTCGGGCCCGTACTTCCGCCGGATCGGGCCCCTGGACCGCCGAAGATGACCACTGGATTTCGTTGACTACCCTCTGTCACATGGATAGTTCAGCTACTGCGCCGCTCTACCGGGACATCACCGACTTCGCTCATGACATGCCGTCATGGGTGCAACACGTGGCCGAGACATGGACGGAGCTCGGTCTCCTGGTCTTCGGCGTTCTTTTCATCACCGGGTGGTGGCGTGCCCGCCGGGCGGACGAGGCCGCCCTGGCGCTGGCGGTGCTCGCGCCCCTCGCGACGGCCTTCGCCTATGTGGGCAGCGAGGTGCTCAAGTCGATGGTGGACGAGGAGCGGCCGTGCCGGACGGTCGTCGGGGCGGCGGCCTCGCTGGTGCCGTGTCCGCCGACGGGCGACTGGTCGTTCCCCAGCAACCACTCCGCGATCGCCGGAGCGGCAGCCGTCGCCCTGGCGATCGCCCGGCCCCGGCTGGCCTGGCTCACCGTGCCCCTGGCCCTGCTGATGGCCTTCTCCCGGGTCTTCGTCGGGGTGCACTACCCGCACGACGTGGCGGTCGGCCTGCTGCTGGGTGCCGCGGTGTCGGCCGCGGCGGTCGCCGTGCTGTACCGGCCGACCCGGTCGCTCGCCCAAACGGTACGGGGCAGCGGGGCGCCGGTGGCGGCCCTGGTGTCGGGGCCGGGGCCGAGTACGGGGACGGCGGTCCGGTCCCGGCGGCGGAGCGGGGGATCCCGGCGGCGGCACGGACGGCACTGACGCCCCCGGGGGGAGCCCCCTTGGGCCGGTTGCCGGATTCCGGGGGGACAGACGGGTGGCATTATCACTCCAAGGGCCCCCAGGAGGAGCGACACCACCGTGCGCGGAGCCCTCGTCTGCGCTTCCGTGCCAGGATCGTGGGTGCGATGACTGCCATGACTGCGACACAGACGCCCCCCGCCTCCCTCCATGCTCCCGTCATCGGGTGGTTCGAACAGCACGCCCGCGATCTGCCCTGGCGCCGTCCCGAAGCGGGCGCCTGGGGTGTGATGGTGAGCGAGTTCATGCTGCAGCAGACCCCCGTCAGCCGGGTCCTTCCGGTGTACGAACAGTGGATGGCCCGCTGGCCGCGCCCGGCGGACCTGGCTGCCGAGCCGCCCGGTGAGGCGGTCCGTGCCTGGGGCCGGCTCGGCTACCCGCGCCGCGCGCTCCGCCTGCACGGAGCCGCGCAGGCAATAACGGAACGGCACGGCGGCGACGTACCGAGCGAGCACGGTCAGCTGCTCGCCCTGCCCGGGATCGGTGAGTACACCGCGGCGGCGGTGGCCTCGTTCGCGTACGGGCAGCGCCATGCCGTACTCGACACGAACGTCCGCCGGGTGTTCGCCCGGGCCGCGACCGGCATCCAGTACCCGCCGAACGCGACCACCGCCGCCGAGCGCAAGCTCGCCCGCGCGCTGCTCCCCGAGGAGGACGAGCGGGCCGCCCGCTGGGCCGCCGCGACGATGGAGCTCGGCGCCCTCGTCTGCACCGCCAAGAACGAGGACTGCACCCAGTGTCCGATCGCCGGGCAGTGTGCCTGGCGGCTGGCCGGGAAGCCCGCCCACCAGGGGCCCCCGCGGCGTGGTCAGACCTACGCCGGCACCGACCGGCAGGTGCGCGGGCGGCTGCTCGCCGTGCTGCGCGACGCCGTGACGCCGGTGCCGCAGTCGGCACTGGACGCGGTGTGGGACGAGCCGGTGCAACGGGCTCGCGCACTGGACGGACTGGTCGCGGACGGCCTCGTCGAACCGCTGGCCGACGGCCATTACCGGCTGCCGCTGAGCTGACCCCGCGGCTCCTGGCTCCGCCGCTGTTACACAACTGATGGACAGCCGTGCGTCGGCGTATGGCTGCTCCGCACAGCCCCGTGACAACAGCTCCGTACCGTCATCGACGTCAGCCCGACCGATCGATGGCTGGCGGCGGTTCTACGGGGTTCTACGGGGACGGAGGCGGTTGGAATGGCGCAGGGCGAGGTGCTCGAATTCGAGGAGTACGTACGCACTCGGCAGGAGGCACTGCTGCGCAGTGCACGCCGACTGGTTCCGGACCCGGTGGACGCGCAGGACCTGCTGCAGACCGCCCTGGTCCGTACGTACGGCCGCTGGGACGGCATCGCCGACAAGTCCCTCGCCGACGCCTATCTGCGTCGCGTCATGATCAACACCCGGACCGAGTGGTGGCGGGCCCGCAAGCTGGACGAGGTCCCCACCGAGCAGCTGCCCGACGCGAGCGTCGAGGACGGCAGCGAGCAGCGCGCCGACCGCGCCCTGCTGATGGACGTGCTGGGCGTCCTGGCTCCCAAGCAGCGCAGCGTCGTCGTGCTGCGACACTGGGAGCAGATGAGCACGGAGGAGACGGCGGCGGCGCTCGGCATGTCGACCGGTACGGTGAAGAGCACGCTGCACCGCGCGCTGGCGCGCTTGCGCGAGGAGCTGGAGAGCCGTGAGGCGGCGAGCACGGAGGCCCGGCTCCGCGAGGAGCAGGGACCGACCGCGGCCGGCCGT
Organism: Streptomyces sp. NPDC087845; assembly: GCF_044742755.1. NCBI lineage: Bacteria > Bacillati > Actinomycetota > Actinomycetes > Kitasatosporales > Streptomycetaceae > Streptomyces > Streptomyces sp. NPDC087845. The sequence goes on from NZ_JBIUVC010000018.1 coordinate 22,543, forward strand.
GTTCCGGCCGTCGGCGCCCCGGCGCGTACGCGGGCGACGGCGCGGGTACGGGCGCAGGCGGGTGGGCGTATGGACGAACGGGGGCGGGAGCGGTGCGCGGCCTGACAGCCAGCGGTGACAGCGGCAGCGGCGACGACCGCGGCGGCGGAAGGGACGACGGCGGCCGCGAGGCCGCCGGAGGGCGTGGCCGGGCCCTGACCGGCTGGGCGGCGAGCACCACGACTCTGGTCGGGCTCGCCGCCTTCGGGCTGCTCGCGGCCGGCTGCGCCACCGGCGGGACCGGCACCCGTGACGAGGGCCCGGCGGGCACCGAGCCGGCCGCCCAGGTCACGCCGAGCGTCCATCCGCCGTCCACGGCGAAGCCCACGCCCCGGGTCGATCCCGTGTCGCTGCTCAAGGGCGACCCCAAGGTCGGCGAGCGGGTCAGGACGGACCTGAAGCCCTGCAGCGGTTCCGAGTACCCGGTGGACTCCTCGTACGGCACCCTGACCGGCGCCTCCTCGCCCGACGTCGTGGTCAACGTGATGACCTGCGGCGACTCGGTGGGCGTCGGCACCTATGTGTACCGCCCGCGGAGCAACGGCACGTACGAGAACGTGTTCGCCATCGAGCAGCCCGCGGTGTACGGCACCATCGACCGCGGTGATCTGGTGGTGACGGCCCAGGTGTACGGGAAGAAGGACTCGGTCGCGTACCCCTCCGGCGAGGAAGTGATCACCTACCACTGGGCGAACAACCGGTTCAGCGAGCACGACCGGGTGCACAACGACTTCAACCGAGCCGTCGGTGACGGAGAGGCCGGTCTTCCGGGATCCGCTCAGCCGGCGGAGAACTGAGAGCAGTCCGATGGCCGAGACCCACGTCCTGTTCGTCGAGGACGACGACGTCATCCGCGAGGCCACCCAGCTGGCGCTGGAGCGCGACGGCTTCGCGGTGACCGCGATGCCCGACGGCCTGTCGGGCCTGGAGGCGTTCCGGGCCGACCGTCCCGACATCGCCCTGCTCGATGTGATGGTGCCGGGCCTCGACGGGGTCAGCCTCTGCCGCCGTATCCGCGACGAGTCGACCGTCCCCGTGATCATGCTGTCGGCACGGGCCGACTCGATCGATGTGGTGCTCGGCCTGGAGGCCGGTGCCGACGACTACGTCACCAAGCCCTTCGACGGGGCGGTCCTGGTCGCCCGGATCCGCGCCGTGCTGCGGCGCTTCGGCCATGCGTCGGGCGGGCAGCCGGGCAACGGGGAGCCGGAGCCGCAGCACGTCGGCGGGGTGCTGGCCTTCGGCGACCTGGAGGTCGACACCGAGGGCATGGAGGTCCACCGGGCCGGCGAACAGGTGGCGCTGACCCCGACCGAGATGCGGCTGCTGCTGGAGTTCTCCGCCGCGCCCGGCACGGTGCTCTCCCGCGACAAGCTCCTGGAGCGGGTCTGGGACTACGGGTGGGGCGGTGACACCCGGGTCGTGGATGTCCATGTGCAGCGCCTGCGCACCAAGATCGGCCAGGACCGGATCGAGACGGTCCGCGGCTTCGGCTACAAACTCAGGCCATGAAGCGGCTCGCCCTGCGGACGGGTGTCCGCTGGAAGATCAGCATCGCCATCGCCGCGGTCGGTGCGCTGACCGCGGTCGCGCTCAGCTTCGTCGTCCACAACGCCGCCCGGGTCTCGATGCTGGAGAACGCGCGCGAGGTCCAGCTGGAACGGCTGAAGTACGCGCAGCTGCTGTACGAGGCGAAGAAGACGCAGAAGGCCGATCCCCGGTTCGGCGCCAAGCTCAACGACCCGACGATGCCGCGCAGCCTGCGCGCGGAGACCAGCCGGAACCGGCGTGCCACGCATGTCCAGGAGCTCAAGAACGGGGTGCCCGACGTGTGGGCGGCCGTGCCGGTCGGCAACGGCAATGTCCTCTCGCTGCACACCCCTTTCGCCGACCGCACCGCCACGGTGATGGGGGACCTCGACCGGGCACTGATCATCGGCTCGGTCTCGGTGGTGTTCGGCGGCTGTGCGCTGGGCGTGCTGATCGGCGGGCAGCTGTCGCGCCGGCTGCGCAAGGCGGCTGCCGCGGCGGGCAGGGTCGCGCAGGGCCAGACGGATGTACGGGTACGGGAGGCCGTCGGCGGCGTGGTCCAGGACGAGACCGACGAGCTGGCCCGCGCGGTGGACGCGCTGACGGACGCGCTGCACGAACGGATCGAGGCGGAGCGCCGGGTCACCGCGGACATCGCGCACGAGCTGCGTACGCCGGTGACGGGTCTGCTGACGGCGGCCGAGCTGCTGCCTCCGGGCCGCCCCACCGAGCTCGTACGGGACCGGGCGCAGGCGATGCGCACCCTGGTCGAGGACGTGCTGGAGGTGGCGCGGCTGGACAGCGCGTCGGAACGGGCCGAGCTGCAGGAGATCGCGCTGGGCGAGTTCGTCAGCCGGCGGGTCGCGCTGCTGGACCCGGATGTGCGGGTGCAGGTCGTGCACGAGTCCTGGGTCAGCACCGATCCGCGCCGGCTGGAGCGGATCCTCGGCAATCTGCTGGGCAATGCCGCCAAGCACGGTGCCACGCCGGTGGAGGTCACGGTCGAGGGCCGGGTGGTGCGGATCCGCGATCACGGTGCCGGGTTCCCGGCGGCGCTGCTGCGTGAGGGCCCGAGCCGGTTCCGTACCGGAAGCAGCGACCGGGCCGGGCACGGGCACGGTCTCGGACTGACGATCGCCGCCGGTCAGGCCCGGGTCCTGGGGGCCCGGCTGACCTTCCGCAACGCGGGGCCCGACGGGGCGGCGAAGGGCACGGGCGGGGCGATCGCCGTGCTGTGGCTGCCCGAGCACGCGCCGACGAACACCGGCAGCTTCCCTGTCCTGCGCCTGTCCGAACAGCGCACACCGGACAGCGGCGACGGGGAGAGCGCGGGGACCGGCCGCAGACGGACCGGCGGCTGAACCGGATACAGGAGGAGGCTCCCGGGGCGCGCCCCGGGAGCCTCCTCGTACGCGGGCTCGTGCACAGCCCGTACGCCGTCGGCGCGGTGAGCCGCTCGCACGCGGGCCCGTCCGTACGAGCAGCTCGTGCGCGGGCCCGTACGCCGTGGGCCACTCGGTACGCGGGCTCGTCCGTACGCCGCTCGTACGCGGGCTCGTACGCCGTGGGCCACTCGGTACGCCAGCCCGTACGCCGTGCGCCGCTCCTGCGCCGCTCGTGTGCCGTGAACGGTCAGACGGTCTCGGACTGCCTGGCCTCACCGGCCGCGGCCGGTGTCTCCGTGCTGTCCGGTGACGTGACCTCCGGGGCCGCTCCCCGCAGCGGGACCTCCTTGACGAACACCGATGCGAGCAGGGCCACGACGCCCACCGAGGCGCCCACCAGGAACGCGATGTGCGTACCGGACGACACCGCGAACTGGTACGCCTCACGCACCGCGTCCGGCAGCTTCGCCAGGCTCGCCGCGTCCAGCTGCGCGGACTTCGCCGTGGCTCCCCCGCCACCGCGGGCCGCCATCTCGTCCTGCACCCGCCCGGTGAACAGCGCCCCCATGATCGCGACGCCGAAGGAGCTGCCGAGCGTGCGGAAGAGGGTGGTCGCGGAGGAGGCGACTCCCATGTCCCTCATGTCCACGCTGTTCTGCGCGACGAGCATCGTGATCTGCATCAGGAAGCCCATGCCCGCGCCGAGCACCGCCATGTAGATGCCCGAGGTGAGGCGGGTGGTGCCGGTGTCCATCTGCGAGAGCAGGAACAGACCGGTCACCATCAGGGCCGAGCCCACGACGGGGAAGATCTTGTACCTGCCGGTGCTGGTGGTGACCCGTCCGGCGATCAGCGACACGGCCATCATCGACAGCAGCATCGGCAGGAGCAGCAGCCCCGAGTTGGTCGCCGACGCACCCTGGACGGACTGCTGGTACAGCGGCAGGAAGAGCACCGCGCCGAACATCACGAAGCCCGACATGAAACCGACGACGGACATCAGGGTGAAGTTGCGGTTGCGGAAGATGTGCAGCGGGATGATCGGTTCTGCGGCCTTCGTCTCGACGAAGAGGAAACCGACGAGCGCGGCGGCACCGATCGCGATGAGCTCCATGATCACGGCGGAGTTCCAGTCGTACTCCGAACCGCCCCAGGTGGTGACCAGCACGATCGCGGTGATGCCGAGGGTCAGCAGCCCGGCGCCGAGGTAGTCGACCTTCGCCTCGGTGCGCCCCCGCTTCGGCAGGTGCAGCACGGCGGTGACCATGGCCAGGGCGATCGCGCCCAGCGGCAGGTTGATGTAGAAGCTCCAGCGCCAGCCGAGGTGGTCGGTGATGGTGCCGCCGACCAGCGGTCCGCCGATCATGGCGACGGCCATGACACCGGCCATCATGCCCTGGTACTTGCCGCGCTCACGGGGCGGCACCAGGTCGCCGATGATCGCCATGACGCCGACCATCAGTCCGCCCGCACCGAGCCCCTGGACCGCCCGGAAGCCGATCAGCTGGCCCATGTCCTGGGCCATTCCGCTCAGCACCGAGCCGATCAGGAAGAGCACGATGGACGTGAGGAACACGCCCTTGCGCCCGTACATGTCACCGAGCTTGCCCCAGATGGGGGTGGAGGCCGCAGTGGCCAGCGTGTACGCGGTGACGACCCAGGACAGGTGCTCCAGGCCGCCGAGGTCACCGACGATCGTCGGCATGGCCGTACCGACGATCAGGTTGTCCAGCATGGCGAGCAGCATCGTGATCATCAGGGCCAGCATCACCACCCGTACGCTGCGCTGCTGCTTCCCGGGTATTCCGGCGGGCAGGTCGCCCGCCTCCCCGCCTGCTGCCTTCTTCACATCGGACATTGGTCCCCACTCCCCTGTTCCCCGGTGCACACCGGGGACTTACTTGCCGCCCGGCTAGTTGACTACACTGGGCAAAGTAGACGGGTAACTAGCCGGTCGTCAAGTAAGCTTCGAGGAGAGCGTCATGGGCAGCACGCCGCAGCCACGCCGGGGCAACACGCGCCAGCGGATCCAGGACGTCGCCCTGGAGCTCTTCGCCGAACAGGGCTACGAGAAGACCTCCCTGCGCGAAATCTCCGAGCGGCTGGATGTCACCAAGGCCGCGCTGTATTACCACTTCAAGACCAAGGAAGACATCCTGGTCAGCATCTTCGACGACCGGAACCGGCCGATCGAGGAGCTGATCGCATGGGGCAGGGAGCAGCCCCGCACCCTGGAGACGAAGCAGGAGCTCCTGCACCGCTACAGCGAGGCCCTGGCATCGACCGCCCCGCTCTTCCGGTTCATGCAGGAGAACCAGGCGACCGTACGGGATCTCAGCATCGGGGGCACCATCAAGGACCGCCTCCTCGCCGTGATCGACCTGATCAAGGAACCCGAGGCACCCCTGACCGACCAGGTGCGCTGCGTCACCGCGCTCTTCGCGATGCACGCCGGCATGTTCGCCCTCAAGGACCTCGAAGGCGACCCCGAGGACAAGCGCAAGGCCGTCCTCGAAGTCGCCTGCGAGCTGGTCACCCGGGCGCACAGCCCGGGTTCCGGGGAGTAGCGGGGGCCCGCCCGTCCGGGTCAGACCCGGACGCCCTCCTTGTACAGGAACGAGACCGGGTTGACCGCGGAACCGTAGTCGGCGGTGTGGCGGATCTCGAAGTGCAGGTGCGGACCGCTGGAGTTGCCGGTGTTGCCGGAGAGGGCGATCTTCTCGCCCGTCTTCACGGTCTCGCCGATGCGTACGTCGATCCGCGACAGGTGGGCGTACTGCGAGTACATGCCGTTGGCATGCTTGATCACAACGGCGTTGCCGTACGCGGGACCGTCGCCGCCGCCGTTCGGCCCGGCCTTCACGACGGTGCCGCTGTGCGCGGCCGCGACCCTGGTGCCGATCGGCACGGCGAAGTCCTGGCCGGAGTGCTTGTGGGCCCAGCGGCTGCCGTCGTTGCCGAAGCTCGCGCTCAGCTCGTAGCGGTTCACCGGGGCCGCCCAGCCGGCGGCCTTCTTCGCGGCCGCCTTCTCGGCCGCGGCGCGTTCCGCCTTGGCCGCCTCGGCCGCCTTGCCCTGCACGGCCGCCTGCTCGGCGACCGATCGGGCCGCGACGCTGTCGATCAGGCTCGCGGTGCCGGAGACGCCCGTCGTGCCGGCCGCGAACGCAGCACCCGCGCCGAGAACCATCGATGTCCCCAGGCCGGCTGCCACCACGGCGCCACGGACACGGGACAGCGACGGGCGGCGGGAGTGCTGGAACGAAACGCGCTTCGACATAAGCGAAAATCCTCCGGAGATGACTGGACCCGGCGCTCCGGCCGGGCTGGCCATCCCTTGGTAACCCGCACCCCCCGCCGTGCTCAAACACCCCATCTACGAACAAAAGCCGTATCAAGCACCTCGGGAATTCACTGCCGACGGCTTCGCCCACTCGACATCCCGACGCGTCGAAACTCTTTTTTCGGACAGGTTTAACCCCAGTTACAAACCGGTCGAACCGTACTGAACCTAGTAATTCAGGCTCCTCTCTCCACGCCCTCGAAAGCCACACCCCACGCCGGGGCCGGGGCCCCTGACGCGACCACGGCACCCTCCCCTATCACCCCTAGTAGGCCCCGGAAGGGCTGTGTGCCTTGTCACCGCCGCCGGGACGAAAGGCCGTCCGATTCGGGACCTTCGGCCCGCGACCTGGCTACGCTGACACGGCGACCAGCTCAGCTCCCGGGGGGACAGGCCATGGCCAGTGACACCGCAGGCACCAGCGACATGGACGGCATCGAACTCGCCGACGCCGTCGAGTCGATCCGCAACCAGCTCATCGACGCCGCAGGCCGCGCGACCGGCCGCCCCGTGGCCTTCGAGGTCGGCGACATCCAGATGGAGTTCACCCTCGAACTCCGCAAGGAGGTCAAGGGCGGCACCAAGGTGAAGGCCTGGGTGGTCGAAGCGGGCGCCGATGCCTCCCGCGCGACCGGCCGCACGCACAAGGTCGCCTTCACCCTGAAACCGCGCGACGCCACGACCGGCGAGCCCTGGCGGATCGGCCACGAGGACGAGGGCAGCACAGCGCACTTCGGCCGCGGGGCGACGCGGCCGTGAGCACCGCACCACCCACGGCCGCCGTGCCGCCCGCGGCACGCACGGTCGTGGTCCTCGGCACCGGGGCCGGGGCCGCCCAGGGCAGCGGAGCCCTGCTCACCGACCGGCTCGTGCTGACCTGTGCCCACGTGGTGAAGGGCGGCGGCCGGGCCGCCGTCGCCCACCCCGGCCTTCCGGACCGCACACCGGCCACGGTCGCCTGGATCGACCACGACCTCGACGCCGCGCTCCTGCTGACCGCGGTCCCGGTGCTCCCGGTCGCCCCCGTACGGCTCGGCGTCCTCCACAGCGACCAGGCGCTCCCCGGCTGCGAGATCATCGGCTTCCCCGACATCCAGCGGTACGGCCCCGAGCAGCGTCTGGAGGCCGACCAGTACACGGCCACCGCCCTGCCCATGGCCGGCCACCTGCGCGGTCTGCTCGTCTGCGAGCTGGACGGCCCGCCCGCCGCCCGGACGGACCACGAGCCCCCGGCCCTGCGGGGCATGTCCGGCGGCCCGGTCTTCGCCGGGAACGTCCTGCTCGGCATCGCCCGGCAGATCCCCCGGCAGCGCGGCGGCCGGCGCGTGGAGTGCGTACCGCTCGCCCCGCTCCTCGCCGCGCCGCCGTTCGAGCTCGTCTACCGGCAGTCCGGCACGGCGCTGCGCCACGAGCGGGTCCACGGCCACTTCCCCAGGGACATGCGGTACGAGGAGGAGTACGCGACCGCGGTCGGTGCCGCGTACCGGCGTACGAAGATCTTCGGGCTGGACGAGCTGGGCCGGCGCGATTCCGAGTGGGATCTGGACACCGCGTATCTGAGCCTGGAGGCCCAGCAGAACCCCACCGGCCCGGCCCCGCAGACCCTCCGGTCGCCCCAGCGGATCGACGCGCTGCTCTCCGACCGCCCCCGGGTACTGCTGCGCGGCGACGCGGGCGCCGGGAAGACCACGCTGCTGTGGTGGCTGGCCGCACACGCCTCGGCGCGCACGCTGGGTTCGCGGCTGGCCGCGCTCAACGGCCTGGTGCCGTTCGTCGTCCCGCTGCGCACGCTGCGCGCCCAGGGCGGCACGTTCCCCGCCCCCGCGCAGCTGCCCGCGGCGGCCCGGCTGGTGATCGACGAGGCCCCGGAGGGCTGGGTCGGCCGGGTCCTGGAGTCCGGCCGGGCACTGCTGCTGGTCGACGGACTGGACGAGGTCCCGCAGGACGACCGCGAGCAGGCGCACGACTGGCTGTCCCGTCTCCTCGACCGGTACCCGGGCATCCGCTGCGTGGCGACGGTGCGCCCGCTCGCCGTCGAGCCGGACTGGCTGATGTCGCAGGGCTTCGAGGAGCTGCGGCTGCTGCCCATGCGGAACGAGGACGTCGAGGCATTCGTCGCCGCCTGGCACCGGGCCGCCCGGCTGGACGACGACGACCACGAGACCCTCGAACGCCTCGAACGGGATCTGACCCAGCAGTTCGCCCAGAACACCGCGCTGCGCAATCTGGCCCGTACCCCGCTGCTCTGCGCGGTGATCTGCGCCCTGCACCGACGCCGTCAGGGCATCCTGCCGGAGACCCGCTGGAGCCTGTACGACTCGGCGCTCACCATGCTCCTGGGCGACCGCGACAAACAGCGCAGGATCGAGGCCCCCGAAGGCATCACGATGAATGTGGAGGAGCAGGCCCAGCTCCTCCAGCGCATCGCGATCTGGCTGGTGCGGGGCGGCCAGTCGGAGCTCCAGCGCCCCCAGGCGCTGCGCCAGCTGGAACGGGCCCTGCCGGGCATGGAGCAGGTACGGCAGCAGGGTTCGGCCGAGGACGTCCTGACGCATCTCCTCAACCGCAGCGGGGTCCTCCAGGAACGCGCCGACGGCGTCTACCAGTTCGCCCACCGCACCTTCCAGGACTTCCTCGCCGCCAAGGAGTTCGTCGAGGGCGACCAGTTGAACGAACTGCTCGGCCGGGCGGGCGCGCAGCAGTGGCACGACGTCATCCTGCTGGCGGCCGGCCACTGCGGCCGCCGCGAACACCCCGCTCTGGTCAACGGGTTGCTGGACGTGGAGCCGGGACCGGCCGACACCGTCTACCGGGAGGAGATCACGGTGCTGGCCGCGCTCTGCGCCCAGCACGCGACCTGGCTGGACGAGACGACACGCGCCAGGGTCCGCACCGCCGTGGACGCGCTGTTCCCGCCGAGGTCCGACCGGGACGTACGGCTGCTCTCCCGCCTGGGGCCGGCCGCCCTGGACCACCTCCCCGACCCGGCGTCCGCCGCGGTCACCCCGGAGGACGCCCGCACCGTCGCGGAACTGATCAACGAGATCGGCGGCGCGAAGGCCGTGCCGTACGCCCGCCGATGGGCCCTGGCCCATCAGCACCTCAGCTATGCCTTCCGGGAGAACTGGCACAGATACCCGGTGGCCGCGTACGCCGAACAGGTCCTCGCCACCTTCGACCTGGAGTACCACCTCCTGAAGATCACCTCCAGGGAGCAGCTGGCCGCCCTGCGCCATCTGCCGGAGGCCCGCAATCTGCGGATCACCGGCGGGTTCACCTCGTCCGAACTCCAGGCGGCGCTGCGCGGCAGGCAGTGGACCGACCTCGCCATCGGGGAGAACCCCTGTGTGACGGACCTGTCGTTCCTGACGGGCTGCGGGGAACGGCTCATGGACCTCTTCCTCCACAACTGCCCGGCCGTGCGGGACCTCGGCCCGCTCGCCGGGCTCCGTGCACTGAGGTCGCTCCAGCTGGACATGAGCCATCTGCCGGACGCCGCGCTCTCCGTGCTGGCTTCCGCTTCGGGCCGGCTGAGCTACCTGGACCTCAGGAACGTGACGGCCGAGCAGCTGCCCCGGCTGCCCCCGCTGCCCCGGGTACGCTCGCTGAGCATCCGCGGCGCGGTCCCGCTGGAGATCGACTCGCTCGACGGCTGGTCACTCCTGGACAGCCTCCGGCTGGAATCCCTCACACCGGTGCGGCCCCTGCTCGCGACCCTGCGGCGGACCCCGAGGGTCACCGACGTCACCGTGCGCGTGGTGTCCCTGACGGAATTCGACAGCGAGGCGGCCGTCCCGTCCGTCAGGGAACTGGTGCTCCGCTGCGACACGGAACCCGTCGGCGGGTTCGAGCGGATCCCCCAGGTCTTCCCCTCGCTGAAGTCGTTCCTGTTCACCCCTCCCACGTACGGGGGGCACATCGATCTGACCCCGCTCGAAGTCCTGCCCGGACTCCGCGTCGCCATCACCGGCAGCCATCAGGTCGTCGGCGGCGAAGGGCTCGACGTACGCCGCTGACGACAGCACAGCGGCCCGGCGGACTCGCCGGACTCGCGGACCCGGCGGACCCGGCAAAAAGGGGCTGCCCCGGACCGTTTCCACGGTTCCGGGGCAGCCCCTGCGGATGCTCAGGCGCCAGGACGCGTCCTCACACGTCCTTCGACATGTTCGGTCCCGCGCCGCCCGCCGCCTGCTCGATCGGGGGGACGTCGGGCAGAGCCGACTTCTCCTCGCCGCGGAAGGTGAACGTCTTCTCCTCACCCTCGCCCTCGGTGCCGACGACGACGATGTGACCGGGGCGCAGCTCACCGAAGAGGATCTTCTCGGAGAGGATGTCCTCGATCTCGCGCTGGATCGTCCGGCGCAGCGGCCGGGCGCCCATCACGGGGTCGTAGCCCTTCTTCGCCAGGAGCGACTTGGCTTCCGAGCTCAGCTCGATGCCCATGTCGCGGTCCTTCAGGCGCTCGTCCACCTTGGCGAGCATGAGGTCGACGATCTGGATGATGTCTTCCTCGGTGAGCTGGTGGAAGACGACCGTGTCGTCGACACGGTTGAGGAACTCGGGGCGGAAGTGCTGCTTGAGCTCTTCGTTGACCTTGTTCTTCATCCGCTCGTAGCCGGTCTTGACGTCGCCCTGGGCGGCGAAGCCCAGGTTGAAGCCCTTGGAGATGTCCCGGGTCCCGAGGTTGGTCGTCATGATGATGACCGTGTTCTTGAAGTCCACGACCCGGCCCTGGGAGTCGGTCAGACGACCGTCTTCCAGAATCTGGAGCAGGGAATTGAAGATATCGGGGTGGGCCTTCTCGACCTCGTCGAAGAGAACGACGGAGAACGGCTTGCGGCGCACCTTCTCGGTGAGCTGGCCGCCCTCTTCGTAACCCACGTAACCGGGGGGAGAACCGAAGAGGCGGGAAACCGTGTGCTTCTCGCTGAACTCCGACATGTCGAGCGCGATCAGCGCGTCCTCGTCGCCGAAGAGGAATTCGGCGAGCGTCTTGGACAGCTCCGTCTTACCGACACCGGACGGACCGGCGAAGATGAACGAACCACCGGGGCGCTTCGGGTCCTTCAGACCGGCTCGCGTACGGCGGATCGCCTGCGAGAGGGCCTTGATGGCGTCCTTCTGGCCGATGACGCGCTTGTGGAGCTCGTCCTCCATGCGCAGCAGCCGGGAGGACTCCTCCTCCGTCAGCTTGAAGACCGGGATGCCGGTCGCGGTGGCCAGGACCTCGGCGATCAGCTCGCCGTCGACCTCGGCCACGACGTCCATGTCGCCGGCCTTCCACTCCTTCTCGCGCTTGGTCTTCGCGGCGAGGAGCTGCTTCTCCTTGTCGCGCAGGGACGCGGCCTTCTCGAAGTCCTGCGAGTCGATCGCGGACTCCTTGTCGCGGCGGACGCCCGCGATCTTCTCGTCGAACTCGCGGAGGTCCGGCGGCGCGGTCATCCGGCGGATGCGCATCCGGGAACCGGCCTCGTCGATCAGGTCGATCGCCTTGTCCGGCAGGAAGCGGTCCGAGATGTACCGGTCCGCCAGCGTCGCGGCCTGGACCAGCGCCTCGTCCGTGATGGAGACGCGGTGGTGGGCCTCGTAGCGGTCGCGCAGACCCTTGAGGATCTCGATGGTGTGCGGCAGCGACGGCTCCGCGACCTGGATGGGCTGGAAGCGGCGCTCCAGCGCGGCGTCCTTCTCCAGGTGCTTGCGGTACTCGTCGAGCGTCGTCGCACCGATGGTCTGCAGCTCGCCGCGGGCCAGCATCGGCTTGAGGATGCTGGCGGCGTCGATCGCGCCCTCGGCGGCGCCCGCACCCACCAGGGTGTGGAGCTCGTCGATGAACAGGATGATGTCGCCGCGGGTGCGGATCTCCTTGAGGACCTTCTTCAGGCGCTCCTCGAAGTCACCGCGGTAGCGGGAGCCGGCGACCAGCGCGCCGAGGTCGAGGGTGTAGAGGTGCTTGTCCTTGAGGGTCTCGGGCACCTCGCCCTTGACGATGGCCTGCGCCAGCCCCTCGACGACCGCCGTCTTGCCGACGCCGGGCTCGCCGATGAGAACCGGGTTGTTCTTGGTACGGCGGGACAGCACCTGCATGACCCGCTCGATCTCCTTCTCGCGCCCGATGACCGGGTCGAGCTTGGATTCGCGAGCGGCCTGGGTGAGATTCCGGCCGAACTGGTCGAGCACCAGGGAAGTGGAGGGCGTGCCTTCCGCGGGGCCACCCGCGGTTGCCGCCTCCTTGCCGCCCGAGTACCCGGAGAGCAGCTGGATGACCTGCTGCCGCACCCGGTTCAGGTCGGCACCCAGCTTCACGAGGACCTGGGCGGCGACACCCTCGCCCTCGCGGATCAGGCCGAGCAGGATGTGCTCGGTGCCGATGTAGTTGTGGCCGAGCTGGAGGGCCTCGCGGAGCGACAGCTCCAGGACCTTCTTGGCCCGGGGCGTGAAGGGGATGTGCCCGGACGGAGCCTGCTGGCCCTGACCGATGATCTCCTCAACCTGCTGGCGGACCGCCTCGAGCGAAATCCCGAGGCTCTCCAGGGCCTTAGCGGCGACACCCTCACCCTCGTGGATAAGGCCCAGGAGGATGTGCTCGGTGCCGATGTAGTTGTGGTTGAGCATCCGGGCTTCTTCCTGAGCCAGGACGACAACCCGCCGCGCGCGGTCGGTGAACCTCTCGAACATCGTTAATCGCTCCTCAGAGCGGTCAGGCAGTAAGGGGTCGGTCCCCTCCCTGTCCTTCCGCAGCTTAGTCCCGCAAGCGGGGACCGCTCATTCCAACTGCCGACACCGTCCTTGGCCTCCTGCCCCGAACGCCGACATCTGCTCCAACCCGATGGTGCGAGACGATGTTCCCGCAGGCCAGGCAGATACGCCTTTCGCCAGTACGCCGATGGCGAACGTGAGATGCCCGGGCCTGCGTGTCGCCCCTCCCCACTAGGGATGTCTTACCCGCAATTACAGACAGTCCATGCGGCGCGCGCCGGTTCCCTCCGCTACGGGCGAACATATTTGCGCTCCCGAATACGCCTCTACGCCCCCATCCCGGACACAATGCGCACCCGGTCGCGGACTCTACGTAACCCCTGGGGTGGCTCGGCCGTTCTCCCGGCATGGCCCTCACCGTCCCGCCCGCCCCGCCGTCGTTCGCCGACGACCGGAGGGGCCGCGACGAGTGCGCGGGGTGGGCGCGGTGGTACGAGCGCGAGCTCGGCTGGGCAACAGAGGGCACCGCGCCGGTGCGGTTGGTGACCGGGCTGCGGTTCGATGTCCTGGAGGTGCCCGCGGTGGCCGGCCGTGCGGCGCTGCGGCGGGTGGGTCGCAGCGGGCCGGTGGCACTGGCGGGCGCACGGATGAGCCTGCTGGTGGCGGCGGGAAGCGCCGACGAACTGCCCGGACTGCTCGACTGGCTGGAGTGGGGCGGGGTCGCCCTCTCACTGACCGCCGTCGGTACGGACGGCCGGATCACCGCGCCGGTGCCGCCCGGCGGGGTGCCGAGCCGGTCGGGGGCCGCCGTATGGCTGCGACCCCCCGGGCCGCGGCAGGAGGGGGAGCCGGAACTCCCGGCCCTCGTCGGCCTCGGGAGCAGGGGTGGGGGTGCTCCCGATCTTGTACGGCTCGTGGACGCGGTGGCGACGGAATGCCACCGGGTCCGGTTGATGCGCGCCCGGACGGGGCGGTCGACCGATGGGTCGACAGCTCAGCCGTTGGCCTTCTCGTAAGCCTCGCGGATCTCCGCGGGAACACGGCCGCGGTCATTCACATTGTGGCCGTTCTCGCGCGCCCACTTACGGATCTCCGCGGTGTCCTTGTTGCCACCCGCGACGGCGCGGCCCTTGCCACGGCCGGCCGCTGCACGGCCACCCGTACGCCGGCCACCCTTGGTGTACGGCTCAAGAAGACCACGGAGCTTGTCGGCGTTGCTCGTGGTGAGGTCGATCTCGTACGTCTTGCCATCCAGAGCGAACGTGACGGTCTCGTCCGCCTCGCCACCGTCGAGGTCATCGACAAGAAGGACCTGAACCTTCTGTGCCACCGGATTTCCTTTCATCGAAAATGCAGTACGCGGAAAGGAAACCGCTTTTCTTCGAAAAACACAAACCCTCGGGAGAGGTTCAGGATCGCAAGAAGACGGGAAACATGCGCGATTCGGACATAGAGCTACGGCTTCTTGTGTCGGTCACAGGTGCAGAAGCATCCGGCTGTTGCCCAAGGTGTTCGGCTTCACCCGTTCGAGACCCAGGAACTCCGCTACACCCTCGTCATAGGAACGCAGCAGCTCGCTGTAGACATCTCCGTCGACCGGCGTCTCTCCGATCTCCACGAAGCCGTGCTTCGCGAAGAAGTCGACTTCGAAGGTGAGACAGAAAACCCGCCGTACGCCCAGCCAGCGGGCGGTCTGCAACAACTTGTCCAGTACTTGATGTCCGACTCCGGCCCCCCTGATGCTGTGGTCGACCGCGAGAGTGCGCACTTCGGCCAGGTCTTCCCACATCACATGCAGTGCGCCGCAGCCGATGACCCGGGCGTCCTCGTCACGTTCCGCGATCCAGAACTCCTGGATGTCCTCGTAAAGCGTCACCGTCGCTTTGTCGAGCAGGATGCCTTCACGTACGTACCCGTCGAGGAGACGGCGGACCGAGGGCACATCGCTGGTCCTGGCACGGCGGACAGTGATGGCCACGTTTATAACCGACGGTTCGGTACGGAAATCGGTATGCGGAAGCTCTGAGGACATACCCAGACGCTATCGCCCGGCCTCCGGGCCCGCGCCATCGACCGGATCTCCGGCCTGTTCACCGGCCGGTCCGTCCGCGCCTTCGTCGACCAGCCCGTCCGCTCCTTCATCGGCCGCCTCCCGCGCCGGGGGCCCGGCGGCTCCGGGCAGATCGGGCCGGACGATCCGCATCGCGTCCCGGAGGGCCTCGCGCTGCTCGGGGGACATCATGCCGAAGAACGCGACAAGAGCCGCGGCGGGGTTGTCACTGCGCGACCAGGCCTCGTTCATCAGTGCGGCCGAGTAGGCGGCGCGGGTGGAGACCGCCGTATATCGATATGCGCGGCCGTCGACTTCCCTGCGGACCCAGCCCTTCTGATGGAGATTGTCCATTACCGTCATGACGGTGGTGTAGGCGATGGAGCGTTCCTGCTGGAGGTCCTCAAGGACTTCGCGCACGGTGACCGGACGGTTCCATTGCCAGACCCGTGTCATCACGGCGTCTTCCAGATCTCCCAATTGGCGGGGCACAATGTCACTTTAGTGCCAGATGCCGGGAATGCTCGGTTATTTACGCAGCGAAAGGGCGCACGACTCCCGGGGAGTCGTGCGCCCTTTGCGTGCTGCGGGATGCGGAGGGTCAGACGCCGCCGGTCCGCGGGGCCTGCTGGACCGACTCGGCGCGGCCGAGCGCCGTGTCCACGGCCGCGTCCTCCTTGGCCTTGTTGGGACCGCCCTGGCTCTTGACGATCGTCACGACGAGGCCGATGAAGAAGGCGGCCATCACCACGGGGGGTACGAGCGCGGATACGTAGTCCATGGCGTCCAGAGTAGCGAGGCCGGTACGGACTTCCACGCACCCCCTCCACGTTGCGGCCGGCTATCCCGCGGCGCGCTGCTGCGGCGGCGGGGCCGGGCGGCGGCGGGGCGGGAAGACCTCGGAGGGCTTGGGTGCCGGGCGTCCGGGTGGCGGGGTCGGCCGGGGCGGGGCCACCGGCGTCTTCGGCCGTTCGGGTTCGGCCTCGTCGGCCGACCGGCCACCGGGCAGGGCGAGAAGCCTGCTGCGGGGCGCGGGGGCCGCCGCCGGTACGGCACGTCCGGCGAGGCGGGCCCGCACCGACCGCTCCGCGAGCACCTGGCAGCGCTCTAGGAGGGCCGCGGCCACCGGCCTGTGGCGCAGGGCGCGCAGCGCGGCGAGGTCGTCGGGACGGGGGTCGTATCCGCCCGCCAGGGCGTCCTGGAGCAGCTCCAGGTAGCCGCTGACGGAGCCGGGCAGGGCGTTGCGGTAGCGGACGAGGTCGGCGAGGAGGAACGTGCGCAGCCGTCCCGCCTCGCCGACCGCCTCGTCCACGGCGCCCGCCAGTCGCAAGCAGTCCTGGACGTCCTCGTCGGGCAGGGGCGTGGGGTGAAGGGCGATGGCGAGGGCGCGTCGGAGCACACGCAGCTCATCCGCGCTGAACGCCATACCGCCGCGTGATCCGTAAGGCGTGGGCATGACGCGACCATACGTGCTAAATGGACAAAATCCGCTTAACGGGTCGTCTCGGCGCGGCGGCAACCACCGGTCCGCCGCGCCGTTCCCGCAGGTACGCCCCGTATCCACTACATCCGGGAGACGTTCCGCTCGTACACCAGGCGAAGGCCGATGAGGGTGAGCCAGGGTTCGTGCTCGTCGATCACGGAGGACTCGCCCAACACCATCGGCGCAAGGCCGCCCGTCGCGATGACGGTGACGTCGTCGGGGTCGGCGGCGAGCTCCTTCTTCATCCGCGCGACGACGCCGTCGACCTGGCCGGCGAAGCCGTAGATGATGCCCGACTGCATCGCCTCGACCGTGTTCTTGCCGATCACGCTGCGCGGCCGGGCCAGCTCGATCTTGCGGAGCTGGGCGCCCTTGACACCGAGCGCCTCGACCGAGATCTCGATGCCGGGGGCGATGACACCTCCGGTGTACTCGCCCCGGGCGGAGACCGCGTCGAAGGTGGTGGCCGTACCGAAGTCGACGACGATCGCCGGACCGCCGTACAGGTCGACGGCGGCGGCCGCGTTGATGATGCGGTCCGTGCCGACCTCCTTCGGGTTGTCCATCAGGATCGGCACCCCGGTCTTGATGCCCGGCTCGACGAGGACCGCGGGGACGTCGCCGTAGTAGCGGCGGGTCACCTCGCGCAGCTCGTGCAGGACGGCCGGGACCGTGGAGCAGATCGCGATGCCCTCGATGCCGTCGCCCAGCTCCATGCCCAGCAGCGGGTGCATGCCCATCAGGCCCTGGAGCAGCACGGCGAGCTCGTCGGCGGTGCGGCGGGGATCGGTGGAGATCCGCCAGTGCTCGACGATCTCCTCGCCGTCGAACAGGCCGAGGACGGTGTGGGTGTTGCCGACGTCGATGGTGAGCAGCATCAGGCGTCGGCCCCGTCGGTGTTGCGGAAGTCCAGGCCGATGTCGAGGATCGGCGAGGAGTGGGTGAGCGCGCCGACGGCCAGGTAGTCGACGCCCGCCTCCGCGTAGGCGCGTGCGGTGTCCAGGGAGAGCCGGCCGGAGGACTCCAGGACCGCGCGGCCGCCGACCAGGGCGACCGCCTCGGCGGTCTGCAGCGGGGTGAAGTTGTCCAGCAGGATCAGATCGGCGCCCGCGTCGATGACCTCGCGGACCTGCTGCAGGGTGTCGACCTCGACCTCGATCGGTACGTCCGGGAACTCGTCGCGCACCCGCTTGAAGGCCTCGGCCACGCCGCCGGCCGCGACCACGTGGTTGTCCTTGACCAGCGCCGCGTCCGACAGCGACATGCGGTGGTTGACACCGCCGCCGCAGCGCACCGCGTACTTCTCCATGGCGCGCAGGCCGGGGGTGGTCTTGCGGGTGTCGCGGACCCTGGCCTTCGTGCCTTCGAGGACATCGGCCCAGGCGCGGGTGGCGGTCGCGATGCCGGAGAGCCGGCAGAGCAGGTTGAGCGCGCTGCGCTCACCGGTGAGCAGGTCGCGGGTGCGGGTGGTGACGGTCAGCAGCTTCTGGCCGGGGGCGACGCGGTCGCCGTCCTCGACATGGCGCTCGACCGCGAACTCGTCCGTGCAGACGATGGACAGGACGGCCTCGGCGACGCGCAGACCGGCCACGACGCCCGCCTCGCGGGCGGTGAAGTCGCCGGTGGCCACGGCGTCCTCGGCGACGGTCGCGACGGTCGTGACGTCGACACCGCCGTCGAGGTCCTCCTCGATGGCGACGTGCGCGACGTCCTCGACCTGGACCGGGTCCAGTCCCGCGTCGGCCAGCAGCTGGGCGAGGTCGGGGTCGAGGCCGCACTCCAGGGGGTTGAGCTCGTAGAACTCGTCCGCGCCGCAGCCGCAGCCGTCCCCGCAGCCGCCCTCGGACGGTGCGGGCGCGCCGATCTGGATCAGCGGTACGTCCACGGGTGTGGGGCGCGGATTCTCTTCGGGCGTGCTCACGGTTACGGCTCCTCGGTGACGTCGGCGGGGTGGATCGGGGGTGCTGTTGCTGCGCAGTCTGGTGCCTGGGCCGGGCGTACGGGCCCGAATGCCTCGGTCTCCGTCCGACGGAGGACCGGTTGACGCTCCGGGGTGAGCCGGACGACGAGGTGGCGGCGCCAGTTCTCGTCGTCGCGCTCGGGCCGGTCCTCGCGCCAGTGGCAGCCGCGGGTCTCCTCGCGTCGGCGGGCGGCGGCGACCAGGACGCGCGAGACGAGCAGCAGATTGGTGGCCTCCCACGCCTCGACGCCGGGCACCGCGACCTTGGGCTCGGCCGTCCCGGCGGCCTCGGCGGCGCGGTTGTGCAGGGCCTCCAGCTCGTCGGCGGCGGCGGCCAGGCTCTCGGCGGAGCGGAGGACTCCGGCGCCCCTGGTCATGATCCGTTGGATCGCGCCGCGGGCTTCGGGGGCGAGCAGCGGTGAGGGGGCGGGAAGCGGGCCGTCCGTCGCGGCGTCCGCGCGGGGCCGGTCCTCGACGATGTCCGCCGCGATGCGCTCGGCGAAGACGAGGCCCTCCAGGAGGGAGTTGGACGCCAGCCGGTTCGCACCGTGCACGCCGGTGCAGGCGACCTCGCCGCAGGCGTACAGGCCGGGCACGGTCGTGCGTCCGCGCAGGTCGGTGCGGATGCCGCCGGAGGCGTAGTGCGCGGCGGGGGCGACCGGGATCGGCTCGGTGACCGGGTCGATGCCGTGGGCGCGGCAGGCCGCCAGGATCGTGGGGAAGCGCTGCTCCCACATCTCGGCGCCGAAGTGGCGGGCGTCGAGATACATGTGCTCGGTGCCGTGCAGCTGCATCTGGCGGGTGACGGCCTTGGCGACGATGTCGCGCGGGGCCAGTTCCGCCAGTTCGTGCTGCCCCACCATGAAGCGCGTGCCGGACGCGTCGACGAGATGGGCGCCCTCGCCCCGTACCGCTTCCGACACGAGGGGCTGCTGGCCCTCGGAGTCGGCGCCGAGGAAGAGGACCGTCGGGTGGAACTGGACGAATTCGAGGTCGGAGACCTCCGCACCGGCCCGCAGGGCCAGAGCCACGCCGTCCCCGGTGGAGACCGCCGGGTTGGTGGTGGCGGAGAAGACCTGGCCCATGCCGCCGGTCGCGAGGACCACCGCGGGGGCCCGGACCGCGCCGACGCCGTCGTGCTGGCCCTCGCCCATGACGTGCAGGGTGACGCCCGCGGTGCGGCCCTCCCCGTCGGTGAGGAGGTCGAGGACGAGGGCGTTCTCGACGGTGTGCAGGGCGGCCTCGCGGACCGCCTCGACCAGGGCGCGGGAGATCTCGGCGCCCGTCGCGTCCCCGCCCGCGTGGGCGATGCGGCGGCGGTGGTGGCCGCCCTCGCGGGTCAGCGCGATGTCGCCGCTGTCGGTGGTGTCGAAG
Source organism: Streptomyces sp. NPDC087845 (assembly GCF_044742755.1). Classification (NCBI taxonomy): domain Bacteria; kingdom Bacillati; phylum Actinomycetota; class Actinomycetes; order Kitasatosporales; family Streptomycetaceae; genus Streptomyces; species Streptomyces sp. NPDC087845. The sequence goes on from NZ_JBIUVC010000018.1 coordinate 42,400, forward strand.
TGGGCGCCGGTCCCGATCAGCCGGCGTACGGCGTCGGGGCCCTCGGTGACCAGGGTCCGTACCGCTGCCTCGTCGCACAGGCCCGCGCCCGCGACCAGGGTGTCGTCCAGGTGCTGCTCGGGGGTGTCGCCCTCGCCGAGGGCCGCGGCGATGCCGCCCTGCGCCCAGCGGGTGGAGCCGTCGTCGAGGCGGGCCTTGGTGACGACGACGGTGGCGAGACCCGCGGCGGCGCAGCGCAGCGCGGTGGTGAGACCGGCCACGCCGGATCCGACGACCACGACGTCGGCGTCGATGGACCAGCCGGGGGCGGGGGCGGTCAGCCGTATTCCGGTCACGTGGTGGCTCCGAAGGTCAGCGGGATGTTGTCGATGAGGCGGGTCCTGCCGACCTTCGCGGCGACGGCGAGGATCGCGTCACCGGTGGTGCGGTCGTCGGGGATCTCGGTGAAGTCGGCCGGGTCCACGAGCGCCAGGTAGTCCAGGGCGAGCGGCGGCTGTTCGCGGGCCGCGTCGTCGAGGATCAGCCGGGCGGCGGCGCGCACCGCCGCGGGCCCGTCGACGGGGCGGGCCAGGGCCACCGCCTGGGTGTCGGCGGCCGCGCGGGTCTCGCCGAGCGCGGTGAGCGCGGCGGCCCGGCCGGTGGTCGCCGCGGTGGCCTGCGCGCGGGCGTGCAACGCCTGCTGGGCGGCGAGCCTGTCGCGCGCCGCGAACAGGGCCCGGGACAGAGCGAGGGCGGTGCGCCGCTCCCCGGCGTCCAGGAAGCGGTTGCGGCTGGAGAGCGCGAGGCCGTCCGGTTCGCGGACCGTCTCCGCGCCGACGATCTCGACGGGGAAGTTCAGATCGCGCACCATGCGGCGGATCAGCGCCAGCTGCTGGGCGTCCTTCTGCCCGTAGAACGCGGCGTCGGGGCGGGTGAGGTGCAGGAGCTTGGCGACGACGGTGAGCATCCCGTCGAAGTGCCCGGGGCGGGACGCCCCTTCGAGCCGCTCGCCCATGGGGCCCGCCGAGATCCGGACCTGCGGTTCGCCGCCGGGGTAGACCTCCTCGACGGAGGGCGCGAAGACCGCGTCCGCCCCGGCGGCGCCCGCCACGGCGAGGTCGGCTTCGAGGGTGCGGGGGTAGCGCTCCAGGTCGGCGGCCTCGCCGAACTGGAGCGGGTTGACGAAGACGGTCACGACGACCTGGCCGTCCGGGCCCGCGGCGGCCCGCGCGGTACGGATCAGGGTGGCGTGGCCCTCGTGCAGGGCGCCCATGGTCATGACGACGGCCCGCGGCCCCTTGAGGGGGGCGAACGCGGCGAGCTCGCCGGCCGTACGCAGCAGGGCGGCGGCAGGGGCGGCGCCGGAGGTGTGCGGCGGGGCGGCGGGGCGTGCGGCGCCGGGGGTGTGCGGCGTGCCGGGTTCGTGCGAGGCGCCGGGGGTGTGCGGCGTGCCGGGTTCGTGCGAGGCGCTGGGGGTGTGCGGTGTGCCGGGCGCACCGGTTGTGTCGGTCATCGGGGCTCCTGTGATCCGGTGCCGCCCGTGGTGCCGGCGCTGTCGGCCAGGACGCCGAGCAGGTCCTCGGCCAGCTCCGGCTTGAGCATGCCGTGGGCGAGCGCCCGGTCGGCGGTGGCGCGGGCCATCGCGAGATAGCCGGCCACGGCCTGCGGTGCGTGCCGGCGCAGCTCGCTTATGTGCGCGGCGACCGTGCCCGCGTCACCGCGGGCCACGGGGCCGGTCAGGGCGGCGTCGCCCGAGCGCAGGGCGTTGTCGAGTGCCGCGCCGAGAAGGGGGCCGAGCATCCGGTCGGGGGCGGCGACCCCGGCCGTGCGCAGCAGCTCCATCGACTGGGCGACCAGGGTGACCAGGTGGTTCGCGCCGAGGGCGAGCGCCGCGTGGTAGAGCGGACGGGACTCCTCCGCGATCCATTCCGGCTCGCCGCCCATCTCGATGACCAACGCCTCGGCGGCGAGCCGCAGCTCCTCGGGAGCGGTCACGCCGAAGGAGCAGCCGGCCAGCCGCTGGACGTCGACGGAGGTGCCGGTGAACGTCATCACCGGGTGCAGGGCGAGCGGCAGGGCGCCGGCCCGCAGGGCCGGGTCCAGCACCCGCGTCCCGTACCGCCCCGACGTGTGGACGAGCAGTTGTCCCGGCCGCACCGCACCCGTCTCGGCGAGGCCCTCGACCAGGCCGGGCAGGGCGTCGTCCGGAACGGTCAGCAGCACCAGTTCGGCACGCGCGAACACTTCGGCGGGCGGCACCAGCGGTACGTCGGGGAGCAGGGCGGCCGCCCGGCGCACCGACGCGTCGGAGACACCCGACACAGCGACCGGCCGGTGCCCGGCGAGCTGCAGGGACGCGGCGAGAGCGGGGCCGACGCGGCCCGCGCCCACGACGCCGACGGTGAGCCGGGCGGGGCGGTCCCTCGCGTCGAGGGGCTCCTTGGGGGTTGTTGCATTCACGCGGCGATGGCCTTCCGTTCCAGTCCGCGGGGGGTACCGGACGATTTCTCTGCATGCTACGCCAGCGTTTCGTCCGGACTCCCGGCTTGTCCACAGCCTGTGGGAAAAGTCCGCGCGGAACGCGGCCCGGCGTCCCGGCGGGCCCGAAAATCGTGCGGGCCCCGGCTGCGCTCTGCGTGATGATCGTCCCATGACAGACAGGGCGGGCACGGATCAGCAGGCACGGCACCCGGAGGAGGACGCGCAGGAAAAGTCGCAGTCGCAGTCGCAGTCGCAGTCGCAGTCGCAGTCGCAGTCGCAGTCGCAGGGGAACGCGCAGGGGAACGCGCAGGCGCAGGAGAACACTCAGGAGAACGCGCGGGCGCAGGACGACGCGCAGCGGCTGCGCAGGTGGAACGCCTGGCGGGCGGCCGAGCGGGTCCTGTCCAGGCCGCCCATGCACCTCCCGCTCGGTGAACGGCTGGCCGCGCTGGCGGCAGGGGCCGGGGCGGTCACCGACCTCGGCCGCCCCGCGGACATCTACGGCAACGGCGTCGTCGCCGAGCTGGAGCGGCGGGTCGCGGACCTGCTGGGCATGGAGGCCGCCGCGTTCTTCCCGACCGGGACGATGGCGCAGCAGGTCGCGCTGCGGTGCTGGGCCGGGCGGACCGGCAATTCCACCGTGGCACTGCATCCGCTGGCCCACCCCGAGATGCACGAGCGCGGCGCGCTGGAGGCGGTGAGCGGGCTGCGTACCGTCCATCCGACGTCCGAGCCCCGGCTGCCCACGGCCCAGGAGATCCGCGACTTCGCCGAGCCGTTCGGCACGATGATGCTGGAGCTGCCGTTGCGCGACGCCGGTTTCGTCCTGCCGACGTGGGAGGAGCTGGAGGCCGTGGTGGCGGCCGCCCGGGAACGCGATGCGGTGGTGCATCTCGACGGCGCGCGGCTGTGGGAATGCGCCCCCCACTTCGGACGGGGGCTGCCGGAGATCGCGGCGCTCGCGGACAGTGTGTACGTCTCGTTCTACAAGACCCTCGGCGGGATCTCCGGGGCCGCACTGGCCGGTCCCGAGTCCCTGATCGAGGAGGCCCGCACCTGGCGCCACCGGTACGGCGGCCAGCTCTTCCAGCAGTTCCCGGCAGCACTCGCCGCCCTGATCGGCCTGGAGCAGGAGCTGCCGTCGCTGCCCTCGTACGTGGCCCACGCGAAGGTGGTGGCCGGGGCGCTGGCCGAAGGCTTCCGGGCGGCCGGCGCCGGGTGGTTCGGGGTGCATCCGGAACCGCCGCACACGCACCAGTTCCAGGTGTGGCTGCCGTACGGGGCGGACGTTCTGACGGAGGCGGCGGTGCGACAGGCGGAGGAGACGGGCGTGTCGCTCTTCAGGGACTGGCACCCCGCGGCCGCCGGGCCGCCCGGGGTGTCGTTCACCGAGGTCACGGTGGACCGGGAAGGGCTGAAGTGGACCGCGGAGGACGTACGGGAGGCGGTGGCGGAGTTCATGAACCGGGTGGTGGCTCAGGTCCGGTCGTCGGACTGACGTCCGTCGGGCCGGACGGACCCGTTCCCGCGGCGGGAGCGCCGGAAGTGGTCACGGACGGCCCGCAGCACCGACCGGTCGTGCCGGCCCGGCGGGGGCGGCGGCTGTTCCCCCCGCTGAGCTGCGCGGTAGCTGTCGAGCATGTGCTGCTGTAGGGCGTTCATGGCCTCAGCTTGGGCCGGTCCCCGCTCGTGCGGCCCGTCGATTGACGAGCACCGTCAAGTGGGGCGCGGCCTCCGCGCGCACCCCGCACCATGGAGGGGTGAGCGTGCACATCGACATCGCCGGGCTCGCGCCCGAGAACATCGTCTTCGAGACCTCCCCCCTCGCCGAGCTGGGGCTGGCCCTGCATGCCCTCTCCGAGCCCGGCCACCATCCGGGACTGCACGGCTGGGCGACGGCGACCGCCAGTGCGCTGGAGCCCGACCTCGCCGACCGGCTGCACGAGGCCGAGTTCCTGTGGCGCAACACGTTCTCGGACGTCTTCATGCCGTTCGCCGGAGTCCGTGGCGGCAACGGCAGGACGGGCGCGAACCTCGCCGAGGACCTGGACATCCTCGACCGGCTGGACGACGAGCGGTTCGTCGCCGCCGCCCTGGAGTTCACCTGCTCCAGCCTGTACGGGATCGGCGCGCCCTCCCCGCTCAGCGACGCGCTGATGCGGGCCCGCGCCCTGGAGATGGCGGCGGCACGCGGCCCCCAGCAGGCGGAGTTCGCCCAGCAGCTGCTGGCCGACCCCGCGCCCGTACGCCGCTGGATCCGCCGCCTGTTCGAGGACTGCGACCAGGCGTTCTTCGCCGACACCTGGCGCCGGGTGCAGGTCCAGCTGGTCGCCGACGTCCGGCACAAGACCGATCTGCTGCGGCGCAAGGGGCTCGGCGAGGCGATAGGCGCGGTGTCCACGGCGCTGTCGCTCGACGAGACGGGGACCCGGATCAGCGCCGACAAGCTGACCGAGGGCCGGGCCGACGCCACCGTCCCGGCGGTCGGCCGCCCCGGGCTCACCCTCGTCCCGTCCGCCTTCGGCTGGCCGCACCTGAACCTGCTGCACGCGCCCGGCTGGCGCCCGGTGATCCACTACCCGGTGCACCGCCCCGAGCTGCCTTCTCCCGCCTCCGTGGAACTGCTCCAGCTGCGCATGGAGGCGCTGGCCCACCCGATGCGGATGCGCCTGTGCCGCCACCTCGCCCGGTCCCCGTACACGACCGGCGAACTCGCCGATACGTACGGCATCACGGCGCCCGAGGTCTCCCGGCATCTCTCGGCGCTGAAGAAGGCGGGCCTGGTCATCACCCGGCGGCGCGGCCGGTACGTGCAGCACCAGCTGGACCTGACCGCGGTGGCACGGCTCGGCAGCGACTTCCTGGAGGGCATCCTGCGCTGAGCCGCGGCCGCCCCCGCCGACCCAGCCGGATCAGCCGATCAAGCCGGATCAGCCGCAGCCGATGCGCTTGATGCCGGAACACGTACGCCGCACCCGGTGCCGCGGCGCGCTGCCCACGCTCGCGCCTGTGCCCGCGCCCGCGTACGACAGGGCGGTCGGGGCCGGCCGTCCCGCGGGCCACCTCGGTCCGACGGGTCAGCCCGCCCCGCCGCCACCGGCCCTGACCAGCCCCGTCTCGTAGGCGAGAACGACGACCTGCACCCGGTCGCGCAGGCTCAGCTTGGTGAGGATGCGGCCCACATGCGTCTTCACGGTCGCCTCGGAGAGCACCAGGCGTGCCGCGATCTCGCCGTTCGACAGGCCCTGCGCGACCAGCAGCATCACCTCGCGTTCGCGTTCGGTGAGCTTGGCGATGCCCTTGTGCTGCGGTTCGCTGTTGCCGCTCGGCAGCATCGATGAGAAGCGGTCGAGCAGCCGGCGCGTGGTGGACGGGGCGACGACGGCGTCGCCGCTGTGCACGGAGCGGATGGCGGCGAGCAGTTCCGCGGGCGGCACGTCCTTGAGCATGAAGCCGCTGGCCCCGGCCTTCAGCCCGGAGAAGGCGTACTCGTCGAGGTCGAAGGTGGTCAGGATGAGCACCTTGGGCGCACCCGGCTGCGCGCAGATGCGACGGGTCGCCTCGACACCGTCCAGCCTCGGCATCCGGACGTCCATCAGCACCACGTCGACGGCGGTGGCGCGCAGGATCCCGATCGCCTCCGCGCCGTCGCCGGCCTCGGCGACGACCTCCATGTCCGGCTGGGCGGCGAGCACCATCCGGAAGCCGGTGCGCAGCAGCACCTGGTCGTCGACGAGCATCACGCGGATCGCCATGAGGGGTCCTGTCTCCTGTCTGTTCCTACGTCTGTACTGCGTCTCTGTACCGCACCGCGTCCCTGCGACACGTCTCTAGTGGGTCGGCTTGAGCGGCAGCAGCGCGCTGATCCGGAACCCGCCGCCGGGCCGCGGCCCGGCGTCCAGCGTGCCGCCGACCATGCCGACCCGCTCACGCATGCCGATCATTCCGTGGCCCGCGCCGTCGGCGCCACCGTCCTCGTACAGCTCGTGCGCCGCGCCCCGCCCGTCGTCCTCGACCAGCAGCCCGAGCCCGTCGTCGAAGTAGACCAGCCGCACACTGGCCCCGGCGTCCGGGCCGCCGTGCTTGCGGGTGTTGGTCAGGGCCTCCTGCACGATGCGGTACGCGGTCAGCTCGACCCCGCTGGGCAGCGGCCGGGGCGTGCCCTCGACCTTGAAGTCGACGGCCAGCCCGGTCTGCCTGACCTGCTCGACGAGGTCCTCGATCTGCTCGACGTCGGGCTGCGGAACGTACTCCCCGCTCTCCTGGGCATCGCCGGTCCGCAGCACCCCGAGCAGCCGCCGCATCTCGGCGAGGGCCTGCCTGCCGGTGCTGGAGATGGTCTCCAGGGCCTGCCGGGCCTGGTCGGGGGCCGCGTCCATGACGTACGCCGCGCCGTCGGCCTGCACCACCATCACCGAGACGTTGTGCGCGACGACGTCGTGGAGTTCGCGGGCGATACGGGCGCGCTCGGCGGCCACCGCGACCTTCGACTGCGCCTCGCGCTCCCGCTCCAGCCGGGCGGCACGCTCCTCCAACTGGCTGAAGTAGGCGCGCCGGGTCCGCATCGAGTCGCCGAGCACCCAGGCGAGCACGAACGGCACGGTCATCACGACGACGACGAAGATCTGCTCGGCCAAGCTGGCCTGCGGCGCGCTCGACGGCCAGCGCAGCTGGGAGATCCCGGCCGCGCTCAGGGCGCAGACCAGCGCGAGCCGGGACGCCCAGCGCTCCCCGACGGCGGCCACGGTGAAAACGATCACCAGCATCGCGAAGTCCGCGACACCGGGCACGACCCCGAGCACCAGCTGCGCGACACCCATCACGACGGTGAGCAGCAGCATCTTCTCCGGCGCGCGTCGGCGCAGCGCGACGGCGGTGCAGAGGCCGAGGACGATCGGCACGGCGGCCAGCCGTTCGCCGGTGCGGTCCGCGTTCGCCACCATGGACAGGCCGGAGAGCCCGAGGAGGAAGACAGCCCAGAAACTGTCGACGCCCGTCGGGTGTCTGCGGATGAAGTCGTAGAGGCGCTGCACGTAACCCAGCGTAGGGAAAGGCGGGAGGTGCCCGGGTCAGCCGAAGGGCCGATCCAGCTCCGGGGACCGTACTCCCCAAGGTGGAGACTTGGGAACGTGACGGATGAGTGGCGTGGGTGGCAGGAGGCGGCAGAGACCGCTTTGTACGGAGACGGGGGGTTCTACCGGAGCCCGGAAGGGCCGGCGGGCCACTTCCGCACCTCTGTCCACGCGTCCCCGCTGTTCGCCTCCGCCGTCGCCCGGCTGCTGGCCGGAACGGCGCGGGAGCTGGGCACCGACTCGGTCGACCTGGTCGACCTCGGGGCGGGGCGGGGCGAACTGCTGACGGGGGTGCTGGCGGCGCTGCCGGCCGTGGGCGCCGGCGGACTCACCGTACGGGCGTGCGCCGTGGAGCTCGCCGACCGCCCGGCCGGTCTGGACCCCCGGATCGAGTGGTGCGCCGAACCACCGCCGGGGACGCGCGGTCTGCTGTTCGCCAACGAGTGGCTGGACAACGTCCCGACCGAGGTCGCCGAGACCGACGCGGACGGCGTGGACCGGTACGTCCTCGTGCGGGCGGCGGACGGTACGGAACGGCTGGGCGAGCCGGTGGCCGGGGCCGACGCCGAGTGGCTGCGACGGTGGTGGCCGTCGGCCGGACCGGGCAGCCGCGCGGAGATCGGCCGCCCGCGCGACGAGGCCTGGGCACGAGCGGTGTCCACGCTGGACGGGGGGCTCGCGGTGGCGGTGGACTACGCCCATGCGCGGGAGGCGCGGCCCCTCTTCGGCACGTTGACCGGCTTCCGGTCCGGACGCGAGGTGCGGCCGGTGCCGGACGGCAGCTGCGACCTCACCTCGCACGTGGCCCTGGACGCGTGCGCCGCCGCGGCCGGGGCCGGAACGGTGCTGACCCAGCGCGAGGCCCTGCGCACCCTCGGCGTCGACGGCGAGCGCCCGCCCCTGTCCCTGGCCTCGACCGACCCGGCCGGCTACATACGGGCCCTCGCCTCGGCCGGCGAGGCGGCAGAACTGACGGCCCGGGGCGGCCTGGGCGACTTCGGCTGGCTGATGCACCGCAGGGCCTGAAACCCCGGACCCGCCGGCGCCCGAGGTCCGGGGCCCGGAACAGAGCCCCGGGCGCTCAGGGAATACTGGCCGTATGACGGAGACGACAGTCGGCATCGGCGGCGCGGCGGAGAGCACCGACATGGTGCTCAACATCGGCCCCCAGCACCCCTCCACCCACGGCGTGCTCCGTCTGCGCATCGTCCTCGACGGCGAACGCATTCAGCACGCCGAACCGGTCATCGGCTACATGCACCGGGGCGCGGAGAAGCTGTTCGAGGCCCGCGACTACCGGCAGATCGTGATGCTCGCCAACCGCCACGACTGGCTGTCGGCGTTCTCCAACGAGCTGGGCGTCGTGATGGCCGTGGAGCGCATGCTCGGCATGGAGGTCCCGGAGCGCGCGGTCTGGACGCGCACCCTGCTCGCCGAGCTGAACCGGGTCCTGAACCATCTGATGTTCCTCGGCTCGTACCCGCTCGAACTCGGCGGGATCACCCCGGTGTTCTACGCCTTCCGGGAGCGCGAGGAGCTCCAGGCGGTGATGGAGGAGGTCTCGGGCGGCCGGATGCACTACATGTTCAACCGGGTCGGCGGCCTCAAGGAGGACCTCCCCGCGGGCTGGCTCGGCCGCGCCCGGGACGCCGTCGCCTCCGTCCGGTCCCGGATGGACGTGTACGACGACCTGGTGCTCGGCAACGAGATCTTCCGGGGCCGCACCCGCGGCGTGGGCGTGCTGTCCGCGCAGACCGTGCACGCGTACGGGGTGTCCGGACCGATCGCCCGCGCCTCGGGGGTGGACTTCGATCTGCGGCGCGACGAGCCGTATCTCGCGTACGGAGAGCTCCAGGACACCCTCAAGGTCGTCACCCGCACCGACGGCGACTGCCTGGCCCGCTTCGAATGCCTGCTGGAGCAGACGCACAACGCCCTGGACCTGGCGGACGCCTGCCTGGACCGGATGGCCGGCCTGGCACCCGGTCCGATCAACCAGCGGCTGCCCAAGGTGCTGAAGGCGCCCGAGGGCCACACCTACGCCTGGACCGAGAACCCGCTCGGCATCAACGGCTACTACCTGGTGTCCAAGGGCGAGAAGACCCCGTACCGGCTGAAGCTCCGCTCCGCGTCGTACAACAACATCCAGGCGCTCACCGAGCTGCTGCCCGGCACGCTGGTCGCCGACATGGTGGCGATCCTGGGATCGCTCTTCTTCGTCGTCGGCGACATCGACAAGTAGCGGCCACCCGCTCCGCTACGAGATCGCGCTGCGCAGCTCCACCACGTCCAGCTGCTCGGTCTCGTCGTGCGCGGTCAGGTCGATGACCTTGCCGACGGCCCGGTTCCCGGCCGTGCCCGTGCGGTGCGCGGCCAGCGCCTCCTCGCCCACCACGTCCGCGAGGTCCTCGTTCTGCACGGACTCGATCGCGGCGCGCGCCTTCTGCGTACCGAAGAAGTCGAAGCTGCCCTGCGGCACCGGATGGCGGCGGGACGCCGCGTACGGAGCGACCGGGCTGGCGGCCGGCACGGTGGGCGCCGCGGGCAGCGCGGCGGACGGCCGGGACGCCGGAAGGGCGGCCGTCGGGCGCAGGTGCTGCGCCCCGGACGCGTCCGCGGCCGCCGCGTGCTTCCCCTGCCGTTCCTCCGCCTCCCGGGCCCGCTCCGCGAGATCCCGCTTCCTGGCCTGTTCGGCGGTACGGCGCGCCTCCTGCAGCGCCCCGTTGCGCGACAGGTCCTCCAGCGCCTGGGCGGCACGCAGATAGGCGGCCGGCGTCGGTGTGCTGCGGGCGGCGGGCAGTTCCCGCGGAGCCGCGGCTTCGAGCGCGAGCTGCCTGCGGCCCTCCAGCGCGCTGGCCCGCTCGGTCTCGGCGTTGGCGTAGCGCCGCAGCAGCGCGGCGTGCTCCCCGCGCAGACTGGCGAGCTCCACGCGCTTGCGGCGCAGCTTCGTCTCCAGCCGGGCCCGCAGCTCCCGCGCCTCCTCCAGGTCGGCCTCCAGCGAGGCCGTGCGCTCCTCGGCCCGCCATTCGTCACCGGCGCGGGCGCGCGTCAGCTCCGCGACACGACGGCCCGCTTCCCGGTCCCAGCTGCGCATCAGATACGCGCCGGTCACGGCGGCGGCCGCCGCGGCGGCCGCGAGACCGCGCAGGACCAGGGGCTCGGCGAGCAGCCAGGCGCCCCCGGCACAGAGGACCGAGACTCCGGCGACGGCCGAAGGCGGAAGGATTCTGTGCAGAGGTGGCGAATGGCGATGACGTCCACGTGGCATGGCCTGAAATTTACCGTGTGTAGGAGGCACTTGGGGAGCCGCCCGCCAATCTGTTCCCGGCCGGTTACCTGGCGGTCCCCCATCCCCCCGATATCTACTTCTTGATGAGGCCCTTCGACTGCAGATAGTCCTTGGCCGCATCGGCGGGCTTTGCGCGCTCGGCGTCGACCTTGCGGTTCAGTTCCGCCAGATCCTCGGTGGTGAGAGCCTTGGTGAGCTTGCCGAGCGCGTCGGCAATGTCCTGGGAACCGGCGTCCTTGGCATTGACGACCGGCAGAACGTTGTCCGCGTTCTGGAGCTTCTTGTCGTCCTCCAGGAACACCAGGCCGTAGCTGTCCAGCACCGCGTCCGTGGTGGTGGTGAGGACCAGTTGGTCCTTGCCGTCCTTGACGGCCTGCTTGGACTGCGGCGTACCGACTCCCTTGGGGTCGATTCCGGTGACATTGATGCCGTACGTCTTCTTCAGGCCCGGCGCGCAGAACGGCCGCACCTCGCACTCGTCACCCGCCGCGATCTTCACTCCGGCCTTCGACCTGCCGAGATCCGAAAGCGTCTTGAGCTTGTTCTCGGCGGCGAATTCCTTGGTCACCGCGAAGGCGTTCTGGTCGACGGCCGCGCCGGCCGGGAGCACCTTCAGTCCGCGCGGCGTGGCGAGCTTCTCCAGCGCGGCGACCGTGGCGGCGGCGTCACTGGAGGCGACCGGCTTCTTCTCCGCCTGCTTCCCGCCGTTCACCTTGGCGTTGAGGAATTCGGCGATCGTCGCGGCATATTCGGGGACGACATCGATCTCGCCCTTCTCCAAGGACGGTTCGTACAGTTCCCGGTTGGCCACCGTGGTGACCGAGGTGCTGTATCCGGCGTCGCCCAGGACCTGTGCGTACAGCTCCGCGAGCACCTTGGACTCGGTGAAGGACGCCGCGCCGACGACGAGCGAACCCTTCTTCCCGGAGCCGCCGCCGGAGGACGCCGAGCCCCCCTTGTCCTTCTCCAGGCTGTCGCCGCCGCAGGCGGCGAGCGAGCCCGCCAGCGCGACCATGCCGATGACCGCGCCCGCTATGCGCGAGGTCTTGCTCATGAGTTGTCTCCGTCCACAGCAACAGGGGCTGTTCGAGATGGGATCGAGGGGGTCGAGAGAGGGCGAGGGGGCGAGGGGCGTGCGCGGACGCGCACCCGACGGGCGGCCGTGCGGCCGTGGCGGACGGTCGTGGTGGCCGTCATGCCGTCCCGCGGCGGCGCAGCGGAGACAGCAGCCGGTCCAGGCCCACCAGCACCGCCTCCACCAGCAGGGCGAGTACGGCGACCAGCAACGCCCCCGCGACCACCTGCGGAGTGTTGTACGTGTTGAAGCCGGCGGTGATGATCCGGCCGAGGCCGCCCTGACCGACCATCGCGGCGATCGTCGCCGTGGCGACCACCTGGACCGCGGCCGAGCGCAGCCCGGTCATGATCATCGGGTAGGCGAGCGGAAGCTCGACCCGTACGAAGAGCTGGCCCCCGGACATCCCCATGCCCCGCGCCGCCTCGGTCACGGCCCGGTCGACCTCCGTCATCCCGACATAGGCGTTGGTGAGCAGCGGCGGCACGGCGAACAGCACCAGCGCGGTGATCGTCGGCACGTATCCGGCGTTGCGCAGCGGCGACACCATGAAGAGGGCCAGCACCGCGAAGACCGGGACCGCCCGCCCCGCATTGGAGATGTTGACGGCCAGCGCACCCCCCTTCCCGATGTGCCCGAGGTACAGGGCGACCGGCAGCGCGACCGCGCAGGCCAGAGCGAGCGCGACGCCGCTGACGTAGAGGTGCTCGGCGAGCCGGTGGGCCGCCCCTGCCTCCCCCGTCCAGTTGGCGCCGTCGGTGAGCCAGGCCCATGCCTCGCCGAGAACTCCCATGGTTCAGACCACCTTCGCCGTGGCGCCCGGGGCGGCGTCCGCGGCCGCGCCCTCGCCCGTGTCAGTGGTGCGTATGCGGGTCCAGGGGGTCAGCAGCCGCTGGAGGCCCAGCAGCAGCAGATCGGCGACGACCGCGAGCAGTACGCACAGGACCGAGGCGGTGAGCACCTGGGCCTTGAAGAAGCTGGGCAGGGCATCCGCTATGAGGTTGCCCAGACCGCCTTGGCCGATGATCGAACCGACCGTCGTCAGCGCGATCGTCGAGACCGTGGCGATCCGCACACCGGCCATCAACGCGGGCATGGCCAGCGGGAGTTCGACCTCCCAGAGCAGCCGGGCCGGCCCGTATCCCATCCCCTTGGCGGCTTCCTTCGCCTCCTGCGGAACGGCTTCGAGGCCCGCCAGGACGTTCCGCACGAGGATGGTCAGCGAATACAGCACCAGGCCGGTGACCACCAGCGCCGCGGAGAGGCCGAACAGCGGCAGCAGCAGCGAGAACATCGCGAGGGACGGCACGGTGTAGAGCACCGTCGTCAGCCCGAGCACCGGTCCGGCGAGGCGACGGCCCCGGCGGGCGAGCAGCGCCAGCGGAAAGGCCACGGCGAGTCCGATCAGCACCGAGACCGCGGTGATCCAGATGTGCTGGACCGTCGCGTCGGTCAACTCCTGACTCCGGGAACGGAGATACTCCCCGCAGATCCAGTCGTTCGTCACCATGCAGTTCTGTGCGGCAGCCATCCGTCCCCCACCTCCCGATTACCGCTCGTACCGATGTCTGGCGACCCTATCCCCGACCACTGACAATCGCCGAGGCCGTTGTATTCCAGCAACATGTCCTTCACAGAACACGCGCGACAATGGGGAACCATGATCCGTTTCGAGCACGTCACCAAGCGGTACGCGGACGGCACCACCGCCGTCGACGATCTTTCCTTCGAAGTCGCCGAGGGTGAACTGGTCACGCTCGTCGGACCGTCGGGCTGCGGCAAGACGACCACCATGAAGATGGTGAACCGGCTGATCGAACCGACCGAGGGCCGGATATTCCTCGACGGGGACGACATATCCGCCATCGACCCCGTCCAACTGCGCCGCCGCATCGGCTATGTGATCCAGCAGGTGGGCCTCTTCCCGCACCGTACGATCCTGGAGAACACCGCGACCGTCCCCCATCTCCTCGGCTGGAAACGGGGAAAGGGCCGTGAGCGCGCGGCAGAACTCCTGGACCTTGTCGGACTCGATCCTTCCGTTTATGGCGACCGCTATCCGGAACAGCTCTCCGGTGGTCAGCGTCAACGTGTGGGCGTGGCAAGGGCGCTGGCCGCCGACCCGCCGGTGCTGCTGATGGACGAGCCTTTCGGCGCGGTCGACCCGGTCGTACGGGAACGGCTGCAGAACGAATTCCTGAAACTCCAGGAACAGGTCCGCAAAACCGTGTTGTTCGTCACGCACGACATCGAGGAAGCGGTCCGGCTCGGTGACCGCATCGCCGTCTACGGGCAGGGTTCGATCGAGCAGTTCGACTCCCCGGCGACCGTGCTCGGTGCGCCTGCCACCCCCTACGTCGCGGACTTCGTGGGGGCCGACCGCGGCCTCAAGCGGCTCTCCGTGACCCCCATCGAGGAGGGCGACCTCGACCAGCCTCCGGTCGTCCACCTCGACGACTCCCTGGCGAGGGCGACCGAGCGGCTGCGGGCCGAGGGGGCGCGCTGGGCCGTCGTCCTGGACGGCGAGGACAATCTGCACGGCTGGATCCCGGCCGACGGAGCCGCCGCCGGGACCGGCACCGAGGACACGGTGCGCGCCCACGCCCGCAGGATGGAGGCGTGGCTGCCCGTCGGCGCCCCGCTCAAGCAGGCGTTCGCCACCATGCTCCAGCACGACGCCGGCTGGATCGCCGTCATCGACAAGGAGAGCACCGGCCACTTCCTCGGCGTACTCACCCCGGCCCGGCTCCATGAGGCGCTGCGCCGCTCCATCGACGCGGACGCCCAGGACGTCCCACGGGCCGAGGTGGCCGTCGAGACGGTGGACAGCGTCGCCAAGTCCACCGCGCGATGAACCGGAGACGGCCCGGTCCCGGCCCCGGCAGGGCCGGGAACCGGGACCGCGACCGCGACCGGGCCCGGCTCAGTTCTCGCTGAGGCGGCTGCTCATCCAGTCCAGTGCCGAAGGGATCTCCCGCCGCCAGGTGTTGAAGTTGTGCCCGCCGCTGTCGAGCACGATGGACGAGACCTGGGCGGGCGGCTTCACCTTGTCGATGAACCGCATCGTGGAACGGTAGTTCCCCTCGCCCTGCTTGGAGGTCGTGACCAGGAAGGACGAATCGCGCCGCGGCAGATTGTCCAGGCTCCACATCAGATTGGAGCGGTCACGCGCGCTCTGGTCGCCGTGGAAGAGGTCGCCGGTCGTCGGATCCTCGGCCGCCTTGTAGTACGCGGAGAGCCCGGCGCTCGCGGCGAACCGGTCCGGGTGGTGGAGCCCGATCTTCAGCGCACAGTAGCCGCCGGTCGAATTGCCCATGATGCCCCAGTTGCGAGCCTGCGCGCCGACCCGGTACATGTCCGAGACCGCCCGCGGCAGGTCGTCGGCGAAGAACGTCTCGGTCTGCGGCCCGCCCTTCACATCCACGCACTCGGTGTCCCGCGGCGGCGCCACCGTCGGCCGCAGCATCACCAGGATCATCGGCTGCGACCGGCCGGCCTTCACCCGGTCGTACGCCGTCCGCGGGTACCGGAGGCCCTTCAGAAGATTCTCCGCGACGCCCGGGTAGCCGGTGAGGACGACCACCGCGGGGAACTTCCGGTGCGCGAACGCCGGCTGGAAGTACTCCGGCGGCAGATACACGTACGCCGAGCTCTCTATCTTCGACTGCCGCCCCGATATCACGACCTTGTCGATCCGGCCGCCCTTCGCCGGCAGCGAACTGCGCACCCCCTCCGGCCGCTGCACCCCGACCCGGACGATGTTCTTGGCGGCCGGTGTTCCGGCCGCGTGGTCCGTGACCACGCCCAGCTCCTGCTTCTGCCCGAACAGGTCGGCCCAGGAACCGTAGAAGAGGAAGGAGTTGTTGGCCACCAGAGCGACGGACACGAAGACCGTCAGCTGAGTCGCCAGCAGCAGACCGACCCTGCCGAACACCGAGGACGCGCTGCGCCGGGCCAGCCGCGGCCAGAGCCAGACCGTGGCGGCGAAGAACGCCACGGCCAGCGCGATGGCCAGCGCCAAGAACGTCTTGCTGGTAAGACCCATGGGGGGTGAGCTTTCTTGTCTGGAATTTTCCGGCCGGCGGGTGAACCCCCGCTGCGGAAGCCTCGTCCTACAAGTCGCACATCGTCCGAAAGGCCACCGGCCGAAGGACTCAGGAATCTCTCGCGGAACCACGGGAAGCGATGTCTGTCACGCTAGATGGGGATAAATCGGGATCGGTTCCGAGTCCCGTACGTAAGTTCGTACGCGGGCCCCGCGCCGAATCCGTACCGACGCTGGTCGGTACCGCCTGCACCGTCGTCGGTCTGATCGATGTCGCCGCGGGTGTCTTCCCGCGCTTCCGGAACAGCCGGATGCACACCCTCGCCGAGGTGCTCCCCGGCGCCCTGGGACCGTTCGCCGCCGCCCTCTCCCTGAGCGCGGGCGTCCTGCTGCTGCTCCTCGCGCACGGCCTCAAGCGGCACAAGCGGCGCGCCTGGCGGGCGGCCGTGGTCCTGCTGCCGGCCGGCGCGCTGGCGCAGTTCGCCTACCGGCACTCGGTCATCGGCACGCTCGTCTCGCTCGCGCTCTGCCTGCTGCTGGTCCGCCACCGCGGTGAATTCGCCGCGCTCCCCGATCCCAGGAGCCGCTGGCGCGCCCTGGCCAACTTCGTGCTCCTCGGCGCGGGGTCGCTGGGGCTGGGCCTGATCATCGTCAGCGTCCACCCCGGCCGTGTCGTCGGGAACCCCAGCATCGTCGACCGCCTCCAGCACGTGCTGTACGGGCTGTTCGGCTTCGAGGGCCCCGTCGAGTACGCCGGAGTCACCTCCTGGACCGTGGCGTACTCGCTCGGCGCCCTCGGTCTGCTGACCGCCGTCACCACCATCTACCTCGCCTTCCGCCCCGAGCACCCGGCCGCCCGCCTCACCGAGGACGACGAGGCCCGGCTGCGCACCCTGCTGGAGAAGCACGGCGGCCGCGACTCGCTCGGCCACTTCGCGCTCCGCCGTGACAAGGCCGTCGTCTTCTCCCCCAGCGGCAAGGCCGCCGTCTGCTACCGCGTCGTGTCGGGGGTGATGCTGGCGAGCGGCGACCCGATCGGTGACGTGGAGGCCTGGCCCGGCGCCATCGAGCGCTTCATGGACGAGGCCAAGGCCCACTCCTGGACCCCCGCCGTGATGGGCTGCAGCGAGACCGGCGGCGAGGTCTGGACCCGCGAGACCGGACTCGACGCACTGGAGCTGGGCGACGAGGCGGTGGTGGATGTCGCGGATTTCTCGCTCGCCGGGCGCGCGATGCGCAACGTACGCCAGATGGTGAAGCGCATTGAACGTCTTGGCTACGAGACCCGGGTCCGGCGCGTCCGCGACATCGGCGAGGCCGAACTGGACCGCATCCGGCTCGCCGCCGACGACTGGCGCGGCACCGACACCGAGCGCGGCTTCTCCATGGCACTCGGCCGGATCGGCGACCCCGCCGACGGGGACTGCGTCGTCGCCACCGCCCACAAGGCCGACGAGCACAGCGCCGACTCCCCGTACGGCGACCTGAAGGCCGTGCTCCACTTCGTCCCGTGGGGCAGCGACGGCATGTCCCTGGACCTGATGCGCCGCGACCGCTCCGCCGACCCCGGCATGAACGAGCTGCTGATCGTCGCCGCCCTCCAGGCGTCCTCCCGGCTCTCCGTCGAGCGCGTCTCGCTGAACTTCGCGATGTTCCGCTCGGCGCTCGCCCGCGGCGAGAAGCTCGGCGCGGGACCGGTGCTGCGGACCTGGCGCGGACTGCTGATCTTTCTGTCGCGCTGGTTCCAGATCGAGTCGCTGTACAAGTTCAACGCCAAGTTCCGGCCACGCTGGGAGCCCCGCTTCGTGGTCTACCGCGCCGCCCGCGACCTGCCCCGCATCTCCCTCGCGGCCATGCAGGCGGAGGGCTTCGTGAACCTCGCGCTGCCCCGTCCCCTCGCCCGCCGGTTCCCGCGCCGCAGGCCCCGTCCCTGCGCCCACACCCCGGCGCCGGGCCAGGAGCACCACGCCCGCGCGGCATAGCAGCACGCCGTACGGGCCTACGCTGGTCGCATGAGTACGTTGCGTGGACGAGGCACGGTCCAAGGCCTGCCGGAGTGGGACCGCTGTGCGGTCATGGGTGTCGTCAATGTGACGCCGGACTCCTTCTCCGACGGGGGCCGCTGGTTCGACACCACGGCCGCCATCAAACACGGCCTCGACCTGGTCGCCGAGGGCGCCGACCTGATCGATGTCGGCGGCGAGTCGACCCGCCCCGGCGCCAGCCGGGTGGACGCGTCGGAGGAGCTGCGGCGCGTGGTCCCGGTGGTCAGGGGGCTGGCGTCCGAAGGGGTCGCGGTCTCCGTCGACACCATGCGGGCCCGGGTCGCCGAGGAGTCGGTCGCGGCCGGAGCCGCCATGGTCAACGACGTGAGCGGCGGCCTCGCCGACCCGGACATGGTCCGCGTCGTCGCGGCGGCCGGCGCGCCGTTCGTCGTGATGCACTGGCGCGGCTTCAGCGAGTCCATGAACAGCCGGGCGGTGTACCAGGACGTCGTCGCCGAAGTCGTCGCGGAGCTCCGGGAGCGGATGGACGTCGTGATCGCGGGCGGTGTCGCCCCGGAACGGATCGTGATCGACCCCGGTCTCGGCTTCGCCAAGGACGCCGGCCACGACCTCGCCCTGGTCGCCCACCTCGACGAGCTGCGTGCCCTGGGCCGCCCGCTGCTGGTCGCCGCCTCCCGCAAGCGCTTCCTCGGCCATGTGCTGGCCGGCGAGGGCGCCGCGCCCCCACCCGCCCGCGAACGCGACGCCGCCACCGCGGCGGTCTCCGCGCTCTCCGCCCACGCCGGCGCCTGGGCCGTACGGGTCCACGAGGTCCGGGCCACAGCCGACGCCGTGCGGGTCGTGCGCGCCGTCGAGGGAGCCGCGTGAGCGGGCGCGACGAGCACGCGGAGGCGGCCGCCGACATCGCGGCCGTCGAACAGGCCAACACCGCCTTCTACGAGGCGATGGAGCGGGGCGACTTCGAAGAGCTCTCCGGGCTCTGGCTGCCCGGCGAGGACCTCACCGTCTCCTGCGTCCACCCCGGCTGGCCGGTGCTCACCGGGCGCGGCGAGGTGCTGCGGAGTTACGCCCTGATCATGGCGAACACCGAGTACATCCAGTTCTTCCTGACCGATGTCGGGGTCGCGATGACCGGCGACACCGCCCTGGTGACCTGCACCGAGAACATCCTCAGCGGCGGCCCCGCGGAGGACGGCAACG
Source organism: Streptomyces sp. NPDC087845 (assembly GCF_044742755.1). NCBI lineage: Bacteria > Bacillati > Actinomycetota > Actinomycetes > Kitasatosporales > Streptomycetaceae > Streptomyces > Streptomyces sp. NPDC087845. The sequence goes on from NZ_JBIUVC010000018.1 coordinate 61,547, forward strand.
CACTCGGGCCGCTGGTCGGCCAACTCGTCGTGGCCACCAATGTGTTCCGGCGCACCCCGAACGGCTGGAAGCTCTGGTCCCACCACGGCTCGCCCGTCCTCACCGAGACCGACGACGAGGACGACGAAGAGACCCCCTCCTGACCCCCTCCTGGCTCTCCCCCGGCCCCCTCCTCGCTTCTCCCCCGGCCCCCTGCTGGTTTCTCTCCCGCCCCTCTCCCGGCTCTCTCCCCGCTCCCTCCGGCTCCCCCTGACCGAAGCGTCCGGCCGTCAGGGGGGTTGGAATCCGGTTACGCGGGTAAAAGCGGCTACCAGTCCCGAGAGGCCCTGTCCATAGCCCCCGCGGGCGGGCACTGTCGGTGCTCGCAGGTAGATTCGAGAGAGAGCACCCGGCCGTCCGCACGCGGCCCCGTGTCTCTCCGCCCAACGACAGCAGGAGTGATTCGCGTGGATCGTGTCGCGCTGCGCGGCCTCAAGGCCCGTGGACACCATGGCGTCTTCCCCCGGGAACGGGAAGAGGGGCAGACGTTCATCGTGGACCTGGTGCTCGGCCTCGACACCCGCCCCGCGGCAGCCGCCGACGACCTGACGAAAACCGTGCACTACGGCGTCGTCGCCGAGGAGGTCGTCGAGGTGGTGCAGGGGGAACCGGTCGATCTGATCGAAACGCTCGCGGAGCGCATCGCCCAGAAGTGCCTCAAGCACGAAGGAGTCGAGGAGGTGGAGGTCGTGGTGCACAAGCCGGACGCGCCGATCACGGTCCCCTTCGACGATGTGACCATCACCATCACCCGGAGCCGAGTATGAGTGCATTTTCCAGCGAGGGGCAGAGCGACCCGACCGTACAGCCGGTGCCCGCCTCCGTGGTCGAGCAGGTGGACGCCGCGGACATCACCCTCTCCAACCCCAAACGCGCCGTGATCTCCCTGGGCTCCAATCTCGGCAACCGCCTGGAGACCCTCCAGGGCGCCATAGACGCCCTGGAGGACACACCCGGCCTGCGGGTCAAAGCGGTCTCCCCGGTGTACGAGACGGAGCCCTGGGGCGTCGCCCCCGGCTCCCAGCCCTCGTACTTCAACGCGGTGATCGTGGTGAAGACGACGCTCCCCCCGTCCTCGCTCCTGGAGCGCGGCCAGGCCGTCGAAGAGGCCTTCGACCGGGTCCGCGACGAACGCTGGGGCCCGCGCACCATCGACGTCGACATCGTGACGTACGCGGATATCGTCTCCGACGACCCGGCGCTCACCCTCCCCCACCCCCGGGCCCACGAGCGGGCCTTCGTCCTCGCCCCGTGGCACGACGTCGACCCCGAGGCCCAGCTGCCCGGCGCCGGCCCCGTCACGGACCTGCTGGCCGGCGTGGGCCGGGAGGGCGTGCTGCCCCGGGCCGATCTGGAACTCCGGCTGCCCGAGTAGTCGTTAGGCTCAAGGACACGGACCGGTGGCACCACGGATGAATGCCACCACGGGCCACTGACGGCACGGACACACCGGCGGCGAAGGGCGGATCACTCGGTGAAGCAACTACGGCTCGGGGTACTGATCGGCCTCTTCGCCGCGGCCGGGGTGCTCTCCTGGGGCGCGTCCCGCCTCTGGGACTCCCTGGGCAGTCTGCCGAGCGTTCCCCTCGCCGCGCCGATCGTGCTCGCGGTGATCGCCGCCGTCCTGCTCGCGACGGCCCTCTCCATCCGTTCCCGGCTGCGCGCCCAACGCGAGCGCCGGCCCGGGGCCAAGGGCGTCGAGCCCCTGATGGCGGCCCGAGCCGTCGTCTTCGGCCAGGCCAGCGCGCTGGTCGTCTCCCTGGTCTCCGGCATGTACGGCGGCATCGGCGTCTTCCTGCTCGGCTCCCTCGACATCCCGGCCCGCCGCGACCAGGCGATCTACGCGGGCTTCGCGGTCCTCGCCGGCATCGCGGTGGTCGCCGCGGCCCTCTGGCTGGAACGCATCTGCAAGCTCCCGGACGACGAGGACAACGACAAGAGCTCGGCCGCCGCGTAGCGCGGCCGCCGAGCTCTCCTCCCACCGCTGCTGCGGAGCTTCAGCGCGCCATGATCATGCTCATGGCCTCGGCGCGCGTCGCCGAGGCACGCAGCTGCCCGCGTACCGCTGAGGTCAGCGTCTTCGCCCCGGGCTTGCGGATCCCGCGCATCGACATGCACATGTGCTCGCACTCGACGACGACGATGACCCCGCGCGGCTCCAGGATCTCCATGAGGGAATCGGCGATCTGCGTGGTGAGCCGCTCCTGGACCTGCGGGCGCCGGGCGAAGACATCGACGAGCCGGGCCAGCTTCGACAGGCCGGTGATCTTGCCCGTGGTCGCCGGGATGTACCCGACATGCGCGACGCCCCTGAACGGCACCAGGTGGTGCTCACAGGTGCTGAACACCTCGATGTCCTTGACCAGCACCATCTCGTCGTGGCCGAGGTCGAACGTGGTCGTCAGAACGTCCTCGGGCTCCTGGTAGAGGCCCGCGAATATCTCCTTGTACGCCCTTGCCACCCGCCCCGGCGTCTCGCGCAGTCCCTCGCGGTCCGGGTCCTCGCCCACGGCGAGAAGGAGTTCGCGTACGGCGGCCTCGGCCCGCTTCTCGTCGAACTCGCCGATCGAACCCTGGCCGTCCAACGTCACCGGGTCGGTCATCTGTGCCTCGTTCCCTTGAGCTGTCACCCGCGCACACTTCCGCACGGACGTACGAAAAAGCCGCGCCCCCACAGGCTAGAACCTGCGGAGGCGCGGCATCCATTCCGGACCCGGTACGACTCCCGTGACAGGGGCCACACCGGGCGGCGCGAGACTCAGCTCTCGGGATGGTCCTCCGGGAGCGCCTCGGTGGCCGGGACGGTGTCCGTGGGAACGACCGAGCCGTTCGCCGCGGCGGCGCCGTTGGTGAGGGCGAGCTCCTTCGGCGAGAGCACCGGCGGCCGCGTCGACGGGGTGCGTCGGGCGGAACCGGTCCATGCCGGACGGGACGGGCGCTTCACGATCGGGGCGAAGATCTCCGCGATCTCCTCCTTGCCGAGCGTCTCCTTCTCCAGGAGCTGGAGAACGAGGGCGTCCAGCACGTCGCGGTTCTCGACGAGGATCTCCCACGCGTCGTTGTGCGCGGTCTCGATGAGCTTCTTGACCTCTTCGTCGACGAGGGCCGCGACCTCTTCCGAGTAGTCGCGCTGGTGCCCCATCTCACGGCCCACGAACGGCTCGGTGTTGTCGCCGCCGAACTTGATCGCGCCGAGCCGCTCCGTCATGCCGTACTGCGTGACCATCGCGCGGGCCGTTGCGGTGGCCTTCTCGATGTCGTTCGCCGCACCGGTGGTCGGGTCGTGGAAGACCAGCTCCTCGGCCGCGCGCCCACCCAGCATGTAGGCCAGCTGGTCGAGCATCTCGTTGCGCGTCGTGGAGTACTTGTCCTCCTCCGGGAGCACCATCGTGTAACCGAGGGCGCGGCCGCGGGAGAGGATCGTGATCTTGTGAACCGGGTCCGACTGGGGGGAAGCCGCCGCGACCAGGGCGTGTCCGCCCTCGTGGTACGCGGTGATCTTCTTCTCCTTCTCGGACATGATCCGGGTCCGCTTCTGCGGGCCCGCCACGACGCGGTCGATGGCCTCGTCGAGCATCTTGTTGTCGATCAGCTTCAGGTTGCCGCGCGCCGTGAGGAGCGCCGCTTCGTTCAGCACGTTCGACAGGTCGGCACCGGTGAAGCCGGGCGTACGACGGGCGACGGCGCCGAGGTCGACGTCCTTCGCGACCGGCTTGCCCTTCTGGTGCACCTTGAGGATTTCGAGACGGCCCTGCATGTCCGGCCGGTCGACCGCGATCTGCCGGTCGAAACGGCCCGGGCGCAGCAGCGCCGGGTCGAGGATGTCCGGCCGGTTCGTGGCGGCGATCAGGATGACGCCGCCCTTCACGTCGAAGCCGTCCATCTCGACGAGCAGCTGGTTCAGCGTCTGCTCGCGCTCGTCGTGACCGCCGCCCATGCCGGCGCCGCGGTGCCGTCCGACGGCGTCGATCTCGTCGACGAAGACGATCGCCGGGGCGTTCGCCTTGGCCTGCTCGAAGAGGTCGCGGACACGGCTGGCACCGACACCGACGAACATCTCGACGAAGTCGGAGCCGGAGATCGAGTAGAACGGGACGCCCGCCTCGCCCGCGACGGCGCGTGCGAGGAGCGTCTTGCCCGTGCCGGGAGGCCCGTACAGCAGGACACCCTTGGGGATCTTGGCGCCGACGGCCTGGAACTTCGCCGGCTCCTGGAGGAACTCCTTGATCTCCTGGAGCTCCTCGACGGCCTCGTCCGACCCCGCCACATCGGCGAACGTCGTCTTCGGGGTGTCCTTGGTGATCAGCTTGGCCTTGGACTTCCCGAACTGCATGACCCGGGAGCCGCCGCCCTGCATCTGGTTCATCAGGAACAGGAAGACGACCACGATCAGGACGAAGGGCAGCAGCGAAAGGAGGATCGAGATGAACGGGGACTGCTTCGAGGGCGAGACGGTGTAGCCCTTGTCGATCTTGCCGCTCTCGAACTTCTGCTGCAGCGTGTCGGCCAGCTGGACACCCTGGTCGCCGATGTAGCTCGCCTGGAACTTGCTGCCGGACTCGCCCGAGAGCTTCTGGCCCTTCTTCAACTCGATCTTGATGATCTGTTCGTCACCGGTGGTCAGCTTGGCCTGCGCCACCTGGTCCTTGCTGATCGCCTGGATCACCTTGCCGGTGTCCACCGATTCGTAGCCGCCCGACGAGCCGACGACCTGCATCAACACGACCACGGCGAGGACGGCCAGCACGATCCACATGACCGGCCCACGGAAGTATCGCTTCACGTCCATCCATACGGGGCGATGACGCCCCGTCCCTCCTGCCCGTAGGTAAATGCTGCTGTGAGAAAAGACTGTTCTTCGGACGGTACCCCAGCATTGTCACCCGCGACCGCCGGGGACGTCTGTCAAAACCTGCCTTCGAAGGCTCAACGGCGGGAATCCGGTGAAAGGTTCCCCGCCGCCCGTCCCGGTCGGGCCGGCCGCCCCGGACTCCGGAGGTGCCGGAGGCGGTCAGCCGCCGTAGACGTGCGGGGCGAGCGTGCCGACGAAGGGGAGGTTGCGGTACTTCTCCGCGTAGTCCAGCCCGTATCCGACGACGAACTCGTTGGGGATGTCGAATCCGACCCACTTGCAGTCGAGCGCGACCTTCGCCGCGTCCGGCTTGCGCAGCAGGGTGCAGATCTCCAGGGACGCGGGCTCGCGCGAGCCGAGGTTCGACATCAGCCAGGACAGGGTCAGGCCCGAGTCGATGATGTCCTCGACGATCAGGACGTGCTTGCCCTTGATGTCGGTGTCCAGGTCCTTGAGGATCCGGACGACTCCGGAGGACTGGGTGCCCGCGCCGTACGACGAGACGGCCATCCAGTCCATGGTGACGGGGGTGGACAGCGCGCGCGCCAGGTCCGCCATCACCATGACTGCGCCCTTGAGGACGCCGACGATGAGCAGGTCCTTGCCCGCGTACTCCGCGTCGATCTTCGCGGCCAGCTCGACGAGCTTCGCGTCGATCTCTTCCTTGGTGAGGAGCACCGACTGAAGGTCGGTGCTCATGTCCTTCTCGTTCACCCGCGTCTCTTTCTCTGCCTGCCCGGTCCGGGGTGGTGCCCCGTACCTGCGCGGCCGCTCGCCTGCATTGTCAGCCGCTCGTGCTTCAGCTCTGCCGAATCACCAGTCTGCCACCCTGCCGCCTGGCTTCTACCCGGCCGGGCAGGTTGATGGCCCGCTGGCCGCGCCAGCCGGTGATCAGACGGTCGACTTCCTCGATGTGCCGGGCGAAGAGGGAACCGGCCGGGGAGCCCGCCTCCATGGCGGCCCGGCGCAGTACCCGGCGGCGTACGGCGGGCGGCAGCGCGTACAGCTTGGCGCACTCCAGCCGGCCCGCGTCGTCCCGCACGGCGCGGTCGGCCTCGGCGGCCCAGGTGTCCAGGGCGTCGGCGTCGTCGCGGGAGAGCTGCGCCGTGCGGGCCAGGGCCTCGACGACCCCCTTGCCCAGCGCCTTCTCCAGGGCGGGCAGGCCCTCGTGGCGCAGTCGGGAGCGGGTGTAGGCGGGGTCGGTGTTGTGCGGGTCGTCCCAGACGGGCAGCGACTGGACGAGGCAGGCCTTGCGGGCGGTCTGCCGGTCGAGCTGGAGGAAGGGCCTGCGGTAGCGGCCGGCCGGCCCCGACGCGGCGGCCATGCCGGAGAGCGAGCGGATGCCGGAACCGCGGGCCAGGCCCAGCAGCACCGTTTCCGCCTGGTCGTCACGGGTGTGGCCGAGCAGGACGGCGGCGGCGCCGTGCCGCTCGGCGGCCGCGTCGAGGGCGGCGTAGCGGGCGTCGCGGGCCGCGGCCTCGGGGCCGCCCTCCTGGCCGACCCGCACGGCGACGGACTCGACCGGGTCGAGGTGCATGTCGGTGAGGCGGTCGACGACCTCGGCCGCCCGGGTGTCGGAGCCGTCCTGGAGGCCGTGGTCGACGGTGATGCCGCCGGCCCGGACGTCGAGTTTGCGGGCTTCGAAGGCGAGGGCGGAGGCGAGTGCCATGGAATCGGCGCCGCCGGAGCATGCCACCAGCACCAGCGGGGTATCGGGGCGTTCGGGGAGTGCGGCGCGCTGCCTGCCCGCACCGGCTTCGGCGAACTGGAGGTGCGGGGTGCGCCGGGTGTGGTCGGCGCTCCGGGTGTGTTCGGTGAGTACGTCGTGGAGTACGCGGCGGACCGCCAGGCGTATCGCCGCGACCGCAGGATGGGGACCCATGTCCGGTGCCCTTCGTGAAGTTTCGGGGAGGTGCCTCGGAGTGCCGGGACAGGAAGAGTGCCGTCACTCAGAGTGCGTCGATGGTGACAGAGGCAAGCCGTCCATCGAGCATTGCACGCCTTCCCATGCCCCTACGGTCCCTCGGATGGGTGATTACCGGCGCGTTCTCGTCCTGTCGTACGCCGTCCGGCCCGTCGTGATCATGACTCTGCCTTACGGTGCACCCTCGCGATCCAGTCCGCCGGCTTCGCAATCTCCGCCTTGGTGGGGAGGGTGTTCGGCGAGGTCCAGACCCGGTTGAAGCCGTCCATGCCGACCTCGTCGACCACGGCGCGGACGAACCGTTCGCCGTCCCGGTACTGGCGCAGTTTGGCATCGAGCCCGAGGAGCTTGCGCAGTGCCTGGTCGAGGCGGCTCGCACCGCGGGCCCTGCGCTGCTGGAACTTCTCCCGGATCTCGCCGACGGAGGAGACGACCTCCGGGCCGACGCCGTCCATCACGTAGTCGGCGTGCCCTTCGAGCAGGGACATCACGGCGGTGAGCCGGCCGAGGATCTCGCGCTGGGCGGGGGTCTGGACGAGTTCGACCAGGCTGCGGCCGCCGTCCTCGCCGTCCTCGCCCTCGGGGCGGCCGCCGGCCAGGGACTGCGCCGCCTCGCGGAGCCGCTCCAGCACGGTCCCCGGGTCGACGTCGGTCTCTTCCAGGAATGACTGGATCTCGCCCTGAAGATGGTCCCGGAGCCAGGGCACTCCGGTGAACTGGGTGCGGTGGGTCTCTTCGTGGAGGGCGACCCAGAGCCGGAAGTCGTGTGGGTCGACGTCCAGTTCGCGCTCGACGTGGACGATGTTCGGCGCCACGAGCAGCAGCCTGCCGCCGCCGTCGGCCGAGGCCGGGAGTTCACGGGTGGCCGGGGCGAACGTCTCGTACTGGCCGAGGACCCGGGAGGCGAGGAACGACAGCAGCATCCCCACCTCGACCCCGGTCACCTTGCCGCCGACCGCGCCGAGCACGGCGCCCCCGGGGCCGTTCCCGCGCCGCTCCTGCATCTTTCCCAGCAGGGGGCGCAGCAGTTCGCGGAAGCCCGCGACGTTGGCCTTGATCCAGCCCGCCCGGTCCACGATCAGGACCGGGGTGTCCTCCGGATCGGCCCCGTCGGGGATCATCCGGGTGAAGGAACGGACGTGCTCCTCCGAGGCCTTGGCATGCCGGCGCAGCTCCGCAACGACTTCGCGGGCCTCCTCCCGGCTGATCTCGGGCCCCGGCCGCACAAGTCGGGTCGCGGTCGCCACCGCGAGATTCCAGTCGACCATCTCGGCACCACCGATGCTCGTCATGCGTCAACCGTACGTGCTCGGGTCCGTCCGCGGTGAGGTGTCGACCGGCTCATCGGGCACCGGCGGCGAGGCCGGTGGCGAGGGCGTCGAGGGAGGACTGGGCCTCGGACGGGGAGGTCGTGCCGGATGCCAGGAAGGCGAAGGCGAGCAGCCGGCCCTGCCGGTCGACGACCGTACCGGCGAGGGAGTTCACTCCGGTGAGGGTGCCGGTCTTGGCGCGGATCAGGCCGGTGCCCGCGGACTTCTCGGTGTAACGGCCGCTGAGGGTGCCGCTGAATCCGGCCACCGGAAGGCCGGTGAGGACGGGGCGCAGCTCGGGGTGGTCCGGGTCGGCGGCGCGGGCGAGGAGGCCGGCCAGCAGTCCGGCGGTGACCTTGTCCTTGCGGTTCAGCCCGCTGCCGTCGGCGAAGTCCGCGCCCTTCAGCGGCAGGTGGAGCTTCCTGAGCTGTGCGGTGACGGCCCGTCGGCCGCCCGCGAAGTCGGCCGGTTCGCCCGCGGCCAGGGCGGTCTGGCGGGCGAGCGCCTCGGCGATGTCGTTGTCGCTGTTGGTCAGGGCCCGTTCGACCAGGGCGGAGAGCGGGACGGACAGGTGCCTGGCGACCGGCCGGGACCCGCCGGCCGGCCGGCCGCTCACCGGGTCCGGCCCGGTGGCGATCCCGGCGTCGTCGAGCAGTGCGGCGAAGGTCCGGGCGGTGTCGCCGGCCGGGTCGTCGCTGCGCGGGGCGGGTCCGCTGTCGGAGCTGTCGAGCCTGCCCTCGTCGGTCATCAGGGCGCTGACGGGCGCGATGTTCTCGTTGGGGCCGATCGGGTGCTGTGCGGGGCCGGAGTAGCGGGAGGTGTCGTACGCGAGGCGGACCTTCTTCACTCCCCGGCCCTTCAGGGCGCGGGCGGTGTCGGCGGCCAGCGCGCGCAGGGCGGCCTTGTCGAGGGTGGGGTCGCCGCCGCCGACCAGGGTGACGCTGCGGGAGTCGGGGGACGCCTGGACCGTCGTGGCGATGCGGTGGCCGGGGCCGAGCGCGCTCAGGGCGGCGACCGAGGTGGCGATCTTGACGGTGGAGGCGGGCGTCATGGGCGTGTCGGAACCCTGGCCGTACAGCCGCTCACCGGTGGCGGTGTCGATGACGACGGCGGTCCGCACGGTGCCCAGGGCGGAGGCCTTCAGCAGCGGGCCGAGGGTGGTGCGGAGGTCGGCCGCCGCGCCGTCCGGGTTGCCGCGGGCGTCCGGGGCGGCGTTGTCGACCGCGGCGGAGAGGGGGGCGAGGACGGGCCGGGCGCTGGGCGCGGGTTCCGGCCCGGACGGCGTGCCGGAACCGTGATCTGCGCCACCTGTACGGTTGCGGGCGGCGGCCCAGTCCTGCTCGGCCTTACGCTGACCCGAGTCCCAGGGGCCGGCGGCAAGGACGACGCCGGCCGCGAGCACCAGGCCCAGGCCTGCGGAGACAGCCGCGAACTGCCGGTCGCTCAGCCCCCTCCACCTGATCACGCCGCCCGGCCGGGTGAGCCTGCTCAGCTTGTCCAGCGGGTTGACCGACGGTCTTTTCACCGGCTCGTCCACCGTTGACCAGCCCCTTTCGCGAGCACACATCTGCGTGGGGGACACTTAATCACCAGTCGTATGTGTTGATCATGGAGGAGCCACCCGTGGAGTTCGACGTCACCATCGAGATCCCGAAGGGTTCGCGGAACAAGTACGAGGTGGACCACGAGACCGGTCGGATCCGCCTGGACCGTCGACTCTTCACCTCGACCAGCTACCCGGCGGACTACGGCTTCGTCGAGAACACCCTCGGCGAGGACGGCGACCCGCTGGACGCGCTGGTCATCCTGGACGAGCCGACCTTCCCCGGCTGCCTCATCAAGTGCCGCGCCATCGGCATGTTCCGGATGACGGACGAGGCCGGCGGCGACGACAAGCTGCTGTGCGTCCCGGCCTCCGACCCCCGGGTGGAGCACCTGCGCGACATCCACCACGTGTCGGAGTTCGACCGCCTGGAGATCCAGCACTTCTTCGAGGTCTACAAGGACCTGGAGCCCGGCAAGTCCGTCGAGGGCGCCGACTGGGTCGGCCGCGCCGAGGCCGAGGCCGAGATCGAGGCCTCCTACAAGCGTCTTGCGGCGCAGGGCGGCGCGCACTGACCACCCACGGGTCGCGGCCGGATTCCGGCCGAGGTACGTCGCACGGTTCCGTTTAGGGTTCCGTGCCGGAGCCGGGCGGCACTCCCCACGCGGGGGTGCCGCCCGTTTCGCATGCCCGCCCGTTCCGTGCTCCCGCCCGTTCCGTGCTCCCGCCCGTTCTGTGGCCCCGCCCGTTCCGTGGTCCCGCCTGTTCCGTGATCCCGCCCGCTTCGCATCCGCGCCCTTGTCCGTGGCCATACTGGGCAGAAGCGCAACCGAGGACGCGCAGCCGATGAGGAGCGAGGTCGAGTGGTGGCGGAACAGGGCGGTCCGGAGGACCAGAAGCCCCAGTCCGACGAGGCGCGCAGCGCCTTCGTCCCGCCGGCCGGGGTGGAACGGCGGACGACTGCGTCCGAGGACGACCAGCCGACCTCGGAATTCGCGATCCCGCCCGGCCTGACGACCGAGCCCCAGGGGCCGGGCCCGGCTTCCGCTTCGGGGTCCGGAGCCGGTTCCGGTACGGCCTCCGGCGCGGACACGACCGGCTCCGCCTTCGCCCTGCCGAGCACCTACAGCGCCCAGCACTCGCCGCCCGCCTTCACCCCCGCGCACGGCAGCCCGATGATCCGGCTGACCAAGGAGGCCCCTTGGCAGGACCGGATGCGCACGATGCTGCGGATGCCGGTCGCCGAGCGCCCCGCGCCCGAGCCGGTGCAGAAGCACGACGAGGCGGGGCCCGCGGTGCCACGCGTGCTCGACCTGACCCTGCGCATCGGGGAGCTGCTGCTCGCCGGCGGCGAGGGGGCCGAGGACGTCGAGGCGGCGATGTTCGCGGTCACCCGTAGTTACGGACTGGACCGCTGCGAGCCCACGGTCACCTTCACCCTGCTGTCGATCTCGCACCAGCCCTCGCTGGTCGACGACCCGGTGACGGCGAGCCGCACCGTACGCCGCCGTGGCACCGACTACACCCGGCTGGCCGCCGTCTTCCGGCTCATCGACGACATCACCACCGAGGATGTCGAGGTCTCGCTGGAGGATGCCTACCGGCGCCTGGCGGAGATCCGGCGCAACCGGCATCCGTACTCCGGCTGGGTGCTGACGCTGGCCGGCGGCGGGCTCGCGGGGGCGGCGTCGGTGCTGGTCGGCGGCGGCGCGCTGGTGTTCGTGGTGGCCGCGATCGGCGCGATGCTCGGCGACCGGCTCGCCTGGCTCTGCGCCGGGCGGGGGCTGCCGGAGTTCTACCAGTTCGTGGTGGCGGCGATGCCGCCCGCCGCGATGGGTGTGGCGCTGACCCTCACCCACTGGTCGGACGTACGGCCGTCCGCGGTGATCACCGGTGGGCTGTTCGCGCTGCTGCCGGGGCGGGCCCTGGTGGCGGGTGTGCAGGACGGGCTGACCGGCTACTACATCACCGCCGCGGCACGCCTGCTCGAAGTCATGTACCTCTTCATCGGCATCGTCGTCGGTGTGCTGCTCGTGCTCTACATGGGGCTTCAGCTGGGCGCCCAGCTGAACCCCGAGGCCCGGTTCGTCGCCCATGACCGGCCGGTGGTGCAGATCCTGGCCTCGATGGCGCTCTGTCTCGCCTTCGCGATCCTGCTCCAGCAGGACCGGTCCACGGTGCTCGCGGTGACCCTCAACGGCGGGGTCGCCTGGGTGATCTACGGGGCGATGGCCAGGACCGGCAACATCTCGCCGGTGCTCGCGACAGCGACGGCGGCCGGGCTGGTGGGCCTGTTCGGGCAGCTGTTCTCGCGCTACCGGTACACCTCGTCGCTGCCGTTCATCACGGCGGCGATCGGTCCGCTGCTGCCCGGTTCGGCCACGTACTTCGGTCTGCTGGGCGTGGCGCAGGGCAATGTGAACGCCGGGCTCGCCTCGCTGTCGACCGCGGTGGCGACGGCGCTGGCCATCGCGATCGGGGTGAACCTGGGGAGCGAGATCTCCCGGCTGTTCATGCGGGTGCCGGGGGCGGTCGGCGGGGCGAACCGCCGCGCGGCCAAACGGACGCGCGGCTTCTGAGACCGCCGCCGGTACGGCTCCGGATCGGCGCTCAGTCGTCAGTGCTGGGTGAGCACTTGGCCCGATCGCTCGGTCTGAGCGCTTCGTTCAGCGCTCGGTTTCAGCGCTCGGTCGGCAGCGCTCGGTCTCAGCGCTTGGCGTGGCGGCCGCGCTGCACCGGGGCCGGGCCGCCGTCGGCGGACGGGCCGGAGCCCTCGCCGCCGCCCGCCGCCGCTTCCTTCTTCGACTTGGAGCGGGCCCGCAGGAACTCGATCGCGATCGGCACCACCGAGATGAGCACGATCAGGACGAGCATCGCCTCGATGTTCTGGTGGACGAAGTCGATCTTCCCGAGCGCGGCCCCGAGCAGCGTGACGCCGACGCCCCAGAGGATGCCGCCGATGATGTTGAACGTGATGAACGAGCGGTAGTTCATCCGGCTCACACCGGCGATGATCGGCGTGAACGTGCGCACGATGGGCACGAAGCGGGCCAGGATCAGCGACTTCGGTCCGTACTTCTCGAAGAACTCGTGGGCCTTCTCGACGTTCTCCTGCTTGAAGAGGCGGGAGTCCGGGCGCTTGAAGAGCGAGGGGCCGACCTTGCGGCCGAAGAGATATCCGACCTGGTCGCCGATGATCGCCGCGAGCCCGACCAGGAGGCAGACCAGCCACAACGGGGTCTTCAGCTGGCCCGTGGTCACCAGCAGCCCTGTGGTGAAGAGCAGCGAGTCGCCGGGGAGGAAGAAGCCGATCAGCAGTCCGGACTCGGCGAAGACGATGAGGAGGACACCGGGGAGTCCGAACGTGTTGATCAGATAGTCCGGGTCCAGCCAGCTCGGTCCGAGCGCAAGCGTATTCAAGGGTCCGGGCTCCTGGATCGATCGATGGCGGCTGCGTGGCCGCCCAAAGCTATCAACGCAGGATGATGTCCCCGGGTTCCAGTACCCTGCGCGAAAGTGCGCACCGGGCCAACCGGGACAAAGCTCTCTCCAGGAGGTATCACACGATGAACATTGAGGATTTCGGCGGCGGGCAGACGGACCACTCGGATGTCCTGGTCGTCACCACGAACGACATCCCGGGCTACCAGGTGACCCGGGTGGTCGGTGAGGTGTTCGGCCTGACCGTGCGTTCCCGCCACATAGGCAGCCAGATCGGCGCCGGGCTGAAGTCCATGATCGGCGGCGAGCTGAAGGGGCTGACCAAGACGCTCGTCCAGACCCGGAACCAGGCGATGGAGCGGCTGGTCGAACAGGCGAGAGCCCGGGGCGCCAACGCGGTGCTGATGATGCGCTTCGACGTGACCGAGGCGGCCGACGTGGGCACCGAGGTGTGCGCGTACGGTACGGCGGCCGTGATCAGCAAGATCTGAGCGACGGCCGGTACGGGGGCGGGGGCGCGCCCCGCCCCCGTACCGGTCATGCCCGGCGCTCGGCGTTGGCGTCGATCGCGTCCCGCAGGTGTTCGGCCAGGCCCGGCCGCATCGAGTCGTAGTACGCGCGGAACCGCGCGTCGGACACGTACATCCCGCCGAGGCACCGGTGGAACTCGGGGGTGCACTCGTAGAACCACTTGGAGATGTGGAGCCGGTGGGCCTCGGCCAGATCCATCGCCCGTTCTCCGGCGGCCGGTTCACCGGCCTCCATCAGCGCCTCGTAGGCGGCACTCCAGTCGGCGACCTCCGCCTGCAACCGCTTCCAGTCGTCCTTGGTGTACCGGGCGGCCCGGCGCTGCGACTCGGCGTAGGCGGCGGTGCCGCCCCAGCGGCGTTCGGCCTCCTCCGCGTGCTCCTCGGGGTCCTTGCCCCCGAAGACCTCGAACTTCTCCTCGGGCGTGAGGTTGATGCCCATCTTCCGTGCCTCCATGGCTGTTTCGACGGCGGCGGCCATCTTTCGCAGTTCGGCGATCCGGTCGGACAGCAGCCGGTGCTGGCGGCGCAGATGTTCCTGCGGTTCCGCGTCCGGGTCGTCGAGCAGTACGGCGATCTCGTCGAGCGGGAAGCCGAGCTCCCGGTAGAACAGGATCTGCTGCAGCCGGTCGAGGTCGCCGTCGTCGTAGCGACGGTGACCCGCGTGGCTGCGCCCGCCGGGCGACAGCAGTCCGATGCCGTCGTAGTGGTGCAGGGTGCGCACCGTGACCCCGGCGAATCCGGCGACCTGTCCCACGGAGTAGTCCACGGCTCCCCGCTCCCTTCTCCGTTCTGGGTACCTACTGAGCCTGAGTCCTCACGTGACGTGAGGTGCAAGCCCGAGACGCCGTCACCTCAGTGCCATTTGAAGGGTTATGCGGCTTTTGCGTCTATAGGGTGAGCCGATGGCCACAGATTCTTCCGCCCTCGCCGGGTCCGCTCCCGGATCCACCCCCGTGCACCGGCTGCTGCCCGTCATCGTGCCCGCACTGGCCGTCGGGGTCGCCTCGGCCCTCGTCCTGCTGGGTGTCAGCCTCCTCGCGGAGAAGGTGCAGGACGTGCTCTGGGGCACACTTCCGGACGCGCTCTCCGTCGGCCGCTACTCCACGCTCTGGATGATCGTGATGCTCACCGCGAGCGGGCTGGTGGCCGGGCTGCTCATCCGGGCGGTGCCCGGCCACGCCGGTCCCGATCCCGCGACCACCGGGCTGGTCGATCCACCGCTCGCGCCGGGTGTCGTTCCCGGGCTGCTGCTCGTCACGGTGCTCACCCTGGCGGGCGGGATCAGCCTCGGCCCGGAGAACCCGGTCACGGCCGCCAACATCGCACTGGCCTTCTGGCTCGGCCGCCGCCTCGCGCCCGGCACGACGGCGGAGCTGTGGGCCTCCCTGGCCGCGGCCGGCACCATCGGCGCACTCTTCGGCACCCCCGTCGCCGCCGCGCTGATCCTCTCCGAGACCCTCGCCTCCCGCGCCGGACCGGGCGCGCTGTGGGACCGGCTCTTCGGCCCGCTCGCGGCGGGTACCGCCGGGGCGCTCACCATGACGCTGCTGGCCCATCCCAGCTTCGACCTGCCACTGCCCGCCTACACCCGTCCGCACTGGGGCGACCTGCTCTCCTCGGTCGTCATCGCCCTCGCGGGTGCGGCGCTCGGCCTGCTCGCGGTGTACGCCTTCCCGTACGCGCACCGGTTCTTCCGGGCCCTGCGGCGCCCGGTCCTCGCCCTGACCCTCGGCGGGCTGCTGCTGGGTCTGCTGGGCGCCCTGGGCGGTCACCTCACCCTGTTCAAGGGGCTCGACGAGGTGAAGGAACTCGCCGCCGACCCGAGCGGCTGGCCGGCCGGGCAGTTCGCGGTCATGGCCGTGGTGAAGACGGCCGCGCTGCTGATCGCGGCGACCTGCGGCTTCCGGGGCGGGCGGATCTTCCCGGCCGTCTTCGCGGGGGTCGCACTGGGGCTGTGCGCCCATGCCCTGGTCACGTCGGTGCCGGTGGCGCTCGCGGTGACCTGCGCGGTGCTGGGGGTGCTGCTGGCCGTCACCCGGCAGGGCTGGCTGAGCCTGTTCACCGCCGCGGTGCTGGTGGGCGACGCGGCCGTGCTCCCGATCCTGTGCGTCGCCTCGCTGCCGGCCTGGCTGCTGGTGACCGGGCGGCCGCAGATGCAACTGCGCGAGGACGGTACGCCGCTGAGGTGAGTCCGGTCCGGGCCCGTTGCCCGGCGCGACCGCTCGACGCGCTGGATGCACCGTATTTCCGTAAGGTCCCATCCATATGGGTATCTCCGGAAGCATCCGGAGACGTTCAGTCAGGCCCTGCCGGAGGTTTCCGCCATGCCCACGCCCGTCAACGTCGCCGTCATCTACTACTCCTCGACCGGCACCGTCGCCGCGATGGCCAAGGCCATCGCGCAGGACGCCGAGAAGGCCGGTGCGGAGGTACGGCTGCGCAAGGCCGGTGAGCTCGCCCCGCAGGCGGCCATCGACTCCAAACCGGCCTGGGCCGCCAACGCGAAAGCGACCGCGGACATCGCCGAGGCGTCGAAGGACGACATGGTCTGGGCGGACGCCGTGATCTTCGGTACGCCGACCCGGTTCGGCAATGTCGCCGCCCAGCTCAAGCAGTTCCTCGACACCCTCGGCGGCCTCTGGCAGGCGGGCCGTCTCGCCGACAAGGTCTACAGCGGCTTCACCTCCACCAGCACCACGCACGGCGGTCAGGAATCCACCCTGCTCGCGCTCTACCACACGATCCATCACTTCGGCGGCATCCTCGTGGCGCCCGGCTACACGGACCCCTCGAAGTTCGTCGACGGCAATCCGTACGGCACTTCGCACGTGGCGGGTCAGGGCGACATCCCGGTCGGTGTGCAGACCCTGACCGCTGCCCGGGTCCAGGCCGAACGGGTCGTGAAGTTCACCCGGGCCATCAAGGACGGCCTCGCCGCCGAGAACTGAACCACCGCACGCCGACAGGACCGTCGCGGGTCGCCACGACCGCCGAGAGCCGAGAAGAGCTGTCCGCCGATGCCTCTCCACAAGGGTTCGCCCCAGGGTACGGAACCGTCCGAGAAACGCCGCAGGCTCGCCCTCAACCCGTTCTTCGGGGAGGCCGACCCGACCGCCGGCATGGAGTCGGCGCCGCCCCGGCACCGGCTGCCCGACGGGCCGATGCCGCCCTCGACCGCGTACGGCCTGGTCCATGACGAGCTGATGCTCGACGGCAATGCTCGGCTCAACCTCGCCACCTTCGTCACCACCTGGATGGAGCCCCAGGCCGGGGTGCTGATGGGCGAGTGCAGCGACAAGAACATGATCGACAAGGACGAGTACCCGCGCACCGCCGAGCTGGAACGGCGCTGTGTGGCGATGCTCGCCGATCTCTGGAACGCCCCCGATCCCGCAAGCACCGTGGGGTGTTCGACGACCGGCTCCAGCGAGGCGTGCATGCTCTCGGGGCTGGCGCTGAAACGGCGTTGGGCGGCCAGCAACGCCGACCGCTACCCGGCGAGCGCCCGGCCGAACCTGGTCATGGGCATCAATGTGCAGGTCTGCTGGGACAAGTTCTGCAACTTCTGGGAAGTCGAACCGCGGCTGGTCCCGATGGAGGGCGACCGCTTCCACCTCGACCCGCAGGCCGCGGCCGACCTCTGCGACGAGAACACCATCGGCGTCGTCGGCATCCTCGGCTCCACCTTCGACGGTTCGTACGAGCCGATCGCGGAGCTCTGCGCGGCACTGGACGCCCTCCAGGAACGCACCGGCCTCGACATCCCCGTCCATGTGGACGGGGCGTCGGGCGCGATGGTGGCCCCGTTCCTGGACGAGGACCTGGTGTGGGACTTCCGGCTGCCCCGGGTCTCCTCCATCAACACCTCCGGGCACAAGTACGGCCTCGTCTACCCGGGCGTCGGCTGGGCCCTGTGGCGCTCGCCCGCCCAGCTGCCCGAGGAACTGGTCTTCCGGGTCAACTACCTGGGCGGCGACATGCCGACCTTCGCGCTGAACTTCTCCCGGCCCGGCGCACAGGTGGTGGCGCAGTACTACACCTTCCTGCGGCTGGGCCGGGACGGCTACCGGGCCGTCCAGCAGGCGTCCCGGGACGTGGCCCGGGGGCTGGCCGGACGGATCGAGGGGCTCGGGGACTTCCGGCTCCTCACCCGGGGCGACCAGCTGCCCGTCTTCGCGCTGACGACCGCGCCGGATGTGGACGCGTACGACGTCTTCGACGTGTCCAGGCGGCTGCGCGAGCAGGGCTGGCGGGTGCCCGCGTACGCCTTCCCCGCCAACCGGCAGGACCTGTCGGTGCTGCGCGTGGTGTGCCGCAACGGCTTCTCGTCGGACCTCGCCGAGCTGCTCCTGGAGGACCTCCGGCTGATCCTCCCCGGCCTGCGCCGCCAGCCGCACCCGTTGAGCCGGGACAAGCAGGCGGCGACGTCCTTCCACCACTGAGGGCCGGCGGGAACGCTCAGCGGCCGATCCGGGCGAACCTCCTTACCGCCAGCGGGAAGAACACCGCGATCAGCGCCAGCGGCCAGGCCACCGCGAGCAGTTCGGCGTGGTCGGACGCCCAGGAGCCGCCGGCCCCGCCCGGGTTGCCGAACAGCCGGCGCACCGCCGTGGCCGTGGCCGACATCGGGTTCCATTCGACGACCGCGCCCAGCCATCCCGGCATCGACTCCGGGGCGGCGAAGGCATTGGAGAGGAAGCCGACCGGCCAGACCAGGATCTGCACCGCCTGCACCAGCTCCGGCTTCCCGGCCACCAGCGCCAGGTGGATGCCGATCCACAGCATCGCGAACCGCAGCAGCAGCAGAAGCCCCACCGCCCCCAGGGCCGCGGCCGGCCCGTGGTGCCGGCGCCAGCCGACCGCGTATCCGACGCCGGTCATCACGGCGAGCCCGGCCGCCGACTGGAGCATGTCCGCGGCGCTCCGGCCGACCAGCACCGAACCGGAGACCATCGGCATGGCACGGAACCGGTCCACGACCCCCTTGTTCAGGTCCTGGGTGACCGCGAGCATGGTCGACTCCAGGCCGAAGGCCATGGTGAGCGCGAGCATGCCGGGCACCAGGAACTCGGTGTGGTCGCCGTCGACGCCCTGCCCGCCGCCGACCAGGTAGTTGAACATCAGCAGCAGCATCACGGGGAAGACCAGGCCGACGACGATCCGCACCGGCTGCCGCGCCCAGTGCGCCAGTTCGCGCCGCGTCATCGTCCAGGAGTCGGAAACCGCCCAGCTCATCGTGCTCATGCCGGCACCTCCGCGGGCTCCGGCCTCCGGTCGGTCAACGCGAGGAAGACCTCGTCCAGCGTCGGGCGCCGCACCGCGATGTCCTCCGCCTCGATGCCCGCCTCCTCCAGCGCCCGTACGGTCCGGGTCAGGGTCGCCATCCGGTCCGGCGCCGGTGCCCCGATCAGCCTCCGGTCCGGGTCGACCACCGCTCCGCCGCCCAGCAGCCGGGCGGCGGCGGCCAGTTGGGCCCCGTCCCGGACGACGACATCGATGCGGTCCCCGGCCACCATCGCCTTCAGCTCGTCGGCCGTCCCCTCGGCGGCCACGCGTCCCGCGTCGATCACCGAGATCCGGTCGGCGAGCTGATCGGCCTCCTCCAGGTACTGCGTGGTCAGCAGTACGGTCGTACCGCCGTCCACCAGTGAACGCACCGCCGCCCACACCTCGGCCCGGCCGCGCGGGTCGAGCCCGGTGGTGGGCTCGTCCAGGAAGAGCACCTCCGGGTCGGTGATCAGCGAGGCGGCCAGATCGAGCCGCCGCCGCATGCCGCCGCTGTACTCCTTGACCGGCTTCCGGCCGGTGTCCGCGAGCCCGAAGCGGGCCAGCAGTTCGTCCGCCCGGACACCCGCCCGGCGCGCGCCCAGGTGGTACAGGCGGCCGAACATCTCCAGGTTCTGCCGGCCCCCGAGCTCCTCGTCGACCGCCGCGTACTGCCCGAGCAGCCCGATGCGGCGCCGGACCTCGCCGGCCCGGTCCCGTACGTCGAACCCCGCCACCTCGACCCGCCCCTCGTCGTGCCGCAGCAGCGTCGACAGGATGCGTACGGCCGTGGTCTTGCCCGCCCCGTTGGGGCCGAGCACGGCATGGACGGTGGAGCGGGCGACCGTGAGGTCCAGGCCGCCCAGCGCGCGCTTCTCCCCGTATCGCTTGTGCACACCTTCGACAACGATCGCGTCCGCCAAAATCACCACACCCTCCCATAGTCAAATTTGACTAGCGAGGTCGAAGGTAACCGCGACACCCTCATTCGTCAAACTTGATTACTCGTCGTCGCCGGGATCGCGGACACCCGTCGCGTAAGGGTTCTCCTGCCCCTCGGCGAGCACGCCGACGAAGGGCTCGCCCTCCCCCGCGAAGCTGTAGGCCCCACCCTCGATGCGCGCGATCAGCTCACGCGTCCACTGCGCCCCGGCATCCGCCGAGTGGACCCACATGTTCATGATCTCGCCGATGTGGCCGAGGGACTCGGGCCCGGCCTCCGGCGTGTAGTACTCGGTGACCGAGGCCCGCCAGGCCGCGAGACCGGCGACCCGCTCCTGGAGCAGCCCGATCACCTCGGACCGCTCCAGGTCGACCATCCCGCCGAGCCCCGCCGACAGCACGTCCAGCTTCTGGTCGTACGAGGTGAGCGCCGCGCGCAGGAGGGCGAGGTACTCCTCGTTGCCGCCCTCGGTGATCTCGTACTCGGTACGGGGCGGGCCGCCCGCCGTGCTCGGGGCCGTCTCGTGGGCGACCAGCAGCCCCTGCTTCGCCATCTGCTTCAGTGCGTGGTAGATCGACCCCGGCTTGGCGTTGGACCACTCATGGGCACCCCAGTACTCCAGGTCGTTGCGGACCTGATAGCCGTGCGCCCGGCCGTGCTGACGCACGGCACAGAGGACCAGCAGCCGAATCGCGGACATGTCACGCACCCTTTCTATTCAACTTTGATCAGCGTAGCCCCCGGCCTCGGCGACCAGCTCGAACGCGGTACGGCCGTCCAGGGACTCCCGGATGATGTCGGCGTGCCCGGCGTGCCGGGCGTGCTCCTCGACGAGATGGACCAGCATCCAGCGCATCGAGACCCGCCCGTCCTTCGGGAACCAGGGCGCGTCGGGCAGCGGGAAGGTGTCGTCCAGGCTGGGCACCGAGCGGATGAACTTCTCGACCTTGGCCGCGACGCCCTCCCAGAACTCCAGCATCTGTTCCACGGTCTCGTCACCGATGAGCCGGAAGGTGTCCGCCCAGGCCTCCTGGACCTGCGAGGTGTCACCCGTACGCTGCTGAGCCATCCACAGCCAGTGCTGCTCGGCCCGGGCCACGTGCTTGAGCAGCCCGGAGAGGGAGAGTTCACTGGCGCTGGGCCGGCTCGCCGCCTGCTCCTCCGTCAGACCGATCAGCGAGCGCCGGATCGCGCCGCGCTGCGCTTCGACGAAGGAGAGGAGCGCGCCGCGCTCGTCGCCGTGGGCTTCTGCGGGAACGTGAGTGACCATGGTGACCGTCCTCGGTGGCTGTGCCGGTTTCTTCCTGACACCGCCCAAACTATGGACTCTTGCGGTCAGTTCCCGTCCTCGACTCCGGGCGGACCGGCGGCGGAGCCGTCAGCCACGGCAGAGACGTCAGCGACAGCGGAGACGTCGGCCACGGCAGAGACGTCAGCGACAGCGGAGCCGTCAGCCACGGCAGAGACGTCAGCAGACGCGCCGGAAGAGGAACGCGCTAGAAGGGGAACGCGCTCCGGCCGTGCTGGATGGAGATCCACTTCTGCGTGGTGAAGGCGTCCACGGTCGCCTCACCGTTCAGCCGGCCGATCCCGGAGGACTTCTCACCGCCGAAGGCCACCAGCGGATCGTCCTGGACGGTGGAGTCGTTGACGTGGAACATCCCGCTGACGACGCGCCGCGCGAACCGCACCCCGCGTTCGGCGCTGCGGGTGTGCACGGCGCCGCTCAGCCCGTACGGGGTGTCGTTGGCGATCCGTACGGCTTCGTCCTCGCCGTCGAACGGCACCAGCAGCGCCACCGGGCCGAATATCTCCTGGGCCAGCAGCGGGGAGCCCGCGGGGAGCCCGGTGAGCACGGTCGGCTCCACGAGGTTGCCGCGGGTCCGGCCCCGCAGGAGAGCGGTGGCCCCCTCGGCGAGCGCCTGGTCGACCAGGGCGGTCAGGGCGTCGGCCTGGAAGGTGTTGATGACCGGGCCGATCTGGACCTCCGGGTCACGCGGGTCCCCGGTCCTCAGCGCGGCCACCCTGGCGGTGAACTTCTCGGTGAACTCACGCTCGACGCCGCGGTCCACCAGGATGCGGTTGGCGGCCATGCAGACCTGCCCCTGGTACACGAAGCGGCTGAAGACGGCCGCGTCGACCGCGTAGTCGATGTCGGCGTCCTCCAGCACCACCAGGGCGCTGTTGCCGCTGAGTTCGAGGACCGTCCGCTTGAAGTGCCCCGCCGCCCTCGCACCGACGTGGCGGCCGACCCGGTCCGTGCCCGCGAAGGAGATCACCTTCGGTACGGGGTGCTCGATGAACGCGTCCCCTATTTCGGCGACGTCGGTGATCACGACGTTGAGCAGTCCGGCGGGCAGCCCGGCGTCCTCGAAGATCTTCGCGATGAGCCCGCCGCCGACGACCGGGGCGTTCTGGTTGGGCTTGACGACGACCGCGTTGCCGAGCGCGAGGGCCGGGGCGACGGACTTCATCGTCACCAGGAAGGGGAAGTTGAAGGGGCTGATCACCCCTATGACGCCGACGGGCTGCCGGTAGAGGCGGTTCTCCTTGCCGTCCACCGAGGAGGGCAGGATGCGCCCCCCGGGGCGCAGCGCCTGATGGATCGCGTCGCGCAGGAACTCCTGGCCGACACGGACCTCGTACTCCGCCTTGAGGCGGGTGCCGCCCAGCTCGTCGACGATCGCCTCGACGATGTCGTCGTGCAGTTCCTCGGTGATGCGCAGGGCGCGCTCCAGGACACCGCGGCGCTCGTACGGGCCGGTGGTGGCCCAGGACCGCTGGGCGCGTTCGGCGGCGCGGTAGGCCAGATCGACCTCCTGCGCGGTCGCGATGGTGATCGCGGCGAGTTTCTCCCCGTTGTAGGGATTGAAATCGATGATGTCCCACGAGCCGGTTCCGGTCCGCCACTCACCGTCGATGTACTGGTCGGCCAGCTCGTAGAAGAAGGACATGCGATCCCTTAACTCAGGTGCAGACTCCCGTCGAATCGTCATCGTACTGATGAATCAAGTCAGTTGGAGCAGACCACGGAGCAGATCGCGGCTCTCCTCGGGGCCGGGGCTGTCCTCGTGCAGCCGCGTCATGGCCCTTTCGTACTGAGCGACTTCTTCAGCCTTGTCCAGATAGAGCGCACTTGTCAGCTGCTCCAAATAGACAATGTCCGACAGATCGGATTCCGGGAATCGGAGCATCGTAAAAGATCCGCTCTCTCCGGCATGCCCGCCAAAACTGAAGGGCATCACTTGAAGAGTGATGTTGGGCTGCTCCGACATCTCGATCAGATGCCGTAGTTGTCCGCGCATGACTTCACGGTCGCCGTAGGGCCGGCGCAGCGCCGCCTCGTCCAGTACGGCGTGGAAACGGGGTGCCCGTTCGGACACGAGAGCCTTCTGGCGCTCCAGCCGCAGCGCCACGCGGCGGTCGATCTCGGCGGCGGGCGCGTCGCCCATGCCCCGGGTGACGACCGCGTGAGCGTAGGACTCGGTCTGCAACAAGCCGTGGATGAACTGGACTTCGTACACCCGGATGAGCGATGCCGCTCCCTCCAGACCGATGTACGTCTGGAACCAACCGGGCAGTACATCTCCGTAACTGTGCCACCAGCCCGCCACATTGGCCTCGCGGGCCAGACCGAGCAGGGCGTCGCGCTCCGCCTCGTCCGTGACTCCGTAGAGCGTGAGCAGGTCCTCGACGTCCCTGGCCTTGAAGCTCACCCGTCCCAACTCCATGCGGCTGATCTTCGATTCGGAAGCCCGGATGGAGTAGCCGGCCGCCTCACGCGTGATCCCGCGCGAGTCGCGCAGCCGCCTGAGCTGCGAGCCCAGCAGGATGCGTCGCACCACAGATCCACTCGACTCGCCTGCCGCCACTGGTCCGGCCCTCCCCATCGCTTCCTGGACACCGGGGCTCCCCCTGAACCCCAAGTGCCGGATTCTGCCACCAAAACGCTTCAGCCCGTACTCATTCGATTACGGAAATGAGAAGGCTCCCGTAAAGCTACGAAAATACCCGCTGGAAGAAATGACCAAGAACCGGCACGGGTTCGGACAGGTCCGGCGCGTGCACGTGCATCTGCCCTTGCATCTGCCCTGCGCATTCGGAACCATGGTCCTCGCGCACCTGCGTGCTCGTTCGTGTTGTGCCGCTGTACCCCGCAGTACCGATACAGCCGCGAATCCCGGGGAGTGCCTCGCATGGGGACGAATGGATCGACGATGCTCGAGCCGTTACGGCAGGGGCTTCCCCCCATCGATCCCTCAGCCGTCTCCGGGTCGGCCACCTGCACTCTTCCCGCCCAGTACGAAGCCGTGGGCGGGGCACGGCGGTTCACCAGGACGACGCTGAACGGATGGGGGCTGGACGAGCGCTTCGACGACGTCGCGCTGGTCGTCTCCGAACTCGTCACCAACGCCCTGCGGCACGCCCTGCCCGCGGACGCGGTGCCGGAACTCCAGGAATCACCCGTACGGCTGCACTTGATGCGTTGGAGCTCGCGCCTGGTGTGCGCCGTGCGCGACCCCAGCCAGGAGAGCCCCATCGCCTCCGAGGCCGCCGACTCCGCGGAGTCGGGTCGCGGCCTCTTCCTGGTGGAGTCCTTCAGCGACTCCTGGGGCTGGCACCCCTCCCCCGTACTGGGGCCGGAGGGCGCGAACGGCGCGGCGGCACCGCGCGGCAAGGTGGTCTGGGCCCTGTTCCGACTGTCCGACTGCGCGTGATCCGCGCGGCCCGCGTGATCCCTGTGATCCGCGCGGCCGGCGGGCCGGGCGGGTGCGGGCGGTGGGACCGGGCGGGTGCCGGGCGCTGGGACCGGGCGGTGGGACCGGGCGGATGTCGGCCTGTGAGGCCGGGCAGGTGCCGGTCGGTGCCAGTCGGTGAGGCCGGGCGAACGACTGTCCGTGAGGCCGGGCGAACGACTGTCCGCGAGGCTGGGCGGATGACTGCCGGTGAGGCCGGGCAGGCGGGTTGGACGCCGGCCGGCCCGCTGGGTGTGATCAGCCGCCCGCTATGAGGTGGTCGAACTCCCCGTCCTTCACGCCGAGCAGCAGCGCCTCTATCTCGGCCGGCGTATAGACCAGGGCCGGCCCGTCGGGGTGGCGCGAATTCCGCATCGCCACATCACCGTCGGGCAGTTTCGCGAACTCCACGCAGGATCCCTGGGAGTTGCTGTGTCTGCTCTTCTGCCAGACGACTCCGCGAAGCTCTGTGGCCGCCATGCCGTTGTACACGTGGTGCACAGGACGCTCCCCGAGTTGCAAGGTGCAAGTGTCAACTGTCTCGGATCATAGCTCTGTTCAAATTTCCCTGCATGAGCAGATGCATGCGCCGATGCACGTGCACGCGGGGTGTTCCCGTGATTACAGCTTTGCGATTACAGCATTGGACGCAGGGATAGACGTACGGGTTGTCTGTCCGGCTCCATTCGACTGCCCCTACCCCGAGTCGACCGCCCCATCCGGGGGCTGCGCGCGCTGGTAGCTTGGCGCGGTCTTTCGTCGACAAGGGGGAATTGCGCATGCGCAAAGTCATACGCACCGGCGCCGTCGCCGTCGCCGGACTCGTCACCGCCGTCGCACTGACCGGCTGCAGCAGTGACAGCGAGAAGAGCGACCCGGGCAACGGCGCCGACGCCGGGAAGACCAGCCGGGCTCCCGACGGCGGCGGCGACAGTGACAGCGGCGGCGGTGACTCGGGGGCCGACGGCGCGGCGCTGGAAGGCGGTTGGGCCGGCAAGACCGACGGCAAGGCGGTGGTCCTGTCCGTCGCGTCCGGCAAGGCCGTGCTCGTCACCGAGCAGCAGGCCTGCACGGGCACCGTGAACGATACGGGCAAGGTGACGCTGACGCTGAAGTGCGCCGACGGCGACACCCGGCGCACCACGGGGTCCGTCGAGTCCAACGACGGCAAGACCGCCGTCGTGTCCTGGGACAGCGGGACGAAGGACACCCTGGCCAAGACCGCGCCGGGGGCGATCCCGTCGAGTCTGCCGGACCTGCCGGACCTGCCGACTTCCTGACGGCCCACCCGAGCCGTCTCCGTCACCTCACTCCTCTTTATCCCAGGGCGGGTTCGGGTTCGGATTCTGCTTCGGGCCGACGTCCGGGTCCGGTCTCGGTTTCAGGTCCGGTCTCGGCTTTGGTTTCGGCGTGCCGTCCAGCCCCCGGGAGAACTCCTCCAGGGCTTCGAGGAGGAGGCCTGACCCGTGCCGTACGAACGGGTCCGCGTCCCCTTCCTCCGTCCGCCGGCGCGCGTCCCACTGCGCCAGGGCCTCGCGCGCCTCCGCCCAGTCCGGTACACGGCGCTCCCGCACCTCCTTCGCGCCCTGTTCGGTGGCCCGGCGCAACGCCTCGGCCAGGCGCGCGGCGGCCGGTACGGGGGTGGCGGCGGCGCACGGGAGGTGGGCCTCCAGCAGCATCGCCACCCGGCCGAACTGGGCGAGGGCATGCTGGGTGTCGTCGGCGGCGGCGCGGGAGAGACCGCGGTTGCGCACCGGTTCGTGCTGGGCGGTGGCCAGCGCCTCCTGCCAGGCGACGCGGGCCTCACGGGTTTCGAGCAGGGCGGAGCGGACATCGTCGTGGCCGCGCTCGGCCGGATCGGCGTACTGGTCGACGACCGCGGCCGCGTACCGCCCGTCCGCCTTCAGCCAGTCGCCGAGCCTGCCGCGAAGCCTCGGGGTCTCCCAGGCCGGGTAGGCGGCGTAGGAGATCATCGCGAGGAGGCCGCCGACGAGGGTGAGGACGACTCGTTCGAGTACGGTCTGCGACCAGTTGTCGCCCGCCATGCCGAGCAGGAAGACGACGTACGCGGAGACGCACGCCTGGCCGACCACGTACCCCGTGCGCATCAGCAGGTACATCAGCAGGGCACAGAGCACGGAGAGCATCGCGGCGAGGGTCACGCCGGGGTGGGTGGTCCGGACGATCGCGGTGGCGAGCGAGACGCCGACGATCGTGCCGCCGAAGCGGGCCACGGAGCGCCCGTACGTCTGGGAGAACTCCGGCCGCATCACCATCACCGCCGCCATGGGCGCCCAGTAGCCGTGGCCGAAGGGCAGCGCGGTGCCGATGAGATAGCCGACGGCGGCGACGACGGAGACCCGGACGGCGTGCCGCAGGATCGGTGAAGCGGGGCGCAGTTCGGCGCGCATGACCCCGGCGACGACGGGGACCAGTCGCAGGAGGGTGGGCCGGCGGCGGTGCGTGGCGGCGGGCGTCCCCTCCTCGGCGCCCTTGATGGCCTCCGCGGCCGCCTCGGCCTCGGCCTGCTCCTCCTTCGTCCCCTCGCCCTCGGCCGTCTCGATGACGTCGGAGAGCAGTGCGCCGAGCCGGTCGGCGGCGCGGCCGGGCGGGCCGGTGAGGAGGGTGCCGGTGTCGGGGGTCCTCAGCACCGCGACGGTGGCCGGGGAGAGCTTCACCGGGTCGCCGTTGCGGATCGCGCGGGCCGCCGAGTCGAGCACGGATCCGGCGGCGGCGAGCAGTTCGCGTACCCGGTCCCGCTCCGGCCCTTCGGACGGAACGCCCATCGCCGGGTCCGCGAGCGAGGCCAGCACCGGCCTGATCCGCTCGGCGACACCGCGGGAGCCACGCAGTTCGGGTGGCCGGCGGCGGGCCTGACGGGGGGTGACGGCGGCCGCGCTGCGGGCCGTCATCAGCGGCACCGGGTCGAAGGCGGCGAGCGGGTCGTGGCGCAGCCGCCGGGCGTAGTCGGCCTCCGCGGCCAGGGCGTCGGCGAGGGCGTCGCGCTGGGCCCCCCATCTGCGCACCGGGAACAGCACGATCAGCGCCGCCTGCACCACACCGCCGAACAGGATCATCACCGCGTGCACGGCCGAGTTCGCGACGGAGGTGGGCAGGGTGACCGTCACCAGCATGATCGCCACGTTGGACGACGCGATGATGCCGCCCGTCGGTCCGGCCGCCCAGGCCAGGCCCGCGAGGAACGTCCAGAGCACCAGCAGGGCCAGGAACAGCGGCATGCGGGAGCCGGTGAGATAGCCGAGAAACGTCGATACGGCGAGACTCGCCCCGGAGACCAGGGCGAGGACGGGCCGGGGGCGCCAACTGCGCTGGAACGTGGCGATGGCCGCCTGGAACGCGCCGAACGCGGAGCTCGCGGCGACGACGGGCCCGAAGAGCGCGAGGCTGATCCCGAGAACGAGGGCGAGCCCGGCCGCACCGCGGATCGCGATGAGCGGTTCGAGACGCCTCCGCTCGATCCTCAGCCCCGAGCGGGCCGTCTCCTTCAGCGCCCGGAGCCAGCTCATGCCCAGAGCCTAGCCGGAATTACCGATAAGCCCGAATTGTCGGAATACGGAAGGTTCCCGGATTCCCTTCCGGATTCCCTTCGGGGTTTCCTTCGGGGTTTCCTTCGGGGTTTCCTTCGGGGTTTCCTTCGGGGTTTCCTTCGGGGTTCTATACGGGGTTTTATTCGGGGTTCTGGCGGTTTCCGCGCCCACCGCGGATCTCCGGTCCGGTCCCGCCCATCCTCGCCCGGTCCGCGGCGGCCGTTCCGTGGGTCCAGCCGTCGAGGTCGGTGGCACCCCGGACGCGCGTGGTCGTGGTCTCGGGGAACATCCGCTCGGCGGTGTCCGTGACGGCCATGTCGCGGGCGGCGAGGACCGGCAGCAGACGGGGCGCCGCCGCGCCTGCCCCGGCTCCGGTGCCGGCTGCGGATTCCGTCTCGGCTTCGGCGGCCGCGGTGACGCGGGCGGTGTCGGCGGCGAGCCGGCTGCCCAGCCGCTGGGCGTACGCCATCAGGAAGGACTGCCGGAACGTCTTGGTCCGCTTGCGTCCGCCGGCCCGCTGGCCCGCCTCCGCCTTCGTCATCGCCACCGTGCCCTGGACCAACAGGGAGGTGTACAGCAGTTCCACGGCCTCCAGGTCCGCTTCGAAGCCGACCACCGTGGAGAAGGCCAGGTCGCTGTTCCACACCGCACGGCAGCGGTTCGCGGAGGCGACCGCGTCGAGCAGGATCGCCTTCGCCGTCTCGTACGGGGCGTCGACCCCGATCCGGCAGGCGCCCGGCGCCTCCTTGCTGTGGGTACGGGCGGCGAGAAGGGCCTCGTCGATGGAGTGCCGGGCCATCAGCTCCTGCGCCTTGGTGGTGAGGGCCTCCGCCTCCTCGGGGAAGCCGGTCGCCTCCGCCTTGGCGAGCAGGGCGCGGATCCGGGTCAGCATCCGGGGTTCGTCGTGCGCGGGCGGCAGGTGGAGCCCGTGCGGGGACGCGCCGGGGGGCGGTCCGACCGGTTCGATGGCGGGGAGCCGGAGCAGCAGCCGGTACAGGCCGAGGAGGGCGGAGGCGTAGGAGAACCGGTCCGGCCGGTTCCGGGGCGGCGCGGCGGGGAACGCGTCGAGCTGCGACCGCCAGCGGGGCGGCAACGACTCGTACCGCCCGGTCTCCGAGACGATCAGCCCGGCGGCGAGGCCGACCGCGGTCTCGCCGAGGTCGCGACGGACGATCCGTACGACGTCGGCGGGCTGCCAGCCGCGCTCCCAGGCCCGGCGGACGAACTCCTCGCCGCGCCGGACCAGTTCCGCGTCGGCCGCCGGGTCGGCGGCCAGGAGGGAGGCTCCGGTGTCGAGACCGGTGTCTCCGTCCGAGTAGAGGGCTGCCGCGAATGCCTGGTCGATCACCGGTTCCATGAGGTCAGGGTAGGCAGGACGGTGCGGCGGGGTAGGGCTGGCCCCACCCCGAGGACGGGCCCCGGTGGGCGTGATCGCGAGGCGCGGAAACGATTCGATCGAGGACATGACTTCCCCGCACGCCTCCACCGGGCCCGCCGCGTCCGCCGCGTCCGTCGTACCGGCTGCAACCGTCGCGCCTGCCGCGTCCGCGACAAGCGCGAGTGCCGCCGACGCCGTACGGCTTCGCTCCGTGCGCCGTGCCTACGGTGAGGTCGACGCCCTCGGCGGCATCGACCTCACCGTCCGCGCCGGCACCTTCACCGCCGTCATGGGTCCGTCCGGCTCCGGCAAGTCCACGCTGCTGCACTGCGCGGCCGGGCTCGACCGGCCGACGTCCGGCACCGTCGAGGTGGGCGGGGTGGAGCTGACCGGGCTGAGCGAGCGTCGGCTGACGCTGCTGCGCCGGGACCGGATCGGCTTCGTCTTCCAGGCGTTCAACCTGGTCCCCTCGCTGACCGCCGCCCAGAATGTCGCCCTGCCGCTGCGGCTCGCGGGCCGCCGCCCGTCCCGTACCGAGGTACGGGAATCCCTGGCCCGGGTCGGCCTGGCCGACCGGGCGGGGCACCGGCCCGCCGAGATGTCCGGCGGCCAGCAGCAGCGGGTGGCCCTGGCACGGGCCCTGATCACCCGGCCCGCGGTGCTCTTCGGCGACGAGCCGACCGGCGCGCTGGACACCGCGACGAGCCGGGGGGTGCTGGTGATGCTGCGGGAGTTGGTGGACCGGGAGGGGCAGACGGTCGTGATGGTCACCCACGACCCGGTGGCCGCGGCGTATGCGGACCGGGTGGTCTTCCTGGTCGACGGGCGGGTGGCGGACGATCTGACCGGGCTGTCGGCCGAGCGGATCGCGGCCTGGATGGCGACGGGGCGTACGGGGCGTCCTACGGGGTGCCCGAGGGGTACGGAAGAACACAGGGAACCCGCCGGAGGAACCGCCGGGACCCGCCGGACGAGCGCGGAGACGGGTGTCGAACCCGGCACGGACGGCATGGACGACGCGGGTGGCGCGGGCGGCACGGGCTGCGCGGGGGTGGCGTCGTGCTGATTGTTGCTCTGGCCTCCCTGCGCACCCGCTGGACCACGCTCGTCGGCACCTTCGTCGCGCTCGCGCTGGGCGTGGGGCTGATCGCGGTCATGGGGCTCGGCCTCGCCTCGGCCTTCGGTGCCCCGGACCGGGCGCCGCAGCGGTTCGCCGGATCGCCGGTGGTGGTGATGGGCGACGACACCCTGACCGTGGAGGTGCGGCGCGGGCCGTCCACAGGCCAGGTCAGCCGCAGGCTCGTCCATCCACACCCTGTGGATATCGAACTCCTGCGCGACCTCCGGGCGCTCGGCCCGGTGACGCGGGACGACGGGAAGGGTGCGCGGGGCGGCCCGGACGCCGTGGGTGTGGACGCGCCCGTCACCGAGGTGCGCCGGGTCGTCGGCGACCGCGCCCTGGTCCTCACCGGGGGCGACCGCCGCCGCGCCGACCCGGCGACGGAGCGGGACGCCGAGGGGCTGGTCACCGTGAACGCCCTGCTCGGCACGGCGGGCGGCATCACCGCCTTCGTCGCCGTCTTCGTCGTTTCGTCGGCCTTCGCCTTCGCGGTGGCGCTGCGCCGACGCGAATTCGGGCTGCTGCGTACGGCGGGCGCCACGCCGGGCCAGTTGCGGCGGCTCCTGCTGACCGAGGCCGCCGTGGTCGGCACCCTCGCCTCGGCCACCGGGTGCGCGCTGGGCCGCCTGGGTGCGCCGTTGCTGGCCGGGCTGCTGGTCGACGGGGGAATGGCACCGTCCTGGTTCACCGTCCGCCCGGCCACCTGGCCGCTCCACGCCGCTTTCTGGACCGGGCTCGTCGTGGCCTTCGCGGGGGTCTGGGTGGCGTCGCGGCGGGCCGGCAGGATCGGCCCTGCCGAAGCGCTGCGCGAGGCCGATGTCGATACGGGCGTGCTGCCGCCGGCCCGCCGCCTGCTGGGCTTCGCCCTGCTGGCCGGGGCCGCGTTCCTGATGGCGAAGTCCCTCGCCACGGACCCGTCCGCGCTGCTGAAGCGGAAGACGTACACCACCCAGCCGATGGTCCTGATCACGGCCGCGGCCCTGCTCGCGCCGCTGCTGGTACGCCCGCTGGCCCGGCTGGTCCGGCTGCCGGGGGCGACCGGAATGCTGGTGACCGCGAACGCGTCGGCGTCGCTGCGGCGTACGGCCGCGGTGGCCGCTCCGGTGCTGATCACCGTGGCACTGGCGGGTTCGGTGGCCGGCTCCGCGACGACGGTGTCGGCGGCGAAGGCAGCCGAGGTACGCGCGCACACCCGGGCCGATCTGGTCGTGACGGGCAAGGAGTTGAGGGTCCGGCCGGTGCACGGCGCGACGCTGTCCGCGTCCGCCTCGACAGCCGTCTACGTACGCGAGGAGGGGACCGCTCTTCTCCGGTCCGAGGCCCGCGCCGTGGACGACACGAAGGCTCTGGCGACGGTCGGGCGGCTGCCGGTGGTGGCGGGCGACATCCGGGATCTGGACGACCGCTCGATCGTGGTGAACGAGGAGTGGGAGCAGCACACGGTGGGCGCGAAGGTACGGGTGTGGCTCGGCGACGGGCGGCGGGCCGCGTTGCGGATCGCGGCGGTGCTGGCGCGCGGAACGGGGAACAACGGGGTCTATGTCACCAGCGCGAACGCGCCGGCGGCTCCGGTGGACCGGATCGACGTACTCCTCGCGCCGGGCGTGGACCGTGCGGCCGTCACCGCGCGGTTGCGCGCCACCGGCGGCACGGTGCGGCCGACGGAGCGGTGGCTGGCCGCGACCCATCCGCGCACGAGCCCGCAGACCCGGCTCGGCCTGGTGGTGATCCTGGGTATCGCGCTGGTGTACACGGCGATCGCTCTCGCCAACACGATGCTGATGGCGGGGTCCGTACGGTCCTGCGAACTGAACGCGCTCCGGCTGGCCGGGGCCACCCGGCCACGGGTCCTCGCGGTGGTGGCCGGGGAGGCCCTGTTCGCGGTGGGGATCGGGGCGCTGCTCGGGCTGACCGTGACCGCGGTGGACCTGGTGGGCCTCGGAGTCGCGCTGGCCTCGCTGTCCGCACCGGTGGCGGTGTCGGTGCAGTGGCCGCTGATGGGCGGCGCGGCCGGAGTGTGCACGGTGGTCGCGGTGGGGGCGGCGCTCCTGCCGAGGGCGGTGCGGTGCCGCTCGACGCCGGTGAACTGAACCACCGGAACCGGCGACGGCCTCGGCAGTGGCGCCGCACCCGCCGCACGGGGCCGCCGGACCGATTGCGCCGGTCCAGCGACCCCGGCCCTCGAATCCGTTCTGCATATGGACCAATCGGCCCGGAGCGGCGCGTGCCCGCGCGGGTGACCGGGCACCCATGTCCCGTCCGGCCCGCACGCCCCTCGAACCGCCCCTCGAACCGCCCGTCAGATCCCCCTCTGGAGCTCCGCATGGAACCATCCACCGGCGCACGGCACTGCCCGTTCGACTATGCCGAGGCCCTCGAATTCGACCCGGTACTCAGGCACTTGATGACCGAAGAACCCGTCTCCCGCATCCGGCTGCCGCACGGCGACGGTGATGCGTGGCTCGTCACCGGCTACGACGACGTACGCACGGTGACCACCGACCGGCGCTTCAGCCGGAGCGCCATCATCGGCCGGAATTTCCCGCGCATGACCCCCGAGCCGATCGTTCAGGACGAAGCGATCAACGTGATGGACCCGCCGGGCAGCAGCCGGCTGCGCAGCCTGATCTCCAAGGGCTTCGCGCCGCGCCACATGGAGCGCATGAAGGTGCGCACCCAGCATGTCGTGGACGAGCTGCTGGACCGCATGGAGGAGCACGGCGCACCCGCCGACCTCTTCGAGCATCTGGCGGCACCGCTGCCCCTGACCACCATCTGCGAGGTCCTCGACATCCCCGAGGCCGACCGCGCACAACTGCGCGCCCATGCCCGGACCATGATGGACACCACCGTCGAGAACCGGGACAACGCGGTACGGGCCAAGGCCGATCTCCGTGCCTACTTCCAGACGTTGACGGCCGAGCGGCGCGCGAACCCGGGCGACGACCTGATCAGCGCCCTGGCCACGGCGCGCGACGGGGACGAGATCCTCAACGCCCAGGAACTGACCGTGATGGCCATGGTCCTGCTCATCACCGGCCAGGACACCACCACGTACGAGATCGGCAACATCTCCTACACGCTGCTCACCAGGCCGGACGAGCTCGCCATGCTCCGCGAGCGCCCCGAGATGCTCCCGCAGGCCATGGAGGAACTGCTGCGTTTCATCCCCTTCCGCAAGGGTGTCGGCATCCCCCGGGTCGCCACCGAGGACGTGGAACTGAGCGGCGTGATGATCCGGGCGGGGGACATTGTGCACGTCTCCTATCTGACGGCCAATCGCGACGGCCGGAAGTTCGACCGGCCCGACGAGCTGGATCTGGAGCGCGAGGGTCCGTCCCACATGACGTTCGGCTGGGGCGGCCACCACTGTCTCGGCGCCCCGCTCGCCGCCACGGAGCTCCAGGTGGCCATCGGGACCCTGCTGAAACGCTTCCCCGCACTGAAGCTGGCGACGCCGGCCGAGGACGTACGTTGGAACAAGACGTCGATCTGGCGCTATCCCCTCGAACTGCCCGTCACCTGGTGACACCACACCCGCCACCGGATGACCCGGGGGCAACGCACCCCTGCGCGACAGACCGTGCGGACCGTGCCAGTCATCGATGATGCGTCGCGACAGGGCGCCCGGCAACCCGGAACCATCCCCGGGCGGCAGGGCGCCCTGTCGTACGCCGTCGCGTCGGCTCGACATGCGGCCCTGATCCGTCTGCCGTAACGTAATCCCGACGGCCACCCAGCCGTGGCGGATCAGCATCCGCCCACGAACGGCTAGAACTCAGTCTTCGACGGTCGGCCCGTCCGCGCCCGTACCAGGGGTATCGATCCCGGCGCGGGAATCCACCAGAGCCCGGTCTCGCGCGGCACCGCGCGAGACGGAGCCGCGGTGGCCACTCCCGCGTCGGCGGACACCCCGTGACCGTTTCGGGCCCGGCCGTGTGGACCAAGTCCGCTAGGAGGAGTTCCATGGCGGTTCTCTGCAAGCCGGCAATCGAGGTTCCCGAGTACATCATCACCAACGAGGAAACCCTTGAGCTGGCTCAACGGTTGCACGGCGACCATCCGCAGATCGACCTGGTCCTTCGCTTGATCGAACACACCGGGGTGCAGAAACGGCACCTGATCCAACCGATCGACAAGGTGCTGCAACATCCGGGCTTCGACGCCCGCAGCATCACGTACGAGGAACACACCAAGGCCCGCGTGCCGGCGGTGGTACGCCGGGCACTCGACGAGGCCGAACTGGAGCCGCAGCAGATCGACTTGATCATCTACGTCTCCTGCACCGGCTTCATGATGCCTCCGCCGACCGCGTGGCTCATCGGCAAGATGGGCTTCCGGCCGGAGACGCGGCAGCTGCCGATCGCCCAACTCGGCTGCGCGGCGGGCGGTGCGGCCGTCAACCGGGCCCACGACTTCTGCACGGCATACCCCGACGCCAACGTGCTGGTCGTCGCCTGCGAATTCTGCTCGCTCTGCTACCAGCCCACCGACCTGGGTGTCGGGTCCCTGCTGTCCAACGGCCTGTTCGGCGACGGCATAGCCGCCGTCGTGCTCCGGGGCAACGGTGGCACCGGGGTCCGTCTGGAGCGCAACGGCTCGTTCATCATCCCGGACACCGAGGACTGGATCTCCTACGCGGTCCGCTCCACCGGGTTCCACTTCCAGCTCGACAAGCGGGTGCCCGGAACCATGGAGCCCCTCGCCCCGGCCCTGAACGCCGTCGCGGAGGACTACCAGTGGAACGCCAGCAAGCTGGACTTCTACATCATCCACGCGGGCGGCCCGCGCATCCTGGACGACCTGAGCCGCTTCCTCGACGTACCGCCCGAAGCGTTCCGCTTCAGCCGGGCCACGCTCACCGAGTACGGCAACATCGCCAGTGCGGTGGTGCTCGACGCCCTTGGCCGGATGTTCGACGAGGCATCGGCCCTCGACGGTCACCGCGGTCTGATGGCCGGCTTCGGCCCCGGCATCACCGCCGAGATCTCCCTCGGCACCTGGACGACTGACTCCGAGTCCTGACACTCCGGCCTCCAGCCCGTCCGGCGTTCGAGAACGGAGCGCGTCCGGAGGCAGCATTCCCCGGTCACGGAAGGGGCGGGGAGGGGCGGGCGGGCGGGCAGGAGAGTCGCGGAGCGGATAGGGGCCGGGAGGGCAGGCGTGAAACCCCGCGCAGCGGCCCACCCCCACACCGCCCGCCCCTCCCCGCGACTCCCCTCTTCCCGTGCTCCTGGCCCTTTCCCGTGACTCTCCGCTTCCCGTGCCCCTCCCCCTTCCGCCCTCGCCCCTTCCCATGACCCGTCCTTTCCCATGACCCGCTCCTTCCGCCTCCGCCCTCGCCCCTTCCCATGACCCGTCCTTTCCCATGACCCGCCCCTTCCGTCCCGCCTCCTGTCAGTGGCGGATGCCAGACTCGACGGCATGACCGAACGTTGGGCTCTGGCCACCACAGAGACCGGCGGTGCCCTCCTCGCCCCGCTGGACTCCACCGGCCTGCCCGCCGCCCCGGTCCTGACCGAGCCCGACCTCGTGGAAGCCGTCCGCTCCCGCCCGGACGTCACACGCTGGGTCTGGCGGTCCACCGCGGAGATCTACCCGCGCCTGCTGGCCGCCGGCGTCCCCGTGGCCCGTTGTTACGACATCGAGGTCGCCGAATCCCTCCTCCTCGCCCACGAGGGCCGTCTCGGCGAGCCCCGCTCCGCAGCCGCCGCCCACGCCCGCCTGCGCAACGCTCCCGTGCCGTCCGATCCTCCGCCCCGTTCCGCCGAGCCCGGCTCGCAGTCCTCCCTCTTCGAGCCGTCGAAGGGCACGGACCTGCCCTTCGACGACCTGCTCCAGGTGTACGCCGAGCAGCTCCGTCGCCACGACGCCACCGCACACCCCGGGCGGATGCACCTGCTGACGGCCGCCGAATCGGCCGGCATGCTGGTCGCCGCCGAGATGAACCGGTCCGGCCTCCCCTGGCGAGCGGATGTGCACCGGGAGGTGCTCCAGGAACTGCTCGGCGAGCGCTACGCGGGCGGCGGTGAGCCCCGGAGGCTGGCCGAGCTGACCGACCAGGTGTCGGCCGCCTTCGGCAGACGGGTCCGCCCCGACCTCCCCGCCGACGTGGTGAAGGCGTTCGCGCAGGCCGGCATCAAGGTGAAGTCCACCCGGCGCTGGGAGCTGGAGGAGCTGGACCATCCGGCGGTGGAACCCCTCATCCAGTACAAGAAGCTGTACCGGATCTGGACGGCGCACGGCTGGAGCTGGCTCCAGGACTGGGTGCGCGACGGCCGCTTCCGCCCCGAGTACCAGCCCGGCGGCACGGTCAGCGGCCGCTGGACGACCAACGGCGGAGGGGCCCTGCAGATCCCCAAGGTGATACGGCGGGCGGTCGTCGCCGACGAGGGCTGGCGCCTCGTCGTCGCGGACGCCGCCCAGATGGAGCCCAGGGTCCTGGCCGCGATCTCCCGCGACCGCGGGCTGATGGAGGTGGCGGGCCATGACGGCGATCTCTACACAGCCCTGTCGGACCGGGCCTTCCAGGGCGACCGGGAGCACGCCAAGCTCGCCCTGCTGGGCGCGGTCTACGGCCAGACCTCGGGCGACGGCCTCAAGAACCTGGCCGCCCTGCGCCGGAGATTTCCCCTGGCCGTGGCCTATGTCGACGACGCGGCGAAGGCGGGCGAGGAGGGGCGCCTCGTACGGACGTGGCTGGGGCGGACGAGTCCGCCCGCCGCCGGGAGCCGGGACGACGACGAGGCCGGCATCCCGCAGGAGAGCACCGAACAGACCGCCGGCGACGGCGAGTTCACCCCCGGTTACGCATCGTCGGACGCACGGGCGCGGGGCCGCTTCACCCGTAACTTCGTGGTGCAGGGCAGCGCCGCGGACTGGGCGCTGCTGCTCCTGGCCGCCCTCCGCCAAGCGATCGGCTCCGCCGGTCTCCGGGCCGAACTGGTCTTCTTCCAGCACGACGAGGTGATCGTGCACTGCCCGCAGGAGGAGGCCGAGGCGGTCGTGGAGGCGATCCGGGCGGCCGCTGATCTGGCCGGGCGGACCGCATTCGGTGAGACACCGGTACGTTTCCCGTTCACGACGGCGGTGGTGGAGCGCTACTCGGACGCGAAGTAGCCCGCCCCCGCCACGCCTTGGTCACCCTCCGGAGCCGGCCCCTCCGCCTGTACGTTGTTCGCCCTCGCCGGGTCCCGGAGCAGGCCGCGAAGGCTGTCCCGGTGCCTGCCCTTCCCCGAACCCGGCCAGCCCGTGGTCATAGTGCGCCGGACGCAGATGCTGATGTCGGTGGCGGGCATTGAGCAGATGAATGACGAACGCTGCGATCGCGATCATCGCGAGGACGACCACGACAGTGACCAGAGTGTCCATGCCGTACCGGCCCCCTTCGATGCGCAGGCCGACAGAACCGGCTCACCGGGAGCCGTACACATCCAGGCTACTCCGCGGCCCGGCAACCGCCCCTCGGACGGCGGACCGTTCGCGTCCCGGCGCCACGACGGGGAAGGGCCCGGACCGGGAGGTGTCCTCCGACCCGGGCCGAGCGCGGCGCACACCCCGCGAGGGGCACGCCCCGGGCACACCTGGGGCACACCCGGGGTGTGCCCGGGGCAAGCCCGCGCAGCGGTGGTGCGCCTGCGCGGTGCTGCGTGGCTACCCGCGTTCCCACAGTGCGGGGACGTTCGGCGGTTCCCAGCCGGCCATGGCCGAGTGCGCCTGCAGACAGCGGTACGCGACCCCGCCGTACGTGACGCGGTCCCCCGCGTTGTAGAGCGTT
This sequence comes from Streptomyces sp. NPDC087845, assembly GCF_044742755.1. Classification (NCBI taxonomy): domain Bacteria; kingdom Bacillati; phylum Actinomycetota; class Actinomycetes; order Kitasatosporales; family Streptomycetaceae; genus Streptomyces; species Streptomyces sp. NPDC087845. The sequence continues at coordinate 99,953 of NZ_JBIUVC010000018.1, forward strand.
CCGGCCGCCCAGCTGCCGCCCGGTTCGGTGGGCGGGTCGGTGGGCGGATCGGTCGGATCCGTGGGGCCCTGGGCGATGTCGAGGACGAAGTCGAAGGTCCCTTCCTTCACCGAACCGACGTCCCGGACGTTCATCAGGAGTGCCGGGTCGAAGATGCTGTCCGTGTTGTTGCGCGGCTCGTCCGGGAAGTACAGCTGAGTGGTCAGGATGCCCGAGCCCGGCGCCTGGGCCTTGACGTGGATGTGCCGCGTACGGCCCGGGTACAGCCCCGGGACGATCGTGGTCAGGCTGAAGGCGCCCGACTGATCGGTGAACTGGTGGCCGCGGAAGGCGAATCCGTTCATGTCGTACGCGCCGTTGGTGTCGGCCTGCCAGAAGTCGAGGAGCACTCCGGGGACGGGTTTGCAGGCCCGCCCGAAGACATAGCCGCTGACGGTCAGCCGGACGCCCGGGGTGCCGGAGGTCACCAGGCTCGTGCGGAGCGGGGAGTTGGGCTTGAAGTAGGGCCCCTCGATCTGCTCGTGGGTCGGGCCGTCGCCGTCGTCGCAGTTCGGGGTGGGGGCCGGCGGCCGGCCACCGGAACCGGCGTCGCGGGCCAGCGCGACCCCGCCGCCGGCGAGCAGCGGGACGGCGCCGACGACGAGGGCGGCCTTGAGAAGGGTCTTGCGGCTGATCCGGCGGTCGTCGCCGGAGCCTTCGGTCGCTTCTGGAGTCATGGCTGATTCCTCGGGACGGGGGAAGGGACACGTGCATGACGCAGAGAAGGCGGGGAGCGGTGGTGCGCGCCGCCCGGCCGGGAGGCCGGAGCGCGAGCCGGGCGGGCGCGGTAACGGCGGGTCCGCTGCGCGCGGCGCCGGGCCGGTGGAGCTGATGTGCCTGCTGGAGCTGATGTGTCTGCTGGAACCCGTTGGAGCTGCTAGAGCTGCTGCCAGAGTGCGGGCGCGTTCGGCGGCGTCCAGCCGGGCTGCGCCAGATGCCCCTGGAGGCAGCGGTAGCCGGCCGGGCCATACGTCACGACATCGCCCGCCGCGTACGTCGTGCCGGCCGCCCAGCTGCCGCCCGGATCGGTCGGCGGGTCCGTCGGGTCGGTCGGGGTGCCGTTGGTGACCAGGGTGAGCCCGTACGCCTGGAGCGCCGGGTTCACCGGCTGGAAGTACGTCGTACCGCCCTGGGAGCAGTTGCCGGAACCGCCGGAGGTGACGCCCTGCGCCTGGCTGCCGGAGATGAACGAACCACCGGAGTCGCCCGGTTCGGCGCACACATTGGTGCGGGTGACCCCGGAGACGGTGCCCTCCTGGTAGGTGACGCTGGTGTTGCGCTGCTGGACCGTGCCGCAGTGCCAGCCGGTCGTCGAACCGGAGCGGCAGACCGACGCTCCCTCCAGCGCCTCGGTGGACCCGGTGACCGTCACATCGCCGTTGCCGTACCCGTTCACCAGCGCACGCGGCGTCCAGTTGGCGTTCGTGGCGACCCAGGAGTAGTCGCGGCCGGGGAAGGTGGAGCCCTGGAAGGAGCCCTGGGCCTGCTGGTTGTAGCCGCTGGTACTGACCCCGGGCGTTCCGCAGTGACCGGCGCTGACGAAACCGGACTGGCTGCTGCCGCGCTTCACGGGGAAGCCGATGGAACAGCGCCCCGAGCCGTTCATGTAGTACGCGTCACCACCCCTCAGGTCCGTGAACGTACGGGGTTCTTCGCTGGATTGACGTACTGTCACCATCTCGCTCGGCACTGCCGAAGCAGCGAGGAAGGCATCGGCCGTCGAGGCGCGGGCGGCCTGCACGACCACGCGGTTGGTGGCCACGTCGACGTACCAAACGGGTATGCCCTTGGGGGCCTTGCGCAGCGCCACCCGGTCCAACGCGGCCTTTGCGGCGTCGAGTTCGGCCAGACTGTGTGCGGCGACGACGGCCCGCGCACCCGCCCGCCCGATCCGGGCGGCGTCCGCGGCATCGGTGGTGGCGACGGTCAGGGTGGCGTCGTCGCCGCTCAGCCGGGCCCCCGCGAAGTCCGCGCCGAGGGAGCGCTTCAGCCCGGCGACGACGGCTGCCGCCCGGGACTCACGGCCGATCCTGTCGCGCGCCTCGGCCGCGGTCAGTCCGAGATCGCGGCGCATGGCCGCCAGCAGACCGGGCGAGAGCTGGTCGGTGCCTGCGGTGGTGGGGGTGGCGAGGCGGGGAGCGGGATCGGCGGACGCGCTGCCGGTCAGGCCGGCCAGCGCGAGGACACCGACGGCCACAGTGGCGGTACACGCGGCCAGGGCACGTCTGCGGAGGGCGGATCTCTCCACGGAACTCTCCTTGACTTCGGGGGAATTGCCGCCAAGGTAGCCGCGTACACGTCACCCTCAGGAGATCCCGTTCTCCCCCTCACTTCGCGTTATGGGGCCGTACGCATAGGTTCGGCCCATGCGAACAGGTGAGCTGCTGGGGGCCGGACGGTCCGCCGATGTGTACGCGCTCGACGAGAAGTGGGTGCTGCGCCGCTACCGCGACGGCATGGACGCCACCCCTGAATGGGCGGTCATGTGCTATCTCAGCGCCCACGGCTACCCGGTCCCCCGCCTCGGCCCCCGCGACGCCGCGACGCCCCGCCACGACCTGGTGCTGCAACGTCTGACCGGCCCGACGATGCTGCGGGCCCTGTTGTCCGGCGACCTCTCCGCGGCCGAGGCGGGCGCCCTGCTGGCCGGTCTCCTCGCCGAACTGCACACCGTCCCGGCCCGGCTCTCCCCGCGCCCCGAGGACCGGATCCTCCATCTCGACCTGCACCCGGACAACGTGATGCTGACGCCCGGGGGCCCGGTGGTGATCGACTGGAGCAACACCGGGGAGGGCGCGCCGGCCGTGGACCGGGCCATGTCGTCCCTGATCCTCGCCCAGGTCGCGGTCGATCCCCGGTCCCCCGCGTCGGCGGGCGCCCGCGCCCTGCTGGACGCCCTGGTGCCGCACCTCTCCGCCTCCGGCGGCATCCCCGCCCGCCACCTCGCCGAAGCCGCCTCGCACCGCACGGCCAACCCGACGACGAGCCCGCACGAGATGGCCCTCGTCCCCCGGGCGGCGTCGCTGATCACCGAGCTGACGGCCTGATCCTCCGGCCCACCACTCCCATCCCGCCCCGCCCGCCCATTCGCTCCCCGCCCCGCCCGGCCCGGACCGTAACCGGCGTGCGGCTGCTCACCTCCTCCGCCACGAGCCCCCACAGGATCGCGGCGGGGACCGAGTCATACGGTCCCCGCCGGGCGGATACAGAGGGTGACGGCCGTCATGGGCCGGTGCCGCGACCGCTTCACGGGGCAACACGCGGCCGCCCCGCCCCCGGTCGGGGGGGGGCGGGGCGGCCGGTTCCGCGTCTTGGGCGGACAGGTCAGACGCGGAACCGGACGGTGCCGAACGGACCGAACGGACCAGCCAGACCGGACAGACCGAACGGGGAGTTCAAACCGTTCAGGTCGCACCGTCAGGGTGCAGGACGACCTTGGTCCAGCCGTCGTCGCGATTGTCGAAGTGCTCGTAGCCCTGTGCCGCTTCCGCGAGCGGGAGCTCGTGCGAGACGATCCAGGACGGCTTGGCCTTGCCCAGCTGGATCAGGTTGCACAGCTGCCGGTTGTAGGCCTTGACGTTGGCCTGGCCGGTGCCCATCGACTGGCCCTTGAACCAGTACATGCCGTAGTCGAAGGCGATCTCTCCTTCGTCCTTGTAGAGCTGGTCCGGGCTGCCGGGGTCCTGCGGTACGAAGACGCCGACCACACCGATGGTGCCGGTGAACTTCACCGACTGCACCAGGTTGTTCAGCGTCAGGTTCGGCTGCTCGTGCCCCTGGGCGTCGTGCGCCTGGTAGCCCACGCACTCACACCCGCAGTCCGCGCCCAGACCGTTGGTGTGGTCGTTGATCTGGTCGATCGGCGAACCCTTGGAGTCGTCGATCGGGATGGCGCCGATCTCCTCGGCCAGCCGCAGCCGGTCCGGATGACGGTCGACGACCATCACCTTGGCGGCACTCTTGAGGTTCGCCGACAGTGCGGCCATCAGGCCGACCGGCCCGGCGCCGTAGATGACGACGGTCTCGCCCGGACGCACCCTCGCGAGCTCGGTGCAGTGCCAGCCGGTCGGAAAGACATCGGACAGCATCACGTAGTCGGTCTGCTTCTCCCACGCTTCTTCCGGCAGCACCAGGCAGTTGGAATCCCCGTACGGAACCCGCAGATACTCGGCCTGCCCTCCGTTGTACGGGCCCATTCCCGCGAAGCCGTACGCGGCGCCGGCCATCCTCGGGTCCGTCGGCGTGGTCAGGCAGAACGCCGTCAGTCCGTTGTCGCAGTTGCGGCAGAACCCGCAGCTGATGTTGAACGGCAGGCAGACCAGATCGCCCACTCTCACCCGGTCCACGCCGTTACCGACCTCGATCACCTCACCCATGTTCTCGTGCCCCAGGACGCGCCCCGTCTCCATGTCGGTGCGCCCCTCGTACATGTGCAGATCCGATCCGCAGATGTTCGTCGAGGTGACCTTGACCAGCACGTCCGTCGGCCGCTCGATCCTCGCGTCCGGCACGTCCTTGACGCTCACCGACCGCGGCCCGTCATACACCAGTGCCTTCATGGGATTGCCTCCACATTCCTCATCCCGGACTCCTCATTCCGGATTCCTCATTCCGGCCTCGCCCAGGCCCCTGCGGGCCTTATCCCGAAAAACCCTTGAACCGGAATGCATATAAGGAAGATTCATTGACCGCATACGGGAATGGGTTCATTTGATTGCACGCGGGTTCACCGATCGCACGAGGGGCGGCACTCCACGCCACTTCAACCCTCCCACCGGGGCGTGGCGTGTCAAACGCAGAGCTCCGCCGCCGGAATGCGACGGCGAATGCGGCGCCCTCGGCCCGCAGGGCTCCTGAGGCGTTCCTTGAGCGTGGATCCCGGACGGACCGCCTCGCACCGATTCCTCTGGCCGCCTCTGCCCAGGAGTTGGCGGGCGGCGGCCAGGCGGTCGCCGGGGCGCCCCGCTGTGCTGACGTTCGACACCGTGACGATCCTCGGCAGTTGCGCGGCCGGAGTGCTGACCGACCGGGCCGGCGGCCGGGGTGTCGGACAGCGACCAGGGCAGAAACGGTGCGATCATCTGCCGACGCACATCAGGGCACGTCACGGACCTATGGGCGGCGTCCACGGGGCCCGGTGGACACCGCGCAGCTGCTCGCGTATGTCCGCTTCCAGACGGTCCGCTTCGTCCAGGAGACCGTAGAAGTCCCGGGTAGTCCGATCGATCCGGTCCTGAATGGGCTCCCTGTCGCCCTCGCCGTCCTTGACCTCCGACGTGCCCACATAGCGCCCGGGGGTAAGCACGTGGTTCAGTGCGCGGATCTCCTCCAGCCCGACGGATCGGCAGAATCCCCCCACGTCCCGGTACGACGCGGCATCCGCTGTGCCGCGCCAGGCGTGATACGTCCCGATGACGGCAGCAAGGTCGTCCTCCGCCAGCACGCGCTCCGCACGGCCGACCAGCGTCCCCAGGTTGCGCGCGTCGATGAACAGCACTTCTCGGCGGCGGTCGGCCAGCCTCGCCGTCCCCTGCGACGACTTGTCCCTGGCCAGCAACCAGACGCACGCCGGAATCTGCGTGTGCGGGAACAGCTGGGCCGGCAGGGCCACCATGCAAGCGACCAGATCACTCTCCACCAACGCTGCCCTGATACTGCCCTCGCCCAGCTGATTCGAGGTCATCGAGCCGTTCGACAGCACGACGCCGCCACAACCGCGGTCACCCAGCTTGGAAATGACATGCTGCAGCCAGGCGTAGTTGGCATTGGACTGCGGCGGAACCCCGAACCTCCACCGCGGGTCGCGCTCGTCCCGCGCCCACCCGCCCATGCGGAACGGCGGATTGGCCACAACGTAGTCGGCCTTGAGATCGGGCAGCCGATCCTCCGCCAAGGTGTCGGACCAGCTGTCGCCCACGGCTGCCGGGTCCATTCCGTGAACAGTGAAATTCATCTTCGCCAGCTGCCACGTGCGCTGATTCAACTCCTGACCCCAGATCCGGAGATCCCGGCCAGGACGACCGCCGTGTGTCTCGATGAACTTCCGGGCCTGGATCAGCAGTCCACCTGTCCCGCAGCAAGGGTCGTGGATCCGCCCCTCGCGCGGCGCCACCATCCCGACCAACAACCGAGCCACACTCGCCGGGGTGTGGAACTCTCCATCGCGTCTGCCTTCGGCACGGGCGAACCGTGCGACGAAGTACTCGTACAGCTCGCCCATGACGTCACGCGGCGGACGGCTTCCCGCTCCGGCGACACGGTCGTCGCCGAGCAGCGCGAACAGTCCCCTCAGCGGGCGATCCAGGTCGACGCCGGGCATGGCGAAGACCGTCGGAAAGGCACCGGTCAGGTCCCGGCTCTCTCGCATCACGGCTCGTACGGCCTCATCGAGAACCTCACCGGCATCGCACTCCGGGTCGCGCAGACGCTCAGCGATCGCGTCCCAGCGTGCGACCGGCGGAACCCAGTAGACGCCTTCCGAGGCGTACTCGTACGGGTCGTCGAGAATCAACTGCCGATGGTTCTCGGGAACGTCCGCGAGATCAGGGCTCCCGATGATCTGCCGCCGCCGCTGTTCGAAGGCGAAGGACACATAGCGCAGGCAGAGCAGGGCGAGCACGAATTCCTTGTACTGCGCCGCGTCCACAGCACCGCGCAGCGCGTCCGTGGCCTTCCACAGGAGATCGGCGGCCGTTTCGGCCGCTGCCTTCTTACGATGCTGCATGTGCCGGATCCCCCGTCCCCTTCAAAGCCGAACCGACCGACGGGGCGTGCAGGACCTCGGCCAACTCGGCGGCGATCAGAGCCTCAAGGGCCCGGTTCTCCGAAACCGCCGCACAGGCCCGTTCGTGAAGCGGCCCCGCAATCCTGGCGAAGGACCGCCGCACAGCGGAATCCGGCCATGGCACGTTCCAACGGGAGAATGCCTTCAGGCGCATCTCACGCGCCTGGGCCCCCTGCGCCGTCGACACCAACTCATGACTCCTGGACCTGAGCGCGTGCAGCATCCACATCCTGTCCGTCTCGTCGGCGGTGCGAAGCGCGAGAAGACCTCGGCCGGGAACCACCGGAATGCCGGACACGACGGTCTTCACCTCGCCGGGCCTCGGGGCGATCAAGAGCACGCCAGGCGCGCACACCGCATCGGGATGCGTCCACGTGCGCTGGCTGGTCCGGTCGACGTGCGGGAGCGGACTCTGCAGCACTTCGCTCGGCGCCGCCCAGGCGACACCCTCCGTGCCGGCGGTCTCGGGGGACTTCTCCCTCAGGACTCCGTTGATCACATCGCTCACGTCGGACACCGCACACCTGGAAAGGCCCCCGCCGCCCTGCTCGCTTCTCGTGAAGTGCAGGTCCGCGAGTTCGACGGCGCACCCGGCGATCCTTGCGTTGATCGCGATCCGCTGCTCGACCAGGCTCATGGTGCGCAAGAGCCGGTTGCGGGGCTCCGGGGGCGGCAACGGCACGTTCAACTGCCGCAGGGTGGAAATGCTGAGCGTCGAGTGTGCGGAACCTGCCGAATGCGCCGCGCACCAGTCCCGAGCCTCGGGCATCCTCAGCCACCAGAGGAGCCACCTTCCGATCCCGTGGGCGCGGCCCTCGTCGGTGAAAGTGATGATGCCGACCGACCGCGCGGCGTTCCACCCCGCCAGTTCCTCGCCGACCACCGCGGCGTCACCGATCCGGCCCACCAGAACGACCACGAGATCGCCTGGAGTGAGCGCAGTCCTGATATGGCGTTCGTGCACCTCCCCGGAGATCCTCATGGGGTTGCTCCGGTCCACGGTCCCTCCAGTGATGTCGCCGGCCCGCAAGAGGGCCACACCCCCCGGTTCATGCGGTCCGGGGCTCACCACGCCATACGTCACCGAGGCAACGCCCGGTAGGTCGCCCAGCGGATACACGGAACCGATCGACGACGAGAGCCGGGCATCGTCACGCTGAGGAGCCGCTTCGTTTCTCATGGTTCCCCCAGAACGGAACGAAGCCGGCGGTTGATGTGCGCGGCTTCGTCGAAACGGTCATAGAGCTCTCTCCGCACTTCTTCTCCCCGGTTCCGGTCCCCGGCCGGGCCTCTGGCACGCACCGAGGTCTCGGACCGCGAGCGGACATAGCGGCTGGGCGTCAGGTCGTAGTCACACTCCGCGATCTCGTCACGCAGCACGGTCCTGCACCACTCGGGTTCCTCGACCGGCGTGTCAGCCTCTCCCCCGGCAACCGCTCCATCCGCGACGCGGTCGCCACGCCACGCCGAAATCGTTCGGTCGCCACGCCACGCCGAAAACGTTCGGCAGATCCGCGTCACGTCTTCCACCGTGAGGTGACGTTGTGCCCCGTCCGTACGTCTTCCCAGCCGCCTCGCGTCCACGAAGAGGACCTCGCCGCGACGCGATGTCCTTCCCCAGCCGGGGTGCCGGTTCTTGTCCTTGCTGAGGAGCCACAGGTTTGCGGCCACGCGGGTGTGCGGAAACAGCCGCGCAGGCAGCGCGACCACACCCCCGAGTACATCGGCCTCCACCATGCGTCGGCGGATCTCCTGTTCCGCTCCGCCCATGCCTTTGGCCGTCGCGCCTTCCGCCAACAGGACAACGGCCCGTCCCTGCGGGGAGAGTTCACTCAGAATGTGCTGGATCCAGGCAAAGTTCGCGTTGCCCTTGGGGGGCATGCCGAAGGTCCAGCGGATGTCTCCGACCAACTCCTCGTAGCCCCAGTTCTTCATGTTGAAGGGGGGGTTGGCGAGAACGACATCGGGCGACAGGCCCGTGGGCCCGGCCAGCAGGCTGTTGGTGGGGCCCGTTCCGAAGTCCCCGCGCAGCGAGTTGAGGACGCTGTTCATCGCCGACACCTGACGGGCCCCGGCGTCGATGTCACGGCCGTACACTCGCGGAACGTCGTTCAGAGAGCCTTCGGCGCGTACCAACCGCACCGCCTCGACGAGGAGCCCGCCCGACCCGCAGACGGGGTCGAGGACACTCTCGTCGGCGCGCGGGGCGGCCAGACCCGCCATGAGTCCGGCGACGCTCCGCGGTGTGCAGTAATCCCCGCCTCGGCCCAACTGGTGCGAGTAGCGGTCGAGGCATGCGTCGAACATGCCTTCCACACTCTCGGCCTCGGCCACCGCGGTGATCAAGGCTGCCAGCCGGAAATCGGCCTCGCCGGACAGCCCGGGTGTACGGATGGAACTGCGAGTCCCCAACTGGACGAACGTCTCGACGCCGGCCGTCGCCCAGACTTCGCTCAGCACCGACTCCGTGGCACCGAAGCGGCCGTTCCCCCTTGCCTCGGCTGCCGCCCGGGTCAGAAAATCCCACGGCGACCTGGTCAGCAGCCGTGGCTCCCAGGCAGCGCGCAGGAAGATCACTTGCAGTGCGAGCCGGTAGGCGGCCGACGGCGCGGTGAGTTCGCCCAGCTCGTCGATGGCACGCCACACACGCCTGAACACGAGCGGATGAACCGGTCCCCCGCGTCCCCTCACAGCAGCCTCATCGAGCTGACGACGCCGAGCCCCAGCGTCAGCGAGACACCGAACGCCATGGCTCCGCCCTGGACCGCTCCCACGATGCGACCACCCCCCGCGAACTGCAGAATTCCGGCCAGCAACCCAACGATCACTGATGCCAAAACCAGCACCGTCAACACCAGCATCTTGTACTGCACGCCCGGAACTCCCCTCGTCCCACATCGATCTGATGGAGCGAAGCTAACAACCGGGCACCGCGCTCGCTCGCAGCATGCCATTTGGTTTTTGATCCTCACCACATACGGATCCCCGTCTCTCCCCGCACCAACCGCTCCACCCGCCCTCCTGCCCCGCCATCGGATCGGGCGGGGAGGATGCGCTCGCCTTCGACTGGCACCCCGCCAGTCCCGTGAACGTGGCTCCCGTCACCGAGCCGTCGCAACACAGGCGCGGGAAATCGGGCGGCAGTGCGGCCGCACTCAGCCGAGGAAAAGCAAAAGCCCCAGGTCACGGCGAGTGAGTCCTGAGGCTTCTACAGAGCCGCCTTCGGGATTCGAACCCGAGACCTACGCATTACGAGACCGTGAGCGTTCATGCTGCGTGGTGCCTGGTCGTGCCGCCGGGTGACGTTTCGGCTGATCAGAGCACGTGCGGCTGGTTGGACTGTGCTCCCCCGTATTGCCTCGTCCAAAGGCGTCCGGCCACCGGCTGGCCACCGGAGGGGCCACCGATGACGACAGCTAGGGCTGCGACACGGGTTGTAGGTCCTCGACAGTGCCTCCTGCGCCTGACCCGCTCCCTGCGAAATCGCCCCCACAAACGTTCCCACCATAGTCGGCGCAGAACGCCTCCCTGGGGAGTGGTCACCGACCCGCGGTTCGCGCCCGCCGACTACTCAGCACCACCGTCGGCTTCTGCCAGCCCCCGGCTCGGGCCAAGGATTCGTCCTCCAGCCTCGCCCAGAGGCACAGCACCTGAACACCGGCACCCCTCGAACTCGGTCTGGAATGGCCGGGCCGCCGCTGGAGCAACGCCAGAACTCTAGTCACCGTGCGTGATGCCGCACCAGTGCGGTGGCGCTGCCTTGAGGACAGGCGGTGCCATCTGCCTGGAATACCTCACTGGCCGTTTCGATTGCTTCTCTTGTACCGATCACGGGAGGGGGACGGTGATGGCCGAGCTGATGTTGTTCCGGCGAGACGCAGGCGGGCGGGACGTCGAACTGCCCGGTTCGACGGTGGCGCTGGAGGTCGAACTGCAGCGGCGAGTCGAGGCCGGCCTGGAGGCGATGCTCGGCATCCGGTTCTTGGCGTCGGAGTACCCGACCGGTCCGTGGCACCGGGGCCGGATCGACACGCTCGGGCTGGACGAGAACGGCAGCCCGGTGGTGATCGAGTTCAAAAAAGGCTCCGACAGCGGGGTGCTGTCGCAGGCCGTCTCGTACCTGTCTTGGCTGGAGTCGGCGCACCACGAGTTCGAGGCGCTCGTGCGGAAGGTGCTGGGCGCGGAGGCCGCCGGGTCGATCGACTGGCGTCGACCGCGGATGGTCTGCATCGCGGCTAGCTTCTCCCACCACGACCGTGTGGCCGTGCAGCGACTGCCCGAGCGGATCGACCTGGTGCGCTACCGGATCTTCGAGGGCGGCCTGCTGAGCTTGCTGCTCGTCGACTCCTCGCCCGGCTTCCCGACCGCCGCTTCCTCCCGGCGAACTCGGGTGCGGGAGACCACGGTCGACGTCGCGGCGGCGGTCCCGGTGGCTCCTTCGCCGACGGATGCCGGCCTGGTACCGCAGTGCCTGCGGGACCTGTACGCGGAGGTGGACGACGCGCTCACGGCATGGGGCGAGGTCGAGGTGGCACCGCTGCGCCACTACATCGCCTACCGGCGGCTGGTGAACGTAGCATCGGTGATCTTCCGCCCCAAGCACGAGGCGATCCTGGTCTATCTCAGACTCGACCCGGACACGGTCGAGTTGGAGGAGGGCTTCACCCGGGACATGCGCGGCATCGGGCACCTCGGGACCGGGGACCTGGAGGTACGCCTCGCTTCGGCAGCCGACCTGGAGAAGGCGGCCCCGTTGATCCGGCGGGCCTTCGAGGCGGCTTGACGCAAACAGAAGGGCGGCTGGAGCATCGGTTACTCGATACTCCAGCCGCCCTTTGGCGTCTGCGGGGCGCGGACCCCGGGCTCCCCGCTCTCATGCTCATGCCTCCGGACCGGCCAGCTCGAAGTCGTCCTTCGTCAGTTCGGCGCGCAGCCGCTCCTCGGCGACATCGGCGTAGTGCGCGGACAGCTCGACGCCCACGAAGCGGCGTCCCTCGCGCAGGGCCGCGACCCCCGTGGAGCCGCTGCCGGTGAACGGATCGAGCACGGTGCCGCCCTCGGGGCAGACCTGGACGAGCTGCTGCATGACCTCGACGGGCTTCTGGGTGATGTGGACTCGGCCCTTGCGGGGCTGGGAGGCGATGTAATGACCCGGCAGGTAGAGGTCGCGGGTGTTGTCGAGGGATCCCTTGACGCCCCAGACGATGAACTCCGAGTCCTGCTTCGGCCCGCCCTTGCGGGGCCGGCTGGAGGGCTTGATCCACGGGATGGTGCCACTCCAGGTCCACCCGGCCATCTGCAGGGCGTCCGAGGTGGTCGGTTCCTGGCGCCAGTCGGTGAAGACCATGGCGACCGCGTGCTCGGTCGAGGCCCGGTACGCCTCGGTGAGCAGTTCGGTCAGCCAGGATCGGTAGGAGCGCTGGTCGCGGTTCTCTCCGGGGAAGTTCTGCAGGTCGTGCGCACTGTTGCTGGTGACGTACTTGGCTCGCGCGGTGCGACCCGTGCGGTCCGAGCTGGTACGTCCGCCGGAGTTGTACGGCGGGTCTGTGATGACGGCGTTGACGCTCTCGTCCGGCAGGGTCTTCAGCACGGTGAGGGCATCGCCTCGGTGCAGCGTGTAGCTCATGTGCGGGGCCTCTTTCAGGGCACGGTGGGACTGAACCCGCTCCGGACGTCGCTCAACAGCGTTCGTTTCGAGCGGGGTTGCGCCGGACGTTAACCGCGAATTCCGGCCGCACCTAACGAGCCGTGTCTCTGTCCGGGGCCGGGCCCGAGAGCCGTTTGGTGCGGCCGGATTCCCGGTCTACTGTCTCGCCATGTCACCGGGGCAGAGCAACGCTCCACCCCTGCTGACCTGTGCTTATCCGTGTTGTCTCGTCCGAATGGGCAGCACGGCGGGCCCGTTAGCCCTTCGTCCGAGAAGCCGTGAGGAGAACCGGTGCTCTGCCTGAGATTACGAGCGCGGCTGGCTGCCGCGCTTGACCCAAAACCGGCGTCCGGGAGCTACCAACTCCCCTGACGCGGGCCCGCCCTGAGAGGCGGATTCACATCGGTGCGGTGCCGACGGCTTTGCACGAGAAGTCGGCACCGCGCCTCCTACGAACTACGAGGAGCCGCTGCGATGCAGCATGCCCTGACACCCCCACGCCCCGACCCAACACCGCTGTCCCTCGGCCACCGCCGAACCGGTGAACGGCAGCGGCGATGAAGAAGACCACCGGAGCCGTCGTCGGTCTCTTCGCATCCGGCCCGCTGCTGCTGGCCGTTCCCATCCTCGCCATCGGTGCGGGTTCGGCTTCGGCCTCCTGCTCGACCGGCGGTGCACAGTCTGTGGATACCGCTGCCGTTGCTTCACAGGTGAAGGCCATCCTGGACGGTGGCGACAAGGGCGCGGTCTCCGTCGCGGGGCTTGATGACCCTGCCGACCAGGTCCCCAACGCCAAGACGATCCAGGCCACCGGCGTCGCGATGAACATTCCGCCCCGGGGGCAAGTCGTGGCCCTGGCAACCGCGCTACAGGAAAGCGGCCTGCGGAACCTGACCTACGGCGACCGCGATTCGCTGGGACTGTTCCAGCAGCGGCCGTCGCAGGGATGGGGCACGGCGAACGAGATCCTCGATCCGGTGCACTCCTCGACCAAGTTCTACGAGGGGCTGCAGAAGGTCTCGGGCTGGCAGTCCCTGTCCGTCACCCAGGCCGCTCAGGCCGTACAGAGGTCGGGATTCCCGGAGGCGTATGCCAAATGGGAGCCGCTGGCCACCGCCTTGCAGAAGGCCATCGCCCCCCTGCTGTCGAAGTCCGGCGGCGGGTCGCCGAGCCCGTCTCCGTCTGGCTCTGCTGCCACCGAGACCGCTCCGTCCGATACCGCGGGCGGTTGTACGGCCGGCGGGGACGGAACCGACTTCGGGACCATCCCTCCGGGCGCGGTGCCTGCCGAGTACAAGATCCCAGCCGATGCTCCGGCGAAGGTCCAGACGGCGATTCGCTGGGCCCTCGGCCAGCTCAAGACGCCGTACCAGTGGGGCGGGAGCTGCACCGACTCCCACGGGCCCGACCCCATGGGCCGGTGCGACTGCTCCTCTCTCATGCAGCAGGCGTACAAGGCCGCCGGAGTCACCCTGACGCGCACCACGTACACGCAGGTCAAGGAGGGCAAGGCGACGTCGGCCGATGCCCTCAAGCCGGGTGACCTCGTCTTCACCGAGGGAACGGCCGAAGTCCCCGAGCACGTCGGGATGTTCATCGGCCAGGGCCTGATCGTCAACGCCCCGCACACCGGTGACGTGGTGCGTATCGCGACGCTCGCGTCCTGGAAGTCGCAGATTCTCGCGGCCCGCCGAGTCGCCTGACCGGCGCTTCTCCCTCCCCCTTCTTCACGCTCCGCCGCTCCGCCCCCTCGGGCTTCAGCGTGCAATAAATCGAACTGGAGTTCGTAATGTATCTCGCCGACAAGGTCATCCAGCTCGCCTACGACCCCGGAATCAAGCCGAACGAGGGCGGGCTTCCTGGCCTCGCCGTCCTCAAGCAGGTGATGGGCTCGATCAACCTCTTCGGGATCATCGCCGTGGTCGGCGCGCTCGCCGTCAGCGCGGGCGTTTGGGCGTGGGGCCACCACTCCGGTGGCCACCAGGCCGAGGCCAACGGCAAGAAGGGTGTGCTGGTCAGCGCTGGCGCGGCCCTTTTGCTGGGCGCCGCGAACGGCGTGGTCGCGTTCTTCAGCACGCTGGGGACGCAGGTCCACTGATGCCCTCCCACTCCTCGAACCCCGGCGGCGCATCTCGCGTGCGCCGCCGGGCGCTGCTCGGCACCGCCGCTCTGGTGGTGCTCGTTGCCCTCGCCGGCCTTGCCGCCTACCTCACCCGCGACGGCAGGGGCTCCTCCAAAGCTGCGGCCCCAACCGCGAGTTCGCCCTCTCCTTCCTCCTCGGCCACTTCGCCGTCCGGATCGCCCTCGCCGAGGTCGCACCCTCACTCCCTCCCGACTCCACCGGGCACCCACGATCCGATCGCGTTCGGGAAGGCAGCCGCCGAAGCGTTGTGGTCGTACGACACCCGCGCGTACTCCCAGGCAGAGCTGCTGACCGCCCTGCATGGGTGGTTGACCACCGAGACCAAGTACGCCGATCCCGCCTCGGTCGACGCGATCGTTCCCTCGCCCGTGCTGTGGAAGGAAATGGCCGCCAACGGCCAGTTCGCCACCGCCAAGGTCAACGAGGGTCACTTCCCGGACTCGTTCACCCAGGCCCTTCAGGCGAATCCCGGAACGATCACGCAGGCGTACGTATACGCCGTGACCGTCTCCGGCAAGCAGTCGATCGCCTGGAAGGGCTCGCCTGCCGGTGGTGCGGAGAACCGCGTCACCACCCTCGCGGTCCAGTGCCGCCCTTCCCACCCGTGTGCCCTGGCCGGCGTCATGCCGTCCGTCGCGCCCTGACCACCAACCCAGAAAGGAGGTATCGCCATGGGAGTCTGCGACTTTCCGCTGATGGACAAGGTGTGCGGTGCTGTCGACTTCGCCACCAACCCCGCCGGGGCCGTCACCGACGGCATCGGAGCATGGATCGCGAAGTCGGCGGGCGAACTGGCAGCCAGCGCTGCGGATCTCGCCGCGAAGGCCGTCAACCAGACCACCGCCATCGATCTCAACGCCGGATGGTTCCGGGACAACTACGAACTCCTGCTACCCATCGGGCTCGCCCTGACCGTCGGCACGTTCTGCATCCAGTTGATGTTCGCGGCCTGGCGGCGAGACGAACGCGCCCTCGCTCAGGCAGCCATCGGCACCATGACCGGCATCCTCTTCAGCTTCTGCGCCATCGCCTTCACGACCGTCGCCATCACCGTGGTCGACGCCCTGTCCGACGGCCTGTTCCAAGCAGCCAACAGCTCAGTCGACGATGCGATCCGCCGTGTGGTGAAGGTCAACGAACTGGGGGCGATGTACGGCCTCGGCTGGGGAGTCCCAGCCCTGGTCGCCCTAGGATGCGCGATCGGCGCGTTCATGTACTGGGGTGTCATGGTCGCCCGCAAGGTCGGCGTCCTGGTGCTGGTCGCTCTCGCCGTCTTCGCCGGAGCTGGCGGAGGCTGGGAGGTCGCCAAGCGGTGGCGACGTGGCTGGATCGAGGCCACCGCCACCCTGGTCGTCTCGAAACTCCTGATGACCGTGGTCTTCCTCATCGGAGTCTCGGCGATGGGCAAGTCGGACGCCCACGACGGCATGGCCGCGCTGTCCGACGCGATGGCAGGCATCGTCGTGATGGTGCTGGTCCTGCTGTGCCCGTACGCCACGTACAAGTTCGTCCACTGGGCCAGCGACGGCGGGGGCCACGACGACCTGCACCGCACCGGCGTCGCGGGCATGGCGGTCGCCGCTGGAGCTGCCAAGACTGCGGGCAGTCTGGCGATGCGGGCCAGCAGCGGTGCACCGGCACCGCAGGGGCCGAGCCAGGTCCCCGGCGCGGGCAGCGACGGCGTTGCCTCCGGCATCAGCCCCTCCGGCGGCACCCTCAGCAAGGAGGGCATCGACTCCGGACCGCCCAAGCCGCAGACCAGCTTCCGGTACGGCGAAGACCCGAACGCCTCCGGCGACAAGGGTCGGGCCCTGATCCAGCGCCCCGGTATCCCGCCGCTCATCAACCGACCCGACGAGGGCGAATCGGGAGGCGCCGAAGGAGAAGCGGGCGGCCAGTTCGTTGCCGCTCAGGCTGGAGGCGGCAACATGACCCGCGCTGGCGCCGCGCCGCCGCCGGCCCCCGCTGCAGCGCCGCCGTCCTCCACGGGGCCTTCGGCAACCGGTTCCCCGACACCGACGAACTGGGTGTATCCCAGCCAGTCGCCGTCGGATTCCTGACACATCACATCCGGGGGCGGGCTGTTACGGCAGCCCGCCCCCCCGCGCCCCGCGCAACCGATCCTCAGAAACGAGCCCCGCCATGACCTCCAGAAGAGCGTCGCGCGCCCCGCCCCCGCCCGCTCCCACCGTCTGGAACCCACCATGTCCAACAAGCACCAGGCCGAAGCCACCACGGCCAGCGTCAAATTTCCTCACCGCTCGCGGCGCGGCATCCTGCTCGGCCTGACCGCCTCGCAGTTGATCGTCGTCAGCCTCACCGGTCTTCTTCTGCTCGCCGTGATCCTCACCCGCGGCGTGGTCGGCGCCCTCGAACTCATTCCGGTCTGGGCGGCCATCGCCCTCCTCGTGTTCGTCCGCTACCGGGGCCGCGCCCTGGCCGACTGGGCTCCGATCGTCACCCGGTACGCCCTGCGCCGCATGCGGGGCCAGTTGATCTGGCTCACCCGGCCTTCCCGACGCCCTATCCGCGAAGGTCTGCTCCACCTGCCCGGCACAGCGGCAAGCCTGCGCGTGGTCACCGCTCCCGACCGCCGATACGGCGCGGTCCACAACCCCCACACCGGCACCCTGACAGCCGTCGTCAAGGTCTCCTCCCGCGCCTACGCGCTGCTCGACCCGGGCACCCAGAACGCCAACGTCAACGGATGGGGGCGCGCACTGGCCGCGCTCGCCCGCACGGGCCAGGTGGCCCGGATCCAGGTGATCGAGCGCACCGTCCCGGACTCCGGCGACGCGCTGCGCCGGTACTGGGAGGAACACGGCCAGCCCCACGCCCCCGTAGCAGGTGCGATCTACAGCGAGCTGATTCAGAGCGCCGGCCCTGCAGCGGCACCGCACGAGGCGTACGTCGCGGTGTCCCTGGACGCCAAGGCCGCACGGCGGCTGATCAACCAGGCCGGTGGCGGCCTCACCGGGTCCTTCAGCGTCCTGGCGCAACTGACCTCGACCTTCGATCAGGCCGCGCGCACCGCCGGTCTCAACCCCACGGGCTGGCTCACCGCCCGAGAGATCGCGGCCGTCGTGCGCACCGCGTACGACCCCAAGGCCCTTGCACCGCTGGACCGTTGGTCCACAGCAGGACGACCCGAGGCTGAGCCCGCTGCCGCCGGACCGGTTGTGGTCGTCGAGAAGTCGGACCACATCATGACCGACTCGGCCGTCCACGCCACGTACTGGGTGGAGAACTGGCCCCGCACCGAAACGTCGCCGGGCTTCCTGCACCAGCTCCTGTTCACCGCCGGGGTCCGGCGCACGCTGTCGCTGTCCTACGAGCCGAAGGGCCTGGACGCCGCCCTGCGCGACGTCCAGCGCAAGAAGTCCAGCGTGATCGCCGATGCCGCCGAGCGAGCCCGGCGGGGCCAGGTCGATTCCGAGGCGGACTCGATCGAGTACCAGGACATCAAGTCCCGGGAGCGCCAGCTCATCGCGGGCCACGCGGATGTCGCTCTGACTGGCCTGCTGACCGTTTCGGCCGACTCGGAGGAGGAACTCCGCTCCGCCTGTGCCGTCGTGGAGACCGCGGCCGTCGGCGCCCAGCTCGATCTCCGGCCGCTCACCTGGCAGCAGGCCGAAGCGTTCACCGTCGCCGCCATGCCGCTCGCCCTCGCCGCCTGATGCCGGCCCTCCTTCCCCCCGAAAGAGCACGCCCATGTCCCGCACCGCTAGCCCGACCGCGCAGGACTTCGTGCCCTTCGCCACCGCCGCGCTCGACTTCCACCGCGCCCTCAACGTTCCGGGCGGTCCGCTCGTCACCACTCGTGCGGAGCTGGACGCCCTGCACGCCCATCTCGTCTCGCTGCATGGCCTGCTCGATGCGCATGCCGCCCGTACCGGCCAGCTCGTGCCGGTCGAAGGAGACCAGCTCCGCGCCACCCGCACCCGGATCTGGCAGGCCGCCGATCACGTCCACGCCGCGTACCACGCGGCACCCCGCCCGGACTCCGGTGAGGTGCCCGAGCGCGAGGCGTGCCAGGCGGGCCTGCCCGAGGGCGCGCCTGAGTTGACCATCTGCCAGCGCCACCAGCGCACCGCGCACCTGGTGCGCCGGCGCACCACCCCGGCCGACCTGCACTCGCCGTTCACGGGTCTCGTCCGCCGCTGACCCGTCTTCCGTCTGGAGAAACGTTCATGCCTCGCACCCGCGCCAGCGCCTCCCACCTGTTCGTCCCTCGCAAAGCGTCACGCGCCGAGCAACGTGCCGCCCGCGCAGGTTTCGCCGAGGCCCGCCGTCAGGCCCGCCGCGCCGGAGCCCCGCCGAAGCACCGCGCCGAGGAGCACCTCGACCCGGAACTGCGGCCGATCTACCCGCCCTCCGGACGTCCCGGTTCCTCCTCGGCTCGGGGCGGCAAGCTCAGCCTCCCCTCCCACCGCATGACCACAGCCACCGTCAGCGGCGCCTATCCCTTCCTCGCGGAGGGCGGCCTGGGCGCCGAAGGGATCTTCATCGGACGGGACGTACACGCGGAGGCGGCGTTCTGCTACGACCCGTTCTCGCTGTACAGCAGCGGGCGGATCGAGGGCTTCACGAATCCGAACGCCGTCTTGGCCGGGATCATCGGCATGGGCAAGTCCGCGCTGGCCAAGTCGATAGCTACCCGAGCGATTGCTCATGGCTACCGGGTCTACGTTCCCTGCGATCCCAAGGGAGAGTGGACGGCCGTCGCGCAGGCCCTGGGCGGCTACAGCATCGCGCTCGGGCCGGGGCTTCCGGGTCGGCTGAACCCTTTGGATGCTCCGGCCCGGCCCGCTTCGGTGAGCGAGGGCGACTGGTCGACCGAGGTCCGCAAGCGCCGCCTCCTTCTCCTGGCGGCCCTGGCGCGCACCGTGCTGAAGCGCGATCTCCTGCCGATGGAACACACCGCCCTGGACCTCGCTCTCGACCTGGTGGTCGCCGAGGCCGACGCCGGGGGCACGGTGCCGCTGCTCGGCGAGATCGCGCACGCCCTCGGCTCGCCCGAGCGCCTCGACCGGGCCCTCGGCGACCAGGCCGGACATATGGGACCGGCCGCACAGGACCTCGCGCACGCCCTTCGCCGACTGGTCCACGGCGATCTGAGCGGCATGTTCGACGCCCCCTCGACGGTGGCCTTCGACCCGACCACGCCGATGCTGTCCATCGACCTTTCCCGCCTCGGCGGCTCCGGCGACGACACCGCCTTGGTGCTGGCAATGACCTGCGCGTCGGCGTGGATGGAGTCCGCGCTCGCCGACCCGGACGGAGGCAGGCGCTGGGTGATCTACGACGAGGCGTGGCGGGTGATGCGGCACGTCGGCCTGCTGGAGCGCATGCAGTCGCAGTGGAAGCTCTCTCGCGGGCTTGGCATCGCGAACCTGATGGTCATCCACCGCCTCAGCGACTTGCTCAGCGCAGGCGATGCCGGCTCGCGCGGCCGGGTGCTGGCCGAGGGCCTGCTGGCCGACTGCTCCACTCGCATCATCTACCGGCAGGAACCCGACCAGCTCGCTGCTGCCGCTTCGCTGCTCGGCCTGACCGGCGTCGAGACCCAGGCGGTGTCCGCCCTGACCAAGGGCCGGGGCCTGTGGAAGGTCGCGGGCCGGAGCTTCATCACCCAGCACATCCTGCACCCCGCCGAGCGAGAGCTGTTCGACACCGACGCCCGAATGTCGGCCTAGCTCAACTGGCCTATAGATAAAGGGAGTTGAGCAATGTCGTCAACCGTACCGCGACCAGACCTCCGAGGCTACGGGGGAGGCGCCGCCTCGGGCCTGAGCCCGCGCACCGCGGCATCGGCCAGCAACTGGATCGACCGCCTTGCCGCCGCCCATCCCGAGGAGTTCGCCGGGCTGTTCCACGAGGCACTCACGGACGACCTTGGCGCGGTGGCCCGGCTGCACCAGCTCCTCGAAACCGCTTCGGAGTGGTGCCGCACACACGAAGCCCGCGACAGCGCCTCCGAGTTGGACGCCCTGGCGGAACGCCTGACCGATCTTGGCGAGGAGCTGCACCTCGTGGGGGAGGGCCTGGACGACGAGATCCACTCCCGCTCCCGACGACCGGCAGCGGCGGCTCGCGTCTCCCCGGCCGTGGCACTCAGCGGGCTTCCCGGCGATCGGCAAATCCCGGCCCCTGCCCCCATCCCGCCCTCCGCCGTCCGCGCACTGCCGCGCTCGCGATGAGCAAAGGCACAAGCACACGAAGCAAGAAGGATCTACCGTGCCCGAAATATCCGCACCCCATGAAGACCAGCCATCCTCGACCTCCGATCACCTGGCGTGGCGCCAGCACATCCCGGCCCTGGCTGCTGCCGCCGCCGGCATCCGCCAGGCGTCCGACGACTGGGATGCGGTCTCGGATTCCTTCTGCGACCGCGACGGCTGGCCCATCGATGACGGCTACGACGACGGCAAGGTGAAACGTGACGCCGAAGCGTGGAAACACGTCGAGGTCTTCCTCGCTCACGGCCCCGAGGTACTGGCTGGTGTGCGGGCCGCCGCCGTCGGTGCCGACTACGTCGAGGGGCCGATCAGCGAGGACCTCCGGCGGCTGCGCGGCATCGACACCAACCTGGAACGAGCAGGCCAGATCCGGCACGAGTGGGATGACGTGTTGGCGCTCATGGACGCCTCGCAACCCGGTTCGCGAGAGCTGTACGTGAGCCGCGCGGAGGAGATCCGCAACGCCGACGGCTGGCACTACGCGGACGAATTGTCATACCAAGGTCCGGCGCTCGCGCGGGCTGGCGACTACTTGGTCCGGCGGGCGGACACCGACCAGTCTCCGCAGACCGAACGCACTCAGGTAGCCCTCACGCGGTCCTCACCGGGCAACCGCAGCACTCCTGCTGCTTCGCCTCCTGCACCGCCCGCTCCGAATCCGCCTCCCGCGCATCGTTCTCGCTGACGCCGCTAACACAGAGTTCCGGCGACGCCAAACCGGCCAATCTCCGGATCCTCGTGGAACACCAATACTTCTGCCGTCCCACGGTCTGCGGCTCGCGCCGTCGGCTGCTGGGGCGCCGGGCCAAGGAGAGGTCCATGCAATCCGACCAGCCTTTGGTCTCCCTCGAAAGCGAGAGCACTCGCATCACCGCGCGCGCCAGCGATCCTCCTCTGCGTTTCACAGCGGCATCCGTGGAACGGGAGCACGGGTACGGGCACGTCACCGTTCCCCTTCGGCAGCGCGGCCTGGAGTGCACCGTCGAGTACGGCCTCAGCGACTACATCGTCCACGTCGGGCTGCCTGACGGTAGTTCGCTGATCATCTCGCCACCCCAGGAGCCGTCCACCGAGCATCCACCCGGGCATCCGGAGAGCTGGTTGGTGACCCGTGGGCATCCTGACGACTCCGCAATCCACGAAGTGATCTACGACTCGGAGCCGGACGGCCCCCACGCGCGACACGGCGGCAACGTTCCAAGTCTGCTCGCCGCGATCGACTCGCGCCTTGATCAGCTCGGCGTGACTCCGCGGGCGGGCGCTGCCTCACCACGAGCGAGTGCCGCTCGCGCACTCTCGCCAACAGCCCAGCGCACGACGCCGACACCACAGCCAGCCGCGTCGGCCATACGCCCGGCGCTGCCACCCGTTCGTCGCTCCTCGTCTGTACCCGGTCGCTGACCGCTTCCCGCCTCGGAGTCCGCCATGGCCCACCCCACCAGAACCATCCCGACCCTCGACCGCGCCGGCCCCCGAGCTTCCACCGGATGGATCTGCTATGCCCACCCACTACGACTCGCTCCCCGACATCGCAGTCGGCCGCCACCCCGACTACGGCATCGTCGCCGCGAACCCGAAGCAACTCGCCGCAAGCACATGGATGTTGAAGGGCTTCGACTTTCACCCCGTCCCGGACCAGCCGACTCTGTACGCACTGGCCGACCAGCAGCGTGACGGACAGGGTCGCGCCACCCGGGCCGTCGCACTGCTACGTAAGTCCGGCTACCAAGTTGACGTGGATGCCGCGTTCGACCCCTCGCTGGCCTCCGGTGCGGCTCCGGCCCGTGAGCGCCCTCTACGCATAGATCCCGACGTCGCCTTCGCCGAGCATCCGCGTCTAGGCATCGTCGCGGCCACCAACGACCACTCCTCTGCGCTCGGCGGCCGACTCATCCTGGAGGAACACGGCTGGCGGCTGAACCCGGACCTGGACATCTACACGCTGCCGATCACCTCCGACCGCAGCGAAGCCCTGGAAAAGGTCGCCAGCGCCACGATGACGATGCACCGATCCGACCTCCAGGTCGCGGTGCAGCCACGTCTCGCCCAGGACGTAACAGCCCGCCGCCCTCCTGCACCCGCGCCACCCGCACGCCACGAGCGCAGCCAGGGCTTGGCCACCCACAAGTTCCCCATCAGCGCTGCCGCGCTCGCCGCCAGCCCAGCCCGCGCCGGCCTCCCGGGCAAGGCGCCGGTTCCCGCTCCCGCCGCGTCCGCTCCGGCGGCCCGGCCGGTAGACCCGCGCATCGCCTTCTCCCGCAATCGCTGACCCCTAAAAGCTCCGGGCCCTCCTCGCCTTCGCCCAACACCCCACCGCTTTCCCGCCAACACCGATAGGAGTTCCGCCGTGCCCGACGCACCAGCAGAGCCGTTCATGCCGATCCGGCACACCATCACCGGGGAGATCACCACCACCGGCTACAACGCCGCCGCCCGGCGAATCCTGCTCCAGGACGGCTTCGAAGAGACGCCCGGCTGCGCCTGCCGAGCGACGGAACCCGGTACGGAGCGGACGCACGGGCCTGCTCGCCAGCCGACGAGCTGCTCGTCGCCGGCCATCCCCTGCCGCTGGACCGCGCCCTCGGTCGGCCGGTGAGCGCCGACGGTACGCCTCGGTTGGCCCGGTCGCCGATGTCGGCACAGTCCGTGATCCGCTCCGAGACCGACCAGCCCCTCCAGCCCATGCCAACCCCGCCCGCCGCCCTACCTGTTGAAGGAGCCTCGTTGTGACCACACCCGGACCGCCTACCAGTCCAGCGCGCACCAAGGGCGGCGAACTACGGGCCAAGGTGGCCCGTCTGCTGGCCGACCGGCCGGCAGATGCGCTCACCATCGGGGGCATGGCCAGGCAGCTGGGCCACTCCCACGGCGCCGTCCGCAACGCGGCCCTGACCCTGGTGCGGCGCGGCGAGGCAGACCAAGGCGGAAGCGGACAACCGGAGTTCCGCGCGAACGCGAAGACTGCCGCAGCCGCGCAGACCGCTGTGATCAGCCCACCGGGCACCCACGCTCCCCGCGCTCAGGCGGCCATGGCCCGCACGACCATTACCGCAGCGGCCACGCCGAAGCAGACCGGCCCGATCCGCCGCGCGGGGGGCCAGCTCTACCACCCCCGGGAGCTGGCCGATCTGCCCGATGTCGAGGCGTTGAACCGTCTGCGCGACGCCGACGTGCCGGTGCTGCTCTACGGCCCTCCGGGCACCGGCAAGACGTCGCTGGTGGAGGCGGCGTTCCCGGACCTGCTCACCGTCGCCGGGGACGGCGACACCACGGTCGGCGACTTGATCGGCGAGTACACGCAGGCTGACAGCGGGGGTTACGTCTTCCAGTACGGTCCGCTGGTCACCGCGATGACCGAGGGCCGTGCCCTGCTGATCGACGATGCCACCTTGATCTCGCCGAAGGTGTTGGCGGCGCTGTATCCCGCGATGGACGGGCGCAGGCAGATCCAGGTCAAGGCCCACAAGGGCGAGACCATCAAGGCCGAGCCGGGCTTCTATGTGGTGGCGGGCCACAATCCCGGCGTCCACGGGGCTGTTTTGACGGAGGCGCTGTCGTCCCGGTTCAGCGTGCAGATTCAGATCGGCACGGACTATGACCTCGCCCTGGCCTTGAGGATCGATGCCCGGGTGGTCCGGGTCGCTCGACACCTCGCCCGCCAGGTCGAACTCGGCGAGCTGGGCTGGGCCCCCCAACTGCGGGAGCTGCTCAGCTACCAGAAGACCGAGGCCGTCCTCGGCACCAATGCCGCGCTCGCGAACCTGGTCGGCATCGCTCCTGTGGAGGATCGCGACGCCGTCGCCGACGCCGTCATCAAGACTGTCGGCGTCAAGAAGATCGCACCCCTCACCCTCGGCAAGCAGCTCCCCGCCTCGGCCGTCCGGCAGCCCCCGGGCAGCACCGGCTCCGCACAGCAGGGCCGCTCGCGATGAGCGCCCACCACCACGTCCAGTCCCCCGCCGTCACGCCGGACGTCGACGCCGACCTCGCGCGATGGGACGACGACGGCGCCCCGCCCGCGCAGCCCCGTTCCTCCCCGGCCGCATGGCTGCGCGTGGGTGCCGAACTCGGCGACCGGCTGGTCGCCCTCTCCGGCCGCCAGGACCTCCTCGTCACCTGCCGTCCCGGCACGCGCAGCGGCGCACCGGCCGCGTTCTTCCCCACTTTGGGCGAGGTCGAGTTCGACGCCGCCCTGTTCTCCCCGCTGAAGGCCCACGAGATCCATCCGCGGATCGTGGGCGACGAGGAGCGGTATCCCGCCGCCTGGGGAGTGTTCGTCCACGAGGCCGCGCACGCGGCCCACTCCGTGTGGACACAGCCTGCCGGAGCGGACCCTCGTGTCGTGGAGGCCGCGCTCCTGCTGGAGGAGAGCCGTGTCGAAGGCGCACACCTGATCACGCGGCCCACGGACCGCACGTACCTGCGTACCAGTGCCCGAACCCTGGTCATGCCCGACATCGCCCACCCCACCCTGAAGGGCATCGAGCACGCCGCCGGCGTGGCGGCCCTGATCCTCGGCCGCCGTGACGTCGGCATCCTGGACGCTGGCGAGACCCGGGCCGTCGCCGATCTGTGCGAAAAGGTGCTGGGCGCAGACCTGCTGGCCACCCTCACCCGCATCTGGACCGCAGCCCACCAGTGCGCCGACCACGACGCCACGACCATGCTCGCGCACGCTCAAGAATGGTGCGACGCTCTGGACGCCGCTGCCCCGGCCCTGCCCGTGCCGGAGAACCTCACCGATCTGCTGTCCGGCGCCGTGGGGGTCGTCATGGACAGCACGGCCGCCACTGACGCCGCCGACCTCGCGGCACAGGCCGCAGCGACCAACGCCGTGGCCGCGAAGTCCAAGGCGCAGGCTCAGGACCGCGCCCAGCGGGCCGGCCAGCGACGTCAAGCCGCCGCCACCGCCAAGTCGGTCTTCAACACCCGTGGCACCACCGTCAACCCCGACGGCACACCGGCGCCCTACGGCAACCCGGTCACCGGCACCCGCAGGCCCACCGCCGCCGAGCAGAGTGCCGCCGCGCGCCTGAGCCGTGCCCTGCGTGCCGCCGCCTACCGCGAGCGGACCGAGGAGCGGACCACCAGCCCCACCCCACCCGGCCGCCTCAACATGCGCGCGGCCCTCGCCCGCGACGCCCAGCGCGCGGCCGGGTCGGTCCCCACCGCGGAACCGTTCACACACACCCGCCGCCGCAACTCCCCCACCCCGCCGCTGCGTGTGGGTATCGCCGTCGATGTCTCCGGCTCCATGCGCGCCGCCTGCGCACCGGTCGCGTCCGCTGCCTGGATCGTGGCACGCGCAGCAGCCCTGACCGACCCCGACTCCCTCACCGCCACCATCGCCTACGACCAGCACCTGACCGCGTTGACCCGACCCACCCACCGAGCACCAGAGCGCGTGACGACGTTCGATGCCAACGGCGGCCACCACAACCTCGGCGACGCCATCGACGCACTCGACCACGGCCTCGAACTCAGCCGCCCCGGCGCCGGCCGCCTCCTCGTGATCGTCACCGACGCCCATTACGGCAGCGACGAAACCGCTGCGGCCGTCACCCGCGTCAAGCAGCTCACGACCGCCGGCTGCGCCGTACTCCAGCTCACCGTCACCGCGGAGTCCCGCCACTTGCCGGGGACCACCTTGCTGCACCTGACCCAGCCCTCCAGCGCTCCCGCCGCCATCGCCACGGCGGCCACAAACGCCATTCGCAGGACGCGCTGAGACGACGCAGAAGGCGGAAGCGTCCCCGAGACCACCGCCAAGCAGTCCAGACCACCTCCGTCCGCCGCATGAATCGTGCATCTGATGCACGACCCTCCGCAGCGACGCAGGCCACCACCCCAACCGCCAACGAAAGGCACTCGATATGAAGCCCCAGACCAGCAGCCCGACCTCGAACGTAACGCCCATCAAACGGAATTCCCCGGGGGTGGCGACCATCTGGCAGATCACCCACTCCTGCGGCCACTCGGCCGAGCGCGACCTGTCCGACCGCGCAGCCGACCGTCGCGCGGGCTTCGCCGAGTGGCTCGCCAAACAGGAGTGCACCAACTGCTGGCGGGCCGCCAAGGAGGGCGACGAGCAGGACAAGGCCGCTTGGCTGGAGGCCAAACGGGCCGAAGAGCAGGCCGAATCCGAAGCCTGGTCTCAGCAGTACCGGATGCCTCCTCTGGAGGGGACCGAGCGAGCGGTCGCCTGGGGTGTGCGCTGTCGCCACCAGGTCCTGGCGGCTGCCTACACCGCCCTGGTCCTCGAAGGCGAGACCAGCGAGACGGAGTGGGAGGAGATCGAGGCAGCCGCTCGCGCCATCACCCGTGCCGGGTGGTGGATCGACCAGCGCTCCTCCGAGCCCGACGACCTCACGGAACTGCTCCAGGCAGCCACCGAAGCCGACCGGCCGACCGAGAACCCCCACTTCTGACCGCACGGTGCCCCGCCTCGGCGGGGCACCGGCTCCTATTTCAAGGACCTTGATACCCCATGCCCGAGTACCCCCTGCGCTGCGATGTCCGGCGCACCGAGAGCACCACGGACCTCCTCGGCCACCTCCACCGCAGCGAGCCAGGTTTTGCCCCCTACCTCCTCACCGCCTGGTCCTCGGAACTGACCGCCCAGGAGACCGTCGTCCTCCCGCACCTGGCACTGCTGCTCGACGAACCCGTCGCGCTGCGGAAACCGCGGACCGGGCACACCGCGTCCCAGCGACTCACCTGGCACTGCGCCATTCGCAACACCACCGACGTGGAACTCAACGACGGCGACTGGTTCGAGCTGACGCGCGAGGTTCTCGACGCCACCGGCATAGAGCCGGACGCCGATCCGGCGGCCTGCCGGTGGGTGGCCATGCGTAACCAGGCCAGCGGGCTCGACATCGTCGCGACCGTCATACGCCAGGACGGCCGCTGGGCCCGGTTGCACAACGACGCCTACTTCGCCCGCGCCGCCTGCGCGAATTTCACCTACGACCACGACCTCGACACCCCGGGATGAGCGGTGGCTTCTACCGGCAATCTCCGGCCGCGCCAAATCGCGAATCCTGCGGATCCTCTCCCTGACAGCCCGGAGACCGGGCTCCTGTTCGCCACTCCCCTTCGAGGTAGCCGCCGTGATCGCCCACCTGCAGCGCGCCAGCAACACCGCTGGCCTGCTCTCGTACCTTTACGGGCCGGGCGAGCGCGGTAGTCACACCAGTCCCCGGCTGATCGCGGGCGACGGCCACGGAGCCCCGATCGACCTGCTCGCCGAAACCGGCTCGCCGCCCTACTTGGCCAGCGCCCTCGACGCTCCCGTGGAACGTCTCGGGGTCCGCGCACCCGAACAGCCGGTATGGATCTGCTCGGTCCGCTCCGACCCTGGCCGACCGGACCTCACCGACTCCCAATGGGCCACGGTCGCCCGCCGCCTCGTGGCCGTTACCGGTGTCGCTCCAGAAGGCGATCCGGATGCCTGCCGGTGGATCGCTATGCGCAACCAGCCTCGGCAGGTGCACGTCGTGGCCACCCTCGCTCGTGAGGACGGCAGCCTCCACAACGGCTACCGAGATGCCTTCCGCCTCCAAACGGAGTGCCGCCGAATCGCCGCCGAGCTGGGTCACCTGCCCACCACGCCAGAACCGATATCCCGAGCCCCGGAGACCAACGTGCCCGCCCCCTCCATCACCATCACCGCCGAGCCCAGCGGCAGCGTCTCGGCGAAGGGCGCCAGCGACGACCTTTCCGCCACGCTCCTCAAGCACGCCGGCTTCCAGCAGATCGAGGACTGGTACGGCCGACGCCATCGCCTGCCCACCACGACCCCGGCCGTCGACCGCGCGGCCATCGCCACCCACGCGGCCGAGATGCTTCGTGCCGCCCGCTACGGAGTCGACCTCGACCCCTCCCTCGACTCCGGCCGCGCGGCCACCCCGGCAAACCCGCTCGGGCCCTACATCGCCGGAGCGGAACTCCTCCGGCTCACCGACCAGATCAGGTCTGCCGAGAACGGTGACGACCTTCGACAGGCAGTCGACCACCTCCTCCACCCCGAACACGGCGCGCTGGAGCGTGTGCGGGAGGCGCTGGAGGCGGCAAGCGAGCAGATCACGGACCTCGACGACGAGGCGTATCAACTCGCCGACCGGTTTGGGTTCGCTGCTGAGTTCGTCAGCTCGGCGCAGTCGGAACTCCACGACTCGGAGGTCGAGTTGCTCGGCGTCGGCCGCACACAGGAGTCGCAGGCCGAGGCACGGAAGCCGTTTCCGAGGCTCCCGGACCCCCGAGCCGCCGCTCTCGCCACTTCGCCCGCAGCGGCTAAGGCCAAGGTCTCCTCGGCCTTCGGTGGTGGGGCATCAGATACCAGCGCGGCTGTGCGCCCCTCACAGGCCCCCGGCCCTCGGGCGCGGTGACCCAGATGATCTCAACCGCTCCCGTCGCCGGGCTGCAACGCACCTATCTCATGCGGGCCACCGACGCTCTGGCCAGCGCAACGGCCACCTACGCCGTCCCGCTCTTGGTCCTGGTCACCACCGGCTCCACCGCCTTGACCGGCCTTGCGTTCCTCCTCGAATGGGCACCTCGGCTGGCGGCCTTCTCCTTCGCCGGATCGATGGTCGACCGGTGGGGTGCCGGCCGTGTCTTCCGGATGTCCAACCTGGTGCGTACTGCCGTGGTCGCCCTGGCCGGTGCCGTGCTGTTTGTCCTGCCCGGCACCGGGACGATGACAACGAGCGTTGTCCTGACTTTCGGTGCTGTCTCCGGGCTGCTCGCGGAGGTCTCCTTCGTCGCGATGGAGACGCTCGGTGCTGAAGCCAGCCGCCGGTTGGGCAACGAGGCCCATCGGGTACAGGCCGCGCAGACCGGGATCGACCAGTGCGCGATGCTCGTCGGTCCGCTCTTGGGCGGCCTACTGCTTCTCGCCGGCCCGACGTTGCTCCTGACCGCGGTCGCCCTGTTGGCTCTGACCGCTGCCGCGACTGCATCCAGCGCTGGAGGCGTCCCGGGGCACAGCTCAGCGCCCAGCAGTCTCTTGACCGGGTGGGCAACCCTGCGCCGCACCCCAGCCCTCCCGTGGTTGGTCGGCGGCCTGGCCGCCTCCAACTTGGCCACGGGCGTACTGCAGGCCGCCGCCCCGATCACCGTCATCCACCACTTCCACTACTCCACCGTCGCCGTCGGCTCGGTCTGGAGCGCGGCAGCAGTTGCCTCGTTGATTGCCGTGTGGACCAGTCGCCGTGCGATCGACCGCTTCGGTATCTGGCCGGTCGGCGCGGTGACGGCTGCCATTTCAACGGCGGCGTGTCTGGCGACCGCCCTCGCGCCGAGCTTCGCCACGTACACCGTGGCGGTGGCGGCGGTCATGGCTGGCGAAGGCGCGATGACCGTCGTCCTGCGAACCCTGCGGTCCCGTCTCATCCCGGCGCAGGCGTTCGGCTCCACCCTGGCGGTGACGATCACCCTGGTACTGCTTCCGCTTCCGCTGGCCGGAGTCCTGATCGCGCTCGTGCCCCCTGCTGACATTCCGCACCTGCTCCTGGCGTGCGCCGCTCTCCAGGGCCTGGCGCTGACCGCGTGCTTCGCCGGTCTGCGACGGCACCGCTCCGCCTGCGACCTCTC
This sequence comes from Streptomyces sp. NPDC087845, assembly GCF_044742755.1. Taxonomy (NCBI): domain Bacteria; kingdom Bacillati; phylum Actinomycetota; class Actinomycetes; order Kitasatosporales; family Streptomycetaceae; genus Streptomyces; species Streptomyces sp. NPDC087845. The sequence continues at coordinate 130,402 of NZ_JBIUVC010000018.1, forward strand.
CGAGCCGCAGGTTCCTGCACTCCACAAGGAGCCCGCCCCAGCGCCGGATGCCGTGTGAACGGTCGCTGAGCGCCCCAGTGCACCTTGTCCTTCCTCCTCTTCCCACCACCACCTCACGGAGGCTCTCCATGTCCCGAACCACTCGCCCGCTGCTGATCGTCGTCGGCGGCACGGATCCCGTCTATCGCGGCTACTGCGTCGAGCAGGTCGCCGCCGCGTACCCGATCGCGCTGATCGACACCAAGCCGCCTTCCTGGCAGCAGCACCTGGTGGTCGACCACGAGGTCGCCGACACCCACGACCCGGAGGCCGTGGTCGCAGCCGGCCTGGCCCTGGCAGCTCGTCACTCCATCGCCGGAGTCGTCACCTGGGACGAGTACACGCTCGTGCCCACCGCTGAACTCGCCGCCCGTCTCAACGTGCCCGGGAACAGCACTGCGGCGATGACTGCCTGCCGGGACAAGGCGACCAGCCGCCGCCTGTTCGACGAGCACAACGTGCCTTCGGCCACATCCACCCGCGTCGACAACCTGACCGCGGCGGAAACAGCCGCCCTCCGCACCGGTTTCCCGGTCGTCCTCAAGCCTTCCTCCCATGCCGCCAGCATCGGCGTGGTCCGCGTCGATACGCCCGAGGAACTGCCCTCCGCCTGGGAGTTCGCTGCCGCCGGAGCCGGTGAGCAAGGCCCGGAAGGCAGCGGTGTGCTGGTCGAGGAGTACCTGGCCGGTCCGGAGATATCGGTGGAGTGCGTCACTCAGCATGGTGTCACCACCGCGCTAGCCGTGACCCGCAAGGAGGTCGCCTTCCCTCCGTACTTCGAGGAGGTCGGCCACACCGTGAGTGCCGGCGACCCGCTCCTGCCCGAGGTCGCCCCCGTCGCCGTCCAGGCAGTGCGGGCGCTGGGCGTGACAGCTGGCGTCCAACACGTTGAGATGCGCCTCACCGCGTCCGGTCCACGGATCATCGAGGTCAACTCCCGTATCGGCGGCGACCTGATCGGGCAGCTCGTCCGCCTCGCCACCGGCCTCGATCTGCCCCGTATCGCGGCCGATATCGCCTGCGGACAGATTCCCGACCTGACGCCCACGGCGCACAGCACTGCTGCGATAAAGATCGTCTATCCCCCGGCCACCGGCACCCTCTCCGCACGCGACCTGGCGATCCACCCTGGTCCGGAGTCCCCGTGGCTGCATCAGGTGACATGGCTCCGCGACGTCGGAGAGCGGGTCGTACTGCCGCCGGCGGGCAACCTCGACACCAGCCGGGTCGGCTTCCTCATCGTCACCGCAGACAGCGCCGAAGCGGCCCAGGGCTCTCTCTCGTCTCTCGCCGACGCCCTGACTCTGTCGGTGGCCCCGTGAACCTTCCCACTGCCCTCGGACGCCACAGATCCGAAACGCAGACCTGTGACCGTCCATCCGGGTGGGGAGCACGTCGGTCTCGTGCCCCCACCCAGCCCGGAAGTCCAGTACATGATCGAGGAGCAACCGTGCCCGAGTTCTACCCGAGCATCGGCGAGGCCATCGGTGCCGCGATGCAGCACAACATCCGGCTCGCCCATGGCAGCGAGACGTCGGGCTCCGACAAGCCGCTGCAGGTCCGCCACCTGCCCCATCCTCCCTCCGGCCCGTACTCCGTTCCCGGGATGATCGCCCGGCTCACCGAGACCGCAGAGCCCAACGAGGTCGCCGGAATCGTCGAGGAGATCAACGGTGCGCTGGTCGGCGCTCTCCCGCAGCTGACCGAACTCGTCGCCGCCGCCGCCGACTGGACCCGCGTCCGCCTGACGTTCGACGACCCGAACCACAACCCCGCCTTCGAGACCTGGACGCGGCTGGCCGCCGCCCACGGCATGCTCCTGGACGTCCAAGAGCAATTGGAGGTCGCCGAGGACGGGATCGCCGCGTGCCCTGCCGAACGCACCGACCCCAGGCACCACGAGATGGTCAATGTCCTGCGAACCAGGGAGCTGCTCAGCGATGTCCTCGGTGCTGGTCCGGTACCGCCGACCCCCGATGGCACTGCGGAAACGAATCGGCAGCGCGCTGCCCGTACCTCCTCACCGAAGGCTGCCACCCAGCGCAAGACGTCACCGGTCGGCTCCGCAGACGCTGCGCCGAGCACTCCGCCGCCCCGAGCCCCTCGCACTCGATAGCCCCGGCCGTCGACTCCCTTCCTGAACAGGAGCCTCCTCGATGATCAGCAGAAGAGCGCCGCGTGCCCCGCCCTCATCAGTCGCCTGCGCTTACTTCCAGGACTCACCATGCCCGCACCGCGTACCAGCGCGCCCTCGACCACCACCGGGTCGGACGCGCTCCTCTACCTCCTCTTCGGCATACTCGGCATCGCGCTAGCCTTCGGTTCGCTGGCCTGGCTGAGCGGTTCTCTCACCAACTCCTTCTTGGGAGCGGGGACTTGGCCTCCGTTCAGGGCCACTGACGCACTGCTTCATCCCGAGGTGCTGTGGCCGCACCTGAGCCCCACCGCCCTACTGGTCGGCGCGCGGATCATCCCCGGCCTGCTGTCGGTCTGCCTCACCGTCCTCGGCCTGGTGCTGTGGATGCGCCTGCGCGGCGGCACGAAGAACGGCCTTGCCCGGAAAGCCGACCTTGCCCCGCTGCTGGACAAGGAGATCACCGCCAAGGCCATGAGCCTGCGGCCGTCCTTGAGCGGCCGGGAGTGTAAAAGAGGTCGCCCCTGCCGACCGCGGAATCCTTCTCGGCGCCCTTTCCCCGGGCCGGGCCCCTGTCCGCGCGTCCTGGGAGGACGTGATCGTCGCGATCATGGCTCCGCGCTCTGGAAAGACATCCGGGCTCGCGATCCCCGCGATTCTCGCGGCACCCGGCCCGGTCCTGCTCACCAGTAACAAAGCCGCGAACGACGCCTTCACCGCGACGGTGGACGCTCGGGCCGAGGTCGGTGCGATCTGGACGCTCGACCCGCAGCAGATCGCCCACCACCCGCGCGAGATGTGGTGGGACATCCTGGCCGACGCTCGCGACCTGGCCGGGGCGAAGCGTTTGGCCGGGCACTTCGTCGCCGCCAGCGTGGACGATTCGAATGGCTCCGACTTCTGGTCCACCGCCGCGAGCAACACGCTTGGCGCGCTGTTCCTCGCTGCCGCCAGTCACCGGCGTCCGATCACCGATGTTCTGGCCTGGCTCGCCTCCCCCGCCGATCGGACCCCGGTCGACCTGCTCACCGATGCCGGCCACGACGCGGTCGCGGCCCAGCTCCAGGGGACCGTCTCCGGTGCGACGGAAACGCGCGACGGAATCTTCGAGACGGCGCGGCAGTACGCGAGCTGCCTGCTCGATGCGGACGTCGCAGCGTGGGTAACCCCCGCCAAGGGTCTCCCTGAGTTCAAGCCCTTCGCGTTCGCCACGTCCCGCGACACCTTGTACCTGTTGAGCAAGGACGGCGGCGGCAGCGCGAGCGCGATCATCGCCGCAGCGGCTGACGCCGTGATGCGCGCGGCCGTGGTCGTCGCCGAGCGCTCAGGCGGACGGCTGGACCCGCCCGCGCTGTGCGTCCTCGACGAGGCCGCGAACGTGTGCAAGATCTCGGATCTCCCGGACTTGTACAGCCACTTGGGCAGCCGGGGTGTCATCCCGATGACGATCTTGCAGTCCTACCGGCAGGGTCAGCGGTGCTGGGGCGATGCCGGCATGGACGCGCTCTGGTCTGCGGCCACCGTCAAGATCATCGGAAGTGGCATCGACGACGCGGACTTCGCCGACCGGCTCAGCAGGCAGGTCGGCGACCACGACGTCCAGACCACCTCGGTGTCGACCAGCGACGGCGGCAAATCCACCTCGGTCAGCATGCGCACCGAGCGGATCCTGCCGCCCGACGCGATCCGCGCCCTGCCCAAGGGCAAGGCTCTGCTCCTGGCCACAGGTATCCGGGTTGCCATGCTTGACCTCCGACCCTGGTACAAGGAGCCGTCCGCCAAGGTGGTCGGCCCTGCTTCGGACCGTGCGACGAAGGCGATCACCGAACGGGCCCTCGCGAAGCCCAACGCCCGTGACGACTTCGGGTTGTCGGCATGACCGCGCCCACGCCGCGTCCGGGGCGGCTCGTACGTTCGCCGGTCGTTCTGCGCGACGGGCAGTGGTGGTTGGTCAGCGGCGCCGGTTCGATACTCGCCTCCGATCCCACGTTCACCCGCACTCTGGACTGCCTCGCGCAGGCGATGGCCGCTGCGGACCAAGCGGTCGCCGATCTCCGTGCCCGGGAGGGCGAGCCTCCTGCTTCTGACGCAGGGGGCCAGCGATGAACCCGCTGCTGGGCGCGGAGCAGGCGGTGCTCGGTTCCGTGCTCCTCGACCCGGGCCAGCTCTCGCACCTTGACTGGCTCGCGCCGGATCACTTCTACCGGCCGGTCCACCAGGCGCTGTTCGCCGCGTTGCGCAAGCTCCGGGACGACGGTCACCCCGCGTTGGCCGAAGAGTCCGTACCGCTGTCATGGGTGACCGATGCGGTCGCCGAGGCCAGCACCCACGTACGGGGGCTGACCGCGGTGTACGCCCACACCCTGATCTCGGCCTGCCCGCGTCCCGCGCACGCTCCGGTGTACGGCCGCATGGTGCTGGAGGGCGCGATCCATCGCAGCATCACGGAACACGCGATCCGTCTGCACCAGGCGGCCCGTGCCGACGCCCTACAAGGCGAAGTCGAGGGAGCCCTGCATTACGCGGACGTCCTGACCGGCGTGCTCAGCGATCTCGCACAGCGGTGGGGTACCGAACCGCGCCCGGTCGCGCCTGCTACTCCACCGGCCACCGTCCCGGTCACGCCACCTCCGGTTCGGGCCGAGCAGGTCGCCGAGGACGAGCGGTTCCTGCTGGCCGTCCTCGCCGAGCAACCGAAGGCCATGGACGAGGTAGTCGGCTGGCTGCGGCCCGGCGACTTCGCCGACCCCGCCCACGGGCAGCTCTACCGCTGCCTCGGCGCGCTGCACCACCGGGGTGAGCCCATCGATCGGGTCACCTTGCTCTGGGAGGCCCAGCGGCGTGGGCTTCTGGCCGACGGGACGCTGTCCGGCGATCAGCTCGCCGCCATCTGCGATGGCGTGGGTCCAGGCAGCGCCGAATGGCTCGGCGAGTTGGTGATGCGCTCGTCGGTCACCCGCACGGCGGCGACCTCTGCGCGGACCATCCGGGCCTTGGCGGAGAACGAGGCTCTGACCCCCGGGCGGCTCATCAATCACGCGTTGCACGCGCTCGGTCCCCTCGATGAAGTGCGCTCCCGCTGGCAGGCGGTGAACGGCCGCCCCGCACCGACGCCGACGGCCCCGACTCGCTCGGCGACGACCGGGCCGCCCCCTGCACAGGTGCACGCGGCACTCGCCCGCAGCGCACCGCGCCCAGCCTCGCCATCCTCGGCACGGCCGGGGTCTGCCCCCAGCCTGGCCGCCCTGCGACCGCCATCTCGCGGGCACGGCTGACCCTCCCTCCCCTTACGTCGCTTGTCCCTCCCTTTGGAATTCACCATGAAGAACACCCCGGTCTCCGACGCCCTGGCCCTGCGCGCCACGGCGTCAGCATTCGATGCCCAGCGCGGCAAGCTCCCGGTCCCCGGAGACCCTCACCGCTCGCCGAACAGCGTCGCCGTCGCCCGGCAGATCTCCGAACTCGGCGCGTTGATCACCGGTTTGGGCGACGAGGTCCTCTTCCGCGCCGTCGACCAAGACCAAGAGTCCCGCAGTGCGCGGGTCATCACCGGCTTCGCCGCCGCCGTTGGCCCCGCTGGCGAAGCGGCATCCGCGCTCGGGGCAGTAGCCCATCAGCTTGCGTTCCTGAACCAGACCGAGCACCTTCGCGACCAGCCCGATGCCCGGGACGCGCGGGAGGCTGCGGTGCGGGTTACGGAGGACGCGCTCGGTGTGGCGGACACAGCCCTACGCGAAGCAGCCGATTCCCTTCACGCCGCGTCGGCGACGGTCTCGCCCCCGTTGGTTCGGCTGCAGGCAGCCCGTAGCCGGTCCGCGACCGCGGGACTCGCATCCGCTTCGCCTTCGCCTGCCGGCCCGGGAGCACCAGCTCCTGCGGACCAGATCACTCGGGGCCGGTGACATGCAGACCGCTATCGCGCTCCCTCCGCTGATCGGCTCGCTCTGCTCGGGGTACGGCGGGCTGGACCTCGGTGTCCAGTCCGCGCTCGGCGGCACGCTGGCCTGGCACGCGGAGGTCGATCCGAACGCCTCGCGCATCCTGGCCCGCCACTGGCCCGGTGTCCCGAACCTGGGCGATATCACGTCCGTCGGCTGGTCCGCCGTGCCCCGGGTGTGCGTCCTGACGGCGGGCTTCCCCTGTCAAAGACGTCTCGGTCGCCGGCCGTCGGGCCGGACTCAACGCCCAGACCCGCTCCGGGCTGTGGCTGCACGTCGCCCGTGCGGTCGAAGCCCTCCGACCTTGCCTGGTTGTGATCGAGAATGTGCGCGGCCTCCTCACCTCACCCGCCGGTTCCCCTGGCGACGTGGAATTCTGCCCGTGGTGTCTGGGAGACACCCCAGGTCAGCCTCCTCTGCGGGCACTCGGTGCCGTACTCGGATCCCTGGCCGACCTCCGGTACGACGCGAAGTGGCTCGTGCTTCGCGCCTCCGACATCGGAGCCCCGCACCGTCGCGAGCGCACGTTCCTCGTCGCCTGGCCCGCCGAACACCCTGTTCAAGACGCCGACCAGCAACATCGCGAAGAACGGCGGCTCGCAACACCCTTCCAAGAGGAAGAGCGGCGGACACGGCCCGAACCTGGCCGACGAGGTGGAGTGGCTCCTGCCTACTCCGAAGGCGTCGGACGGAATCAAGGGCTCGCCCAACCAGCGCCACGGCAACGGGGACATGACCCTGCCGAGCGCAGCGGCGTCCCTGCTGCCCACACCGCGGGCCAGCGACACGGGCACGCCGGGACGCCGACCGGGCAAGGGATGGCGTCCTCCCCTGTCAGCAGTGGTTCTGCCGCTCTGGACGGAATCGGCTCCGGACACCGCAGGGCCGACCAGCGATGGGGGGCGTACGCAGCCGCCATCGCCCGATGGGAGATGCTCACCCGCCCCGCGCCACCGCCCACCGATGCGGCCGGACGTCTTCGTGCCGACTTCGTGGAGTGGATGCAGGGCCTGGAGCCCGGCTGGGTCACCGCCACCCCGGGGCTCGGACGACCGGCTCAACTCACCGCACTGGGCAACGGCGTCGTGCCTCAACAGGCCAGCCGAGCCGTGCAGTTGCTGGCGCCGCCCTTCCCGCGTTGCCCTCGCTGCGCGACGGCGTAGCGCCCCACTACCGGGTTTTCCCGGCCGGACCAAATCGCGGTTCCTCCGGATCCTCTTCCTCATGTCGCCGTCTCACAGATGGAGCACGCCCCCATGTCCGACACCAGCACGACCGCCCCCGACCCGGAGCCGTTCCGCGTCCCCGACGGGGACCTCGACGACCTCGCCAGCACCCTCGCCAAGACGATGGCCGAGGTCAGGCAGCACGGCGTCATCCTCGACCGCCTGGGCTCCGAGCCTGCTCCCGCTTCCGCCGAGCTTCCGCCGCCTGACGGCGTTCCGGCCGCCCTGGCCGCCTCCACGCAGGTGGATGGCCCCACTTCGGTGTTCATCCTCGCCCTGGGCGGTGAGGCGTACGCGATCGAGATCGCCGCGCTCAGCGACTGGGTAAACTACCTATTCCTCCCGGTGTACGGCCGGGAGATCAGCACCAGCCGCCCGTGGTGCGAGCAGTGGCACGAACACCCCGAGGCCGTCGCCCGTCTCCACGCCCTCTGGCTCGCGTGGCAGCAGCTCACCGACGCCGAGGCCGGCCTGTCCGGTCCTTCGACGTGGCACCGCGACCACCTGGACCAGACGCTGGCCCATCTGCGCGCTCCCGATGGCCCCTTCGCCGCGTGCACGACGAGCGCGACCCGGCCCAACCATCGCGTGCTGGCCACCCCCGCACCGCAGTTGGGGCTGGCAGCATGAGCAACGAACTCGACTTCCGCCTGGAGGACTTCGAGCCCGCTGACGCGGATTCGGAGTACGCGGAGCATCGGTTCTGGGGCAGCGACTTCAGCGTCATGGCCGAGCATCACACCACGCCCAACGGCTCCCACAGTTTTGTCGTCGCCCACGACAGCTCGGTCACCTGGGGTGTACCGGGGGAACCCCAGATCGCTGCCATCAAGGTCGCACGGGATCTCAGCCTGAACACCTTCACCTTCGAGTCGACGTATCACTCCTCGGTGTCCTTCGCTCAGAACTGGCTGATCGGGCAAGGCTGCCCGCCCGAGCAGATCTCCCAGATCAGCGACGGCTTCACACAACCAGCCGATGACCTGTCGACCCGTATCGAGCAGCAGATCCGCTCCTCGGGAAGCCGGTACGAGGTGTTGGAGAGCGACACCACTGACTACGGCCCGGCCGAGAACTGGACGATGGTCCAGGACTCTGCCGCAACCCAGGCCCCGATCCGGGTCTTCCTGGAAGAGGCGGACCTCGAAGCAGGCACCTACACGGTGCGCGAAGGCGCCTTCGCCGACGAGGAAGCCGCCCAACACTGGCTGGAAACCCGCGACAGCCCACTGCCGCAGCCAGCGGAATACCGTAGCGACGCCGCCGCCCTCCGGACCCGTGCTGCCCTCACCCGGTCGGCCGGTGCCTCCGCGCTACCGAAGGCCGGCCCCGATGCCCAGAGTGCGCCGTCGGTAGCACCGGCACAGCGACCGAGCCCCGGGCGGTCGATGTGAGCCGCGCCCGCTTCGCCTTCGCCGCGCACCCCGACGCCATCGCAGACCTCCGGGAACTTCCCGACGAAATGCGCGACTTGGCTCTGCTGGAGCTGCAGAACCTGGTCCACGGCAGCGACGACTGCCTACCGCTGAAAGGTCGCCTCACGGGCTTCCACAAGGTCTACGTCGACCCGTCCGTCTCCTACCGGATGGTCATCCAGTTCCGCCCGGCCCCTCCGACCTCACACCACAAGCGCGAGATCTATCTCGTCGCCGCCGGGAGCAGGAAGGACTACGCGGTCTACCGCGCTGCGCACCTGCGCACCGGCCCCCACCAGGGCACCGAGACAGCCTCTGCCTCCGAGGCGCGCGTGCAGGCAGCTCGCTCTCGCTCTCCCCACGCGGTCGACCAGCCGACCGCGGTCCCGGCAACTCCTCCCGCAGCAGTACAACCCGCTGCTGCCGCTTCTCGAAAGGTTCCCCAGCGATGACCGCCGACCGCACCCCCCTGGCCCGTACCGAGCTGGCTGGCCTACTCACCGAGGTTGCGCACAGCGTCTCCGGCATCCTCACCGCTGAGTACCCGACGGCCGCTAGCCGCTCCTACCTGCACCCCGTGCTCGGTGCACTGTCCGGCGGGCCCCAAGTCGTCTGCGAGCTGAGCGACCGGCTCGAAGGCTTCGTGGCCGACGATCCGCTCCCCACCACGCCAGCAGGTCTGTTCACCCTGGCCTCCTACGCCTCGGCGCTGGGATGGCTCACCGAGTCACTCGCCGAGCTGACCTCCTCGGTCGACCGCATCTGCACGCGCGTCGGCATCCCCACGGAGCCACCGGACCCGGCCTTCGCCGCAGCGGCCAGCGTGGAGCAGAACAGCGAGTTCGACTTCGCCTTCAGCGCACTGGAGTTGGCCGCGATCCGTACTGCGGCCGAGGCCGCCGGCCTCGCGCCGGTCGACTACGTCGAGGTGCTCTCCGAGTCCCTGCTCGCAGCTTCCCGGATCACCGACGCTTGCATGGAGATCTCCAGCGGCCTTCTCGAAGACGCCGCGTATGTCCTCGGCGAGGCGACCGACCACGTCTGGATCGGCGACGGTCCCGAGAGCCTGCCCACTCTGGTCCGCTCCCTGCTCGCCCGGATGGAGGCGACGGAGTGAACGCGCAGAACGTCACTGCGCGGCCCGGCGCAGACCTCGTTGCCGAGCTGCTCGGCGTCGAGGACTTCTGGATGCTGAACATCGCGTATCGACCAGGAGAGCCGCTGTACGGTGCCGCGACGCGCGTCATCGGGGCTGCACACGAACTCAACGAACTGCACGGTCGAGTTGCCCGTGCGGCTCAGGCTGCCGTTGAGGTTCTCGGACCCGTCAGCCGGGGCGAGTTCAACGGTTCGGCGCGCTCGTACGTACCACTGCGGTCTGCGGTCCAGCAGATCGGACAGCTCGTCTCGCGGCAGAACGAGGCTCACGAGCAGCTCAACGAGTCCATCTTCGCGTACCGCCAACTTCTGTCCGAGTCGAACAGTTCCCAGGTCACGCAGGTCAAGACCCATGAGCTGGACAACGATCACGGTGCCGGCCGGGACGATGACTGGACCGTCTCGGGCGACCTCCGCCTCCGGGCCCTCGAAGCCGTCGACGCCGTCGAACTGCGAGTCCGCCAGAGCGCGATCTACGGCTACACCTACCTCTCTGACGGAACGGGCCAGCGCCCCAACCCGGAGGTCTGGCCCGAAACCGTCCAGCGGCTGGTCGCCGACGGGCTACTGGCCCAGGACACCAGCGAGGGGCTGTACCGGCCTGGACAGCTCCTCTCACTGACACCACAGGGCGAGACGGCGCTTCGCGACCTCCGTACGGCCGCGCCACGCGTGTCCGCCGCTCTCAGCCGCAGCGACGCTGCAGCGATCTCCGGCTCCGACGCCGGCCCATCCCCAGCACCTGCGACAAGCCCGACCGCCAAGCCGCTCCGTTCCCGCTGATATCCATCGAAAGGACTCCCCTCATGTCCGCCGCGATCTACACCCGCCGCCTGGTCGAGCACCGGTACGGCCGCCCGCTGGAGAAGCTGCAGCGCGGCAACGCCTCCGCCCGTTCCGACGACCCCGTCCTGCCCATTCTGCTGCGACGGCTCGACGGACTCACTCAGACCGGCGCCGCCGCCCAGTCAGCTCGCCGTCACCTCGAAGCAGCCTGGAGGGGGCACCGCGCCGGTGGACCCGACCGCGACGATCTGGTGCTGCTGTACGCGACCGAAGTCGTCGACCTCGAACGCCAGGAACAGAGCGAGGCGGAAGCGGTCTGGGATCTGCTGGATGTTCGGCTCCTCCTGGACCGCGCTTCCGCTCGGCGGCCGTCAGCTCATCAAGTCGCCCCTGCTCCGGACGATCAGGATCTGCTGGACATCGCCCGCGAGGTCGCTGCCGGCCTGCACCGCCTCAACCGCGAGGCACTGCGGCGGGGCCTGCGTGAGCGCGGCGTCCCCGTCAGCAACCGCCGCCTCGGCGTTGTGCTCCAGAGGCTCCGAACCGAGAGCACCTCCCGCTGAGCGCTCGGTCGCGTCAAGAGTCCGCAACCCCCCTTTGTCTCAATGGAGTTCGTCCCATGCCCGCCACCTCTCCGTCCTCCGCTACCTCGATCGGCTCGGTCGATGCACGGCGTGTCGAGGACGCGTTTTCCCTGATAGCACCGAAGTGGACCACCTGGTCGGCGCAGACCCTGGCGCAGCAGAGCAGCCCCATGCGTGTGCGTGATGTCGCCGCCAGGCTTCCCTTCGTCAGCGAGCAGCTCGTCGGCAAGCGGCTGGCCCAGATGCACGCCGATGGATTGGTCACCCGAGTCGGCGACCGCCACGGGGCTCCGTATCAGCTCAGCGCCTTCGGCGAATCCCTGTCTCGGGTGCACGACACTCTTGCCGACTGGTCCCAGGCCCACCTCTCGCTAGGCGGCCGGGTAGCCGGTGCCGAACGCATCGAGGACGCCGTGCGGCGTCTGCACCTGCGGGATTCGACCGCCGTGATCCAGGCCCTCGACACGGGCGGCCCCATGCGGTTCGTCCACATCGCCGAGGAGGCCGGCCTGGACAACGGCTGGACCCGGCAACGACTCAACCGGCTTCAGGTAGACGGCTTGGTCGCCCGTACCGGGCCCCGCCACGGCGACCCGTACGTCCTGACCGACGCCGGGCGGGCGCTCGGCCCCGTATACACAGCCGTCGAGCACTGGAGTGACCCCGTCGCCACGCGGCATCGCTCGGCACCGCCGCCCCCTGTTGCGGCGGCCACCCGGACCCACACCGGCGTGCCGCTGGCGTCGGACAACATCCGCACTGCAGCGGCCCTGCGCCGGAGCGCCGCCGCGCCGAGCGCCCTGTTCAGCCACGCGCCGCAGCCGCAACCGCGGGTGCCCGCAGTCGTCACCGCCCAGTCGACGCCCTCTCGGGGCCGGTGATCCGGGTGGCGCCGAGAGCCAGTTACGTCTCCGCATCGCCACGGCGCCCGCGTGCAGTCAAGCAGCCCCTTCCGCTGCGCACGCGGGCGTCTGGGCCGACGCTGTTCGGCCGCTGACCGATGCTGGCTGGACTCGTGACAGCGGCGCCGAGCTGGGCACCGTCGAGATCCTCGCGCCGGACGGACAGGCAGGCGTCCTCCTCGACAACCGCCGCTCCCGTCCGGACGACGAAGCCGTAACGCTCTGGGCGGGTCCACCAGGGTGGGGCACTCGCGCGGAGGCGATCTTCTCGGCCCGCACTCCCTCCCACCTGATCGCCGCAACGGCAGCGGCCATGGCCGATCCAGCCCCGGCGGTACGTGAGCGGCACATGATCCATCGCGAGGTTGAGCACTTGGTCTCGCTCACCCCCGTCAGCCCGTCCGTCCCCCAGGTTCCTCGGGCTCCCACCCCTCTTGACGTACGCCGTACCGCGCTCACTCAGGCCGTCCAGCGCGCCGCACGTTTTCCTCGGACCGCCGCAGACCTGCGGGTCATGGCCGCGCGCAGTCGTACGGGGGCCTCGGCACAGAACCGGTCGAGCAACCCGGCGCCTGCTGTGGGGTTCAAGTCGCCGGCCACCCCGACGCCCTCACGCCATAGCCGCTGACGGTTTCGGTCCCTCTGCGACAACCCCTCCACCCGAAGCACCATTTCGAATGCCGGGAGTTCACCATGCCTGACGCAACCGCGCTCGATCAGGCCACGGCCATGATCGAGAAAACCTGGGGCCGCCCAATCGAGGCTCTGGAATCCCTCGCGGTCCGCAGCCCCAGCGAAGACCCCCTCTTGCGCTCGGTCATGCACATCCGCTCGTCCTTGGTCGTCACCGACAACGCCGTGGCTGTGCACCAGGACCGTCTGCACGCCCTTTCTCGGCCCGGCCGTGTGCCGGCCTTCTACGACCTGGAACGGATTACCGGCTCAGCAGCGGACCTTCGCGTCGCTCAAGCCGAGAGCCGGACTTCCCTTCAGGCCATCAGCCACGTGATCGAAGCGCGTGAATCCGCCGCGACCGCGGGCCGGGCCCCGGCAGCTCGGCTGGCCCAGGCCGCTGTCGCCCGCTCGGGGCACGCTCCACGCGCCCTGGCCCAGTCACCCGATCAGCCAGCCCCTTCGGCTGCTTCCGGCCCGTCGGTGGCCGCGCTGGGGCCGCACCGCTGATCGTCAGCTGAGGTCCTCGTCGCGGTGGGCGTCCCAGATTCGAGAGCCCACCGCGCGGGCCAGTTCTTCCAACGTCAACGCGACGCGGCGTCCATCCGCGATCCGACCCTCCGCCGTGGCGTCCTCGTCTCGCCGTCCGTCGGGCTGGACACCGACAGCCCACTGGCCGTCAGCGACCATCGCGATGTCGCCCACCGTCCACGGCCGCCCGGCAGCGCGGATCTTGCGTTCCAGCCCGGCCCCGTCCCAGTGTCTGCTCGGCTCCGACATCCCTGCTCCCCCTTCGATCTTGTGCGGTCCGACGCCGCAACCCAGTTACGACAACCGCGTTCACCGATCCATTCCCAGCGCCAGCGTCGCCCGCCCACGGCCGCCAGTTCGCCCACGGCAGACACCGCTCTCCGGGAAAGGACTACGTACTTCGGGACACTGCATGTCAACGTACGGGTGTGGGAAAAACCGCAGGTCAACGAAGGGATCGTCCAACCATGAACACCTCCCCCGCTCTCCTTCCCGCCGTCGTCCGCCCGGCCGTGGAAGACCGTCCGTGGCTCTCCTCCGACCACTGCGCAGGCCCGGTGCTCGACCTCCTCGACGCCCTCGGCTGGGCGATCGTGGACACCCCGGAAGCCAACGTCCACGCGACGAGCCCGGACGGCCGGGTCTACGTCGGCTGGCTCCCCGAGGACCCCGCCGCCTGGCAGCGCGACATCGTCTGGCAGGTCCGAGTGCAGCCCACCGAAGGCGGCCCGTGGATACAGGAGTTCGGCCTCTACACCCCCTCCGAGGCCGTTGCCGGATTCCTCGCCGCGCTCATCGCCAGCCCCACCCGCTGACCGCTACCGACCCCGACTCGGAGAAGCCCCGTGGCACACCGCGCCCCGCTCACCAACCACCACGCCGACGGCACTCTCTGCCCGGCGGACCACAAGCACACCAGCTCCGGCAAGCCGCTCCACCCCGACTGTCCTGGCCGCGCGTACACGCAAGCCATCTGCTCCTGCGGCGGCTGGGACATGAAGCAGTCCGGCAAGGGCTACGTCAACGAGAGCCGGAAGCGGCACCTCGCCAGCCACTCCCAGGGGCCGAAGGTCGTTCGCGACCTGCTGCGTCTCGACGTGCCCTGACCCTCACGCACCAACCCCGCACTACCAGTCCGCACCGCTCTCGGAGGATCCCGTGCCCCATTACCTGACCGTCGGCCACCTGCTCCGCCAACTCCAGGACCTTGACCCCAGCCTGCCGATCCGTCTTGCCATCAACCCGGACTTCCCCTTCACCCACTATCTCGGGGCAGAGGTCATCGTTCGGGACGGCAGGGCGTTCATCGCCGACGACGGCCAGGAGGGCTACCTCCCGACGGCGGTCAGCGACGCCCTTGCCTGGGCCTGACCTGTTCCACCGAGAAGACCTGGAGGCTCCGATCTCGTCGCAATCCCGCCCTTCGCACGTCCTTCCTCTACATGGCCTCGCCATACGTCCGATGCCGAGCACCACGCGCGGCGCGCTGGTCCAGCGCGTCTCCGCACTGCCCGACGGGCCGCTCGACGTCACCTGGCTCGACCTCGAAGCCCCGAGACTCCCGCTTGGCCGCATCCGCCTTCACTGGGAGCCCGCCCCCCTCGCAGGCTGGGACGTCACCGCCCACCTGGGCCTGGCCACCACCGAGGTGCATCTCGCCTCGTGGCCCGCTGCCCCGGACGACTGGCCGCGCCTGGTCCGCCCGACCCTGCACGAGGTGCTTGGCCTCTGCGCCGCCCTCGCGGTCGCGACCGCCGCCCTCGACCTCTCGAACCGCCTCGCCCAGGTCTGACCGAACCGCAGAAGGCCGCCCCGTGCCAATCAGGCAGGGGCGGCCTTGCCGTACGCCCAGCCGCGTGTTGCGTACGCTCATCACCGACGAACGAGGAGGACACGATGGCCGACGACCAGGAACTCTGGGGGTACCCCGAGGTCGCCGCTCACCTGGGCATCAGCGTCGGGGCTACCCGTAATCGCAAGAGCCGAGGAAGCCTGCCCGCTCCCGACGACACCACCGTGCCGGACCGGCCCCGCTGGCGGCCCGCCACGTTGCAGAGCTGGACGCCGGTCGGCCGGGGGTTTCGCAGCGATCTCCATGGCGATTCGGCCTCTGATGCTCCTCCGGCGTCCGCCGGAGGAGCATCGTGAACAGACTCGTTGTCGCGTCCGCCTTGGTCGCTTCCGCTGGAGCGGTCGCCGCAATCGCCGCCGCTGTTCAGCACAACTACGGCGTCTGCAGCATCGCCTTGTTCGCCGTGGCGGCCGGTGCCTCCGGCGTCTACCTGCTCCGCCGGTCTCAGGACGCCGCGAACGACCGCACCGTCCTCCACCGGCTACGAGTTCGGCCCCAGCTCACCGTCGACGCCCTGGCGAACGAACTTGGGCTTAACCGCGCCGCAGTCCAGCTCAGCATTCACCGTCTGGCCCGTTCCGGCGAGCTGCCCCCGCCTGCCGATTCCGCTGAATGACGGATAGGTTCGCCCCTAGTCTCAAGGCATGACCGACTCACCTATGCCCGCCCCACCGTTCCCTTCGCCTGACAATGCTGCGCTCCGGGTGGTCGTCGGCAACGCTCTCGCATCAGTCCGCAACGGCGAAGCCTCCGTGGAGGACGCGATCCTCCACGCCGCCGTCCACGGCTGGTATGAGGGTCACATCCAGGGCGAGGACGAGTGCCCCGGCTGCGACTTCCGAGGAGGACTGCCGAAGAACGGGAACCGCGGCTGACCATCGCGCAACGCCGAGGAGCGCCACCGACGTATCGGTGGCGCTCCTCGGCGTTCGGCACGCCGCCGCTCGACTAGTCCAGGTAGGTGCCGGCGAAGGCCCCGTCGAAGCCGAGCGCGGCCAGGCCCTGCTCGACGCTGGAGTAAGTCGTTCCGTCCGGGATGGCGATCAGTGCGTCGAAGTCGGCTCGGCTGATCTCCGGTTCGAGCCACTGGTTGCTGCAGCGGCAGCAAACCCAGACGTTCCGTCCGTGGTTGATGAGTAGCCAGTCGCGGCGGGCGCGGCAGGCCGTGCACATCACCGGGATGCCACGAAGGGCCAGGGCACTCGGGTGGCTGAGGCAGCGCGTCGCGCCGGGGCCGCTGGGCGGCTGCGTCTCGTACTCGAGTTGCAGCAGGGGATCGGTGCCGGCGGGGAGGACGGGCAGCACGGGTGTCGGCTCTGCGGGGCGGTCGGTGGTTCTGAGCACGAGCTTCATCTCCCGGTCGAGGTACTTCTGTTTCCATCCGTAACAGCCGGTGGAGCTGCTTGTCCAGGGGTTTCTCGAAGGCCGGCGGGCCGGTCACCCGGCCCGCCGGACCCTCGTCA
Organism: Streptomyces sp. NPDC087845; assembly: GCF_044742755.1. NCBI lineage: Bacteria > Bacillati > Actinomycetota > Actinomycetes > Kitasatosporales > Streptomycetaceae > Streptomyces > Streptomyces sp. NPDC087845. The sequence goes on from NZ_JBIUVC010000018.1 coordinate 147,102, forward strand.
GCGGCGCGGTGGGCGGTTGCCTGGGTCGGAGGTGGTGGGGCGAGCTGCTGCCGTGGGTGCCGTCCGGTTGTTGGTGCGACTGGCCGGGGCCCTTGTCTGGCTGGTGCCGGCCTGCGGGCGGCGCGTCGCTTCACCCGGGTGAGCGGGAAGCTGGGCAAGGCGGCGCAGTCGCCAGACGAGCACGTCGTTCACGTCGTCAGCCGTGTCGAGTTCGCGCATCTCGATGGCCTGCTGGAGGAGGGCCTTGGGGTCGTGGCCTGCGTGCTCGGCCTGGGCAAGTGTGGCGGTCAGGGCATCGGCCGTGGACGAGCTGTCTGCTCGCATCACCCCGTCGGGCAGTGCTGCGCGGATGGTGGCCTGGTGGGCGCGGCGTTCGGCTTCCGGTAGAGCGCGACCTTGGTCGTGTAGGGCCTGCATGGGCGTGGCAGCGGCCTGTCGGTAGGCGGCTCGCAGATGCTCGGCGGTCTGTCGGGAAGCGTGAGCCTGCTGGGCGTGTCCCCGGGCGGAGTGCCAGCGGGCAGCGGCGATCGTGACCAGGACCAGGGTGGAGAGGAGCATGGCGGTGGTGCCACCGTCCTCGCCACGTCCGAGGGCGCTGCCAGCCTGGATGATGCCCCGGGCCGCCGAGCGGATCGCCCGCGTGTCGGCATGCTCCGCTCGGACGTGGCTGCGGGTGGCACGCTCGAAGGATCGGGCGGCGGCGCCCAGCTCGGCGCGGGTAGCGGCCGGGGAGGTCTGTGTCACCGCGTCCAGGAGTTCGCCGATCCCCACCAGTTGACCTGCGGCTTCGTCGTGGTCGCTGTCGAGCAGGACGGCGGCGCGCTCGGCGATATCGGTGGCGTTGCGTCGTTCCCGGGCGGGCGGGGACCAGTCCGTTCGGCCGCTGGTCGACGCCGGGTGCGTCGTCTGGTCAGCGCCCCCCTCGGCCAGTCGGCGGCGGATCTTGGGGAGTGAGAGGTCGGGGGCCAGCTTGGAGCCGGGGTACCAGATCGGTGCGCCGTCGCGGTTGCGGTCACCGGGAAGCGCGACGTTGTAGCCGATGGCGTCGCCGGACGGGGCGTTTCGGATCTTCACGCGGAGGCCCGCCTCCCGGAGCCTGGCGAAGAACTCCTCTTCGGTGGCCGTCCCGGCGAGGGCTTGGCGCACGGCTTCGCGGAGACTCTCGCGAGGGGCCTCGGGACGCCCAGTTCGCTCGGCCTTGAAACGCTCTGCGCTGGTGGGGGACTTCGCTCCGGTGCCGTCGCCGGGCCTGAGCTGGCGGAACCCCATCTCCTTCTCGATGCGGCGGCATTCGGCCTGGGCCTTCTTGAAGTCGTAGTTCATCCTCGGACGGCGCAGGTCGCCTCGGACCATGGTGGCCACGATGTGGATGTGGTCGTCGGCGTGCCGTACGGCGACCCAGCGGCAGCCGTCGGGATCGCCTTCTGGGGCGAGGTTGACGGCGTGGACCAGGCGGCGGGCGACGGTGTTCCATTCGGCGTCGGTCAGGCGTCGGTCGCCGGGGTCGGTGCGGACCGAGCAGTGCCAGACGTGCTGGGCCGGTGCCGTGGTGCCGGCCTGCTTGACCCGCAGGTCCAGCGCTGCGGACAGGCGGGCGAGGGTGACCTTGGGGTCGGGGTCGGGGCTGGTGTCTCGTCCGGGGTCGGGGGCGAAGCCGTCCCAGCTCCCGACGAGGTGCGCGTCGGTGTGTTCGTCGCGTTTGCCGGGGCCGTACAGGTAGACGAGCAAGCCGTGGGTTCGTGAGCCGCGTCGGATTTTGGGGACCATCAGAGTCGCTTCTTCACCAGGGTGTCGGCCACGTCGTCAATACGGGCCAGGAGTCGGGTCAGGGTTGTGAGGGCGTGTTCGAGTTCGCCGGGCCTGGGCTGCCCCCCGGCGTTGTGGACGTAGGCGATCTGGTTGATGTTGTTGCCGACCCGGGAGAGGGCGGTGCGCAGGGCGGCCAGCTCGTCGATGGCGTCGTCGAGCTGTTCGTTGGTGTGCAGGGTGGTGGAACCGCGGGCGGCGGCGAGGCCGGCGGCGGCGAGGAAGCGCGCGACGGTGACGCTGCGCTGCGCGGCGGCGGCGACGATCTCGGCTTTCTCTGTGTCGGAGAGGCGGGTGGTCGTCTTGCGGGTGCGCTCGGTCGGGTTGCGGCTGCGGCGACGCGGCTTGCGGTCGGGGAAGGGGGACGCGCTCGGGCTCGGCTGCTCTCGGTCGCTGTGGCGATCTGCTTCTCCCCCCGCGTCCGGCACCCCCTGGTGCCGGACGTCCGGGTGGTTGCCCAGCGCCCACGCGCCGGGCCCCACCCGCCATACCCCCCCCCCCCGGGCGGGGGCCAATAATAAAAACCAAAAGTAGGCCCCCCCCCGAACGAAAAAAATAAAACCAAAAAAAACATAAAACCCAACCCCCGAAACCCAACAAAAAACAGGCAACACCC
>NZ_JBIUVC010000019.1:0-124208 GCF_044742755.1 Streptomyces sp. NPDC087845
TTCGATCTCGTGGGCGGCGGGATGAAGAAGCTCGACTCGGGCCACTGGAAGGGTGAGGCCGCCGACGCCTTCCGGGCGAAGTTCGAGACCCTGCCGACCGACTGGCTGCGTGCGGCGGATGCGTTCGAGGGCGCGGCCAGGGCGCTGGAGACGTATGCGGGGACGGTCACGAGCGCGCAGGCCAAGGCCGGTGAGGCGATCGCTCTGTACAAGGAGGGCAAGCAGGACTACGAGAGGGCTGCTGCCGCGTTCCGGGAGAAGGCGGCGGCGTACAACGCGGTCCGCAACACCGATCATCCGCTCCCGCATCCGGGAACGTTCTCCGATCCGAGCGTGGCCAAGCGGCAGCATGCGCAGGAGATGCTGGAGCATGCCCGGCGGGCGCGCAACGAGGCCGCCGACGCGGCCAAGGGCGCGATCACCGCTGCGATGGCACACGCCCCGAAGGAACCCACCGGCCTGGACCGTGCCAAGCAGGAGTTCTTCGACTACGGGGTCGGCCAGGGCTTCGAGCTGGCCCACTTCGGCGGCGGAATCATCAAGGGCACCGCAGGACTGGTGAACTTCGTCCGCTCGGTCAACCCGACCGACCCGTACAACCTGACGCACCCGGCCGAGTACTACAAGGGCGTCAACATGACGCTCGCCGGCCTCGTCTCCACCGCAGCCAACCCCGACCGCACACTCAAGAACGCCTGGGACGCGGCCAAAGGCGACCCATCCGAATTCATCGGCCGACTCGTCCCCGAACTGGTAGGCACCAAGGGCGGCGGCCTCATCAAGGGCGGCCTGCGGGCCGGCATGAAAGACGCCGTGAAGGAGGGGCTGAAACCGGGCCCCGGCCGTAAAGGGGTGGGCGACCCGGCGAAGCCGTCCCGTACCGAGAGGGCACCCGAGAAGGACCCGTCGGACCCGGTCGACCTGGCAACCGGCGCGATGTACCTTCCGCAGACCGATATCGTCCTGCCCGGCACACTTCCGCTCGTCTTCCGCCGGCGTGTCGCCTCCGACTACCGGGCAGGGCGCTGGTTCGGCCCGTCCTGGGCATCCACCGCGGACCAGCGCCTGGAGATCGACTCCGAGGGCGTTGTCTTCATATCCGAGGATGGCCTGCTGCTGTCCTACCCCCACCCCGCACCTGGTGTCCCGGTCCTGCCCAGCCACGGCCCTGAATGGCCACTGGACGTGAACCCCGACGGCGACTACACGCTCACCGACCCGGACACGGGCCACGTCCGGCACTTCACCACACGTCACAGCACCGAAGCACTGCTCGCGCAGATCGACGACCGCAACGGCAACTGGATCATCTTCGAGTACGACGCACTCGGGACACCGACGTCGATCGTCCACCACGGCGGCTACCACCTCGAACTCACCACCGACAACGGTCGCATCATCGCCCTGCGCCTCAAAGACGGAGCCCCCGACGGCACCGACCGGCAAATCCTCGCCTACGGCTACACCGACGGCCACCTCACCGACCTCACCAACTCCTCCACCCGCCCCCTGCGCTTCAGCTACGACGAGCGCGGCCGCATCACTTCCTGGACCGACACCAACAACAGCCGCTACGACTACGCCTACGACGACCAGGACCGCTGCATCGCCGAAGGCGGCGTCGAAGGCCACATGGCACTACGCCTGGACTACGACGGCACCGACCCCGCGACCGGCCTACGGGTCACGACGGCGACCGCCAGCAGCGGCGCCGTCCACCAGTACCTGATCAACGACGCACACCAGATCGTCTCGGAGATCGACCCGCTCGGCGCGGTCACCCGCTTCGAACGCGACCGCCGCAACCGACTGCTGTCCCGCACCGACCCTCTCGGCCGCATCACCCGCTTCACCTGCGACGAGACGGGACGACTGACCACCGAGGTCCGCCCCGACGGCCTGGAATCATCCGCGCAGTACAACGATCTCCGGCTACCGGTCCGCGTCACCAACCCGGACCGGACCGTGGTCGAGTACGCCTACGACGAACGCGGCAACCGAACTGCGGTCACCGACCCGTCCGGCGCCATCACCCGCGCCGCCTACAACGAGGCCGGTCACCTGGTCTCCGTGACGGACGCGCTCGGCAACACCACCCGCATCCGCAGCAATACCGCCGGCCTGCCCGTCGAGATCACCGACCCGCTCGGTGCCATCACCCGCATCACCCGCGATGCCTTCGGCCGCCCCACCATGCTCACCGACCCCCTTGGCGCCGTCACCCGCCTTGAATGGAATGTCGAAGGCAAACTCTCTCACCGCACCGATGCGGACGGCACCACACAGTCCTGGACCTACGACGGCGAGGGCAACTGCCTGACCCACATTGACGCCTCCGGCGGCGTCTCCAGCTATGAATACACCCACTTCGACCTCCCGCTCGCCAGCACCCGGGCCGACGGCGGCCGCTACGAGTTCGAGCACGACAACGACCTGCACCTCACCCGGGTCACCAACCCGCAGGGTCTGAACTGGACTTACGAGTACGACGCGGTTGGCAACATCGTGTCCGAGACCGACTTCGACGGCCGCACCCTCACTTACCGTGTGGATGCCGCGGGCCAGCTCACCGAGCGGGTCGACGCCCTCGGCGGGACCATCTCGTTCGAGCGAGACCAACTGGGCCAGGTGCTCCGCAAGAACGTCGACGGCAGGGTGACGACCTACGCGTACGACCGGGCAGGCCGCCTCCTGGAGGCGGTTGGTCCGGAGAGCGAACTGCGGTGCCAGTACGACCGTCGCGGACGGGTCAAGGCCGAACTCGTGGACGGCCGTCCCCTCCTCTACTCCTACGACGACCTGGGACGGCGCATCCGCCGAACCACGCCCACCGGACATGTCACCTCCTACGCTTACGACTCCGACGGCCTTCCCTCGCGGCTGACCACGGGTGGTCGGCTGGTCGACTTCACCCACGATGCCGCCGGCCGCGAGCTGGTCCGCGCCTTCGGGGACACGATCACCATGACATCGGCCTGGGACGAGGCCGGACGGCTCGCCACGCAGCACATCACGGCAGGAGCCCAGGCCGTCAACAGCCGCGCCTACGCCTACCGCGCCGATGGGCATCTGCTCTCCGTCGCGGACCGGCTGTCGGGCACCCGCACCTTCGATCTCGACCGCATGGGCCGGGCCACCGCCGTCCATGCCCCGGGCTGGACGGAGCGGTACGCCTACGACGACGCGGGCAACCAGACCTCGGCGTCCTGGCCGGACCAGCACCCGGGCAGCGAGGCCACCGGATTACGTACCTACCTCGGCACCAACATCACCCGTGCCGGCGCTGTCCGCTTCGAACACGACGCCCTCGGCCGGGTCACCCTGCGACAGAAGACCCGCCTGTCCCGCAAACCCGACACCTGGCGCTACACGTGGGACACAGAGAACCGCCTCACCTCCGTCACCACCCCCGACGGGACCCGTTGGCACTACCGCTACGACCCACTGGGCCGACGCACCGCGAAGCAACGCCTGGCCGCCGACGGCGAGACCGTGGCCGAGGAGGTCCGGTTCACCTGGGACGGCCTCACCCTCTGCGAACAGACCAGCCACCAGCCGGACGGCCCAAACACGGTCGCCCTCACCTGGGACCACCGCGACGTCATCCCACTGGCCCAGACCGAGCGCATCCTCACGGCCGACAGTCGGCAGGAGGAGATCGACCGCCGGTTCTTCGCCATCGCAACCGACCTCATCGGCACCCCGACCGAGCTGATCGACGAGGCGGGCGCCGTCGCCTGGCGCGGCCGGAGCACCCTGTGGGGCACCACGGCCTGGGCCCGGGACAGCAGCACGTACACCCCGCTGCGCTTCCCTGGTCAGTACTTCGACCCCGAGACCGGGCTCCACTACAACTGCTTCCGCCACTACGACCCAGAGACCGGCCGCTACACCTCCCCGGACCCCCTGGGCCTGGCTCCCGCGCCGAACCCGGTCGGCTATGTGAACAACCCGCATGCCGGGTGCGATCCGCTGGGCCTGATGCCGTACACGAAGGAGGAGAAGGCCCAGCAGGCCAGGGAAAAGGCCAGGGAAAAGGCCATCAAGACCGCGGACGAGGTCATCGAGCGGGCGCGAGGTGGCCGGATGCGGAAGGACGGCGACTACCACGCAGACACCAGGCACGCGTTCAACGACGAACGGGTCGTGGAGATCCTGAAAAACCCGGACGCGGTGTACCACTCCTCGGCCGGCAGCGGAAACTTGATCTTCCGCCAAGGCGAGGACGTCGTGGTTGTCCGGGGCCAAAGAGGCGGAGCGGGCAACGCCATCACCGCGTACGGCCCCTCGGGCATGAAAGGCACGTCCGGGGCGGAGGCGCTCGGCGGTCTACCCACCGATCCCGGCGGGCCGATCACCCACGCGGACGTCGTGGAGGGCAGGATTCCGAGCAAGAACGGCTACATGGCTCCGGCGGAGCAGATCAAACGAGGCGGCACGGCATGAAGATCACCATCGACAGCGACTGGACCGCGACGGTGACGGGCGAACCCCTGAGCGTCACCCCGCGCTTCGACTTCTCGAGTCCCGGTTTGCGCCTAGCGCCCTACGCGGACCGGGAGGAGCGTGAGCGCTTTCTCCTGGACACCTTCGGCAGCCAGGAGTGGCTGTGGGACACCCCGGACACGCTCGGGTTCGACCGGGCCGGCCGGGAGCTGATCGGCGCCGAGTTCGAGCTGCCCTCCGAGCCCGCCTCCGCCGAGGACTGCGCCCGCCTCCCCTCCATGCCCCCCGTCCTCCCAGGCGGGCTGCGTGCGGACGAAGAGCGGAACTGCCGCCTTGAGGTGACCTCGGTGCTGTGCCGCGCGCCCGGCGACGCCGTGCTGACCTGTCTGCGCGACCTCGACGTCCTTGACGAACCGCTGGAGGCCCGCATCGGCATCGCCCCGGACGTGGCGCTCCTGGTCCAGCACGGCTCCATCGTTGGCTGGAGCCTGACCGATCCCGCGCGCTATCTGACCACCGGCTACGCCGCCCCCGACCCCGCCCCGCCGTCCTCGGCCACCCGTCGGCTGCTCAGCGCATGCCTGGACCTGATCACTGATCCGCTGCTCGAAGAGGTGCGGGACCGCGAGCCGGCCGCCCTGGCCCGGCTCCGGACGGTCCACCAGGACCTGCGGGCCCAGCGCGGGGACCGGCACCGAGCCGACGCGCTGCTCGCGCTCATCGCCAACTTGGTGGAGGACTACGGGAACTGGTGAGGTCAGCCGAAGAAGCTGAGGCGCACATGGCGCTGTAGGTTGCCCTTGTTGGTGTCCACCGGACAGCACTACTGCCAGGTGCCGAGTTCGGGTGTGATACTGGCGGACTCTCCTATTCAACTGTCGCCAGTTCTCGTGGAGTACAGCCTGCTGGTGACCGTGTGTGGTCGACGGCGGCGTATCGGATCCAGGTTCCTCCGGCCTCGGACGCGAGGCGAACCGAGGCCGCGCCTCGTCTTGGCCGGTTCATCGATGCCCCGAGGCCCGCACGACGCCGACCGCCCCGCCACCCCCTCGGACCTGCCCGACCTCATCCACACCCGCCACATCGTCCAGGAGACCCTGCGGCTCTACCCACCCATCTGGTTCTTCCCCCGGCGAGCCGCCACCGACCTGCAACTGGGCGGCCACTCCATCAAGCGAGGAACCCAGGTCTTCTACAGCCCCTACGCCATGCACCGCGACTCCCGCTGGTACTCCCGGCCCGAATCCTTCGACCCCGACCGGTGGGACCCGGACCGCCGCGCCCAGCCGCCACGGGGCGCGTGCATTCCCTTCGCCACGGGGGTGCACGGCTGCCCCGGGGGAGACTTCGCCCTGGCGGAACTCACCCTGATCACGGCCGCCGTCACCGAGCGGTGGCACCTGGACCCGGCCCCGGGCAGTGAACCCGGACCGGTCGCGGCCGCCACGCTCGGCCCCGCCCCCCATCACCATGACCGTCTCCGCCCGCCCTCATCCGGGCTGACCCCGGAATGCCACGCGAGGTACGAGGGGCGGCCGGAGCGAGCGAACCGGTCGCCGGGGTCGGACCACCCATGTCCGTCCGACACGCGCCGGCACCGCTTCGGCGCGGCTGTGCGGGGCACGGCGGGCGCGGCGCCGAGCGGGCGGGCGCGCCGAGCGACTCGTCCTCGTGCAGGGAGAGTTCGTGGAACGCTACGGATGGCACGGTGTGTACCACCGGCCGCCGCCGGGATCATGCCTGCTTTCAGGCCGCCGCCGGGGCGCCGGCGGGTCGGTGGGCGCTATGCCTGATAGGCCGCGGAGATCTGGCCGACCAGAACGGCGAACGGCATGTCGAGGGCGGCGTAGAGGGCGTCGGAGTCGTGGGCGGCGTTGTCCGCCAGCGCCTCGACCATGAGGGTGGCGTAGTCGGAGACGATGACACCTGCCTGCTGCAGACGGAGCAGTCCGGCCTCCCGCTTGGCCTGGCTGAAGGTGCCGGAGGCGTCCAGGGTGACGTAGGCGTCGTACCCGGCACCTGTGGCGGAGATCGCGGGCAGGGCCGCGCAGACCTCGAGCGATACCCCGGCGAAGATCACCTTCTGTCGGCCGGTGGCCTCGATGGCCTCGCGGACCCGGTCGTCGTGCCAGGCATTGACGGTGCTGCGGTCGATGATCTTCTGTCCGGCCGGCAGTGCCTGGACCAGTTCGGGAGTGGTCGGCCCCCACAGGCTGCCGGCCGCAGTGGTGGTGACGACCAGCGGGATGCCCAACACGGTCGCCGCCCGGGCCAGCGCCACCACATTGTGCTTCAGTTCGCCGACCGGGATGTCCCGGACGCCGGAGAGAAGGCCCACCTGATGGTCGACCAGCACCACGGCGGCGTTCTCCCGGGTAATCGACTCCTGGAACTTGCTGCGCTCGCTCATCTTCCGCTCCTTCGAGGGTTGGACCACGGGCTAATCGGTCACTAATCTTGATAGTCAAGATTGGTGACTATTTTGAGGCTATGCCCCTGGCGCCCGGAGGGCAAGCATCGGCCGGGAGGAGGCACCCTGCGTCCGGGCGAGGCCCGGCCCGCCGGACAGGGCTAAAGTTGCCGGTCGGAGCAGAGCGGCAGACAAGCGCAGAGACAGGAGGGGCGTTGACCGGACGTCAGACCAAGGAACCGGACCTCGGCGTACTCGCCGCCCGGATCCTCTTCTCCGTCCAGCGCGAGCTGTTCACCACACTCGCCGAACAGGGCTTCGACGACATCCAGCCCCGCGCCGGCGCCGTCCTCGCCCACCTGCGATCCGACGGCGTCCGTGCGAGCGAACTCGCCCGCGCCTCCGGACAGCACAAGCAGGTCATCAGCACCCTCATCGACGACCTCGAACGCCTGGGCTACGTCGAACGCAAACCCGACCCCGCAGACCGCCGAGCCAAACTGATCCACCCCACCGAACGCGGCCTGCTCCAGATGGAGGCCGCCACCTCCATCATGCGAACGATCGAGGAACGCCACGCGAAGGCGCTGGGCAAGCAGGAGTACACCGCCTTCAAGACCACTCTCCATTGCGTGGCCGCACTCCAACATGAGACCGAGCACAGCAGCCAAGGCACCGGGACACGGCCAGGCCGGCCCGACCGGTGAGGCTGGTTGAGCCCAGGTGGCACACGCGGGCGCCGGGCCGGAGGCGTGACTGGCGGAGTCGGGTGGGGGAACTCTCCGAATGCCCTCGGGCTCCGCGTGGGTGCTGCGGACCGGTATCAGATCAGATCGGCGCGAGGGTCGACAGCTACCACACCGCTTTCGTGGGCGGCGAAGATCTCCACTTTCTCCTTTGTTCTCCTTGGGGAATTCGCCCTGCCCGTTGTTCGGGTACTGCCAGAACTGACCGCCGCTCTTGCGGGTGACGAGGTCCTCGTAGTCCTCCCCGTCCAGGTCGCCCCGGTGGGTGAGGAGCGGGCCGTTCCAGTCGACGCTGGTGTTCGGGGAGAAGGGTGTGTCGACGCGGCCTTGGCCGGTGCCGCTGTGGAGTTGCAGGCGGTTGGCGCTGTCGACGGTGAGCAGGCCGGGCTGGCCGTCGCCGTCGAGGTCGCCCGGCTTGTCCGTGACACCGTGGCCGTCCACGTCGAATTTGCCCACTTGTACTCGGTGACGTCGGTGTCCGCGGTCTTGAAAAGGAATCTGCCTGGAGTCCGTGCCGGTGCGCCCATGGCGCCGGTCGTGGCCTCGGCGTAGAGGCCGTCGGCGCTGGAGACCTGCGGCGGTTTGGACGGGTGTTTCGGGTCGAAGCCGAAGCGGCATCCGTTGGCGCCCTGCGTGGGAGTCCGGCCGGAGGCGAAGTTGGCGTCGCTGGGGTCCTCGACCACGAGATCTACTGGACTTCCGCCTCGGGCAGCGACACCGGATCGGCGAACACGTTCCAGTCGTACGTGTTCCCGGTCGAGACCGGCTGGGCCCACCTGTTTCCCGCGAACTCGGTGCTGTTCTCCGGCAGGGCCGAGAAGTGGGTGACGCTGAACATCTCCTGCTGGGAGGAGGATCACAGCAACAGCGGCTGGTACGCGGATCTCCGCAGGAGCATGCGGGACACCTCCCGGTACTGCATGCAGAAGTCCGAGGACCTGGAGGATCACAGCGAGGAGAGCGAGGAGTACGCGGGCGGCTCGGCGCTGCTGTCCCTGGTGGGGCTGGTGGCCAAGCGCTTCGCCTGGCTGCCGGACCTGTTCACCAACGAGGACGACCTGGTGTGCGAGCGCAGCTTCGGCATCAGCAGGCAGGGTCTGCTCAACCTGGTCGCCCGCGGCCGGAGCGCGGCCGCGTGGAGCTCATGGAGCTTCGGCGGCGGCATCGAGGGCAAGCGCGCGCTGTGGCTCAGGGCGTCCAAGCCTCCAACGAGCCAAGGCCGCGACCTGTGAGTCTCAGCCCTGTGTCGGATCCGACTCCGATCCGACATCGGTCATGAGATTCCGACAAGAAATCCAAGATCCTCCAACATTGTGGGATCTCCACTCCCATGCCATCTCGCGGTGCCCCGACCTGCCGCTCGGCGGGCTGTCTCATACTGGCGGTTGGGATGCCGGTCTCACGAGCGAGGCCGATTCCTCTCGCGTGTGGTCAGCGGCCCGAACCTCATAGGCATGGTCCGGATCGCGGGTGAATCCGTCGCGATGCAGTGACATGCGCCTGGCGGGGGCGACGGGCCGACCCGGTGTGAGGCTGCGGCCAGTCCGTCGCGCTTCGGCGCAACTCTCGCCGCCGTTCCCAGAGACTGCGCCCTTGGTTGACTTTTGGTCGCTGACCAATTCTACTGAGATGCGAAACTTGGTCAACGACCAAAATCGCAGGTGGTGAAAGATGACCAGAGTCAAGGTGTTGATCTCCGGCGCCGGTATCGCAGGCCCGGCGCTCGCGTACTGGCTGGCGCGGTACGGGGCACAGGTCACGGTCGTCGAGTCAGCGTCGGAGCGCCGCACCGGCGGGCAGCTGATCGACATCCGCGGCTGCGGGCGCGACGTGATCGCCCGGGCGGGCCTGGCCGAGGCGGTCCGTGCCGCGCGGGCGGGCGCGGACGGGCTGTCGTTCGTGGATGCACAAGGGCGGCGGCAGGCATCGGTGCGGGCGGACGGCTTCGGCGGGGACGGGCCGGTGACCGAGACCGAGATTCTGCGGGGTGCGCTGGTGGAGATCCTCCACGAGGCGACCCGTGGCTCGGTCGAGTACGTCTTCGGTGACCGCATCGGCGCACTCGACGACCGGCACGACGGCGTGCGCGTGACCTTCGAGAAGTCCGCACCGCGCCGCTTCGACGTCGTGGTCGGGGCCGACGGACTGCATTCGGGCGTGCGCAGCTGGGGAGCCCCAACCGGCACCGAGGAACACAGGAGCACGACATGACCGCGAAGACATGGTTCATCACCGGCGCGTCCAAGGGGCTCGGCAGGCAGTGGACCGAGGCGGCACTGGAACGGGGCGACCGGGTCGCCGCGACGAGCCGGATCCCCGACGCGTTCGACGACCTGATCAAGACCCATGGCGACAACCTGCTGCCGATCCAGCTGGGCGTCACCGACCGCGCGGCCGTCGATGCCGCGGTACGTCAGGCCGCCGACCGCTTCGGCCGCCTCGACGTCGTGGTCAACAATGCCGGCTACGGCCTGTTCGGCATGGTCGAGGAGATCAGCGAGGAACAGGCCCGGGCGCAGATCGAGGTGAATCTGCTCGGCCCGCTGTGGGTCACGCAGGCCGCGCTGCCGCGCCTGCGCGCCCAGGGCGGCGGGCACATCATCCAGGTCTCCTCGATCGCGGGCGTCTTCTCGCTGCCGGGCCTCGGCGTCTACCACGCCTCGAAGTTCGGCCTGGAGGGATTCACCGCGAGCCTCGCCAAGGAGGTCGAGGACTTCGGCATCAAGGTCACCCTGGTCGAACCCGCCGGATACGCCACCGACTGGGCGGGACCGTCCGCCGTCCACGCCGAACGCCTGGCCGCCTACGACGGCTTCCGCGCCGGCATGCAGCGGCCGGCCGGAGTGCGCGGCGAGCCGACCGCCACCCGCGCGGCGATCCTCGCGGTCGTCGATGCCGACGAGCCGCCCCTGCGGATCTTCTTCGGCAAGGGGCCGCTCGACGTGATCCGGGCGGAGTACGCGTCCCGCATCGAGGAGTGGGAGCGTTGGGGTGCGGTGTCCCAGGCGGCATTCGGCGCCTGAACAGGGTCGGGAAGAGGGCACTGAACAGCCCGCTTGTACCATGACCAGGAAATCGCCGGTGGGTGACGGAGAACGGAACGGGACACGAGGATGCGCTGGACGCTGGACGACGTGATCGAGGCGGCGTTCACCACGCTCGAGGCGGAAGGTCTCGAGAAACTGACGCTGCGTGGGGTCGCCCGGACCCTCGGTTCCCACCTCAACTCGGTGAGCTCGTACGTCAAGACGAAGCAGACACTCATCGATACGATGGCCGACCACATCGTCGGCTCCGTCGACGTCACCCACCTGCCGGACGAACCGGTCGAACGGGTCCGCACGGTCGCCACCCGCTACCGGGACGCCCTGCTCGCACACCGCGACGGCGGCCGCCTGGTCGCGGGCACATTCACCGGCACGGGCAAGACCCTGCGCGTCGCTGACACCATCGTCGGCGCCCTGCTGGACGCCGGATTCCATGAGGCGGACGCGGCCCGCCTGTGCTGGTCGATCGTCTACTTCACGCTCGGCCTGACCCAGGAGCAGCAGACCCCGTCCGACAATCCCCGCGGCTCGTTCCACGAACTCGTCGCCACCGGCAGCTACCCCGCCCTCGCCCGGATCGGCGAGCACCTCATGGTCACGGACTCCTTCGACGACCGTTTCCGCTACGGACTGTCGCGGCTGCTGCCCCCAGGAGCCTGAACGCGCGAACACTTACGACCTTGGGGCAATTGGGTCCGGGGCAGGTTGGCCTGGGGGTTCGGCCGATGGATGAGTCAGCAGGTGGTGGTGTGGACGGGCACGAGGGCGGTGCTGGTCCTGCGGCGGGTGGGGCGCCTGGCGGAGCGGTCGGAGACGAGGGAGGCGATCGCGGCTTGGGTTTCTCCGTAGGTTGCGCGGCATCCGGTGTATCGCTGGAGCGGGCGCCACTTCTTCAGCTCGGCGTTGGTGTGCTCGATGCAGATCCTCGCCGAGGACTGCCGTCGCTTGGCCTCCCGCCAGGCCCGGTGTTCGCCGTCGCCGGCATCCTCGCCGGGCTTCTTCGGCGGCGCGCGGATCTGGTCGGGGAACTCGCCTGCCAGCCTGCGGTAGCCGTCGTCGGCCGTGGCCTTGACCTGCGGGCGGAGCCGGAACTGTTCGGCGATGCCCTCGGTGCGCACGGCCGTCCGGTCGTGCATCCGGCCGGGCCTGACCACGCCGGAGAACAGGGTGCGGCCCTGGCCGTCGCTGAAACTGGTGGTCTTCATCGTGTTCTACTTCTTCTTGCCCGAGACGAACGTCTTCCGGCCGGGCCGGTGAGCCTGGGGCCGGCGTACCTGGGTCTCGGTGCCGTCGACGCGCAGCTCGATGTTCTCGGCCACCGCTTGGGCGAACAGGTCCTCCAGGGTGCGGATCCGGATGCCGGGCCGGTCGGGGACAGCGAAGCCGCGGGCGGCGAGCAGAGGCCGTATCTCCCGTACCGACGCCGAGACAGTGGAGCGGTCCACCCCATACAGCTCCGCCAACGCGGTGTGCGGCAGCTGGTGACGCAGGCAGATCAGGGTGACCAGCAGCCGGTCGGTGAACACCAGCTTCACCTTGCGTCCCGACCCGGCCAGGCGCTTCCGAAGACCCCCACGCCGCTCGGCCCGGTCCGGCTCCCGCGCCGCCTCCCAGCGTGGCGCCAACTCGGCAACCAGCTCGGCGAAGTGTTGGCGTGTCACACCAGTGAAGGCAGGATGGGGCAGGGCGGCACGATCCAGGGCAACAGTCACATCTCCCGACGTGCCGACCGACTCTGACCTTGCGTCAGCCCCGCTCGGAAGCTGTGCGATACGAGCTTCAGTCGCAGCCGGACGTAGTCATGGTCCAGCGGTCCTGGACGGCGCGCTCCATCCGGCCGCCACCCGTTTCGGGCGTAGAAGCGCTGCGCACGGGTGTTGGACGCCCAGCACTCCAGCACGCCCTCGGCGCAGCCGGCGGCCACGGCCAGCGCGACGAACTCCCGGTGCAGGGCCCCACCCACCCCGCACCCCCAGGCGTGCGCCAGTACCCCGATCTGGTACAGCTCGTAGAACGTCGAGGCGTCCAGGTCTTCGTGGTGCGGTGACCCGGCAGTGAGCAGCCCGACCACCGTCCCGTCCAAGTCATCCGCGACCAGCGTGGCACGCGCCGGTGCGGCCGGCACCCGCGTCCAGGCGTCGCGCCGTTCCCCCCAATCGCTCGGGTCGGCGAGTTCCTCCTCGGGCATGCCGCCCGCGGTGTAGTACGCGGTCCGGGTCCGGGTGTGCACATCGGCAAGGACGTCGGCGTCCTCGGTGGTCGCCTCACGCAGTCGGAAACCTTGATCCATGCCCCTCTGGACGCCTGCACCCACCCGACTGGCTCCCCCACGGGCCCCCATCGGCGGCCAGGCACGACTCGCGATGGAGGATCCGCCGCGATCTTCACGACGAGACACCCGGCTGCCATCACGACAGCAAGATCGATCAGAGGATATGACTCACCTTCTCCATTGCCCCCAAGGCCGTAAGCGGTCGACTCCGGAAGTCCTTCGGGGGTTGACGTGATGGTTGGTTGCTGACCCGAGATGCTCAGATGTGCAGGGGTATGAAGCGATCACCGGGGTGTTATCGGGGTAGCCTCAGCTCGCCCGCGCGCAGCCCGGCCTGGAAGCGGGAGTCGGCCTCGAGCTTGGCCATCAGCTCGGCCACGCGCCGCCGGTAGGTGCGTAGCGAGACGCCGAGCCGTTTGGCCGCCGATTCGTCGGTGAGTCCAGAGCCGAGGGCTTCGAGGATCACGCGGCCGTCGGCGTCGAGGTGGGGGATGTTGCTGCGCAGATAGGTGTCGAGATCGACGGCGCTGTCCCAGATGGCGCGGAACAGCGAGTGGACGCCGTCGACCAGGATCTGCGACGTCGTCACGGTGTACTCGCGGCCGGTGGGGGTCTCCCGGCCGGCGAGGATCACCACCCGCTGGTCGATGATGATGGTCCCGTGCGGCAGCGGCGAGCCACTGATCCGAACGAGAGCGCCCTTGCTCTGCACCAGTCGCAGGTGGGCGCGGGCCTCCTCGTCGGCAAGCGCGACCGGGCTGAGCAGCTTGCGAGAGGTGAAGTCCGAGGAATCCGTAGCACGCATTCGGTTCCGGATCGCGGCCCTGGCCTCCGGCTGCGACCAGGTCTTGAGGTCGCGGGCGGCGCACAGGAACTCGGTCTGCGCGGACTCGAAGAGATGACCGGCACGCGCGATCAACTCCGCGTCCCCCTGGACTGAAAGCACCTGTTCGTTCCGCATCCCGCCAGTCTGGCAGCAAGCTGCCACGAGCTCGCCGGGCGTCGTGGCGGTGGACATTATCAGCCCCATGACGATGAAGACCTTCTCCCTCGGGGGAGACCTGACCATCAACCGGCTCGGCTTCGGCGCAATGCGCCTGGCGATGGGCACCTTCGACGGCCCGGCGCGAGCCCCTGAGGGCGGCATCGCGGTGCTCCGGCGGGCCGTGGAGCTGGGTGTGAATCACATCGACACGGCCGGCTTCTACGGAAGGGGGGGCGGTGCGGGCCAACGAACTGATCCGTACGGCATTGACCCCGTAGCGTGACGATCTGGTGATCGCGACGAAGGTCGGGCCGCTGCCCGGGCCAAACGGTGTGCCGAGCGAACAGGCGACGCCCGACAAGCTGCGCGGCTTGGTTGAGGCGGATCTGCGCTCGCTCGGGCTGGACCGGCTCGACCTGGTCTATCTGCGGGTGGGCGGGATGACCGGGCCGGGCGGCGAATCGATCGCCGATCGGTTCGCGGTGCTGGCCGAGCTCCGCGCCGAGGGGCTGATCCGGCACCTGGGTGTCAGTAACGTCGACGCCGCCCAGTTCGCCGAGGCCTGGGCGATCGCGCCCGTCGCGGCGGTACAGAACCGGCACACCGATGACATGGGGCTGCTGGCGGAATGCGAGGAAGCGGGCATCGCGTACGTGCCGTACTTCCCGCTCGGCGGTGGCGGCAGCCCGCTCGACGCCGAACGGCTTCGCAAGGTCGCAGCACGCCTGGGCGCGACCACCGCGCAGGTCGCGATCGCCTCGCTGCTGGCGACCTCGCCGTCGGCACTGGCGATTCCGGGCACCGGTTGTCTCGATCACCTGGAGGAGAACCTCACGGCGAACGATCTCAGCCTCAGTGACGAGGACCTGTCTGACCTGCGAGGCCAACGAGTCGGCTCCGGAAGTCCTTCGGGCGGTTGATTGCGGAGCCGGTGTCGCGAGACATCGTTTCCCATGGTGCTCGGCGGTCGCAGTCTCCGGCGGTGTTGTGGCAAGGGGAACGGGCCTACGCTGCCGGGTTCTGGCATCGTGGCGCGCCGATGTTCCTGAGATCATCACCGCAGAAGTACTCAAGGGGGCAGATGTCCATGTTCTTTCTGATCGTCAGCATGGTGATGGCTCTGACGTTTGGTGTGGTGGGGATGGTGACCTTGGTAACTGGCCGGGTCGCTGTGCCCTGGCTTCGCAACAGTGTGGGACGCCCCGGTGTCTGGGGCGCTGGCGTAATGCTGCTGGCAGCAGGGGTCGCGGCCGCGCGCGTCATGCCTTTGGGGGCCAATATGTCGCTCATGCTGGGTGGTCTTGTTCTGGTAGGGCTGTCGCAGATCCTTGGGCGTCAGGGGGCACGGCAGACGAAGTAGTACTGAACTTGAACTCGTGGTGTCGGTCGCCCTGGGGCGTCGATCGACCCGATCGGGGCCTGCTGCCGGAAGTCGACTGGACCAGCGGACGGCAGGTGATGGCCGCTCTACGCTGTCGGCATGACGGGATATCCGGGTTTCGGTGTGCTGCTTGCCGCGTTGTCAGATCGCAGGGAGCTGGACATCGGCGTCCTGGCACGGCGAGCCGGAGTCCCTGAACTCGAGCTCCAGAGTGTGTTCGCCGGCATCGTGCCAAGCCCATCGCTGCTCCGAAAGCTCGGACCTGCCCTCGGTTTGCATGCCGAAGACGTATTCGTGATCGCGGGGGCGACGGTTCCGGACGACCTGGCTCCCCTGGACGCGGAGGCCCGCAGGTGGGTCCCGTATGTCGTAGAACATGCCGTAGATCTCCCATCGGAGAAGAGAGGCGAGTTGCGCCACCTCGTCCGGTCGTTGCCACGGGGCAAGCTCCTGCAGCCGCCGTCGTTTCCTCAGCTCTATGACACGCCTGCTGGGCCTCCAGGGGCCCTGCTCGTCCGCATGCTCAGATACCGGAACCTGGGTTGGATGGGCATGGCCAGGATCTTCCTCTTCATGACCGGGCGGTACTGGTCCGCGTCCACGTACGGAATGGTCGGCGCAGGCCGCAAGGAGCTGACCCCCGACCTTGTTGCCGATTTCGGGACCTTGCTGGGCATCCCTGCCGGCGACCTGGCCGCTCTGACCGGCATCGCACTGTCCGAGGAGCCCCACACCCCGGAGCCGGCGGTGGCCGGCGTGGCCGAGCTGATCCGGGACCTCCGACGCCTGACCGCCGACCAGGTGCGACACATCAGCGAAGCAGCGGCATCCATGCGGCCGACATGACCAAATACCCATTGCCGCCCACGTGTTGAGGATCAAGCCAGTGCCCGCAAGGCAGCCGTCGGTCACCTCCGGCCGGTACTGCAGCATTCTGCGCCTGCGCTTCACGGGGCGGGTGATCTGGCCAAGGCCGGCGGCGGCGAGACTGCCGATGTCGCGTTTGACCAGGGACCAGATGCCTCCACCGTGTATGAGACGTGGAACAGTCGGCCGATCAGCGTCTTCACCCGGGCCAGCGTCCACCGCTGGTCCGCCCACCCGTGCGCCAGCGGACCGCGTTCCAACTCCCGCTCCAGTCGGGCAATCTGCACGTCAGACAGCCGCGCCCGACCAGGTGACCCCTTCGACGCCACCCCGGCGTGGCCGTTCTCGCGCCACTGGCGCCGCCAGCGTTCCACCGACCGCACCGAGACCCGCAACGCGGCAGCGATATCCCGGTTCTTTTCCCCGCCCTCGAAGCGCGTCACGGCCTGGAGCCGGACCCGCTCGCGCACGGCCGCCTCAGCGTCGGTCAAGCCGCCGCCCTGCGCGTATCTCACCGCTCCAGGACTACCGAAGCCATCTGCGCGCTGTCCGGCGAACAGCCCGACATCACCCGATCAAGTTCAATAGCGTGGAGGGGAGCTGAAGCCGATGCCGATCGCCGTACCGCCCGGGTTGATCTCGCGGATCAGTCCACATGCCTCGGCGAAGCGTTGCTCGTCCTCCTCTCCCAGCATCACGGCATAGGTGCCGAACTCCTGACCGAGCGGCGGCGGCACAGTCCCGGGCGGCACGCCTAACGCCAGGGCTCAGTGGGGGCACCCCACGCAGCGGGAGCCGCCTCCATCAACGCCGCACCGCTGACCGCTCGTTGCTCGTCGCACCAGACGGTAGCCAGCCGGACATCGATGGGGAACTCGACGTTCGTGCCGTCCTCGAAGGGGATCAACACGTGCGTCTCGGGGCCGTCCGGATGGTTGCCCAGCCATTGCACGTGCCTGATGATCGGAGTGAGTGCTCCGCCCGGGCCTACGAGTCGGTAGCCCTCCTCGAAGCCTTGGGACGGCCTGGAGATCAACGCGGGCTGGCGGCGGGAAGCTCGCTCGTCCCGGTAGCATTTCGCGGCCATGCTTTCAGATTGTCCGAGTGCGTCAGGGTCGGTAGCCAGCGAAGGATGACGGTCCGCACTTGAGCTGTGGTCAATTGGCCTGCCGCGAGAAGATCGCGCCCCGGATGGACGGGGTAGAGCAGTATCGACTGATTCAATTACGTCAGGGAGCCGATGAGTACGAAGCCCGCACGTCCAAGCAATCTGCTCAGATACCTAACGATCACATCCATCACCATGATCGTTGTGGGGCTGTGCGGTTTCGTCGCGATCGTGATGTTCATCATGCCGAACCACGCCAAGGTGATATCTACCCTGAAGAGTCACGGAGTTCAGACCCACGCGAGTGTCACGAGATGCCAGCAAGCCCTCCACGACGAAAACGGTGGCGAACTGTCTGTCACCTGCTGGGTGCGCTTTACCCCGTCCGACGGACGTTCTGTTGAATCGCCGCTGCAATTTAAGACACATCAGGTGAGGGACGGCTACACCATGGTGGTCGTGTACGACCCGAACGATACCGGCACAGTCGCCCTTCCCTCGGACCTCGGCTACTGGAACACCCTCACCAGGAACACTATCGATTTGATTTTGCTGCTCATCTCAGCAGCAATGGTTCCGCTGGGAATCGCAGGTATCGTCCTGCGGAGGCTTTTCGGGCGCTTCATGAAGCGGTACACGGAAAATTTCGATGAAATTGACCGGATCGCCACTCGGCGCCTCAGTACGGACGTCGCTCAGGCCATGGCTCAGGTCTGGACTCGGGGCAAACCTTCCGGAAAGTGAGCAGACATCCAGGCGGTCCGCCGTTCGCGTCCAGCCGTGCGGCCCGCAGCCCCGGCTCATCGCGGTAGACGCCGCAGAAATTGCTATGTCAGTACGGTCGGCGACGACGATGCCGTGGATTTCGCCTTGGCGGATCGCGGTGCAGAGACGGGACAGTTGAGGGCGGGTGACGGGGTCGGTCATGCCGGTGTCGTCGCAGGCGGTCACGGCCATATTGAGGCTGATCCTTCGGAGTGGACACCCTGACAATGGATCTTGATGGTCCGGGGAGGGATGTCCAGGTGGGACGCAAGTCGCCGTATCCGGAGGAGTTCAGGAAGGACGCGGTCGCGCTCTGCCGCGCCGCGGGCGGCAAGCGCACATACGCGGCGGTGGCGGCGGACCTCGGATCACCGCCGAGTCGCTGCGGGCGTGGGTCCGCAAGGAAAACGAGTCGCAGGCACTGCCCGAGCGCCGCGAGGCCGGCGGGAGTCCGGCTGAGGAACTGGCCCGGTTGCGGGCGGAGAACGCCCGTTGCTGCACGGAAGGCGCTGGACCTCGAAGGCGCAGCGCCCGGCCAGTGCGAACCGGGCCACTGTCAGGCGTTCCAGAACGATCAGTGACACCAGGTGCGCGAGCAGCTCGTACCGCCCCGTGCGCGGATAGGTGTCCGGACCGTCTTCGGCCAGGGCCGCGGCGACCGCTGGCACCCCGTCCGCCATCGCCTCCGCTTCCCCCACCCGGGAATGGAAGGACAGCACCCGCCTGGTGTCGTCGGTGCCGTCGTGGGTGAAGTAGCGCAGGGACCCCACTGCCATGGTCGGCCGAGTCGGATCCTGCTCTATTTCTCGGGCGCGGCAGCGTCGGCAGAGCCCCCGCTGCACGCGGTCGTGGTCGCGGGCGTGTATGTGGCTGGGGGACGGGAAACCAGTGTGTCGGGCGAGCACGGCCGTCGGCACGGAAGCGGCGAGCAGGGCGGAGGCCGTCCACGGCAGTGCCCCCGAGCCGGCGCTGTCCAGGACGGTGCCGCCGAGCAGGGAGCCGCCGGCCATGCCGATGTTCCAGCCGGTGACCCAGAGGGAGTTGGCGGTGTCGGGATCGAGCGGGGCCGCCTTGACCCCCGCGGTCTGTGTCAGTGTCGGAATGCCGCCGTGCGTCACGCCCCAGAACACCGCACCGAGTACCACGGCCACGGTGCTGTGCCCGACTGCGCCGAATACCGCCAAGCACCCGGCGGACAGGGCCAGCAGGCCGATCGTGGCGACGCGCAGCCGACGGTCGGCGGTGGCTCCGGCGATCCAGACGCCGACCATGGAACCCAGGCCGAACAGGAACAGCACGGTGCCGGTGCCGACCCCCAACCCTGCCTGTTCCACGAAGGGGGCGATGTAGGTGTAGAGCACGTAGAGCCGAGGACCATCAGGAGCGACGTGATGTTGATGGCGGGGATTCCGGGCGTACGTATGGTGCGCATCGGCCCCATGCCGCGGCTCGCCGCCTCGCCGGCCAGCTGCGGCAGACGCCACAGTGCGGTGCCGGCCAGGGCCACGGCCAGCACGGTGAGCAGCCCGAAGGCGGCGCGCCAGCCGATGAGTCCGCCCAGCGCGGTGCCGGCCGGGATGCCGAGCGACAGCCCGACCGTCATCCCGGCCAGCGCGGTGGCGATCGCCTTGCCGCTGCGCTGCGGGGCCAGCCGTGCGGCGTACGCCGGAACCATGGCCCACAGCAGGCCGGCGAACACCCCGCAGACGACCCGCGCGGCAAGTGTCAGGGCGAAGCCGGTGGACATCGCCGTCACTACGTTGGTGGCCGCGAAGCCGAGGAGCAGCGCCAGCAGCAGGGTGCGGCGGGGCAGAATCAGGGTCCAGGCGGTCATCGGGATCGCGGTGAGGGCTGCGGCCAGTGCGTAGACGGTGATCAGCAGCCCTGCACGTGCCTCGGTGACGTCCGGATCGGTGCTCATCGCGGGCAGCACTCCGGCCGGCAGAGCCTCGGTGAGGATGGTGACGAACGCGGATCCGGCGAGCACCAGCAGTCCGCTCAGGGGCCAACTCACGGTGCTGGACGGGGGATTCGCGGTAAGCGAGGAGTGAGTGGCAGAGGTCGTGCCCGGAGGCTAAAACCCTCACGTCTACGTGAGAGTCAAATCCGGGAGCCCCACCAGCCCCGGCCTCATGCGTCCGCCGTCGCGCGGGCGGCCTTCCGGGCAGCCCGCAGATAGGCGTCGACGGCGCTGCGATTGCGGGTCAGGCACCGGATGCGGCTGTCGAGGAGCTCCCGCTCGGCGGCCACCTGGTCGAGCATCCGTGCACAGGGGACTGGCGGCAGCAGATCCGACGGGCCGTCCAGGTACGGCAGGATGTCGCGGATGATCCGGGTGGGCAGCCCGCACTCGATCAGCCCGCGGATCTGCCGCACCACCTCATCGGCGCCGTCGCAGAAGTCGCGATAGCCGTTGCTGCTCCGGGTGGGCCGGATCAACCCCTCCTCCTCGTCGGCATCTGGGACCGTGCCGCCAACCTCCAGGGCTGGCAGGCCCTCCTGGGCGACACGCTCGGCACCGACCACGTCAGCCCCTGCGCCGCCCCCGCCCGGGCCGATGACCTCAGCGGACTGCCGCCCACGTACCTGGACGTCGGCGACCCCGACCTCTTCCGCGACGAAGACCTCACCTACGCCAACCGGCTCATGCAGGCCGGCGTCCCCGTCGAACTCCATGTCTACCCAGGCGGAATCCACGCCGGCGAACTACTTGCCCCCGACGCCGAACTCAGTACCCGCATCACCAACTACCGCATGACCGCACTCAACCGGGCCCCGCATTCCTCCCGTGCACCGGGCGGACCGCAATAGCCCGACCAATACGGGCCGCACCGTGTTCCGTGCGGGGCGCTTTGCTGCCCCACGACGTACGCACTCCAAGCCCTTCCGTCCCGAAGTGCGCCTCGATCGGGTTCGCCCAGGACGCGTTCGTCGGCGTGACGCACAGTTCGACCTTGTTCTTCTTCGCCCAGCGGCGGATGCGCCAGTTCTTGTGGGCGGAGAGGTTGTCCAGGATCACGTAGATCGGGGCGCCGTCCGGCCGGGGTGCCCGGATCGACTTGAGCCGCGGCCCAGGTCGGTGCGCTGCCCTTGCGGATCCGGTTGACGCCCCACAGGGTGTCGCCGCCGGCCGAGTTGCAGCCGTGGAAGTAGGTGGTGCCATGGGTACGGTGATAGGTCGCAGGCAGCCGGTCCGGGCGTCCCTGCTCGGCCCAGCAGGACCCGGCGGTCGGACGGATACCGAGCGGCCCGAACTCGTCGAAGGCGAAGGTCCGGTCGGGCCGTTCATGGAGTGCGCACTCGATGCGGTCCAGCTTGGTGTCGAAGTCCGGGTCGGTGGAATCCTTCCATGTCTTGGTGCGCTGGAAGGTGATCCCGCGGCGCACGAGCAGGCAGCGCAGGGCCTCCCGGCCGATCTGCCCCGGTCAAGGCATGGGGGATTCTTACGCTTCGGCTCGGGAGGGGCTCGGTGCCGGGCTCGGCGACGTCTCACGTCCGGCCGCATCATCGCAGGTCAGTTTCCCTGGGTGGACAACTTCAGGTCCAGAGCTGTTCGCCGAGAGTCCCGGCGGGTGCGGTGCCGGGCAGGACGTAGACCACGGCCGAGGCCCGGTGCTGGAGGAACGGGGTGAGGGCGTCGCGGGCGGCCAGGCGGTTCTGGACGCGGGTGAACTGGGCGGGGTCGCGCATGAAGGCGCAGAAGAGAAGGCCGCGGTCGGTCGGGCCGTCGTCGTAGCTGTAACTGCGGCGGAGCATACGGGCGCCGCCGTCGAAGCGGGGGCTGGCGAGACGCACGTGGGCGGTGGCCGGGATGACGTAGGAACCGTCGGGGTTCTTGGCGTAGATGTCCGGCTCGTCGTGCTCGGCGGTGCCGCTGAGCGCGACGCCGTCGCGGGCGCGGCGGCCTATCACCCGGTCGCGCCGGCCCTCGGGGAGGGCCGCGAAGCCGGTGACGTCCATGTGGATCCTTCGGTAGACCAGAACGGTGCCGTCCCGGTGGGCTCCGGGTGGGCCCCAGACCCACTGCTGGGCGGCCGCGTGATCGGGGTTGGCGGTGCCGTCCTTGGAGCCGAACAAGTTGCGCGGGGTGGTCCCGGGGGCCGTGTGGGGCAGGAAGCCGGACTGGGTCCAGCGCGGTACGGCGCCGGCGGCGTGCGCGGCCGTGCCGACGAGTTCGGCGACGATGGTGAGGGTCCAGCGGTCGGCTGCGCACAGTTGGACCAGAAGATCGCCGTTGCTGCGGTGCGGGTCGAGGCGGTCGCCGGGGAAGAGCGGCAACTCGCCAAGCGAAGCGGGGACGTTGAGGCCGAGGCGCGCGGCGAGGGCGGGACCGATGCCGACCAGGGAGGTGAGCCGGGTCGCGCCCCCGTCCTGGAGTCGCGGGTCCGGCGGGGCGTCGGAGGCCGTGGTGGCGAGCGTGCGGGTCAGCGCGCCGAGGACGCTGCGCAGGGTCTTCCGGTCGGTGGCGGCGGAGGTCTGCGGAAGGTCGAAGGAGAGCAGGTGCGTCGCCGGTTGCTGGGGCGCCGTGACACCCGCCTGTCGGGCGCCGTGGAAGGGAATCGCGGCCTCGGTCGGCGGGGCACCGCTGGTGGCACGGCCGGCTGTCCGGCCGTCCCTCGCCAATTCGTCGGCCGCCGCGCCGACCCCGGCGGCGAGCACAGCTCCGCCGGCGAGCAGTGCCCGGCGCCGCCCGAAACGGGTTGCCGCGGGTCGGGGTGAATCCTGCGCATTTCCCTGTTCGGTGGGCATGCGCCTATTGGAGACGATAAAACAACTGCCATGCAAATCCTGTTTGGAGAAGGACTGTTGGCGCGTTCGGGAGTCCCGGCGGCGGTGTTCCGGGCGGCGCTGCGTCTGTCGGTGCTGGTTGTCTCGGTCGCGATGGCGGCCACCGGGTGCTCCGGTACGGGGTCGACGTCCACCGATGCGCGGCATCCGGCGGGGAGCGTGCTGCGCGTTCCGCAGGACTTCTCCTCGGTGCAGCGGGCGGTGGACGCCGCCCGGGAGGGCGAGACGGTGCTGATCGGCCCGGGCGTGTACCGGGAGAGCGTGCGCGTCACCAAGCCCCGCGTGGTGCTGCGCGGAGCGGACCGCAACGCGGTGGTCTTCGACGGCGGTGTGCGTCTGGCCAACGGCATCACCGTGACCGGCGCCGGCTCGGTGGTCGAGAACCTCACCGTGCACGGCTATCTCGCCAACGGCGTGCTGTTCACCGGCGTCACCGACGAGCGGTTGCAGCAGCGCGGCGCCGGCGGCTCCGCCTACGACCCGCTGGACACCACCCGCTTCCCGCCCGTCCGGGGCTTCCGCGCGACCCGGGTGACGGCGTACAACAACGGCCTGTACGGCATCTACGCCTTTGACGCGCGCGACGGTGTGATCGAGGACTCCTACGCCTCCGGGCACGCAGACTCGGGCATCTACGTCGGCCAGTGCAAGCCCTGCGCCACCGTCGTCCGCGGCAACACCGTGGAGCGCAACGCGGTCGGCATCGAACTGACCAATGCCTCGGACGGCCTGTCGGTGCTGGGCAACCGCGTCGCCCGCAACCGGGTCGGCGTCACGGTCAACTCCAATGACCTGGAGGCCCTCGCCCCGCAGCACGGCGCGGTGATCGCGGGCAACGTGGTCGCCGACAACAACGCCGCCGACACGCCCGAGCAGGCGGACGGGGGCTTCGGCATCGGCATCGGTATCGGCGGTGGCACCGAGAACCGCGTCCAGCGCAATCTGGTCCGGGGCAACCGGGCGGCCGGGGTGGTCGTCACCGACCCGCCGGGGCATCCGGCGAGCGGCAATCGCGTCGAGGGCAACCGCGCCAACGGCAACGGCACCGACCTCGTGCTGGCCTCAGCCGATCCCAGCAACTGCTTCGCGGGCAATCGGCCCGCCACCCAGAGCCCGGACGGCCTGGAGGGCCGCGCGGGTTGCGGCACCCGCGGTCGGGGCGCGCTGCCCAGCGGCCGGACGGCGCCGGTGCAGGCGCCGCCAGGCGTCCCGTTCAGCCAGGTGCCGGCCCCGCCCGCCCAGCCGTCCATGCCGGACCCGACGGTCCCGGGCCGTCCGGCGACCGACCTGCCGGGGGCCGTCGACGCGGCCGCGTACCCGCTCCCGAAGGACGCGGACGCCGTGCCGCACTCGCGCTGAGCACGGTGCTCCGGCTGGCTCGGCCCTCGTTCACCATGCCCCCTGAAGGGTGAGTCGAGGAGGGTCGCCGGCAACCGCGGAAGCCGGGGCGAACCGGCACGGAGCGGTCAGCCGGTGACCCACGGCGCCTCGGGGAGCTTTGCGCCGCCCTCGCGCCCGGAGAACTCCACCGTGGTCGGGGTCCCCAGACCCGGCATCCGCATCGTCACCCGCCGCAGGCCGCCGTCGCCGTCGACCCAGTACGTCAGCGGCGACCGCTCTCCGTCGGACCCCGCACTGGGCGTGGCGCCCTGGGCACGCGGCCCGGCGAACCGGTCGTAGCTGCGGCCGTCGATGCGATCACGCTCCAGCCAGCGAGCCCCGGACTGTGCGAGCAACAACGGGTTGTCGGGGCGGTCCGCGCCGAGACCGATCAGCAACTGGAGCCCGGCGTCCAGGGGGTCGGTCGTGTAGGAGCGTGCGGACCAGCCCGAGCGCGGGATGTGCTCGGCCTGCTGCCAGGGCGGGCTGTTGTCTCCCTCCGGCGCGGGGGCCAGGCCGAGGCCGCCGGTGTCCCAAACGACCAGCCCGTGGTCGAGCTGCCCGGCGGCGGGCCCGGCGGCTCCGGAGGAGCTGGAGGATCCGGAGGCCTCGGTGGAACCGGTGACCTGGTAACTCCCCACGGCCCGATGGGTTCGGTAGTCCACGACCCCCTTGACCCGCACCACCACACCGCCGCCCTCGGTGGCCGTGAGAGTCACCGCCACGGGACTGGCCTGGTACAGATTCAGCCGCGACAGCGCCAGCCTGGACGCCTCCTCCATGGTCACCGGCCGCTCGGTGGTGTCGTCGGAGAGGGTCCGGTAGGCGGCCAGGCCGCCCACTGCGGCGCCGCACGCCGCGATCGCGATCAGTGTTCTGAACCAGAGGGTCCGACGCGGCGTACGGCCGCTCATCCTCAACTTCCGAGCCATGCAGTCGCTTTCTCTCGTCGGCTGGTCACACAGTCGGGCGGGTTCGCGAACCGCTGGTGCGCGAACCCGCCCGATCCGGCCCGGAGGGTCACCGAGGCCGGCTGCCCTGCTCGGGGGTCAGGGCCTCTCGTTTGGATCATGCCGGGCTCGCGGGGTCCGGCACGCACGCTCGCCGCGTTGTCGTCGGTCGCCGACGCTTTGCGTCGACTCCCTCCTCCGCCTTGCGATCACACGCACCAGACCCCGCTCCCTGATCCAGCCCGATCCAAACGAAAGACCCTAGCGGTGCAGCACCCTTCGCCTGCGCATCAGCGTAAACAGCGCCGTGCCGAGGGTGGTGAGCGCGGCGGCGCCGGCCAGGGCCATCAGAACCGCCTGGCTCATGCCCGTGCCCGCCAGGTGCGAGCCGGGCTCGGGGCCCGGTGCGTGCGGTGTGCCCGGTGGTTTCGGTACCGGCGTCGTCGGTGTGGGTGTTGGCGTGGCGGCGGGCAGCCGCCGGTTGACCGCTGTCACCGAGACCCCGGCGTCGAGGTTGTCGGAGGTCAGCACCAGCGGCCCGAACACCGTTTCGTCCGGTACCGCGTATCCAGCCGGCGGGCTGACTTCCTGCCAGTAGTACGTCCCCGGCGCGCCGCTTCCCCGGCAGTTGCCGTCGGCCTTGGTCGTGCAGGCCTTGCCGACCTGCGTATCCGGCGTCGTCCCGGAGGTCTGCGCGCCCTCCGAGCCGTTCGTCTCCTTCCACAGCTGGAACTTCGCCCCGGCCAGCGGTTTGCCGTCCTGGTCGTGTTTGATCAGGCGCAGCACGCCCTCCTGTTGTCGGAAGCCGAAGTCGTAGGTGTGGTCGTTCTCTCCCGGCCCGCCGGTGGTCAGCGCCCGTTCCGGGTACTTCGCGCCGGACGGGACGATGCCCTTGGAGTCGATGAAATGGTTGTCTCCGACATCCGCGTCGGTGGGAACCCACTGGTGGAGCGGGCCGCCCTTGGCGTAGTCAGCCGGGTTGTCGAGCCGGATGGTGTACTTGGTCCTCGGTTCGAGGCCGCCGGTGACGTTGGAGTCGTCGAAGTAGTACTCACCACGCTCCGACGTCTTGGTTGTGCCGACCAGCTTGCCCGACTCGTCGTAGAGGTGGACGGTCGCGCCGGCGACCGGGCGCTGGCCCGGGTTCTGGATGCCCGTGCGCTCAGGGTCGTACCAGACCCGGTTGCCGATCTGCAGCGGGGCCTGGTCGCAGAGCACCTCCAGGTCACCCATCGAGGCGCCCTTGCCGAACGGGGCCACGGTCCCGGGCGGGTTGAGGCGCAGGCCGCCCTTCGGGTCCTGCTTGCCATCGCGCTGGACGAAGGAGGTGCCGTACCCGAAGGCGGTGCTGTTGGGGTCGAAGCCGGAGGTCGCGATGGTGTTCTCGACCTTGGAGAGCGCCATGCCCGCGAAGGCCGCGTTGTGGTGGGAGCCCATCCGGCTGGTGTCGAAGAAGCGGGTGCCCCGGGGGGAAAGCCCGCAGCCGTTGTTGGTGTCCATCACGTACACCCCGCCTGCCAGGCACGCCTTGTTCAGGTCGCCGCCCGACATGACGTTGGCGGGTGTGTTGGGTGTGGGACCGGCCGGGGCGCGGTCGCCGAAGCGGTCGCGGAAGGCCAGCAGCATGGAGCCGTCGGCCTCGAAGCCGATCTCGCCCAACTCCGGTTCGGGTTGGGCCAGATAGGTTTGGCAGGCCTGGCCGTTCTGGGTGGTCGGGAAGGTGTTGGTCCAGGGGAACCAGCCCGCGCCGTCGCACGGGGGCCCGCCGACCGTGGACTGGCGCGGATAGTCCAGCGGCTGGTCCAGCACCGGCTTCCGGAACGCTCCGGTGGCGAGGTCGAAGGGCATGACCACCGCGCGCAGGTCCGAGAGCTTCCCGGTGGACTCGCCGGAGCACACGCCGCCGAGGTAGCCGACGCCGTCCTGCAGACCGAGGCCGAAGGGGCGCCAGTCCCCGGCCGCCGGACAGCCCGGGTCCGGGATGGCGTAGACGGCCTTCGGCGCCGAAGCGGTCGCCGCCGAGGCGTCGTAGCGGTAGAGCTTGCGGTTGTCGAGGTTGACGACGAACAGGTCCTTGCCGTCATCGGTGATCTTGATGCCGCCCAGGCTCTCCTTGCCCGGTACGGCAAGGAAGGCGTCGTCGGTACCCGACCCGTGCGCCGTCGTCCCGGCGTCCGGGACGACGGTGAACAGTGTGGTTTTCTTCTGCGCGAGGTCGGTCACGTAGATCCCCCCGGCGCCACCCGGACCGTAGTCCGTGGAGCGCTTGGCCACCGCCGAGGAGAACACCCGCTTGTCGGCCTTGTTCCACGCGATGCCGAACAGCGTGCCGGTGTCGGCGTTGGTGGCGATGTTCGTGACGTCGATGTCGACGCCGTCCTGGCCGCGTGCGTCGTACGGGAAGGAGACCAGCGTGCGCTGGGCCCCGCCCTCGCGCGTGGTGGGCTGACAGGTCGTCATCAGCGGTGCGTTCTTCTGGCAGTAGTCGCCCGGACTCCACAGCCCGGTGGTGTACGCCACGCTCTTCCCGCCGGAGAGGTCGACGAACTCCTCATTGCTGCTCAACTGGTTGGGCGCACCGTCCAGTCCTTGGCGCGAGGCGAAGGCCGGGAACAGCGCACCCGGCTTCGGATTCACCACCTGTACCCGGTACTTGCCGTTGGCGGTCTTGCCCGCCGTCGGCGTCAGTGTCACGGTGCCGTCGGCCGCCGTAACCCCCTCGATGCCCGCCCCGGCGTCGTCGGGCGTGAGGGTCACCTTGACGCCCGCGATGCCTGGTTCAAGCGCGGGCGTCCATACGCCGCTGGTGCCCGTGGCCCGGATGACCCGGACCGTCACCGACCCGTCGTCCGCCTGCGAGTACGCCGCAGGCGCCATGGCTAACGAGCCACTACCGATTCCCAAGGCGAGCGCGGCCACGCAGCCAACTGCGCGGCGGCCGAGCACGCCCGGCCGCCGCCGACGCGGCTCGGGCGCGGCTCCCTTTGCTTGCTCATGTGTGGATGTCATCCCCTGCTCTCAGCGTTCAGAAGGGCCTGTTGCCCTGCTCGTGAGGGAGTACATAGAGATGCGGAGAACCGCCTTGACGGCGATCTTAGAAGGGTTTTAGGCAAGATCGTGGCGGAATGGAGAACTCGTCCTCCGTCAAACCCTCCGCGCGGGAACGCAACGGCCTCTGAGCGCATGGCGGGCGGAGCGGCGAGGCGGTGGGGGGGGCAGGGAGGCGAGGTGGCGAGGTGGCGAGGTGGCGAGGTGGCGAGGTGGCGAGCGAGGCTCGCACGTCTGTCGCACCGGTCACCACAGGCACGGACGCCCTCCGGGTTCAGTCCGAACTCGGCGCCGAATCAGTCGTGTTGACCGTTCGCCGGGACCGCGCACCCCTCATGGTCCGCCTCCTCGGCCGGGCCGGCTTTGCCGCGTCGTCGTCCGGACCCCCGCGACGGAGGAGCGGCTATGCCCAGATGGCCCGGGCGAGCGCCACCCCGGTGAACGCGGCTCCGAGTCCGGCCACCACGCTCGCCGTGATGTTGGCCGCCGCATAGAAGCGTGTTCCGTCCTCGGCCAGGCGCAGCGTCTCGTACGAGAAGGTGGAGTACGTCGTCAGTGCCCCGCACAGCCCGGTGCCGACAAACAGCCGTATCGCGGATGATGCCGCGCCGGCGGCGACCGCGCCGGTGAGCAGCCCGAGGATCAGGCAGCCGACGACGTTGACGGTAAAGGTGCCCCAGGGGAAGAGGCTGTCGTGCCGGGACTGGATTGTGCAGTCGGTGAGGTAGCGCAGCGGGGCTCCGACGACGGCGCCCGTGATCACGAGCAGCCAGTTCACTGCCCCTCCTTTTCACGACCGGTGCAGCGGATGACTTCGCAGTCGTCGAGGATGACCAGGCCCTCGGTGACGAGTTCGTCCAGTTGTGGCAGGAAGGCCCGGAGCCGGTCGTTGGTGTCGACGATCACGATGGCGACGGGCAGGTCCTCGCCCAGGGACAGCAACCGGACCGTGTGGATCAGGGAGGAGGCTCCGAACCCTTCGATTCCGCGGAAGACGGTGGCACCGGCCAGGCCCGCTTTGCGGGCCCGGTGGAGGATCTCGGTGAAGACCGGTCTGTGGTGCCACATGTCGTTCTCGCCGATGAAGATGGTGACGCGCAGTGCGGAGCCGGTGAGACTCATGGCTGCCTCCATTCGATGATCCGGCGTGTCACGGTGACGGCGATCCAGACGGAGGCCATGGCGGCGAGCAGGGTGAGGGCCAGGTAGCTCAGGCCGATGCGTGCTTCGCCTCCGTCGACCAGGCGTTGGACGTCGGTGGCGTAGGTGGAGAAGGTGGTGAAGCCGCCGAGAACACCGGTGCCGAAGAAGGGGCGTACGAGCCGATGGGCCGCCCAGACGTCGGTGATCACGACCATGAAGACGCCGATGACGGCACAGCCGATGGCGTTGACGGTCAGGGTCGTCCACGGGAAGGCATCGGCCGCGGTGGGCCACAGGAGCGAGGCTCCGTACCGTGCGGCCGCCCCCAATGCACCGCCGAGCGCGACGGATGCCACCACGGGGCCCTGTCGCAGCCGAGGGTCTTTGCGTTGTTCGGGGCTGGTGGAGGTCGACATCCGGGTCGACCGGTTCGTTCAGCATCGGGGTCCGGGGCTTTTCCACGTACGTCTCCTACTCGCCGGGCGCGGGCATACACAGGTGCGCGTCGCAAGTAGGGACCGTTGGCGGCGTCATTGCCGCGGTTCGGGTACGGCGGGCCCCACCGCCGTGCGATGAGAACGAGATCACCGCTTCGAGCAAGCCTACCGGGTGCCGGGAACGTTCTCCCGTCCGGCCGGGGCCGCGGCGGTTGTACCGCAGGGCCCTGCGCGGGACACTTGACACATCGGGCGAGGAGGCTCGCCGCAACCGCGCCGATGCGGCGCTGATGGCCTCTGCGTGATCCAGCCGTCTGGCATTACGGGAGGTGGTCGCGGTGCCTCGTATCACCGTCGAGGTCGAGTCGACCATCGGGTCCTCCATCGGGAGGCACGGCAGTCCGGAGTCCGCCCAGCACGACGTGCCGAGTCGCGCCGATGGCTGGCCGGTGGGCGAGGGATGCGTCGAGGACACCCTGGACACGGACGGCCGGTCCGTGCGGACCATGGTCTTGATGCAGGAGCCGGCACGGCCGGGGGACGAGGTAGCGGCCTGGCCGGTGGCGGTGCTCCACCTGAGCGACGGCCGGCGTGACCTGGACGAAGTGGTGTGCGTCGCCGAGGCCGAGCCCTTCGTCGATCTGGTCGGCACTGCGGATCTGGGCCGCTGGCACGCGGAGCCCGCCGCATGGGCAGCAGCTCTCGGTCGGCTCTCACCCGGCTCGGAGTACCAGGTGACGGGCTGCGGCAGCCGCGAGGAGGCCGATCGACTGGTGGCGGATGCACAGCACGCCTATCTCCAGTTGACCGGATGCCTGGATTGACCCTACGCGCCGGGGGGGAAGGGAGTTGTGCTGTGACAACGATCATTGACGGCCGTACGCGTCATGCGGTGGCACTGCCGTCGGCGCGCAATCGGATGCTGCGGATGTGCGCGCACCTGCCGGTCATCAACGGCGAGCCAGGACCGGTGCACGCACGGGTACTCGTCATCGCGGACGTGCTGTCGCGGACGCTGGAGGCGGACGGCCGGCAGCTGATCCAGGTCTGCGAGCTTCCCGACCCGTCACCGGAGCGGGTCATGGCGTTGCAGACCTTCATGACCGCGCTCGGAGTGCACCCCCCGGCCTCGTTCACCGGCAGCGGAGAGGTGCTCGACGCCCTCGGAGGTCCGGCCGATGTGAACGTCTTCGGCGACGGACGGCACGATGCCGAACGGGGAGTGTGGGTGGAGGTGGGACGCGTGGACGGAGCCGGGGCGCACGGGCAGTGTCCGGCCGAGGGCGAGGATCTCCTGGCCATGAGGCTGGCGTTGCTCGGGCATTCGTACGACCGGCCTGCCACCCTCACGCCTCGTGATGTCGTCGATGCCGAGCGGACACTGGCGCGGTGGCGGGAACGCGTGGCGCACTGGGCGTGTTCGCCGTCGAAACCGGTCCCGCAGGAGTTCAGCCGCGCGACGGCTGACGCGGTGGCCGCGGACCTCGACACACCGGCCGTCCTCGACCTGCTGCTCCGCGCCGAGATGACCGAAGGCATGCCCGAGGGTGCAAAGTTCGAGACCTTCGCTGCTTCGGACCGGATACTCGGTCTGGAACTCATACGCGAGATCGGGCGCGCCCCGGTGCCGGAAGCGGGGTGAGACGGTGTCCAGGTCGACGCCGGCGCGGTTGATCGTGCTGCGGCACGCCAAGTCGGCCTGGCCGGAGGGTGTACCCGATCACGAACGTCCGCTCGCGGGCCGGGGCCGCCGGGACGCGCCGGCGGCCGGACGCTGGCTGCACGAAGCGCAGTGCGTGCCCGACCTGGTCATCTGCTCGACCGCCCGGCGTACCCGGCAGACATGGGATCTGGCCGCGGCACAGCTGGGGGCGTCGCCGGAGGTGGTGTTCGAGCCGCGGGTGTACGAGGCGAGCGCGTCCGCTTTGGTCTCCGTCGTGCGTGACGTCCCGGTGTGGCGGCGCACCGTGCTGTTGATCGGCCACCAGCCGGGAGTGCAGGACATGGTCCTGTCCCTGGCGGGAGACGGGGACGACGCGGCACTTGCGCGGGCCCGCGTGAAGTTCCCGACCGCCGCGGTCGCGGTTCTGGTGCTGCCCGGCGCGTGGGCCCGGCTCGCTCCGGGCACAGCGACGCTCGCCGATTTCGCCGTCCCCCGCGGTGTCCACGTCACGCGTTGAGGATCTCCGTCCCAGCAGGCCGAACAGAAGTACGCCGGCAACGATGCGGAGACGCGCCTGCCCGGCTCCCGTCGGCATCGATCAAGCATCGCCGAGCCCGAAGGGGAGCACTCCGGGGTGCGCGTCGGCGAGTTCGAGGAGGCGGTTGTACTTGGCGACGCGCTCGCCGCGCGCCGGGGCGCCGGACTTGATCTGCCCGCAGCCGGTGCCCACCGCCAAGTCGGCAATGAAGGCGTCGGGAGTCTCGCCGGAGCGATGAGAGATCATCTGTGTGTATCCGGCCTCGCGGCAGATCCACATTGCTTCCAGCGCTTCGGTGACGGTCCCGATCTGATTGACCTTGATCAGCGCGGAGTTGCCGACCTTGCGGGCGACGGCCCGGGTGATGACGGCCGGGTTGGTGACGAAGATGTCGTCACCCATCAGCTGGACGCGGTCGCCGAGGCGTTCGGTGAGCCGGACCCAGCCGTCCCAGTCGTCCTCGGCAAGGCCGTCCTCGATGCTCCACACCGGGAAGCGGCCGATCATCTCCTCGTAGCGGTCGATGAGCTGGTCGGAGGTGAGTTCCTCGCCCGCCACCCGGTAGTGGCCGTTCTCGTGGAATTCGCTTGCGGCCGGGTCGAGAGCGATGGCGACGCCGTCGCGGCCGGGGGTGTTGCCCGCGTCTTCGATTGCCTCCACCAGGACGGTCAGTACGTCCTCGGGGCGGTCGATGTCCGGGGCGAAGCCGCCTTCGTCGCCGAGCCCGGTCGGGTGCCCGCCTGCTGCCAGGTGCGCCTTGAGCCGTCCGTACACCTCCGCACCCGCCCGTACGGCGGCTGGGGGCACCGAGCGGAGCGAGCATGAATTCCTGGAAGTCCAGGTTGTTGGCGGCCTGGGCGCCGCCGTTGACGACGTTGAAATGCGGGACCGGCAGGCGCGGAGTGGTTCCGGCGACGTTCGCGAGGGACCGCCACAGGTCCTTGCCTCCGGCGGCCTCGGCGCGGGCCGCCGCGAGCGAGACACCGGTGATCGCGTTGGCGCCGAGCCTCGACCTGGTGTCCGTACCGTCCAGCGCGATCAGCGCGGCGTCGACCTCGGCCGCCGACGCGAAGTCACGGCCCACGAGGGCCTGCGCGATCTCGCCGTTGACATGGCCGACGGCCTGGCGGACTCCCTGACCGGCGAACCGGGCAGGGTCGCCGTCGCGCAGTTCGACTGCCTCGCGTGTGCCCGTGGACGCCCCGGAGGGGTCCGGCTGCGACGGGGCCCGGCTCCCTGCTCCGGCATTGCCGCCAGTGGCCCTGAAGCCCCGGAGGTGGGTGCGCTGATTTGGAGTGATGCGCTTGGCGACATGTCCGATCGTGCGCCTTCGCCGCGTCCCCCGGCCGGTACGGCGGGGGCGTGGTCGTGCCTGTCGTGGTTCGGTTCCTCGGACGGTCGGCAGTTGCACGTGTGGGCGCCTGTGACCAGGTCTGATCACATACGTGCCGACTCTGCTGACGTGTCATCAGGTTGAGCGAGTCGCCGGCCCGCCGGACAGCCGTTGGAGGAACTGCCACAAAGCCTTTCCGGCCGCAGGAGCCCACCCGGGCCGGAAGTTGCACCGAAACCGCCGCTGAAGCGCCCGCGCCGGGCGGCCCGGCCGTCGTGGTCGTTGCGCTGATCCATCGGCCGCGTCAACGCGTGGGCCGAACGCCCGGACAGGAGTGCCGTCCGGGCGCCCGGCCTGTAGTGATCAGTGGCGCAGGTCGAGACGGTGCACGCCGCCGTCGACGGTGCCGACGTAGAGCGTGCGGCCGTCGGGGCTCGCGGCCAGTTTGGTGGTGTCGGTGTTCTGCAGGCCGGTGGAGATGTTGTGCCAGCTCAGACCGCGGTCGGTGCTGCGCAGTACGCCGCGGCCGCCTTGCAGGAGGCCGCTGGCTCCCGAGCTGGTGGTGGCCGCGTAGAGCGTGTCCTTGACCCGGAGCAGGTCGGAGACATGGATTGCGAGAGCGCCGGTGTCCGCGGTGCGGAAGGTCCGGCCGCCGTCGGTGCTGACGCGGACGCTCTCGCCGCCGACGACGAGGCGCCGTCCGTCGAGGTCGATCGCGGTCACCGGGCCGTCGGCGACTTTGGTGACGGTCACCCCGCCGTCGTCGGACCGGTAAAGACCCGCGGTGTTGCCGAGCCACAGGCGCAGCGGATTTGCGGGGTCGCCCGTGATGGTGTCGAAGGAGCGCTCGTGGTAGAGGTTCTTCCACGTGGCGCCGCCGTCGCTGGTGGCGAACAGCCCCTGGCCCAGAAGGCTTTGGAAGCTGACCATGACCCGGTTCGGGTCGGCGGGGTGGACCAGGAGCGCCGTCGGCACCTCCGCCGAACTGCCCCTCTTCTGCCAGGTGGCACCGCCGTCACCGCTGCGTTCGACGGTGAATGAGCCGAACGCGGTGCGCCGCACCTTCCAGATCACCTTCGGATCCTTGGCCGACACGCCAAGTTGCGGGACGGTGACGCCCCTCCTGCCCTCGCCGCCCGACTGGCCCCACTCCGGGGTCGCGACGGGAAGGGCGGTGCGGTAGACCGCGCTGTCGGTGGCGGCGAGCAGATGGCCGTCACTGACAGCGAGATCGTTGACGGTCAGTCCCTGGACGCCGATCCGCCGGTATCCGGTGCCGTCCGCGGCACCCCGGTAGAGACCGTCCTGCTCGCTGGAGACGGTGACGGAACCGTCGGCCCAACGGTCGTAGTCCATCGGTATCGCCGCGCGTGACGGCGCGGCGACCGTGGTCCACGTCTGCCCGTGGTCGCGGCTGAGACGGCCGCTGCCGGTCAGCGTGGCCAGGTACAGGTCGTCACCCGAGATGGTCAGGCGGACGCCGCCGTCCGTCATGGACAGGAGGGTGGTCCAGGTCTCCCCGCCGTCACGGGAACCGACAACTCCCCGGCCCGGGACATACACCGCCACGACCGAGGAGTCGGCGGCCAGCCCGCCGACGGTCCCGTCGGACGGGTCGAAGAGCAGGCGCGCCTCGCCGGGGTTGCCCGAGCCGATGCCGGAGCGGGCCCAGACGCCGTGATACGTCGTCATATAGAGGGTGTCGCCGGTGACGGCGGCGGCGGTGATGCCGCCGGTGACGCCGGTCGGATACGTCGTCCAGTGGTCGCCCGCATCCGTGCTGACCAGCAGTGCGTCCGAGGTGACCGCGACCAGGGTGCGGGTTCGTTCATCGGCGGCGAGCGCCGAGATGCGGGTGTCCGGGACGTCGAGTGTGCGCCAGGTCCGCCCGTTGTCATCGGTACGCAGGATGGCGCCCCGGCGACTGCCGTCGTGAACGCTGTTCACGGCGTACCACCAGCGGTCGGGATTCTTCGCGTCCACTACGAGCGGGCCCGTGCCGTCCGCGACGGGCAGTCGTCCCAACTGGCGCCAGGAGGCCCCGTTATCGGTGGTCAGCCAGGGAGCCGCCTTCTGGTACTGGGTGAGGACGGCCTGCTTCGGCCGGTTGGGCGAGAGGGCGATGAAACCGGCCTGGCCGTTGGGACCCACCGGCTTCCAGCGGTTCCCGCGGCTGTCGACCGGGGTGACCTCGAAGGCGCCGGTGCCGGTGAGCCGCTGCCCGGTGCCTGCGGTGCCGCGTACCGAGACCCGGTAGGCGCCGGCCACGCTGCCGGTCACCTCGGCCCGGTAGTAGCCGCTGGCGGGATCGAGCGTGGAAGTGACATCGACGGCCCTGCCGCGCGGCGGGGTGACGGTGACGACCGGCGGTGCGGCCAGCCGGGTCGGCGGGGCGATGTGCACGGTCGAGTGGCCGTCGCTCGGGTCGGGCGCGGCCTGGACGGCCAGATGCCGGACGGCGAGCAGGTAGGGCACCCGGATCGCCGGTCCCCGGTCGGGAGTCGCCGTGAGACGGCCGCTGATCTCGGTGTCGGCCGCCGGCCGGGCGACGCGCAGCGAGACCGTCACGGTCGCGGTCCCCCCGGCCGGTACGGTGACGTGCTTCGCCGAGACCGTGGCCGGACCATCGGTCCGCAGCGAGGTCGCGACCGGCCGCTTGCCGGAGTTCCGCAGTGTCACCTTCGCGATGCCGCCGACGTGACGCCGGGACAGATCGGCGAGTCCGAACGACACCGACGCGGGCGAGGCGCTGACCGTGGCCGAGGCGGCCGCGGCCACATCGAGCCGGCCCGAGCCCTGCGTCGTGGGCCCGCTGTCGCTCAGCGGCTTCGCGGTGCCGACCAACGCGGCCTTGATCTCGGCCGGCACCCGCCCGGGATGCAGCTGGCGCAGCAGGGCCGCGGCGCCGGCGGCGTGCGGGGCCGCCATCGACGTGCCCGACATGCGGTACTCGCCGGGCCCGTACAGCGCCTTGGGCACGGTGGAGCGGATCTCCACGCCCGGTGCGACCAGGTCGGGCTTCAGACCGAAGTCCTGTCCGGGACCGCGTGAGGAGAACGAGGCGATCCGGTCGGTGGTGTCGGTGCCGCGTAGTGTCACCGACACCTTCCCGGCGGCGAGCCGGGTGCTCAACTCCGTGTACTGGGTCGAGTCGATGCCCATGACCACCAGGTGGTCCATGCGCAGCGAGTCGCCCGAGGCGTCGATCCGCGCGGACGAGGACGGCACCTGGGCCACTCCCGGCTCAGGGTTCACCTCCGGCGGCCGGACCTCTCCCGGGGCTCCGGCGACGAACACCGGGCCGTCGTTGGAGGGCAGTCCGGCCAGCACGGCGATCGCGCCGCGCTTCTCCGCCTCCTTCGCCCACTCCACGGCGCTCGCCGTCAGGTACCGGGCGTCGGAGGCGACGAGCATCTCGGCCCGTACGATCTTTCCGCGTACGTCGCCGACCCGCTTCCAGTCCTCGGCAGTGCCCTCACCGACATCGACGAGCGGAGCCGTGACGGGGTGCTCCGGCGGGTTCGCGGACAGGATGCCGCGGTAGGTCTGGATCAACCCGGGTTTCTTGCCGGCCAGATAGGCGCTGGGCAGCCGCAGATTGCTCGTCGACGCGCCGACCGCGAGCACGCCGTCGGCCGTTGCGGGGCTGTTGACCGTACCCGTGCCCGGTCCGTCGTTGCCGGCCGCGGCCACCACGACCACACCGGCTCGTACGGCCGCGGTCGCGGCGCGGCCCAGCGGGTCGGTGCCGTCGCCGGGGCCGCCGAGGCTCATGTTGATGACATCGGCGCGGTGCGGGTTGGCCGGATCGGAGGCCGCCTCGATTCCGGCGATGATGTCCGACGTGTAGCCGGAGCCGTCGGCGTCCATCACCTTGTAGGCCAGCAGATTCGCGTCGGGCGCCACGCCGGTGACGCCGTCCTTCTCAGCCGCCTTGCCCGCGATGATGCCGGCGACGTGGGTGCCGTGGCCGTTGTCGTCCATCGGGTCCTCGTCACCGTTGACGAAGTCGTGCCCGCCGACGACCTTGTGCCCCTTGCCGAGTCCGCCGCCCAGGTCGGGGTGGGTGTAGTCCACGCCGCTGTCCAGGACCGCGACGGTGGTCCCCTTGCCGGTGACGCGGCTTCCGGCCGGGTCCTTGCGCTGCCAGACGCCGGGTGCGCCGATCAGCGGCACGCTCACGTCCGTCTTCGTCAGCACCCGGGTGTCGGGGTGGACGGCGGTGACGCCCGGCAGCGAGGACAGCCGCCCCACCTCGGACGCGGGCACCGTCATGGCCACCGCATCGATGAGCAGGCCCAGTTTGCGGGTCGCGGAAGGGTGCAGCCCGGCGCTCTTCGCCGAGCCGAGGAAGGTCTCCTGCCGTGCGTCGAGCGCGCGCCTGGCGGCACCGACGCCGCGGGCGGCCTCGGCGGACAGCAGCGATCCACCGGGCGCGGCGGTGACCGCTGCGTTCCCGGACAGTTCGACGAGCACTCGTTGCGACGGGTCGGGCGTGGACGCGTGGGCGGCACCCGGTGTCGCCGCCAACGTGCCGGCGAGAACAACGGCGGCGAGGGCGGCATGACGCGATCTTCGTGACTTCATTGCCATGCGTAAAGGTCCTAGTGGTGAGGGCACTTGCCGCACAACTGATCTCGGTGGCCCATTGCTGCCGCTGGCACAATTGGGCCACCATCCGTCCATGACTCCCGAGACACCGCAACTCACGGCGGCAGGCATCGATCCGTTCGACGAGAGCGTCTACCGTGCCGTCCTGTCCCGGCGTACGGCGGCTCCTGCCGAACTCACCGCGGATCTCGGCTGTTCGGCCGAGCGCGTCGCCAGGGCGCTGGACCGGCTCCGCGACCACGGACTGGTCGGCCGCCTCTCCGGCTCCCGCCGCCGGTACGCCGCGATCGAGCCGGGCGCCGCCGTCGAGGCGCTGGTGCGGGCCAGAAGCAATGAGCTGGAGCGGGTCCGGTCGGCGGCCGACGAACTGTCCCGGTTGTTCGCCGCCGTGCGCACCGGCGCGACCTATGAGGACGAGGTGGAGATCACCACCGGCAGCGAGGCGCTCGGCCGCTGGTTCGTCCGCCTTCAACAGGAGGCCCACGAGGACGTGATGACGCTGGACCGGCCGCCGTACGCCCTGACCACCTCCAACCCGGTGGAGGCGACGGCACTCGGCCGCGGCGTACGGTACCGCGCGGTCTACGCCCCCGAGGCCCTGGAATGGCCGGGCGTCCTCGACGACATCCGTGAGCTGGTCCGGCACGGCGAGCAGGCCCGCGTCCTGCCCGGCCTGGGCATCAAACTCGCCATAGCCGACCGCAAGCTCGCCCTGATGCCGCTCTCCCTCGACCTCAACGGCGTCCGCGCCGCGGTGATCCGCCCGTCCACCCTGCTCGATGCCCTCACCGGCTACTGGGAAATGTGCTGGAAGCAGGCCCTGCCCCTCAACGCCCCCGCCGAGGACCCCCTCGGCGAGGAGGACCGACTCGTCCTCACCCTCCTGGTCAGCGGCCTCAAGGACGAGGCGATAGCCCGCCAGCTCGGCTGGTCCGTCCGCACCATGCGCCGCCGCATCAGCCGCCTGCACGACCTCCTCGGCGCCGCCAACCGCTTCCAGGCCGGAGTGATCGCGGCCCGCCGCGGCTGGTTGTGAGACAGCGCGTCGGTGCAGGTGGGGCGGCAAGGAGCGGATGTGGTCTCGGCGCGCGTTCCACGGCTGCACCATGCGGCTCGTGACGGGTGAAGACCGGGACTGTGGCTGGAAGACGCCGAGGGTGAGGCCGCGCTCAAGGCGAGGGCGAGAAGTTACCAACCGCGTGGAAGTTCGACGACGTCCTGACCACCAGGCCCGAGTCACCCGCCCGCGGCTTCGGACCGGTCGTAGCCGCGGAGCACGGGACCGTTACCGGGATCATTGACGTCACCGTCGCAGACGAACTGGCGACCATCGACACCGTCGTCGTCCACCCCGACCACCAGCGCCAGAGCCAGGGCTTCTGTCGACGGTGAAACGATGGACCGCCCGGACATGCCGGGGACTATCCCCGTGCGGTGAGGGCCAGGTAGCGAGCGTAGGCGTCGCGGCTGTCGGACACGAAGTCCCACTGCTCCATCGCCTGCGCGAGCTCCCCTTCCGCCAGCCAGTCGTGCCAGGCGATTTCGGATCGATTGGCCGCGACGTGCCGGTCCTCGACCACGGCTTCGTGCACCGCGAACCAGTAGGGACTCAACTCCCCCTGACACAGAAATTTGAAGAGAGGCCGAACCGGCGACCGCACTCCAAGTTCCTCCAGCAATTCCCGCGAAGCCGCGGCCTCGTAGGACTCACCGACCGCCACGGCGCCGGCGACAAGCCAGCTGTACTCGCCGGGGAAACGGGAGGCGTCCTTTGGACGCTGATGCACGAGGTAGTGGCCGGATCGATCGCGGACAAGAACCATCGCCATCCGGTAGAGCCATCCCTTCCGAACCGCCTCACCACGCTCCACCGGTCGCATCACACGGTCTTGTTCGTCAACACGCTCCACGATTTCACTCATGCCGACACTCTGTCAGAGTGCATGAGCGGTCTCGCCCCACTGGTCCCTGACGCGGCTCGGGTGTGACGACCGGCTACCCAGTTGATCGTTCCAGGACGAGTTCGGTGTGTTGGCGTGGCTGTTGGATGTTGTGGTGGCAGGACCTGCCGGATGGTGGATGAATCTGCGTCTGATGGCCTGTGGAGTGTACGGCCCTGCTGTTGCCGCCTCGTCCATCTGGCGGCTCCGGTATCCCGGTCGGTTGCCGGCGGACGACCGTGTTGCTCTGCGGGGCATCGGCTGTGTGCTGTGCGAGAGCGTGAGTTGGCGGGACGTTCCTGCGGAG
Organism: Streptomyces sp. NPDC087845; assembly: GCF_044742755.1. Lineage (NCBI taxonomy): Bacteria > Bacillati > Actinomycetota > Actinomycetes > Kitasatosporales > Streptomycetaceae > Streptomyces > Streptomyces sp. NPDC087845. The sequence continues at coordinate 40,166 of NZ_JBIUVC010000019.1, forward strand.
CGGGGTGATGGCCCGGCGGCGTCCGCGACGGGCGCGCTGCCAGACACCGGCGGCGAGATCCGCCAGCAGTACGAGAACGCCTGTACCGGCTGCCTTGTCGGCGGCGATCCCACCCTCAACGACGAGGCCGACGACGTCCGCTTCGTCCAGTCGGCCGACCGCGACCAGTACGACATCCGTCCCAGCGTGCGCCGGCAGATCGGCGACTACCTCGCGGGCACATACCCCTACCTGGGCTGAGACGCGAAGCCTGCGCCATCACCTGCGGTGATTCACACGTATGCCACGGTGGTCCGTGCCGACGGGGCCGACAAGGTGCCGCGCATGACGAATCCACGCTTGCCGTAGCGAGTGGCCACAGCCCGGAACTGGTGGTCGATGGTCACCCGGCCCGGTTCTCCCGGGCCCGGGTGGCGGCGAGGGTGCCGAGGAGAGTGAGGGCATCGGAGCTGGGGGAGTTCGGCTCGGCGTGGTGGACGACCAGTTCCTGGCCGGGCGTGGACCGCACGTCGAACGCCTGCATGCGCACGGTCAGTTCGCCGACGTCGGGACGGTGGAACCGTTTGCTTCGCAGCCGCTTGCGGCGTGCGTCGTGCCGTTTCCACAACCGCACGAACTCCGGGCTCCGCTCGGTGGGCGTGAGGAGTACCTCGTGGAGGCGCGGGTCATGGGGATCGTCGCCGCGCAGCATCCGGGAACCGGCCACGGTGTTGGCCGCCACCAACTCCCAGTCGGAGCAGAAGCGTTGGGCGTCCGGGGCCGGGAAGATCTTCAGCATCAGGTTCGGACCCTGCCGGAAGCCGTCGAACAGGGCGTCGGCCGGCCGGTTCACGGCCGGCACGTCGCAGGCGCGGCCGAGCATGATCGCCGGGGTCCCTGGCCACATCTCCATCAGGCTCTGCAACTGCGGGTCGCCCCGCTCGGCCGCCCCGCTGCGGCGCTCACCCGGCGTACCCCGCCTGTCGGGATTCCCCACCGCCTCGGGCCGCACCAGCGCCCGCCGCGCCCGCAGACAGTCACCCAGTTGTGTCGTAGGCATGCGCCCAGCGCAGGCACGCCCCGTACACCCGGGCCTGGGTGTGTCACACCCTGGCACACCCGCCCGAGCCGCCGTACGCCCCTGTCACATCGCCCGCCGAGGCATGAGCCGTGCCAGGGTGCACGACTCCCCGGGTGCAGCAGGGCCTGCCCCGGCACCGCCGGCCCCTGCAGCCCGTGGACCGGAGCGATGTGCTCAGTCGGCCTCGGTGGCGAAGGGGCCGCCGTCGCCGAACGCGAGCCGCCCGAAGTTCTCGCCGATACGGCGGTGAGCTGCGGGATCGGGGTGGATCTCGTCGGGCAGCGGGAATTCGGCGTACTCCTTCTCGCCGTACAGGTCACGGCCGTCGAAGTAGTGCAGCTTCGGGTCGTCGGCCGCTCGCTGTTCCACGATCCGGGCGAGTTCGTCGCGGATGATGTTGAGCGTCAGACGCCCGGCGGCGCGTTCAGCCGGATCACCCGTGGCCTTGAACCGCAAGGTCCCGCCGTCGAAGTCGGGCACGAGGGGGCCGGGGGTGTCCTCCTGGACCGGGCACAGGATGGGTGACACGACCAGCAGCGGCGTGGTCGGGTGCCCCTCGCGGATGGTGTCGAGGAATCCGTGCACCGCAGGGCTGAAGGCACGCAGGCGCATCACGTCGCTGTTGACGACATTGATGCCGATCTTCAAGCTGATCAGGTCCGCGGGGGTGTCCCGCATCGCACGGGCGGTGAACGGGTCGAGCAGCGCGCTGCCGCCGAACCCCATGTTGACCAGCTCCACTCCGCCCTGGGCGGCTGCCAGTGCCGGCCAGATGGCGGTCGGGTGGGTGGCGTTCGAGCCGTGGCTGATGGAGCTTCCGTGGTGCAGCCACACCCTGCGTCCGCGATCCGGTGCCGGCTCGATGGGGGCATCGGTGCGCAGGGCGATCAGCTCGGTGATCTCCGTATGCGGAAGCCAGATCTCGACGTCCTTGTCGTGCCCGGGCAGATCGGTGAACCGGGCGGTGCCGACAGGCCCCTCGGACAGCTCGGAGGACTGGGTGACCATGTCGGTGATCGTGCGCACGTTACCGCCGGCCACCGTGGTCTGGGCAGCGAGACGGCCGTCGACCAGCAGGTCGTACACGCCGTCGGCCGGGGCCGGAAAACCTCGGTAGACCCGCTTGGTGGGCAGCGTGTCCAGGTCGATGTTCGTGGCCCGGGTGCGGAAAGCCAACCGCACGCCGGAGGGCTGGGCCTCGGCCACGGCCAGCTGGTTGTCGGGTATCTGCCGGCGGGAGCGGGCGGGCAGCCGATGCGGCAGCAGACCGTGTGCGGTCGCTTCCACGTCGAGGTGACCGCGCAGGATATCTGCGGTGACAGGTGTGGTGATCCAGCCGTGCTCAGTGTGCTCGGTGTTCATTGCCTCAGCCTTGTTCAAGATTTTTGGTAGCGGATGCGCCAGTGCCCGGCGGACCGCCTCCGGCGGTGCGCCTCTCATCCGGTCGGCGTGCGGCGCGGTTCCGCAGCAGAGTGTCGAGGGAGTCCACGATCCAGGCCCAGGATTCCCGCGCGTCGGGGACGCTGTGCTCGAAGCCTCCGGCCAGCTCCAGGCTGACATAGCCGTGGAACACGCTGCCCAGCATCCGGACCGCGTGTGTCTGGTCCGGCTCCGCCAGGTCGTAGCCGCGCAGGATCGCCCGCGTCATCTGTGCATGCCGCACCCCGGCACTGGCCGCCGCCGTCTCGGGATCGAGCCTGAGACGGGCGGCGGCGTAGCGACCGGGGTGCTCCCGGGCGTAGTCGCGATAGGCATCCGCGAAGGCGGCCAGCGCGTCCTTGCCGGCACGCCCGGCCAGGGCATCGGCGACCCGGTCGGCGAGTTCCTCCAGTGCGAACAGCGCGATCCTGGTCTTGAGCTCCTGGGAGTTCTTCAGGTGCGAGTACAGACTCGCGACCTTGACGTCGAACCGCCGGGCGAGCGCCGAGACGGTCACCTGGTCGAAACCGACCTCGTCGGCCAGTTCCGCCCCCGCCAGGGTCAGACGTTCCAATGTCAGTCCTGCTCTAGCCAAAACCTTTCTCCGATCTGGCGATAGCTATTATGTATTTACCTAAAGCCTATAGGCAAAATAGCCTGCCGTCCATGAAACCCCTGACCGAGCGGGAGATCCGCACTGCCTTCGTGAACTGCACCAAGGGCGAGGCCAAGCGCCTGTTCATCCCCCGCGACCTGGACGAGCGGCCCTGGGGCGACCTGGACTTCCTCGGCTGGAGGGACCCCCAGGCCCCCAACCGGGCCTACCTCGCCACCGAGCTGGACGGCCGTCCGACAGCACTCGCCCTGCGCTGCTGAAGCAGCGCTCGACAGTGTTGCGTCGGCGGAGGACCGCGCGGTCGAAGCCGGGTGGCCGGCCGCTGTGGCGGCCCCTGTTGTGCCGGTGCTCCCTGGCGGGACGTGCCTGAGCGGTATGGCCCGTGGGAGACGGTGTACGGACTGTTCTGGCGTTGGCAGCGGGACGGCACCTGGCATCGCATCTTCGAGCAACTGCAGGCCCGGGCCGACGCCGAGGGGCTGATCACCTGGGACGTCTCGGTGGACTCGACTATCGCCCGTGCCCACCAGCATGCGGCGGGTGCCCGCAAAAAGGGGATCTGCAGGTCGAGCCGCGGGGTGGTGTCTTCACCGAGCCCGACGACCATGGGCTCGGACGTTCCCGGGGCGGCCTGACGACCAAGCTCCACCTGGCGGTCGAGCAGGCGCAGAAGCCGATGTCACTGGTGATCACGGCCGGGCAGCGCGGTGACTCCCCGCAGTTCCAGGTGGTCCTGGACCGTATCCGGGTGCCCAGGCTCGGGCCGGGCCGGCCTCGCACCCGGCGGGACAAGGTTCGTGCCGACAAGGCGTACGGCTCCCGCGCGAACCGCGCCTACCTGCGCAAGCGCGGTATCCGCTGCACGATCCCGGAGAAGCGTGACCAGATCGCCAACCGCAAGAAACGCGGCCCTCACGGCGGTCGGCCGCCGAAGTTCGACAAGGCCGACTGCAAAGAGCGCCACACGGTGGAGTGCGGAATCAACCGCCTCAAGCGGCACCGCGCGGCCGCCACGAGATACGACAAGCTCGCCGTCCGCTACGAAGCGACCGTACTGGTCGCAGCCATCAACGAGTGGCTGTGACCAGCATCCTCATGCTCGCCCTGGTGGCTTTCACCGGTCTTCGGTGTCGAATGCCTGGGCCACGGCGAGGCTGTCCTCGTAGATATGGTGCCGGGTGACCAAGCCGTCTTCGAAGGTGAGGTGCATAGCGAACCGCGCGCGATACGCACGTCCGGTGGACCGAGCGGTCTGGCGAATCTCGCCGATCACGACCGCGTCGTTTCCGTCGATGAGGATGCGCTCAACCTCAGTCGCCACCTGCTCCGGCACGTGGTGCTCGGCAAGTTCGCGATAGTGGGCGGCCGCGTCGGCCCGGGTGGACCGATGACGGATCCAGGGCGTGGCAGTACGACCGTGCTCGGCCTCCGGCCAGTTCAGCTTCCAATCGCCCCGCTCGGCGTACAGCTCGGCGATGCGCTCGGGGTCGCCCCCACCGATCCTGCGCAGTAACTCCTCAACCGCGGTCCGTGTGTTCGTAGATGTGGCTATGCACATGATTGGCCCCTCCGTATGGTCCGCGTCCTGCTCACGCGGCGAGATCACCAACCTAGCCCGCACAGTCCGGGCGAGACGATTACCTCCTGAGTAAGGCAACGCATCATAAAGATCCACTTTCGAAACGCACCCTAGTTGGGCCTGTCCGGCGGCTCCTGCCGGACAGGCCCCTGGTCCAGAGGAGGGCTCAGCGCTTGAGCGTGAAGGTGAAGTCGCCGGAGAGCTTGCCGGTCAGCCGGACTGCCGAAACGAGTCTTCCCTCCATGATCAGCCTCTCGACCTCGGCCCGCGAAAGACCGCAGCCTTCAGCGATCAGTCGCACCGGCCGGACAGGGATCCGCGCCGCAAAGCGGACCGAGACGTCGATCACCTCGCGGTCCAGGTGATCCGATCCACCGGTGTCGAGGCGCCAAGCGTTGTCCCAGTCGAGGGCGATGCGATTACGGCGCCGCACGACCGGATCCTGGAGCAGCTCAGCTGCCAGGCCAGGGTCGTTGTCATGCAGCCGGTCCAGCAGCTCAGGTCGTACGGAGCGCACATTCATCCGCTCCAGGACCGTGAGCTTTGCAGTTTCCCCGCAAGCGGTACAGAGCGCGAGGAGCCAGGCGTCGATGAGCTTGTGGTTTGCGTTGACGCGAAATTTACCGTTTGCCCGGAAGCGCTCGGACGCGCACGCGTGGCAACGGCGGAGAACGAGCGGCAAGCAGGTGGGCGCGACCACCCAGTTATTGAGCACAGAAGTACACCGGTTTCAGTGAGAAGTCCGCAGCAGAAAGGAGCGCGGCGCACATGCGTGTGCGACGCGCGACGAATCAGCGCTCGGGAGGTCTCACAGGGTGTACAACGGCATGTCCTTGACTGGACGGCTTGGCTCGCCAGCACGGTAATGGCGCAAGCGGCGCTGCTCCACTGGTTTTCGAGCGCCTCACCGCCGCTGTCCAGAGGCACTGCGAAAGCGGGATCGGGGTCGTGGTGCGCCCGGTTCCGAAGACAGTGGTAGAGGCAGCCGAGCAACTTGCTGAACAACTTTCTGAGCGCGGCTGTGTGGCCTTCTCCGCCTGCTCGTCGTCGGTCGTAGTGAGCACGTGGGCACGTGGGGCCTCGGTGCGAAGGGCAACGAAGGCCGTCCGCGCGGAAGATGTCCCGGAGCCGCGCGACCTCGCTGTCGATTCCGCGGCGCGGGCGGGCAACTCCCAGGCCGACACGGATCCCGACGCGCGTCGCCATCGCCAGCAGTCGGGCGAATTGGCTGTGGCCGGAGAGGAACATGACGAGTATTGAGACGTCCGTCCCGTTGCGCGAAGCGGCATTTCATGACCTGCTCCAGAGGTGGGTACGGTCGGATTCATGGAGTGGAATTTTCAGACGGCCGAAGAACTTGCGGCTGCCTTGCGTGCCGGTGAAGTGACCTCGGCGGAACTGACCGACGAGGCGATCGCCCGTATCGAGCGGGACGACAAGGCGATCAACGCGATCTGTGTGCCGGACTTCGACCGTGCACGGGCCGCCGCGCGCGGTGCCGACCAGGCGCGTGCCCGCGGTGAGGACCGGCTGCTGCTCGGCATTCCGGTGACGGTCAAAGAGTCTTACAACATCGCCGGGCTGCCCACGACCTGGGGCATACCGCTACACCGGAACTACATGCCGGCCGAGGACGCGGTGCAGGTGTCGCGGCTCAAGGCCGCAGGCGCGGTGGTGCTCGGTAAGACCAATGTGCCCTTGGGGCTGCAAGATGTGCAGAGCTTCAACGAGATCTACGGCACCACCAACAACCCGTGGGACCACCGTCGTACGTCGGGCGGATCCTCCGGCGGCTCGGCGGCGGCCCTGGCGTCCGGATTCGGCGCGTTGTCCATCGGCTCCGACATCGCCGGTTCGCTGCGCACCCCCGCACATTTCTGCGGTGTCTACGCGCACAAGCCGACACTCGGGCTGGCGGCGCACCGCGGTATGGTCCCGCCGCCCGCGCCGGCATTGCCGGCCGACCTCGACCTCGCCGTCGTCGGCCCGATGGCGCGCACTGCCCGCGACCTCACGCTCCTGCTCGACGTCATGGCCGGACCGGACCCACTGACGCTCGGTGTGGCGCACGACTTGACGCTGCCGCCCGCGCGCCACGAGCGGCTCTGCGACTTCCGGGTCCTGGTCCTCGATGAACATCCGCTCATTCCGACCGGGTCCGCTGTGCGGTCGGGCGTGAACCGGGTGGCCGACGCGCTTGTCGACGCCGGCGCCCGCGTCGAACGGCACAGTCCGCTGCTGCCCGGTCTGACCGAAGCCGCGATGCTCTACACGCAGTTGCTGTTCTCGGGTTCCATTGCACGTTTTCCCGTCGAAGCGTACGAGCAGCTGCAGGCCCGCGCCGCCGGACTGAGCGCAGACGACCGGAGTCTCGATGCGGCGCGGCTGCGCGGCATGGTGTTCAGCCACCGCGACTGGATCGAGGCGAACAGCTTTCGCGAGCTCCACCGCCATGGCTGGCGGCAGTTCTTCGCCGAGTTCGACGCCGTGGTGTGTCCCATCACGCCCACTCCCGCGTTCCCGCACGACCACAACCCCGACCTGATGAAACGTCGCATCGACATCGACGGCGTCGAGTATCCGTACTTCGACCAGCTCGTCTGGGCCGGTCTGGCCACTATGCCCGGTCTACCCGCCACCGCTATACCAGCGGGCCGGTCGCCCGAGGGTCTGCCGGTGGGAGTGCAGCTCATCGGTCCGATGTTCGAGGACCGCACCCCACTGCGGCTGGCCGAACTGCTTGAGCTGAAGATCGGTGGCTTCCAGGCACCGAAGTAGGGCGTACTACCGGGTGTGCGTCAAGGACGAGGTGCGGATCACGACGAGATCCCCGAAATCTGGTCGGTGTCGGTACCGTCGGTGACTTGGTGTTCGTGGTGGAAGCCAGTGAGGTTTTCTCAACGGCGGTATCCCTGCGCGGGTTGCGCATCAGTCGGGCGTCGCGGTAGCGGTCTGTGGGTGCCGGGGTGTGGGGAACGGTTTGGCAGGAGGACAGGAGGCGGAGCTTCTCGTCGTTCTGGGTGTTGCGGTCGGCGTGGTAAACGACGAGGAGCAGGCCGGCCGATCCGGAGACCGCGCGTTTCTCTCGGTTCAGGGTGAGTTCGCCGACTTGCGGACGGTCGAGCGTGACGGATGTGCCCTCGCGGGCGTGCACGTCATGGCGTGCCCAGAGCTGGTGGAAGCGGTCGCTCGCAAGCGAGAGCTCGCCCACGAGCTCGATGAGTCGCGGGTCGTCGGTGCCCGTGCCGACCGACTGACGGAATCCGGCGACCAGGCCGGCGGTGGCGTCCTCCCCATCGGGGTAGAGGGACTGTTCGGCGGGATCGAGGAACACATCACGCAGGCGGTTTCGGCCGGTGACCAGGTGGGGCGAGAGCACCGTCGCCAGCGGGTTGGCTGCCAGCACGTCGAAGTAGCGGCCTTCCAGGAAGGCCGGCAGCGTCAGTGAGTCGAGGAGCTTGACGTTACCGGACGGCACCGCCTCTTTGCGGGGCCGGCGGCGTGCGCGGCGGGGTCTGTCGGACCCCAGGCTGAGCAGATAGGCGGTGCCGGTGTCACCGAGCTGGAGCACACGCGCGAGCGATTCGAGCACCTGGATGGAGGGGTTGCGGTCGCGGCCCTGTTCGAGCCGCAGATAGTAGTCGGCACTGATATCGGCGAGCATGGCGACTTCCTCGCGGCGCAGGCCGGGAACGCGGCGCAGGCCGAGCTGAGGGAGACGGACACTGTCCGGCGTGACGAGTTCGCGGCGGGCGCGCGGTACTCGCCGAGCGTGTTCGTGTCGCGGGTCATGAGAAAGAGCGTAGGCGGGTCCTTGGCTGCGTGCCTGGACCTGCCACCCCAGGAACACGGGAGCTCTCCCTCGATGCCGCGCCTCCTCGAAGGACGGGCCATGAGCTGGTTCATCGAAGAGAGGAAACACCGGACATGACCGTGACACTCATCACCGGAGCGAACAAGGGCCTTGGGTACGCGACCGCCCGTCGGCTGATCAAGGAGGGGCACACCGTCTGCATGGGGGCGCGCAGCAGCGAGTGAGGGCAGGCGGCCGCGGCCGAACTCGGCGCGCAGTTCGTGCAGCTCGACGTCACAGACGACGCGTCGGTGCAGGCCGCCCTGCGCGTGATCAAGGACCGCGAGGGCCGCCTCGACGTACTCGTCAACAACGCCGGCGTCGCAGACAACACCCTCGGCGCCGACGGCGTCACCGCCGAGTCCGCGAGCGCCGTGTTCGGCACCAACGTGGTCGGCGTCGTCCGCGTCACCCAGGCCGCGATTCCGTTGCTGCGCAAGTCCGACAACCCGGTGGTGGTGAACATCTCCAGCGCGCTCGGCTCGTTCTGGGCGGTCACCGACCCGGAGCGCCACCAGTCGCACAACGCCTTCGTCGTGTACGGCCCGAGCATCCCACACGGCCCGAACGGAAGTCACCAGCACCGCGGTCAGGTGAGCGCCTCCGTCTGCACGCGGCCGAGCGCTCTCCCGGATACGTGGTCAGGAGGATTACTGAGGTTGGACTCGTGTTGTCGTGTCCGGCCTGGTGGTCAGGCCGGTCTGAGCAACGACACGACATCACGAGTGGGCGGCAATTGGGTCTGAGGGGCCCATGCCGCCCAGCGTGGCGGTCAAGGTCTTGTCGTCACTTGGTGAAGACGAGGCTGACGTTGTGTCCGCCGAACCCGAATGAGTTGGCCAGCGCAGCAGACCACCGACCGGTGCGCCGCTCACCGCGCACCACGTCCAGTTCCACGCGCGGGTCGAGTTCGTCGAGGTTGCGCGTGGCCGGCACCGTGCCGTCCTTGAGCGCGAACAGAGCGGCCATGGCGCCAACCGTCCCGGACGCGCCCATCATGTGACCTGTCATCGACTTCGTCGCCGTCACCGCAACGTGGCTGCCGATCACCCGGCCGATCGCCTCGGCCTCCGCCAGGTCACCGGACTCCGTCGAGGTGGCGTGGGCGTGCACGACCCCAATGTCCGTCGGGGCCAGGCCGGCGTCGCGCAGCGCCAGTTCCATGGCGAAGGCCTGGCCTTCCGCGTCGGAGGCCGTGATGTGGTTCGCGCTCGAACTCACGGCACTGCCGGCCAGCGTGCCGTAGGCACGTGCTCCACGGGCCCGGGCGAACTCGGCGCGTTCGAGCACCATCATCCCCGCGCCCTCGCCCATAACGAACCCGGACCGCTTGACGTCGAACGGGCGGGACACGGTCTCTGGGTCCACGGACTGCGTCGACAGGGCCTTCATCTGGGCGAATGCCGCGATGGTGAAGGGGTGCAGGCATGCCTCCACTCCACCTGCGACGACCACGTCCGCCCGCCCGCTGCGGATCAGATCCTGCCCCAGGGCGAGGGCCTCTGCCCCGGAGGCACAGGCACTCACCGGAGTCCTGGCGCCTCCCTTCGCGCCCAGGTCCATGCTCACCCAAGCAGCCGGCCCGTTGGGCATCAGCATGGGGACCGCGAACGGCGACAGCCGGCGAATCCCGGCGCGTTCGAAGACGTCGTCCTGCCCCAGCGTGGTGAGGACACCACCGGTCCCCGTACCAATGACGACGGCGAGCCGTTCCGGCTCGACCTGCGGAGCACCGGCGTCCTGCCAAGCTTCGCGCGCACTGAGGATGGCGACCTGCTCACCGCGGTCCAGCTTCCTGGCCTCGACCCTCGGAAGCAGGGAGGCAGGGTCCACCGTGAACCCGGCCGCAACGTGCACGGGCAGGTCCGCGGCCCACTCCTCCTCCAGGAAACGCACCCCCGACTTACCGTCCAGCAGCCCCGACCACGACGACGGCGCATCGGCTCCCAGTGGCGTCATCGCACCGACGCCTGTCACCAGCACACGACGGTTACGGGTCACACGAGCCTCCTTGAATTGTGTAGATACTACATAGTGTCTGACTTGCCCTCATGGGGATCATGCCAGCTTTCAGAAGGGAAATCGGGGTAGGAGTCGACCGATTCGAAAGCGAGAGATTGTCATGTTCCAACAACTAGCTAGTGCGCGGCCGGAACGCCCCCTCCCGCCAGTAGCCATGGGCCTGAGCACAGGGTGCTGTCCAGATCTGCCGTCCGGGCGCCATGTGATCCACGGATGTGTCGTCAAGGGGGCCGGCGACCAGGACGGGAACCGCGACTCCGCCGGCACCCTGCGGGCGGTCCCCCGGATGGTGATCGAGCCGGTCGTCTCCGCCGTCCGCATCGTGGAGAAGATCGTGCCGGACGACAGACTGCTCTTCGACTCCGTCGGCCACACCTTCCGGCACACTCGCTCATCCGACGGCGCCCCCTGGGATATGAGGCTCTTCGAGCCGCATCGAGGACTTCGTGATCTGGGCCCGTCAACAGGCGCTGCGTTCGGACCGGCCGCACGAGACCAGCCCCGATGACCGACACGGAGCGATCGGCGTGGCCCGCTTCCTCAGATCCCTCGCCCGGCACATCGCCCGTCGGCCCGGGGGCTTCGTAGGACTCGCGATTGGAGCCCGGACAATCGTCGCTCCGGCCGTCGGAGCCGGTGTTCCGCGCAATGCGCTCACCCGGCAACACCCCGACCTCAGAAACGAGTTCTACGGCAGAGTCCGTGCACGCGGCCCGACCCTGGACCCCGAGAAGCGGCTCCGAAGGCAGATCACGAAACGCAAGGAACTCCGAGCCGCGGACGCAGTTCAGATCGGGCAACTGGAAGCAGACGTCGAAGCACTCGTCGGAGCGCTCCATCCGTCCCAGCCGGAGAACAGCAGGCTGCGTACCCGGCCCGCGAACCCCGGCATCCGACTCCTGAGGTAAGGAGCACCGAGGACAAGGCCCTGCCCTGTCCTCGCCCTGGTCCCTGCCGGAGCCGGTGCCCGCAACGGCCGGTCGACTGCGAATCGACGTGGATCAGTGCGGTGCGGCGGGATCGGGCCAGAGCCGGCCCGGCGAGATCCATCACGACCGGCTGGGCGCAGAGGTGCAGATCTGCACGCGGATGGGGCGGCGTACGCCGACGCGGTGCCGGAGTACGCCGCCCTGGAGCGGGACGGGCTGCGGGAGGCAGCCCGCGCACTCATTCCGGGTCGCGGTTGAACTGCGCTGTCGACCAGCGGTAGCCGAGCGCGATCAGGCCGACGCACCAGGCGATGGCGATCCATCCGTTGTGGCCGATCTCGGTGCCGAGCAGCAGGCCGCGGAGGGTTTCGATGGCGGGGGTGAAGGGCTGGTATTCGGCGATGGGCTGGAACCAGCCGGGCATGGTGTCGGCAGGGATGAAGGCGCTGGAAATGAGCGGGAGGAGGATGAGCGGCATGGCCATGTTGCTGGCCGCCTCGGGATTCGGGCTGGCCATGCCCATGCCGACTGCGATCCAGGTGAGGGCAAGGGCGAACAGTGCGAGCAGCCCGAACGCCGCCAGCCATTCCAGGGCGGTGGCGTCGGTGGAGCGGAAGCCGATGGCCACGCCGACGGCGCCGACGAGGACCACGCTGGCGATCGACTGCAGCACGCTGCCGACGACGTGCCCGATGATCACAGAGCTGCGGTGGATCGCCATCGTACGGAAGCGGGCGATGAGGCCCTCGGCCATATCCATGGAGACGTACACCGCGGCCCCGATCACGGTGCCGCCGATGGTCATCACCAGGATGCCCGGGACGATGTAGGCGATGTATTCGGAGCGGCCGGCGCCGCCGCCGCTGATGCCCGCGCTCATCACGTCGCCGAAGATGTAGACGAAGAGCAGCAGCATCATGATAGGCGTGAGCAGCAGGTTCAGGGTCCCGGACGGGTAGCGCCACGCGTGCAGCAGGTTGCGGCGCAACATCGTGTTGGAGTCGCGTACGGCGAGGGAGAGTGAGCTCATCGGACGGTCTCCTTGGGCTGGTTGACGTGGGTGGAGCCGGTCAGGGCGAAGAACACGTCGTCGAGGTCGGGGGTGTGCACGGTCAGTTCGTCCGCCTCGATGCCGGCCGAGTCCAGCCAGTCGAGGAGGGAGCGCAGCTCGCGCTGGCTGCCGTCGCTGGGAATCTGCAGCGCGAGCGCCTCGTCGTCCCGGGTGACGTCGCGCAGCGCGACGGCGGCGCTCTGATACGCGGCCGGGTCGGTGAACCGCAGCCGCACGTGCCCGCCCGGGATGAGCCGCTTCAGCTCGTCGGCGCTCCCCTCTGCGGCGATCTTGCCGTCGTTCAGCACCGCGATGCGGTCGGCGAGCTCGTCGGCCTCGTCCAGGTACTGGGTGGTGAGGAAGACGGTGACGCCGTCGGAGACGAGCGCGCGGATGATCTGCCACATGTTGTGGCGGCTGCGCGGGTCGAGGCCGGTGGTCGGCTCGTCGAGGAAGATGATCCGCGGGTTGCCGACGAGGGTCATGGCGAGGTCGAGGCGGCGCTTCATACCGCCGGAGTAGGTGGAGGCGGGCTTCTTCGCGGCCTCCACCAGGTCGAAGCGCTCCAGGAGTTCGGCGGTGATCCGCCGCCCCTCGCGCTTGGAGAGGTGGTGCAGGTCCGCCATGAGGAGCATGTTCTCCTCGCCGGTGATCAGCCCGTCGACCGCGGAGAACTGTCCGGTGACACCGATCTCGGCCCGCACCGCCTGCGGGTTGGCGGCCAGGTCGTGGCCGCCGACGTGCAGATCGCCGGCGTCGGCGGTGATCAGGGTGGAGAGGGTCTTCACGGCGGTGGTCTTGCCGGCGCCGTTCGGGCCGAGCAGCGCGAACACGGACCCGGCCGGGATGTGCAGATCGATGCCGTCGAGCACGGTCTTGTCGCCGTACGACTTGCGCAGACCGACGGCGGAGACGGCGGCCGGCGACGGGTGACCGTCACTCTGACTAGATGTGGGCATGACAAATAAACTCATGAGTCCTCCCTTTCGGAGGCTGAAGTCACTGGGGGAGTAGGAGAGTTGAAGGAATCGATGTTCAGTCCCGGGCGTAGCAGGACGTCGATGGCGCCGTGGCCGGTGCGGACCTTGATGGTGCCCTCGGCCTTCGCCGGGGCCTCGGACGCGGCGGGCGTGTTGCGCACCTGCCCGTGGTCGGAGCTGACGTCGAGTCAGACGACGGAGCTTGCGGCGTTGCCGGCCTCCGGATCACCGCACGCGGTCCCGAGCAGGATCGAGCCGCTTGCTACCTGGCCGAGGTGAATGCGGCCGTTGGGCGTCGAAGTCCAGATCTGGCAACGGGCCGCCCTTGGCGTGACCGTAGGCCGCACCTGTATCGAGTGCGGATCCTCCGGCACCCGCCGCGACGGGTCGACCGCCCGCCGCCGCCAACCGGCCGGTCGCCCGCCCGGCCCCGTGGTCCGGGCGGGCGGTCGGCCCCGTGACGGTGTCACTCGCAGAAAACCTGCACCTTGGCGTCGGGGTCCTCCACGTCGACGATGACGTCGTCGAGGTGCTCGATGAGCTCCTCGAGGTGCTGCGGCTTGAGCTCGGTGAGGTCGATCGGTACCCCTGACCTGCCCAGCTCCGCGTTGACCTTGGTGAGCGCCTGCGGAGGGAGAAGGCTGGTGAGCCGGACCCCGGCACGCAGCAGCTGGAGCGGGACCCGGATGTTGACCCGGCTCGCCCCGTCGCCGCCGGAGTCGTCCGCCGCGTCCACCACCACGCGCAAGTACTTGGGCCGCGATTTCGGGCGGGATGCGGCTCCCGGCGGCGGCTCGGGCTGTTCTCGTTCGAGGGCGCTGATCAGCCGCTCGGCCTCGTCCGCGGTGATCTTGCCCTCGGCCAGCATCTGCAGGACCTGACGGCGCTGCTCGTTCATGGGAAGCTCCTTGCTCTTCTGACTCATCTGACACTTACCAGCACGGCCGTTCGGCCCTGCTCAATCTCGAACCGGGTGCCGGGCAGCGCCCACAGCAGTTGCCCGGCGCCGCGCAGCGCGCCCACCGGGCTCACCCGGGTGGCGAGGCAAGCGACCACTCCGGCCAGCCCGGCGAGCAGCAGGAGGGGTGACAGCACCAGCAGGACGGCCGGCACAGGGACGTACAGCCGCCGCCGGCGCCCGTCGGAACGGCGATAGCGCACCGTCACCAGGTGCGGGATCACCGGGATCCCTCCAGCTCGGCCAGCGCCTCCTGGGCGCTGATCTCTCCCCGCCGCAGGCGGTCAACGACGTCGGCGGCGCCGGTGGGTGCCGGGTCGGTGTCGACGAAGTCGAGGTGCTCGGCGATCCGTTTCAGCCGGGACTTGACCGTCGGGTAGCTCACCCCGAAGATCCGCTCCATCTCCTTGATCGAACCGTGCGACCGTACGAAGGCGGCAACGAACACCTGGTCGTCGACGCTGAGCTGAGCCAACTGCGGCGGCTCGAACTGCCCCTCGATCGCGACGTCGCTGCCCGCGAGGCGCACCCGCTCGACCACGAACGGCTGTCCGCGCGTCAGGTCCGTCAGCTCCTGCCAGTCCACCCTCGGCTCCCTTGCTCTCGGTGACAAGCTCACCATTCATTTGTACCTTGAGATTATTAAGGCGTCAACGCGCAAACATTGAGTTTTCTTATTTGGGTTTCGATGTCCCGGGTAGTTGACTCCCACCGTTCGTCATCCCCGCATCCCCGCATCCCCGTGGTGGTCAGTGATGCCGTCGCCCCAGTCGGCATGTCGTCGACGTTTCCACGGTCCGCCGGGCAGGCAGCACTCCGGGCAGAGCCCACGATCTCGGGCTGCGCGTTCGCTGAAGGCCCGGCGTCCGCCCGCCCCGTCGGGTCATCGTCGGGTCCATGCCGGACGCCAGCGGGTGCGCGTGCTCGGGCAGTATCGGCCGGTCTCATGACGTCCGGGGCGCGAGCACGTTCCGCGTCACCAGCGGTTCCGGACCGACCGCGCCGTCGAACAGCGGCAACCGGACAGCACCGAGCCCGATCGGTCCCAGTTCCAGAGTCCGAGGCAGCCACTTGCCCACGGGGCTATGCGTATCAGCTCCTGGTGCTGTGCCGGGCGGCGTGACGCCTGCACGTGACAGGCCCCTCTGGCGCCGCCAGACGGCTCAACCTTCTGGTTGGTAAGGCGGGAGCATGACGGAAACGCTTAGAACACCGGAATCCGGACGGTGCGCTGGAACTGCTCCGCGTCGAGGGAGGCGGGTCGATCCCTCTGGACGTCGCGGCCGAGCAGGTCGGTCTGACCAAGCCGGGGCTGATGTACCACGTTCCGACCAAGGAAGCGCTGATGGTCGGCGTTGTGGGCCACACCCCCGACGACTCCGCCTACCAACCCGCCGCCCGCACCCAGAACGCCTGACAGCCCGCCAACGTCCGGCAGTCTCGCCTCACACCGGCTCCGGCGCCACCTCGTGGCTGCTCGGCTCATCCGGCTTGCTTCTCGTCGTGGGAGGGGCCACCTCCTGGGCTTCGCGCCGTCGGCGCCCGGGTTCGGAGCCCGCGTCCGGCTGACGCGCCCGCGTAATCGCCTCGTCCATTACGAGGGCATGATGCCCTTCACTCACTGGACCATCGATCAGCCGCCCAGCGGCGCACGCTTCAGCACTGCGGATATGGCACCTTCGAGGAGATCCGGGACCACTCCGATTGGGGGACAGGGGAAGGCGCCCGCGCCAACCGGCTGTGCGACGCCGTCGAGCAGTACACCACCGTCTGGTTCTCCGGTGCTTGGACCGCGTCCGCGCCGAGCCGCGTTGTGGGCCGTGCCGTTCACAAGACTCCCGCCCCGCCGGCCACCCGCAGAGGTGGCCGCGCCCGCTGAGTCGCGGCCCCATCCCTGTGCGCAGCGTTCCGCGCGGCCTTGCCGGCAGGGGCCCCTTCGTGTCGCCCGATCCGCTGCCCTCGCCGCCGCGGTGACCGGCACTCTCACTTGGGCACCAGCCGCGACTGCCCAGTCGGCCGAGCCGGCGTCCTCCGCCTCCACTGCTCCCACCGAGGCTCCCGCACCCGACGCCGGCAGTGTCGCCATCACCAAGAAGGACCCGGTCGCCGAGTATGCCGAATCGGTGGACAGGGCGAGGGGCGACGGAGCGTGAAACGGGCATCGTCCGCGTTTCTCACGCGAGTTTCTGGAACCGATCGATCTCCGCCGGCGTCGTGACGTCTATGGCGCAGGGTGGGAGCACGATGGGTGAGGAGCCGACATGGGCAGAGCTCCTGCTGTCCTTTGCTCTCGCGGCGGCCGTCCCCATCGTCGTCGGAGGGACGTTGCTCCTTTCCCTTGTCGGACTGACGATGTGGGTGACAGCATCGCTTCGGCGACGCAGGCGTTCACACTCCGCTGAGAGCCGGTTACCCGAGTCGGGGATTCGTCGGCAGTAGGCGGCGAATCTGCTCGCAGCCTGGACCGGATCTGACCACGGGCTGGGGCGCTCCCGGGGCGGCCCGACCACGAAGATTCACCTCGCGACCGAGCAGGGGCGGAAGCCGCCGTCACCGCTGATCACCGCCGGACACCGGCACGACAGGCCGCAGTTCCGGCCCGTCCTCGAACGCAACCGCGTCCCCGCACGGGGCCGGGACGGCCACGGACCACACCCGACAGAGTCCGCGCCGACAAGGCCTACGGATCTCGCGCGAATCGCTTCTGCCTGCGCAGACGCAGGATCGAGTGCACCATCCCGGAGAGGGCCGACCAGGTCCGCAGCCGCAAGAAGCCTGGCTCCCGAGGCGGCCGTCCACCGAAGTTCGACAAAGACGACTACCAGGAGCGCCACGCCGTCGAGCGCGGGATCAACCACCTCAAGAGGCACCGGGCCGTCGCGACCCGATATGACAAGCCTGCCGTCCGCTACGAGGCGGCCGTGCTGGTCGCCGCCATCAGCGAGTGGCTGCAGCCGCCGTCACGGGATGCAAGCCGACCACTAAATCAGAGGTGGTTCCGGCCTCCGTGTGATGGAATCAAGCGCTATGAGCGAGGTGGAGTACCCGGTTTCGGACGATGGCGATCTGCTGGTCAGGATGGAGCAGAACCTGGCCGAGCACGCGTGTCACCTGCATCGACACATCGCGGGCATGGCGGTTGCCGACGCGGACGACCTTCTGGTCGCGGACAGTGGGTTGGACGACGACACCTTCAACATCGTCGCCCTGGCCCGTTTCAGCGGGGCCGGCGCCGATGCACGCATCGCCGACACCACCCGGAAGCTGGCCGTCGCCGGCCGCCCGTTCTCGTGGTGGGTGGGCCCGGCCTCGACTCCGGCGGATCTGTCCACCCGTCTGGCCGCCTCAGGCTTTGAGGCATCCGAACGGGAGGCGGCCATGTGGGCGCCCCTGGACGAGGTCCCGCCACCGCGGAACGCCGACGGGCTCGACATCCGCCTCGTGACGACGCCTGGGGAACTCGCCGATTTCGCCACGGTCCTGGCCGCGAACTGGGATCCGCCCGCCGCCACCGTCCGAGGCTTCTTCGCCCTGGCCGCGGAGCATGCACGCGCCGCCGACTGCCCGGCCCGCTACCTGGTCGGCTACGTGAACGGCCGACCGGTTTGCTCGGCGGAGATCTTCCTCCACGCGGGGGTCGCAGGGATCTACAACATCGCCACCCTGGCCACCCACCGCCGACGCGGCTACGGCGGCGCCATCACCCTCGCCGCCTTGCACGCCGCCCGCGACCACGACTATCGGACCGCCGTCCTACAAGCATCTGCGGACGGCCAACCCGTCTACCATCGCCTGGGCTTTCGCGACTGCGGCCAGTTCATCGAACACGCCATCAGCCTCTGAAAACCCATCACCACCCCTGAGCCACTTTCGCAACAGACCTTAGTTGGCCACGACCAACCGATATCCCCATGGCGGCCCGGAAGGTCCGGGTGAAGCCGGAGTGTCTGGCGAACCCCCAGCGGGCGCCGACCGCGTGGACGCCGAAACCGAACCCGCCGGTGAAACTGCGCGGCAGCGTGCACTTCGCCGACCTCGCCCAGGCCTCCCGCACCTTCCGGAGCGGCACCGGTTGCCGGCCCAGCCGGGCGGGCCGGCAACCGGACACGAGGCAACTCAGGCCCGGCGCCCGGCACATGGAGGCGGCCCGGGTCCGCTCCGCCGCGTCCTCCTTCTTCGACGACCCGGACTTCCCCCGGGACCGCCGCGCCGGCCTGCGCCCTGGTGATGCGCCACGTCCAGGCCGAGCCGGCACCCCTGCCCGGCCCGGCCGCCTCCGTCCCAACCCGCGTGACGGGCCGTGCCCGGAGTGCCTGGCGGAGCCGAACCCCCGCTGACCCTATAGTTGTTGGGCGTCGGGGGCACAAGAGCACAAGAGGGGTACGCATGGCGGATGTCCGCGCGGAACTGGTCCGCCCGTTGGCCGAGGCGCTGAGGGCACACGCTGCGCGCGCGGGCGAGAGGACCGCCTTCCGGGACGGGCAACGCGAGGTGACCTGGGCACAGTTGGAACGACGGACGGCCCGCGTCGCAGGGCATCTGGCACGGCTGGGCGTACGCAGCGGGGACCGGGTGCTGCTCTGCCTGCCCAGCCGGGTGGAAATGGTGGAGAGCTGCCTGGCGGCCCTGCGGGCCGGCGCCGTCGGAGTGCCACTGGACCCGGGAGCGACCGACGACGAACTGGCCCACGTCCTCGGCGACAGCGGTGCGGTGGCGGCCGTGGCCGAGGCGCCGCTCCTCGAACGGCTGACACGGGTGGCGGCCGGGCGGCCCCCGCTGCGGGCGCGCGTGGTCGTGGGCCCGGTGGCACCGCCGGCCGGGCCGCCCGCGGACGTGGTGCCGTACGAGGAACTCGCCGGGACCGACGCGCCAGGACCGCCGCGCGACGACCTCGCCCTGGACGAGCCGGCGTGGATCCTCTACACCTCCGGCACCACCGGCACGCGCAAGGGCGCGGTGACGAGCCAGCGGGCGGCGCTGTGGTCGACCGCCGCCGCCTACGCACCGCTCCTCGGCATGTCCGAGCGGGACCGGCTGCTGTGGCCACTGCCGCTGCACCACACCTACGCGCATTCGCTGTGCGTCGTCGCGGTGGTCGCGACCGGCGCGTGCGCCTGGCTCCTGGACCGGGGCGTGGACGTCGTGGAGGCTCTGCGGCGACAGCCGCCCGACGAGCCCTTCACGATGCTGGCCGGGGTCCCGGCCACCTACCACCTGCTGGTGAGCGCACTGCGGGGGACCCGGCCGGTCACCGGTGCGTTGCGGGTGTGCGTCACCGCCGGAGCACCCTGCCCCGCGGAACTGCGCGCCTCGACGGAGGAGTTGCTCGGCGCACCGCTGCTGGACGGCTACGGCGCCACCGAGATCAGCGGCAAGATCGCGCTCGCCCGGCCCGGCACGCCGGGCCCGGACCGCGTGCCGCAGCCACTGCCCGGCGTCGACGTCCGGATCGCCCACCCGGTCTCCGCGGACACCGTCGCGGACGGCGACGAGGGCGAGATCTGGGTGCGAGGCCCCGGTCTGATGACCGGCTACCACAACCGCCCCGACAGCACGGCGCAGGTCCTGCGGGACGGCTGGTACCGCACCGGCGACCTCGGCCATCGCACACCAGGCGGCGGGCTGCGGGTCACCGGCCGCGTGGGCGACCTGATCATCCGCGGCGGACAGAACGTCAACCCGGTGGAAGTGGAACAGGTGCTGCTGTCCTGCCCCGGAGTCGCGGACGCGGCGGTCGTCGGCCGCTCCCACGACGTGCTGGGAGAGGTCCCGGTGGCGTTCGTCGTCCCCGGCCCGCAGGGCCTTGACCCCGCCGGACTGCGGGCCGCGTGCCGCAAGCGGCTGTCCGCGTTCAAGGTGCCGGACGAGATCCGGCCGAGCGCCTCCCTGCCCCGCACCTCCTCCGGCAAGATCCGACGGACTGTCCTGGCCGCCCAACTGGCCGAGGCCCTCGCACACGACGGCGCGAACACCCGCGCCGGGCTGCGCGCAAGGCTGCTCGCACTGCCCGCCCCGGAGCGGCACCGCACCGTGCTGCGCCTCGTCCTCGACGCCACGGCCGAGGCGGACGAAGCGCGGGGGACCCGACCCGACCCCGAACAGACCTTCGCCGACCTGGGACTCGGCTCCCTCCAGGGTGTGCTGCTGCGCGACCGGCTCGGGACGGCCACCGGCCTCGACCTGCCCTCGACCCTGGTCTTCGACCGTCCGACTCCGGACGCGGTGGCCGGCTTCCTGCACGACGCGCTGCTCGGCCCCCCGCCCCCGGCGGCGCGCCCGGCCGGGCGCGGCACCCGCGGTGACGCCCCGCCGCCCGACGAGCCGGTGGCCGTCGTCGCGATGGCCTGCCGCTTCCCGGGGCCCGTGGACGACGTCCGCACGCCGGAGGAGCTGTGGCGGCTGCTCGCCGACGGAGCGGACGCCACCTCCGCGTTCCCCGCCGACCGCGGCTGGGACCTGGCCGCCCTCTACGACCCCGACCCCGACCGACCGGGCACCTCGGTCACCCGGCGCGGCGGGTTCCTGCGCCGGGCCGCCGACTTCGACGCGGCCTTCTTCGGCATGTCGCCCCGGGAGGCGCTGGCCACCGACCCCCAGCAGCGGCTGCTGCTGGAGACCGCCTGGGAGGTCGTGGAACGGGCGGGCCTCGCCCCCACCGCCCTGCGCGGCAGCGACACCGGTGTCTTCGTCGGAGTGATGCACGGCGACTACGGCGGCCGTCTGCTGCACCGAGGGGGCCACGCGTACGAGGCCCACCTCGCGCTCGGATCCGCCGGCAGCGTGGCCTCCGGGCGCATCGCCTACACCCTCGGCCTGGAGGGGCCCGCGGTGACCGTGGACACGGCCTGCTCCTCGTCGCTGGTGGCCATGGACTGGGCGGCGCGGGCGCTGCGTTCGGGACAGTGCTCCCTCGCCGTGGCCGGTGGCGCCACCGTCATGGCCAGCCCGGTGCCGTTCGCCGCGTTCAGCAGGCTGCGCGCACTCTCCCCGGACGGCCGCTGCAAGCCGTTCTCCGCCGCGGCCGACGGAACCGCCTGGGGCGAGGGCGTCGGACTGATCCTGCTGGAACGGCTCGCCGACGCACGGCGCAACAACCATCCGGTGCTCGCCGTGCTCCGCGGCTCCGCCGTCAACTCGGACGGCGCGTCCAACGGCCTGACCGCGCCCAGCGGACCCGCCCAGGAGCGGCTGATCGGCGACGCCCTGGCCGCCGCCGGACTCACCCCGGCCGAGATCGACGCCGTGGAGGCGCACGGCACCGGCACCCCGCTCGGTGATCCCATCGAGGCCCGTGCGCTCCTCGCCGCCTACGGGCACGACCGCCCGGCCGACCGGCCCCTGTGGCTCGGATCCCTCAAGTCCAACCTCGGACACACCCAGGCCGCGGCCGGTGTCGCCGGGGTCATCAAGACCGTGCTGGCGATGCGGCACGGCGTGCTGCCGCGCACGCTGCACCTCGACGAGCCGTCCCCCGGCGTCGACTGGTCCTCGGGCGCCGTACGGCCACTGACCCGGGAGCAGCCGTGGCGGCCCGCCCCCGGGCAGCCCCGCCGCGCCGCGGTGTCGGCCTTCGGTATCGGCGGCACCAACGCCCATGTGATCCTGGAGGAGGCCGTCGCGGAGCGGGACGCGGGGGAGGACGGCGGCACCCCGGCCGCTCCGCACCCGCCGCTCCTGCTGTCCGGCGCCGACGCGGGCGCCCTGCGGGCCCAGGCACGGCGTACGGCCGCGTTCCTCCGGGAGCGGCCCGGACAGCCCCTCGGGGACGTGGTGTTCTCCGCCGCCACCACACGCGCCGCGCTCCGGTACCGGGCGGCGGTACCTGCGGACGACCGCGCCGGCCTGCTGAGCGCACTGGACAGGCTCGCCGCCGGGACGACGGCGCCCGTACCGGTCCGCACGAGCCCACGGCTGGCCCTGCTCTTCACCGGCCAGGGCGCCGCACGGCCGGGCCTCGGCAGGGAACTGCACGCCGCCTACCCGGTCTTCGCCGATGCCTTCGACGCGCTGTGCGGCCGGTTCGACGCCGTCGGCGCGGGGGACCGGCCGCTGCGCGAGAACCTGTGGCCCGAGCCGGGCAAGGCCGCCGACGCCCTCGACCGGACCGATGTCGTCCAGGCCGGCCTGTTCGCGTTCGAGGTCGCCCTGTTCAGACTGCTCGCCTCCTGGGGGGTGCGGCCCGACGTCCTGGCCGGACACTCCGTCGGGGAGCTGGCCGCGGCGCACGCCGCCGGGATCCTCACCGAGGACGACGCCGTCGGCCTGGTCGCCGCCCGGGGCCGGCTGATGCAGGGCCTTCCGGCCGGCGGCGCCATGGCCGTCCTGGACGCCACCGAGGAGGAGGCGACGGCGGAACTCGCGAGGACCCCGGCCGCGGCCGGGCCGGTGGCGGTCGCGGCGGTGAACGGCCCCCGGTCGGTCGTCGTCTCCGGGGCGGAACAGGCGGTGGCGGCGGTGGCGGCACGCTTCGAGGCCCGCGGGCGCCGCACCGAACGCCTGCGGACCAGTCACGCCTTCCACTCCCCGCTGGTCGAACCGGCGCTGGCGGAGTTCGCCCGGGCCGTGTCGCGGGCCGCCTTCCACGAGCCCCGCATCCCGGTCGTCTCGGCCCTCACGGGGCGCCCGGCCACCGGGGACGACCTGCGCTCACCGGCCTACTGGGTCCGCCACGCCCGTGAGACGGTGCGCTTCGCCGACGCCGTGCGCCACCTCGCGGACGAAGCGGGGGTGACCGCCTTCGCCGAGGCCGGTCCCGGCGCCCACCTCACCTCGGCCGCGCTGAGCACCGTCGGGGAGCCCGGGGACCGCGTGTTCACCGCGACGACCAGGCCCGGCCACCCGGAGCCCGGCACGCTCCTGGCGGCACTCGCCCGGCTGCACGTGCACGGCCTCCCGGTCGACTGGGAAGCGGTCCGGCAGGGGCACCCGGGCCCGCCCGCCCGGCAAATCGGCCTGCCCACCTACCCCTTCCAGCGCGAGCGCCACTGGCTGGCCGAGCCCTCCGTCACCGCGGCAGGCCCCGCGGACACGACCGCGCACGCCACCGGCCACCCGGTGCTGACCGCGACGACGAGCCTCCCGGACACGGACCGCCTGCTGAGCACCGGCCACCTGTCGGAGGCCGGGCAGCCCTGGCTGCGCGACCACGTCGTGCACGGCCGGGTGCTGGTGCCCGCCACCGTTCTCGCCGACCTGGCGCTCCACACCGGCGCGGCCTGCGGCCTGGCGGAACTGGAGGAGCTGACGCTGCTGCTCCCGCTGCACCTGCCCGGCTCCGGCGAGCGCGTCGAGGTGCAGGTGGTGCTCGGCGCGCCGGACCCGTCCGGCCGCAGGACCGTCGACCTGCACGCGCGCCCCGGGGACGGCGGCCCCCTCGGGGAGTGGACCCACCACGCCACCGGCCGTCTGGGACCGCCGGCCGGCGGTCCCGGCCCGGCGCACGGCGACGAGGAGTCCTGGCCGCCCCCGGACGCGGTGCCCGTCGACCTGACCGGAGCCTACGAGCGCCTGGCAGAGGCGGGTCACGCGTACGGCCCGGCGTTCCGCTGCGTGCGGGCGATGTGGCGGCAGGGCGACGACCTGCTGGCCGACGTACGGCTTCCCGACGAGGCCGTGGCCGAGGCGCAGCGCTACGTCCTCCATCCCGCGCTGTTCGACGCCGCCCTGCATGCGTCGCTGCTGCTCTCCGCGGATCCGGCACAGCCCGGCGGGACCGGCCGGCTGCCGTTCGCCTGGAGGGGCGTCAGCCGCCACGCCGCGGGCGTCACCGCCCTGCGGGTCCGGCTCCGCCACACCGGGGACCACACCGTCGCGGCGGACCTCACCGACCCGGCCGGGCGGCCGGTGCTGCGGGTGGCGGAACTGACCACCCGCGCGGTACCCGGCCCCGACGGCGCCGGCGGGATCCCGCGGCCCGAACCGCTGTACCGGCCGCACTGGACGCCCGCCGACCCGGCCCGCTCGGCCCCGCCCGCCTGGGAGGTGGGCACGCCGGACGACCTCGGCCTGGCCGCGGCGCTGTCCGGCGCAGGGCGGCCCGCGTCGGCCGCGGACACGGCCCCGGGCGGCGGCGCGTCCGTCCCCGGGCGGCCGGGGCCCGGGGTGCCCTCCGCCGGGTCCGCCCTCCTCGTCTCCCTGGCCCCGCCCGGCCCGTCCGCGGGCCCGGTGGCCGGCACGCACGACCTGGTCACCCGGGCCCTGGAGCTGCTGCGCGGCCGGCTGCCCGCCCTGGCCCCGGGAACGCGCCTGGTCCTGGTGACCCGGGGTGCCACCGGCGCGGACCCCGACCTGGCCGCCGCCGCGGTCTGGGGGCTGGCGCGCAGCGCCCAGTCCGAGTACCCCGGCCGCCTCACCCTCGTCGACGTCGACGGCCACCCGGAGTCGGTGCACCGGCTGCCGGCCGTCCTGGCGACGGGCGAACCCCAGCTCGCCGTGCACGCGGGCAGGGTGCACTTGCCCCGGCTGACCCGGCCGGCGGCCGCCGAGCCCGCCCGGGCGGCCGGGTTCGAGGCGGACGGCACGGTGCTCGTCACCGGCGGGACGGGGGCGCTCGGCGCCCTGCTGGCCGGTCATCTGGCGGAGCGTCACGGCGTACGCCGGTTGCTGCTCACCAGCCGTAGCGGCCCGGACGCGCCCGGCGCGCGCCGACTGCGGGAGCGGATCGAGCGCGCCGGCGGCCGGGTCGACGTGGTGGCCTGCGACGCCGCCGACCGCTCCGCGCTGGCCGGGGTGATCGCCGCGAACTCTGCCGACCTGACCGCCGTGGTGCACGCGGCGGGGGTCCTCGACGACGGTGTGCTGGAGGGCCAGACACCCGAGCGTGTCGCGGCCGTCCTGCGGCCGAAGGCGGACGCGGCCTGGCACCTGCACGAGCTGACGGAGGATCTGCCCCTGTCGCGGTTCGTGCTCTTCTCCTCGGCGGCCGGCCTGCTCGGAAACCCCGGCCAGGCCGGCTACGCCGCCGCGAACGCCTTCCTCGACGCCCTCGCGCTCCACCGGACGGCCCGGGGACTGCCCGCGCTCTCGCTGGTGTGGGGACCGTGGGCGGGAGGCGAGGGGATGGCCGCCCGTACCGGCCGGACGGGTGACGGCGTGGTCCGGGCCGTCACAGCGGCCGAGGGCCTGGCGCTGTTCGACGCCGCCCTGGCGGCGGGTGAGCCCGTCCTTGCGCCGCTGCCGCTGGACCCGGCGGCCTCCCGGGCCCGACGACCCCTCCCGCCGCCGCTGCGGGACCTGTCCGGTCCGTCCGGCCCTCCGCCGACCGCGGCCGGGGAGCCCGGTGACGGCGGGGGATCCGCCTCCGGTACCGGCCGGGTGCCGGACGAGACGGCGGGTGCGTGGCGCGAACGGCTGGCGCGGCTGCCCGCAGCCGACCATGCCCCCGCTCTGCTCGCGCTGGTCCGCGAGGCGGTCGCCGACGTGCTCGGGCACACCGGCGCGGCCGCCGTAGCGGCCGACCGCGCTCTCAGCGAACTCGGCCTCGACTCCCTGGCCGCCGTTCAGCTGCGCAACCGGCTGAGCCTGCTCACCGGTCTGGAGCTGCCCCCCACCCTCACCTTCGACCTGCCCACCAGCGAGCAGCTGACGGAGCATCTGCTCGCCGGGCTTTCCGAGGCGCCGTCCCACGGGGAGGCAGCCGCAGCCGGGCCGGTGCGCCCCGCGAAGGCCAGGTCCCCCCAGACCCTCGCCTCCCTCTACCGCCGCGTGTGCGCGACGGGTGACGTCGTCTCGGCGATGCACCTGCTCGTGACCGCCTCACTGGCAGTCCCCGGCTTCGGCCCCGAGGACACCGACGCGCACGCCCTGGACCCGCTCCACCTGGCCAAGGGGGAGGCCGGCCGGCCGCCGCTGGTGTGCTTCCCCGGCTTCTCCCCGGCCCTCGGCAGGCCCTGGTACGCCACGCTCGCCCGCCACTTCGGGGAGGACCGGGACGTGCTGGAGATGCGGCACCCGGGGGTCACCTCGGGCGACGTGTTGCCGCGCGACTGGCAGACACTGGTGGACCTGCACACGGCCACCCTGCGTGAGCGGCTGGGCGGGCGCCGTCCCGTCCTGCTGGGGTGGTCGATGGGCGGGTGCCCGGCCCACGCGGTTGCCGCGCGGCTGGCGGCCACCGGCACTCCGCCCGCCGGCCTGGTCCTCCTCGACACCTACCACGTGACCCCCGAACGGGAGGCCGAGCCATGGCTGCTCGCCATGCCCGCCCGCGCGGCCCTGGCCATGGGAGCGGAGTTCGACACGGCGGTGGACGACATGGCCCTGGCCGCGTTCGGCGCCTACACCCGAATGCTCCGGGGGTGGCGCCCCGAACCCCCGGACGTGCCCGTCCTTATGGTCCGCGCCGCCGAACGGCCGCCGGAGGCGGACACCCACGGCGGTACCCCGGCCGGGCGTGAGGGGCAGGCCTCCTGGCCCGGTCCGTGCGACACCATGGAGGTCCCGGGCGATCACTGGACGATGGTGGAGGAACACGCCGTCACCACGGCCCGGGCGGTCCGCGCCTGGGCCGACGGGCTCGCAGGGCGCACCGGCTGAGCCACGGCCACCCGGCGGGGGCAGGCCGGAGCCGCCCACCTGACCTGCGGACGATGACAACGGGGCGGACCGCGGTCACCGCAGGGAGGAGGAGCCGATGAGCCTTCGTCGGTTCGAGTACGCCCCGGCCGTTGCCGAGGAGGGCTCGGTGACGGCCGGGGCGGAGCTGCCGCACGTTGCTCAACCGCCGGTGTCCTCTCACCGCCGCGTCATTTCCTCACCCGGGATCTTCCGGGCCGCCCCGGCGACGCGTTCCCGAACGGGGCCGGCTTCGTGGCCGTGCCGCGTTCGGCGCGTTCGAGCGGGGGGCTGTCCGAGGTCTGCACCGAGCCGGTCGATCTGGAACAGCGGCGGATGCCGGTGGCCGCATGTCGCCGCTGTGGATGGTGATCAGCAAGCGCTCCGGGTCTTCGTCGACCGCGTCCGCGGTGACGCGTTGGTTGCCGGAGGGAACCCGGCCGGGCTGCAGGGTCCGGGCCGCCTACGCCTGTCGGGGTGACTTCCCGGGAACGCCGACGCTGTCCGCGTGCGGCGCCCGGCTGCCGCCCGCCTGCCGGAGGAGCGCGAGGGCCTCCTCGGAAGAGGAGCCGGCGGGGGTGGTGCACACGATGAGCATCTGTTCCGGTGAACGGGCGATCGACAGCGTCTGCTGTGTCACCGTCACCGTGCCGACGACGGGATGGTGCAGCTCGTAGGACGCGGCATCGCACGGCTCCACCCGGTGGTCCCCCCACAGCGCGACGAACTCCGGGCTCTTCATCGTCAGCTCGCCGATCAGCTCCGCGAGCAGCGGGTCCTCCGGGTGCCTGCCGACGGCGATGCGCAGATTGCCGACCACCGCGCGCACCTTGCGCTTCCAGTCCGCGTACAGCTCCTGACAGTGCAGGTCCAGGAACAGCATCCGGCTCATGTTCGGGCGTCGCGCCGGGTCGTCCGGGCCGCGGAAGTCCAGGTGGCCGGCCAGCAGGGCGTGCCCAAGGGTGTTCCAGGCCAGCACGTCCGTACGGCGGCCGAGCACTATCGCCGGGACGCCGTCGACGGCGCGGAGGAGGTCGCGTGTTTCGTCGGCGAGCTTTTCGGGCCGCGGGCGGCGCACCCGGGGCGCGTGGCGCGCGGCGCCGGCGAGCCGGTCGAGGTGCGCGCGCTCGTGGTCGTCGAGCAGGAGAGCGCGGGCGATCGCGTCGAGCACCTCGGCCGAGGCCCCGCGGGACAGGCCCTGTTCCAGCCGCGTGTAGTACGAGACGCTGACGCCCGCCAGTTGGGCCAGTTCCTCGCGCCGGAGCCCGGCCACCCGCCTGCGGGGCCCGAAGTCGCGCAGGCCGACGTCCTCGGGCCGCAGCCGCGCCCGTCGTGCTTGGAGGAAGGCGCCGAGGGGGCCGGGTCCGTTCATTGCCCCAGTATTCGGTGCGCGGCCGATCCCGGCCACACCCTGCGAGGGGTAGGACAACCCGGGACTGGTTCGTGCCCGTCCGCGCGTCCAGGCTCGGTCTCATTCGGCCACGTACCCCGGACCCGAGGACGGACCACATGGATCAGAACCCCGAGCAGATCACCCTTGGCGACGTCACCGTCACCCGGATCAAAGAGTTCTACGGCTCGGTCGAGATGGCCCCGGGCCAGTTCTTCCCGGACAGCCCCGACGGCTCGTGGGACGAGCACCGCGACTGGCTGGCGCCCGACTTCTGGAACCCGGAGACGGACGAGTGCCATACGGCGATCCAGTCCTGGCTGCTGCGCAGCGAGGGGCGCACGATCCTCGTCGACACCGGCGTGGGCAACCACAAGGACCGGCCCTACGCGCCGGTGTGGAGCCGCCTGGACACGAACTACCTCGACAACCTCGCCGCCGCCGGGGTGCGGCCCGAGGACGTCGACATCGTGGTCAACACCCACCTGCACATCGATCACGTCGGCTGGAACACCCGCCTCGACGGCCGGACGTGGGTGCCGGCCTTCCCGAACGCCACGTACCTGATGACCCGGCGGGACTTCGAGTTCTGGGACCCGGCCAACGAGAACAGGACCGTGCTCGGCCGCGGGAACCAGAATGTCTTCGAGGACAGTGTCACACCGGTCCACCAGGCGGGACTGACACGCCTGTGGGAGGGGACGTACCGGATCGACAAGAACCTGCGTCTCGATCTCGCTCCCGGGCACACCCCCGGCTCGTCCGTGCTCACCCTGGAATCCGGCGGCGATCAGGCCTTGTTCGTCGGGGACCTGGTGCACACCGCGCTGCAGATCGCGGAGCCGGAGACCAACTCCTGCTTCTGCGAGGACCCGGCGGAGTCCCGCGCCACCCGGCACAAGCTTCTCGGCCGCGCCGCCGAGAACAACGCGCTCGTATTCCCGGCGCACTTCGGCGGCCGAGGCGCCGCGGAGGTCGCGCGCACCGGGTCGAAGTTCGCGATCAAGGAGTGGGCGGGCTTCTCCCGCATCTCCTGATGTCCCCCTCCAGAGAGGAAGTGTGTTCCGTGACCCAACAGGCAGATCCGGTCGTCGAAACCCCGGCGGGCGCCGTACGCGGCGTCCGTGACGGATCCGGCGAGCGCTACCGCGCCCTCCCCTACGCGGCGGCGCCGACCGGCGCCGGCCGTTTCGCCCCGCCCGCACCGCACCCGGGCTGGTCCGGTGTCCGCGACGGCACGCAGCCCTCGCCCACGGCTCCCCAGCCGGCCCGCGATTTCGGCCGACTCGACATGGCCCCCTACTTCGGGCCGGGCTGGGTGCCCGGCGAGGAGTACCTGACCGTCGATGTCCACACGCCCGCCGCCGACGGCGGCAGGCGCCCCGTCATGGTCTTCGTGCACGGCGGCGGGTTCGTCACCGGTTCGAGCCGCGCCGCGCTCTACGACGGCAGCGCGTTCACCCGTGACGACGTCGTCCTCGTGACGGTGAACTACCGCCTCGGCATCCCCGGGTTCCTCGATCTGGCGGGTGCTCCGGCCAACCGCGGGCTGCTCGACGTGCTCGCCGCACTCGGCTGGGTGCACGACACAGTCGCGACATTCGGCGGCGACCCCGAGAACGTCACGGTCTTCGGCCAGTCCGCGGGTGCCACGCTCACCGGCGCGCTGCTCGCGACACCGGAGGCCAACGGCCTGTTCCGGCGGGCGATCATCCAAAGTGGCAACGGCACCGGCGCGTTCACTCCGGAGCAAGCGCAACGGGTCACCGCCGCGGCGGCCGCCGCGCTGGGCGTCGAACCGACCGCCGAGGCGTTCGCCCCGATCCCGGACGAACGCTTCCTGGCGATCCTGCCCGCACTGGCCGGCCTCGACCTCCGCACCAGCACCGCCACGGACCCGCTGGCCGGGCTCAGCCCGTTCAGCCTGGTCCTGCCGGTCCAGCCCGCCGACGGTCTCGCCGACGGCCCGGCCGGCGACGTCGACCTGCTCATCGGTACCAACACCGAAGAGGGGCACCTCTACCTCGTACCGCAGGGCGACCTGGAGTCCACCACGGAGGCCGACGTGCTCGCCCTCGCCACCCGGGTGCATGCAGACCCGGAGACCGACCTCGCCGCGCACCGCGCGGCACGGCCGGACGAAACACCGGGCGAGTTGCGCTCCGCCGTGCTCGGGCAGGCACTGTTCGGGGCCGGTACGACACGCATGGCGCAGGCCCACGCGCGGATCTCGGGCGGCCGCACGCACCTCTACTCGTTCGGGTACCGCTCGACGGCCCTGGACGGGCGACTCGGCGCTGCCCACACCGTCGAACTGCCCTTTGTGTTCGACATCGCCGACAAACCCTGGCTGCACGGGGACACCCGCCTACTCGGCCCCGACCCCGCCACAGCAGGGCTCGCAGCCCGGGTACACGGCGCCTGGGTCGCGTTCGCCGGCACCGGGAACCCGGGCTGGGCTCCCTACGACCCGCAGCGGCCCGTGGCGGAGATCCTCGGCGGCTGAGCGTCCTCTCACCGGACGGGGCGCCGCCGGTCGCCGAAGTCCGGGGCGACCGGTCGCGCCCGCAAGCTTCTCCGCCGCTCGGCAACCAACCAGCGAGAACCTCCGTGACACTTGAGCACATGCTCACGCGGTGCTCTTACACACGTGGAAGAGCCCGAATCGGTGCGGAAACTACATGAACGCTCCGACCAGGAGGTCTCAGATTCGTGGCCGCTCGGCCACCGCCTGGCCATCGCTCGTGGGATTCGGCCACGAAATCCGAGACCCCACCATTGATGTGGGATCTCACATGTGGCGACAGAGGAACGGTCAAGACCTGTGGAGTGGCATGATTGGTCACCTCTGGTAGTGGGGGTGGCTTCCGTCCCATCTGACCCGCTGTCACCTCCCGCGCATCTCGGGGGAACCTCAGGACGACAAGAGGGGACCCGGTCGGTTCGCTGCCTTCTGAGGCCGGTCAGGCCGCGTCCCATTGGTGGGCGCGGCCTCCTCGCCACTCCACCATCTGTGGGTCGTCGATCAGTGTCTCGGCGTCCGGGAGGCCGGCGCGGCGGAGGAATTCGATCAGGTCCTGGTCGTCGTGGGCGAGGCCGAGGATGTGGCCGTACGCCGTCACCCGTCGGCCGCCAGACGGCGACGGCCGGTGCACGACTACCGGTGCAGCAGCCATGCCTCCTATCGTGCGACGGTTCGCAGGCCCCGGCACGCCGACGCCGCCAAGGCTATTGATGGGCGGATCGGTGCCCGAAGAGATGCCACCTGCGCGCCCCACCACTGCCCGGGGAGACAGAGCGGTCGTCGTGGGGTCGGTGCGCAGTCTCCGCTCGGTGGGTGTCGCGTTGACCTATCGTGTCTTCGCGATCCGCAGCTGGCTCGCGGCCGGACTGCCTGAGGCCCCGGCGCGAGGTTCTGGAATGGTGGGACGGGCGGCGCACAGCGGCCACGATCAGGCTCAGCCCGAACATGGCCAGCGCCCCGACGATGATGCCGTAGAGAAACAGTGTGCCGGTGGAACCGGTCACGTGATGTCCGAACACCGAGAAGTCGTTGGTGAGCTGGTGAGCGCTGCCGCCGTTGGTGACAATGCCGGCCACGGCGACGACAACCGCGGCGATCAGGATGATGAGCCCCAGGATGAGAATCATGACGTGCTCCGGGAATTGCGGTGTTTATCCAGAATAAGTCTGTTTGGAAAGCATGAAGCGTCAGATCCATGACGTCAGGCTTGGGTGAGCGCTGTGTCCTCGGCGACTCAGACTCGTCGCCTATCACGAGAGATAGCTCGTTCAGCCGACAGCAGGGCGCGTCGACACTGCACCGCTCGCCCTCAGCTGTCACGGTTGGCCCAAGGCTGCATCATCGCCGTCACACTCGATATGCCGCCCCGCCCCGCTCTGAGCGCCTGGGCCGACGTCGCCTTTCACCAGGCGCCAGGGCGGGACGCATAGTCGTCGGGCTTGGCAGCTCCCACCCTGCACAAGCTGTCCGGCCGGGGTCACCCGTCGTGGACGGTAGGGCCGGCACCGCCGGACAGGCAGTCTTCCGGTCTCCGTCCGTGCCACTCCCCGCGAAGGGCGCGCTCGTCGTACGACCTGGTGGCGCCCAGCAGCCGAGATGGAGACCGACAGGGCTACCGCGGGCCGCACAGGCAAGCACGCGTCCGGCCTGCGGTACGGCGGCCCTTTTGACCCTGCTGGGCAATTTGTCAGTAGGGCAGGCAGGGAGGACGATTAACAAGGGGGTGGGGCTCGGGGTCATGCGTGATCGGAGGAAACCGTGATCGTCATCGGAGTCGTTCTGCTGATTGTGGCGTTCTTGGCCAAGATCACCATTCTGTGGACGGTCGGGATCATCCTGATCGTGATCGGGGCGATCCTGTTCCTGCTGGGAAGCCTGGGCCACGCGGTCGGCGGACGACGGCATTACTGGTAGGCGCGGCCACACCCGCTGCACGACAACCGCCAGCGTGGGCGCTTGAACCGCCCCCTTCGAGGCGTGACAGGGGGGCCGCATTGCACGGGGCTCACTCGGCTGACAAGCGGAGGACCCAGGTCCCCTGTTGTCATCATCATTGCCGTCGTGCTGGTGCTTCTCTTGTGCACGGTGGCAGCGTGGATGGTCACCACGCGCGGCCGGAAGCTACGGGAGCAATTCGGCCCGGAGTAGGACGGCCGACCATGAGTATCGCCAAGAAGATCGCGCACAAAGCCGAAGCGGTCAAAGGTGGCGCCAAGAAGGCTGCCGGGCGCGCCACAGGTAGCCCGCGTCTGCGGACGGAAGGACGCGGCGACCAGGTCAAGGGCAACATCAAACAGGCTGGGGCGAAGATCAAGGACGCGTTCAAACACTGACCATCACCCCCCTCGCCCCGACCCGCAGGGGTCCTACGCGGAGGAGTGGCGCTCCAGGGCATGCTGGCGGGTGGCTTTGGTCAGTTCGTGCCAGAAGGGGGCGGCGGTGAGGTAGAGGCCGAGGACGGAGATGATGCCGAGCGAGATGTCGACGCTGATCCGGCCCTGTTTGGCCCAGTAGACGTCCTTCAGGTCCAAGAGGAGGGCGAATTCGTCTGCGATGAGCGCTGTTCCGGCGCCGTAGGCCGCCCCGACGCCGGGATGTCCGACGTATTGAGCGTCACCCCGTACGGCGACCAGTCCGACGCCGGCCAGTGTGGCGATACCGAAGTTGTAATGGTGCATGTGGGTTCCGCCCGACGTGGAGAGGTTGCCCCAGGGCAACCGGCCGCTGCGGATGCCGTGAGTGATCAGGCGTGCGGCCCCGAAGGTGGCCCCGAAGGAGAGCCAGGTCGCAAGGAGGGAGCGCTGGGTTGGGTCGGTGTGCTCGTCCAAGGTTTCTCGCCACCGTCGCAGCAGCCCGGGACGCCGCCCAAGGCGCTCGTCGTCTCCGCGCTGTTCCGTGTTCTCGCGCATCGGAACAACCTCCTCGTCACGTTTCGCGGTAGCTTTCCATCACTGACCTCATACCACCTCACAGGGCAATATTCCACTCCAGTTGGACTCCTTCCTTCGTGCTGGTCAATGGTTTGGGCGTGGGTGTGTAGCGGGATGGAATCGAGGGTGGGGCGGTCTTTGCCGGGTGGTCCCACAAAGGTGTGACCCCGCCGTGTGTAGTGGCAGTGGCGGGCGCGTGCTTGGTGGCGGCGACACCAGTGGGACCACGTCATCGCGTGGTCGCGGTGTGGAGCACGGCGGCGGGGTCCAACTGCCAGCAGACGTCGAATCTCGGCCGGTGTGAGGTCCACGAGGTTGGGTGTGTCCCGCTCAATGCCCCCTTTTCTCGTTCCTGGCCGGCCAGGACGGCGAGGAAAGCGTGCGCGAGCATGGCGAGCGTGATGTGCCGGTACCAGCCCACGTAGCGGCGGACTTCGTACTGGTCCAGGCCGCATTCGTTCTTCGCGCTCTGGAAGCATTCCTCGACCTTCCAGCGGCAGCCGGCGATGCGTACGAGGTCGGCGACGGTGGCTTCCAGGGGTGCGCTGGCGGGGTAGTAGGCCATCTCGGCGGGCTTGGCGATGCTGCGGCGGGCCGGCATCCAGCGTTGCCGGGTGGGTTCGTCGAATTCCCACGCGGCGGGCAGGCGGGCTGCGGCCCAGTCGTAGAAACGCTCGCCCTTCGTGCCGCTTCCTGCGGACAGCCGCTGCCAGGCTTCCGGCGGGGCCTGGCCGATGAGGTGGTCGATGCGCGGGCCGTGGACCTGCTGGGGCTTGGGCACGGCGACGACGTAGGAGAGCTGATGGTCTTCGAGGAAGCGGCGGAAGTGGGTGTCCTGGCCGTAGGCGGAGTCCGCGGCGACCCGGCCGACAGGCAAGGGCGAGGCGAGGGCCCGCAGGATGATGGCCCTCGCCAGTTCGCCTTTCGCGGCGAAGGCGCGGTCGTCGGGGACACGGGCGGCCCAACAGCGTTCGCGGTCCTCGGTCCAGGACTTGGACAGGTAGAGCCTTCGGTCGACCAGGGTGTGGCCGCGGCCAGTTGCGTGGGCGGCGAAGACGCCGATCTGGCAGTTCTCCGTGCGGCCGGAAGCCCGTATTTGAAGCTCTGATCGAGCCGCACACCCGGGGCGATCCGGTCTCGCCGTTGCGCTGGACCACGCTCTCGCTGCGGTCCCTGGCCTCGGCGCTGACCGCTCAGGGCCACCCTGTCAGCGCGGCGACCGTTGGGCGCCTGCTGCATGCCCTGGGATACAGCCTGCAGGGCACCGCCAAGACCACGGAAGGCGCCAGTCATCCGGACCGGGATGCTCAGTTCACGCACATCAACGCCACCACCGCGGCCTTCCTCGAAGACAACCAGCCGGTGATCAGCGTGGACACCAAGGCCAAGGAGTGGCTTGGCAGCCGCGACCGACCCGGACGCATCTGGCGTCCGGGCAAGAACCCCATCCGTGTGGACAGCCACACGTTCACCACCAGTGACCAGCCCGTGGTCATCCCCTATGGGATCTACGACATCGCTCGCAACACCGGCTGGGTCAACGTCGGGACCGACCACGACACGGGCGAGTTCGCGGTGGAATCCATCCGTCGTTGGTGGCAGCAGCGCGGACGGGACGCCCCCGGACGCCGGCCGGCTGCTGATCACCGCCGACTGTGGTGGTTCCAACGACCCTCGCCGCTGGACATGGAGGAAGCACCTCGCCGCCTTCGCCCTGGAAAGCGGACTCCGTGTTCCTCGGCCGGACGGCGGACACCCGCGCACTCGGCCCGACCACCTTGGGGGCGACAAAGCCTATTCGTCGGGTCCGATTCGACCGTGACCAGGCGCTGCCGACGATCGGGTACGGCCGACCGGTGCGCCCTGACGGATTCCGCCTGAACGGGGCATTCTCTGGAAGGCCAGCCACGAAGTGCCGTCGGGGTACCGCCATGACACCCTTGGACGTGGGAGAACTTCGACCGGGCGGGTTCGCCCGGCCGGATGGTTCAGCCGCCAAGGAGGCCGAGATGGCCAGTGACATCAACAGACCCGAAACAGGCACCGTGGGTACGAATTCGCGGCATGCGTTCCGGTCCGGTTTGACCGTTCTCGCAGCCGTTCTGATGATCGTCGGTGGGGCGATGGCGATCTTCGAGGGGATCGCCGCTATCGCAAAGGGTGGTCTGTTCCTCGCGACGCGCCACTACGTATTCGAGTTCAACCTGACGGGCTGGGGCTGGGTCCATCTGATCCTGGGCATCATTCTCGTCCTCGCCGGCTTCGCGGTGCTCAGCGGTGCCGTGTGGGCGCGCTTCTTCGGTGTCGCCATCGCTGGGCTGGGCGCGATCGCCAACTTTCTGTGGATGCCCTACTACCCCTTGTGGGCAACCGTGCTCATCGCCATCAACCTCTTCATCGCCTGGGCGCTGTGCGCGGGCATGCACTACGAGGCGGAACGCGACTACCGAACTTGAACGCGTGATGTAACGCGGCTACCGAACTTGAAGACGTGATGTCGGGCTGCTCGCCGGAGAGCGCGCAGGCGGCTTCAGCACTCCTGGCGCAGTGAGATATCCGCATGGTGACGGTGTGACCTCCGCCGCAAGGGCCGCGCGGGAGCGGGTCCGGCTCCAGGTCGTGCATCGCTTCGAGGGCGGGGACAAGAGCCGGGAGAGCGTTGGCGCGTCGCGTGTCTCGGAGCGGTCGACGCACCGTCGGCGGCGCCGGTGTCGCGAGAGCGGCCACGCCGGAGTGGCCTCGAAGGGGTCAGTGGTCTGCCCCGGCTGACTGATGTGCAGATCGTCAGGTCGGAGCGGGTGGAGGAATACGGCCCGCTGGCTCACGGGCGGGACGGCGGAAACGCCCTGCCTTCCCGGGCCGCTCGCCCGTTGTCACCTGTGTCACCTTGCCCGAGAAGGAACGCGCGGGCGCCGCGAAGCCTGGTCCGCAGAAGCCGCTGCGTGGCTTGGGCGTCGAGGCGTACGTCGAGGGCCCCGAGCAAGGATGTGTCGGCTCGTCGTCCGGCGGGCAGCCGGGAGGAGTCGAGCTCGTCACGCCGAGCGATGAGGAGGCCGAGGTCGTGACGGCTGAGGGCGTCAGGTCCGGCGAGGTGGAACACTCCGGCTGTGTCGGACGTCGCGAGCTCCCACAGCGCGGAGGCGAGGTCCTCGACGTGCACCGGGCAGCGGATGTCGTCGGTGAACAGGATCCCGTCGACCACCCCGGCGGCCAGAGCGTGGACTTTTCTTTCATGCACGGAGCGGCCGTGTCCGAGGATCAGCGAGGTGCGGGCAACAGCAGCCCCGGGCGCGAGAAGCAGAACGGCGGTCTCGGCGGCCGCCTTCGCAGCGCCGTACGGGGTGACCGGGTCGGGAAGGCAGGTCTCGTCGTAGCGGACGTCCTTGCCGGAGAACACGGCGTCGCTGGAGACGTGGACCAGCCGGAAGCCGAGTTTCGCCGCGGCCATCGCCACGCGGATCGGGCCCTCGGCGGTGACCGCCCAGTCGGCCCTGCTGCTCGCGGTGTTGATGACAGCGCTCGGTGAGACCTCGGCAAGCACCTCTTCGATGCGCTTGGAGTTGCAGAGGTCGAGTTGGTGCCATGCGACTCCGGGAAAGCCCGCGGGGCGGGAGTGGAACGTTGCGGCCGTGTCCCACCCCGCAGCCGTCGCCCGGCGCACCAGCTCGGCTCCCAGGAATCCGCTGCCGCCGATAATCAGGACCGTCATAGCGTCATACGCTAAGGGCTGTCCCGTAGCCCCTGGTGGATCAGTGTGCGGCCTCGTTGCTCGGTCCCGCCGACTCCGAGACCGCACTCGCAGCCCGACCACCACACCCACCGTGCCCGGCACAGCTGAACTAGGGCTCCCGTTCCACAACGGCGGGATGCGCGAACGACCGCGGTCGAGTTCGCCGACCGCTGACTGCGGGGGGCGCTTCCTACAACTTGCGGGCGACGAATCCCCACTGGTCGACGGGCTCGAGATTCTCTTCGTCCGCTCGCCAGAGGGTGATCGACCCGAACCCGGGCTCGATCAACTCCATGCCCTCGGCACTCGCGAGGATCTCCTCCGGCCGGCGCACCAGGTACGGCGGAGTGTCGCCCGCCGCGTAGGCCTCCTGGGCGGCAAGTGTCTGCGGCGTGGCGATCGTGTCGCAGAGGACCAAATAGCTTCCTGCGACCGTGCCGGCCATGTACCGACGCATGAGTTCGATGCCGGCCCGGGGCTCGACATGTCCCAGCGTGGACAGCACCATGACGGCCACGGGTTGTGTCATGTCCAGGGTGCGCGCCGCTTCCTGGAGTACCCGCTCGGCTTCCAGCATGTTCGCGTGCACATAGTCCGTCATTCCGTCCGGCGAACTCGTCAGCAGGGCACGGGCGTGCGTCAGAACCAGCGGATCGTTGTCGACGTACACGATGCGAGCCTTCGGCTCGACGCTCTGTGCGACCTCATGGGTGCTGTTCTGCACGGGGAGCCCGGTTCCGATGTCCAGGAACTGGGTTATCTCCGCTTCGGCCAGATACCGCACCGCACGCGCCTGAAAGGCCCGGGACGCCAGGGCGAGTTCACGGGTCTGGGGGTAGCTCGCGATGACCTGGTCTCCCAGTTCCTGGTCCACCGGGTAGTGGTCCTTGCCACCGATCCAGTAGTTCCAGACTCGGGCCGAGTGGGGAACAGCACTGTGAAGTTGGTCTGCTCTGTGTGCCTCGTGGTTCATAACGCCCTCTTCTATCACGGCTGTTAACGCCGTGGACTGTTGAGGTGGCCCGTCAGGCGGCGAGTGCGGCCGGCTTCAGTTGGACCGGGTCGATCGCGGGAAGGAAGGCGCGGCGGCCTCACTGGAGTGGGGGCACCGGCGACAACCCGGCCACCGCACTGACTCATAGGGCCCGTCCGAGAGCTCTGCCCGGGGCAGCAGGGCCAGTTCGTCGGCGAAGCCGACCAGCAGTGCGCCGCCGTCGACAGGTGCGACGCTGTGTACCCGGTAGGGGAAGCGCAGGGCGCGGCTAATCCGGGTGTGGGTGTGCAGGTCCCAGGCGCGCACGGTGGCGTCGTCGCCGCAGGTGACGGCGACGGTCCGGTCGTCGAGCGTGGTGACGGCCAGGTCGGCGATCCGGCTGCGGTGGCCGAACAGCGGCTCTCCGCGCTCCCGGCCCGTCGTGAGGTCCCAGACCCTCGGCTGGGGGTCGTACCCGGCGGTGGTGACGGCGACGGGCGTACCGTCCACGAGGGCCGTCGAGACTCGCTCCACCGCACGGGTGTGGCCGTGCAGCGGCCGGCCGAGCGAGGCACGGTCGGCCAGGTCCCAGATCCGGACGGTGCGGTCGGTGTGGCCGGTGACGAGCGTGGTGCGGCCGTCGACCGAGATGGCCCCGACCGCTCGTACGCCCCGGTCGTCACCGGTGGCCAGGGGAGGTTCGGTCTCCTGCCCTGCGGTCAGGTCCCATATCCGGACGGTCCCGGTCCGGGTACCCACCAGGACGAGGGGCCGACCATCGGCGACGGTCGTCGCGAGGGCGGCCGGCTCTGTGTCCCGGCAGTCGAGCGGGGCCCCGAACGCATCGCCGGTCTCCAGGTCCGCGATCCGCACGAGCCCGTCCCGGCCCGCAGTAAGCAGCAGGGTGCGCCCGTCCACGACAGCCGTGGCCATGCCCCCGGGAAGGGCTGTATCGGTATGGCCGGACAAGGGCCGGGTGGTGCGAGGACGCGCGAGGTCCCAGAGGCCGACCGTTCCGTCGTACCGGCCGGTGGCCACGATGCGGCGGCCGCCCGCGGTTGCTGTGGTCAGCGATGCGATCTTCCGGCCCGGGCCGTCGACGACGTCGCCGCCGTGGCGGCGTTCGGTGAGGCACCACGTGCGCAACAGGCCGTCGGAGGCCCGGGCGACCACGACGGGCCCCGCGTCCGAAGTGGTGACCGCCACCTCTTGCACCGGCTGGTCGTGGCCGGTGAAGGCATCGGCGAGCTGCGCGCCGGTGAGCAGGTCCCACACCCGCAGGGTGTGGTCCCAGCCTCCGGTGACGGCAAGGATGCGGCCGTCGACGAGGGCGGTGGTGACCGCGCAGACGCGGTGGCCGTGGCCGGTGAGCGGGGCGCCGAGCTGCGCGCCGGTGGCCAGGTCCCAGACGCGGGCCGT
Source organism: Streptomyces sp. NPDC087845 (assembly GCF_044742755.1). Classification (NCBI taxonomy): domain Bacteria; kingdom Bacillati; phylum Actinomycetota; class Actinomycetes; order Kitasatosporales; family Streptomycetaceae; genus Streptomyces; species Streptomyces sp. NPDC087845. The sequence goes on from NZ_JBIUVC010000019.1 coordinate 80,151, forward strand.
GTGGTCCTCGCTCGCGGTGACGGCAAGGGCCCGGCCGTCCGCGTGGGTGGTGGTCACGGCCAGGACGGGCGCGGAGTGACCGGTCAGCGGCCGGCCGACCGGGCGGCCGCTGAGCAGGTCCCGGACCAGGACGTGATGGTCGTGCTCTCCCGCGGTGACGGCGACCGGTCGGCCCGCCACCCGCGCCGTGGCAACGGCGGTCACCCAGCCCCGGTGTCCCCCGGCGGGCTCGGCGACTTCCCGGCCGGTGGCCGGATCCCAGACCCGGACCAGCCCGTCCCAGCCACCGCTGACCAGGAGCGTCCGGCCGTCCGCCCCCATGGCCGCCACGGTGGTGAGGAGGCCATGGGCCACGGCGAGCGGCTCGCCCACCGGCTCGCCGGTGCTCAGGTCCCAGGCCCGTACGGTGTCGTCGGGCCCCTGCCGATCGGTGTTCCAGTGCCGGTCGCGCGCCTCGTGGCCGGTCAGGACGAGTACCCGCCCGCCCGCCTCGACCGACCCCACCACCCGGGCGTCCTGCGGGGCCTTGAACAGTTCCCTCGACGTCCCGTCGAGCACGTCCAGGGCCCTTACCTCGCCGAACGGAACGGCGTCCACGGCGACCAGGCGCCCGTTCCGCACGGCGAGCACCGCGTGCACGCCGTCGCAGCGCATCACCCGCACGGTCCGCTCGTCGGCCCGCCGTCCTGTTGCCCAGCCCACCCGCCACGGCGCGGTCGGCTCCCCGGACGGTGCGACCGAGGCGAACCGTGCTGCCAGGTCGGGCCACCCGAAGCGGGCCGCCTCCAGGGACAGCAGCTGGGCCCGCCCCACGCCGTCGGCCCGGCTGAGCCGCCAGGCCACCGAGCGGTACGCGGCCGCCGTGCGCCGCTCGGCCTCGTCGACCGGCGGCGGTGCCGTACGCAGTACTTCGGCCGGATCTGCGCCGACCAGGAAGGCCGTGTCGTTCCACATCAGCCGCTGTCTCTCCATCCGTTCAAACCTGCAGGTTGCTCCGCGTCCGGGCGGGCCCGCGACCGGTCTCGTGTCCACCGCGAGTACGGTACCGGCGCGCCTGCCGAGGCAGACAACTCCCTTGGCGCAGAGGCGATCGGTGCCACGGCCGTCCAGTCTGTGCCTCCGCGGAACCACGCCGCGCCCAGGCCGAAACACCCTGTCGGCATGCGGCTGATGTGCAAGACGTTCCAGCCGCACCGGAACGGCAAGGACGGTGGCCCGCTCGCCGCCGCCGGAACCGAAAGCGGCGAACAGGAGGCCGCGTCCGCGCTGTTCGCCGATGCCCTCGCATCGGCGCGTACAACGCCTCGTCAGCCACCGCACCGTTGACTTCGGCGATCCGGTCGAGGCAGCCGGGATCGTCCATTCGCCGACCTGCTGCCGCGGCAGATCGAACGCGCCGAGCACCGAGAGGCGGCAGGCACCTCGCCCACTGCCGACGGACCTCCGACTCGGGGGACTCCGGTACCGCAACGGTCCTTGTGGTGACGGGTGGGCAGGTGGCTCATTGCGCTGGGCATGGGGCGCAAGGCGGTGCCGGGTGATGCCCGGCACCGGCGAGCGGTCCGGCTGAGCTGCACGAGAGGTCCACGGGGACGGAGCCGCACGGGTCGGACCGGCTTGCACGAGTGGCCTGATCGAGGGCGGCTTCAGCAGCGCGCCGTCGAGGCATGCGCTGACACGCGGGACGCCCTCCTTCGCCTGCCGTGCCACGGCACCGTTCAGCCGGTGGTGGGGCCCACGGTGGCCTCCAACACGGCCATCGCGCTGCACAGTTTCATCGCGGCCTGAGTCCAGGCGAGGGAGCGCGGGCCGTCGAGCACTTCGCCTGCGACCTCGTCGCCCCGGTGGGCCGGCAGGTCGTGCAGAAACGACGCATGGGGCCATCGGCGCATCAGCGTCGCGTCAACGTGGAACGGCCGGAACGTGTCTCGCCACGCTGGATCGGCCTTGCTTGTTCCTGTGGTCTGCCAGCGGGTGGTGTAGACGACATCCACCTGTTCCGGCACCTCGGCCATATCGTGCGTCTCGACCAGCACGGCACCGGCGGCTCCGGCGATCCGCCGGGCGGTGCGGAGCACCTCCGCCGGCAGCCCGTACCCGGGAGGCGTGACGAAGGTGCCTCGGACTCCGGGCACCCTGGCAATGCCGTATGCCAACGCGACGGCCGTGTTGTTGCCTTCACCGATGTACAGCAGGCTGAGACCGTTCAGGTCACCGTGTGCGAGGGCGAGCGTGGCCAGGTCGCATACGCCCTGGGTAGGGTGCTCCTCTGCCGCCATCGCGTTGATCACGGGCAGCCCGCCTTCGCTGGACAGCTCGCGGAGTTCGTCGAGTGGACCGGCGGTACGGGCGACGAGCAGGTCGAGCATGGAACCGAGGACCCGGGCGGTATCGGCCATGGATTCACCGGTGTTGAGCTGGAGATCGTGCGGTCCATAGGAAATCGGGGTGCCTCCGAGCCGTACGATGCCTGTCTGGAACGCGGTACGTGTCCGCGTGGACGTACGGGTGAAGAGCACGCCGGCGACCCGGCCGCGCAGGGGCAGGCCGTGTGCCTCTCGGTCGTGGAACAGCTCGACCGACCTTTCGACAAGCTTCCACAGTGCGGCGGGCTTCAGCTCCGAGAGCGAGAACAGCCCGTGGTCCCGGACGCTGTCCGGCCGGCCGTAGAGGTCGGTCATTGAAGATCCTTCCCTCGGTGAAGGCATATCGCTCAGCACAGGCGCAGTCGCTGTCCGACCCCGCGGCGCGGGGCGGCCTGGTGTACGGCCTCCAGTAGGGCGACATCGAGAATCGCCCTGCCGAAGGGGTTGCCGATCACGTGGCCGTGACGAGTCCGGACGGCCGGTACGCGCCCCGCGACGACCTGCCCGAGGGTGCCGTTCGGCGCCGTCCTGCCAGGGAGACGCCGCCGAGGCCCGCTCCGGGTTCGTGGGGAACTTTGGTGGGCCGGCCGGCACGGGATGCGACACGCCGCCACGGCGCCGGAGCAATGCGGCCCTTGAGCGATCCGTACACGTCGTACACCTCAAGCTTCGGCCACGAGGTGCGGGGTGTGTTGTCGGCCAGGAGACGGACACGGTCGACGGGGGAGGTACGCCATGCATAGCCGTGCCCTTTCCACGCTGCCGGGGCCAGTCGACACTGGGCTGTGTGATCAACGACTCTGCGAGCCACGTCGAGGATGTCAGCACCTCGCCGGGCGGTCACGAGCGAGAACCGGCCATGCCCGGTCTGGCGCAGCAGGCCCGTAGCGGCAGTCCCGTCGCCGCGGCCGGGTGCTGCGGGCGAGGCCATCCGTCGTGCGGTCGAGTTCAGTTCGACCGATCCGGCCAATCTCGCCGCCCCCTGGATTTGTTCGCGGGCCGTGGCCGGGCCCGAGTTAGCATGGGGCGTTTGGTCCTGGCCACTTCTCCGCAGCGGGAGGGATCGGGTGGGCGCTCCGCTATCGAACGACGCGACACACCGCTCTGCCAAGCCGGCCACCGATTGCCGCGAGCCCGATACCCGTACTGTCGAGGCCCCGGCCAAAGGTCCAGGGCCTACGGCGCCCCGGGTCTGCACCTGCCAGCACCTGCGCCCCGAGGGCCGGGTTCCGCCCCATCGGCCGCACGTGTTCTTCGACCGCTTCAGCCGGCTGCTCGGTTGCGGACGCCGATGGAATGAGCGGTGTCCCTCCGGCCCATATCCCACTTCGGATGGTGAGTCCGCCCGATGAGTACCGATGCCGTCACGTCCGACCCGGCGCCCGGGGACAATCCCGGGCAGTCGCCCGTGAGCGGGCCGTTGTCGATGGGGGTCGAAGAGGAATTCTTCGTGGCCGACGCGCAGACCGATCACCTTGCCGACAGCGGGCCCCTGCTCGACACAGTGAGCCGGGACGGCGCCGAGTACTACAGCGCCGAGCTGCGCCCGTGCATGATCGAAAGCCGCACCGGGATCTGCTGGAGTCTGGCCGAGTTGCGGACCGAGCTCCGAGCCCGGCGGGACGCCTTGATCAGCGCCGCCGCCGAGGCGGGAACCGTGATCGTCGCCTCGGGCACCTACCCCTCCGCCGATTGGCGCCAGGTCGGGTTCACCCCCCAGCCCCGATTCGACCACATCGCCACCGCCTATGCGCGGCTTGCCGAAGAGCATCTGATCTGTGCCTGCCACGTGCATGTCGGTGTCGACGATCGCGACACGGCTGTGGAGGTGATGAACCGCGTACGCTCGTGGCTGCCTGTCCTGTCGGCGCTGTCGGCGAGTTCGCCGTTCTGGGCGGGGGAGGCTACCGGGTACGCGAGCTACCGAAGCACCATCTGGGCCCGCTGGCCCATGGCGGGTATGCCGCCCACGCTGTCCTCCTACGCCGATCACCGTGATCGTGTGCGCCGGCTCATCAGCACCGGAACCAGCGCCGACGCGGGGCAGGTGTTCTGGGACGTCCGACCGGGCACGCGGTACCGCACGGTGGAGTTCCGCATCGCCGATTCCTGCACCACCATCGATGAAGCCGTCCTCCAGGCCGGGCTGTCCCGTGCCCTGGTCCATCAGTGCCTGATCGAGATCGCCCAGGGCGCCCCCGCTCCCGAAGCGCCTTCCGAACTGCTGCATGCCGCCAAGTGGCGCGCTGCCCGCTTCGGGCTCACCGAAAAGCTGGTCGATCCCGTGACAGCCGAACTCGTCCCGGCAGCCGTGCTCGTGAACCGGCTTCTCGACCATGTCCGCGGACCCCTCGTGGAGGCCGGGGACTGGGCGGAGGTCACCGGCCTGGTACGCGGAACGCTCCACCGGGGGAACTCCGCCGGCCGGCAACAACGGGCCTTTGCCGACAGCGGCAGCCTCGCCGACGTGGTCAAGCAGCTGATCACCGAAACGATGACCACCGAGCCCCGCCGATGACTCCGAGCGAAGTGGAGAAGCGATGACTCCGAGCGAAGAGGAGAAGGCCGTGCGACACGCAACCGAATGTGTGGTCACCGCATACCCCGACGGGCCCTACCTGGTACGCGGCGCGCACCGCGTCGTCGACGCCGACGGCAACGAGATCGAGGTCACTCGGCCGGTGATCGCGCTGTGCCGCTGCGGGCTGTCCGGCCAGAAGCCGTGGTGCGACAGCACCCACAAACTGATTCGCTTCCGCGACCCGGCACGACACCGTCGGCGCGAGTCGGACTAGGGTCGTGGGCCGGCAGTCCATCAGGTCTTTGCCCGCGGCGTTCTGGTGTGCGGACGCTGCGAGGACGACGACCGCGACGATCAGGCCCAACGTATCCACGGCCAGGCATCCCTTCCTCCCAGGCACCTTCTTCGCGGCATCCCGGCCCGTCGTATTTCGGGACGCTCATCGTTCCCCTGGAGGGGGGAACGGTCGGGACGGCAGGCGATACATCGTTCCCGCTCCGGGGAAACCGCAGGTAGCCGAGGTGTTCACGAAGTACCTGTTTGCGATATCGGACCGCGTAGGTCAAAGGGCTGCCGCTCCCGAGAAACGATTTAGTGGCTGTTGGAGGGATCGGGCATGGTCGGCGGGTTTTGTCGTGGATCTGTAACGGAGCGGGCGGGGTGCAACGGGCGGGGCGGCCGACTCATCTGGGTAATCAGCAAGGCGCACCGGGTGCCTCGCAAAGGGGTTGGGTCTCACCACGTGGGGGGAGATCCACGGAAGGGAAGTCCATGACCAGGACGAAGAAGACCGGGATGAAGGCGCGGGGCGGCCGGGTGGCTGTGATCGGTGCGCTGGGTCTGGCCTCAGTGACTCTGGCCGCAGCGCCGGCGTTCGCCAAGGGCTCTGTGGAGATCACGGCGCCGCACACTGCCCAGGTCGGCAAGACCATCACGGTCAAGGCGCACGGCGGCGACGACAGCGCCGGCTACCTGCATCAGCTGTGCCTGGAGGAGAACGGCTTCGGCGAGGGGTGGCACCAGGAGACGTGCAGCGCTGCGGTCAAGGGCGATGCGCGGGTCACCGCACATGGCACGTCCGCGCGCCGCGGCAACCTGCGATTCCGTGCGGTGCTGTACGGCTTGACCAGCACGCACGACCAGAATCCCGTGCGCTTGCACGCCTCTGACGTGGTGACGGTGCACGTCCGCTGAGCAGCAGCAGCGCGGCCGCGGACAGCAGGCACGACCACTGCCCACGGCCGCGCGGTGGAGCGCCTGTTCTGCGATGCCGTCCGTCGGACTCCGATCGTTCCTCTTTGCGGGAAGTTGCAGGCAGCCGTTCCGCATGGTGGCGCTGCTGCCACGAACGCTTGACCGGCAGCGATGCCGCAACATCACCCCATCGAGCGGCGACAAGCCGGGCATGGAGCCGCGTAGCGCACTCTCGGAAGTACCTCGCACAACACGTCAGTTTCGAGAGGATTCTCGCAAACGACGACCTGCGGAAACGTGATCGCTCCCGGGGCTCGCAGAACTTGCGCAGATGTTCCGTTGGTGAGAGTTCTGCCCACGCTCGACAGCCGAATTCGTCACCAGGTCAGCAAGGCGTCGGGCGGACATCCGGATCGGTGTCGCCGCATGGAGCGGCCATCTCATCCTGAGCAAGGGAGCGGATGCGTGGGATCGGCGAGGCGAGGAGCCAGAGCAGTGACAGCATTCCCCCTGCGGCGCCAATGAGCAGTGTTGCCCGCAGGTCGAAGGCAGTGGCGAGCAGGCCGCCAACGATGGCCCCGATGGGGCGTATGCCGTAGTTGACGGTGCTGAACGCGCCCGCCACGCGACTGCGCATGCCATCGGGGATGACGCTGGTCTGCAGGGAGTTGAGGTTGACGTCGAAGAGCATGACGCCGACTCCGGAGAGGAACTCCGCCGCGGCCAGTACTCCGGCTCGGGCCCAGAGCGGGCCTCCCGCGCCGGCTGCAATCGCGATGGGCGCCGGAAACAGCACGGCTCCCACAGCGATGCTGCGCCCCACACCGATACGTCGCGAGATTCTCGGAGCAAGGATGGCACCGAGGAGAGCGCCGGTCGAACCGACGCCCAGAGCCAGTCCGACAACTCCGGCTGACAGCCCCAGGACGCGGCTGGCGAACAGCACCATCAGCCCGCTGCCTGCGACAAAGGTGAAAAAGTTGACAGTGACCGCGCAGCAGAGCCCGGCACGCAGTACCGGGTGCCGCCAGACGAAGGCCATCCCCTCCCGGGCGCGTCGAAGCAGTGAAGGAACCGCTGCTCCGTCCATGCCAGTTGGCGATTCACCGAGCGGGATCCGCCCTATCAGGACCGCGGACGCCATATACGACAAGGCATCGACAACGACAGCGACGGGCGCGGTCAACGCTTGAACGAGAGCGCCGCCGACCGCCGGTCCGGCCACGTGCGACACCGACCGACTGGCACTGAGCTTGCTGTTCGCTTCGACGTAGGACGAGCGGGGCACGAGGTGAACGAAGAAGGGCGGATAGGCGGTGCTGAAGAGCACCGCCGCGGCGCCGGTCAACAACGCCACGGCATACAACTGACCGAGGCTCACCACATCGAGCAGGTGCGCCACGGGGAGGCTGAGTAACACCGCACCGCGCACCAGATCGGCGAGAACCATCAGGCGGCGTTTGTGGACCCGACGGTCAACCCAAGCCCCCAGAATGATCGCGAGCAGATTCGGAGTCCAGATGAGCGCGGTCAGCCACGCCACCTGGTTGGCCGAGGCACTCAGCGCAGTTACGGCGATCAGCGGCAGCGCCAGTTCGGTGATCCGGTCGCCGAACTCCGAAATCGACTGCCCCGCCCAGAACCGGCGGAAGCGCCGGTCGCGCCAGAGAGATATCGGGCCGCCCACCTCCGGGGCGCTCACCGGGTCCCGCCAGCCTGCTCGTCGTCCTGCTCCGGTAGGACATAACGCATCAGTCGGACGCCGCGGCTGCCGGCCGGACGCTCGGCAGGTTCGCGTGTCACGTAAGGCGCAAGCACCCGCTCGATGCCGTCCTGGATCGCCGCAAGTTCTTCCGCTGAAACGACCACACGGGTGTTGGCCAGACCAGCAGCCCCCTGCCACAACGGGTCCAGGTTGGGCTCGACTTCGGCCACCCACCTGCTCGGTAGATCTCCATAGCGCACAAACATTTCCCGGGACAGCGCCCGCGCAGCCGACCTGCCCTCCTCGTCCTGCCGTGCCCCGAATCGGAATCCACGCGCTGCCGCCTCCCACCGCCGTTGCCGACGGTCCGCCCCGGCCTCGGCATCCCGGACCAGTCCGAAACCTGCCAGGTGCCGCAGATGCCAACTGGTCACCGAGGGAGTTGCTCCCACATGGGGCGCGAGTTGCGTGGCCGTCGCCGGCCCGTGCCGTTGGAGGCGGTCGAGGATCGCCAGTCTCACCGGATGTGCCAACGCCCGCATCGCATGCGGATCGGTGATCTCGATATCGCCCAGCTGATTTCCGGAATCCATAACGTGAGAGTGTCCTCTCACGTTATGTGAGAGTCAACTCTCACATTGAATGTGCTCACGCTCGCCGTCCCTCCCCGGCCCGGCACCTCACCCCGGACAACGATCCGGTTTCCGGGGGGAGATGCCAGTCCTGCCTACTCCTCGTCGAGCCCGGCCGCTGTCCGGGTCCCGCAACGGTCGCAGGCCGCCACCTGCCGGGGTGGAGGCGGTGAAGCTGTACCGGCCGAGCACGTTGAGATTGCGGTGCTGAGCGGAAGGAGCCGGGCGATGTCCTCGTCCCGGATCTCGCGGCTCTCGGCGCGCAGTTGGGCGATGGCGGCGTCGACGTACCGGGTGGCCCGGAGGACCACGGCGTTGAGGACCGGCCCGAGTGTGCCGAGCTGGTCCTCCATTCCGTCCCGGTACGCCTGGTGGATGATGCTGTGCTTGCCGTGGCACACGTCGCGGGCCGTGTGGCGGATCAGTGGGGGGCAACGGTTCGATACCAGAGGCGGCGAGAATGCTCCTGGTGGACGGTGTCACTTTGCTGCGGCCGGAGGAACGGGTCTTCACGGCGATGCTGACCGGCTTCGCCAATCAGCAGCTGGCGCGGGACCTGGCTCGCACGACCGTGGAAGGCCGGGAGAACGCGGGGAAGATGTTCACCGCGTACGTGAACACCTACCCGTGGGACTGGACGCTGGTCAGCGGGCGAGTATGTGGCCGTCGTGGGGGCGGTGGTCGCGGGAGCGGCGCAGGTCGGTGGTGACGTAGGTGCGTTGCAGCCAGCGGTCTGCTCCGTCGTAACGGGGGCGGAAGGCGGTGCGGCCGTGGACGGTGACGCGGTTGTCGACGATGACCAGGTCGCCAGGTGTCAGGCGCAGGGTGCGGCTGGTCGCCTCGCAGGCGCGGCCGAATTCGGTCAGCGCCGCGGTGGCCCGAGGGGTGAGCGGGGTGGTGACGAGTTGGGCCATCCGTATGTCGGGATCCTCGACCGCTCCCGACAGCACCGGTCGGGGCTTGACGTCGGGCTCACGCGTGGAAGCGTCGGGGCCGAAGGAGGGTGGTGGTGTGGTGATGAACTCCGGTGCGAACAGGGCCTGGCGGCTGGCTGGGGTGAGGAGCGGCAGCGCCTGGCGGATGCCGGCGACGCGCATGCCGGCTATCTGGTCGTGGTCGGCGCGCAGGCACAGGAAGATCACATAGTCGGGTGGGTGGGGGTGGAAGCCGTTCTCGGTGTGGAAGGACAGCGGCACCGATCCGGCGTTGCCGTGGAAGCTCTCCTGCCCGGGCACGGGCACGACGTCCTGCACGAGGGCACCGGATTTCTCAGCCCGGTAGGCGAGAGGCTCGCCCAGCCCGCAGGCCACCATGGTGAGCACTGCGGCTGAGACGGTGGCCTGGCGCTGGACCGAGCCGGGTACGGACGGTGTCGCGGGCAGGGCCGCCTGATCGACGGGCAGGCCGCCGATCACCAGTGTGCCGTGCGGGCCGGAGTGCCTTCGAAACCGGCGCACCCCGCGGCGCAGCGGGAACGGCAGGTTCTCCCAGGCGTCCCGGGCCCGGGCCACCCACTCGGGGTTGTCGACCTGGTCGTGCCGGCCGGTGCACAGGGTGCGGGCCAGCCGCTCGCACGCGCCGGTATCGACCGGGTCAAGTGCCCAGTCGGCGGCGACGGCAGAGCTTTGGGTGGTGCCGGGCGTCGTCTCGGGCATCAGGGTCTCCTGCCGGGGGTGGACGGCGGACGCACGGACTCACGAGTGGCGCAGGCCGGCCACGGCGTCGGCGATGTAGTGGTCCCCGAATCGGATCCGGGAGGCGTACTGGGCTGCGCGGCGATGGCGCATGTGCCGTAGTTCGGCAACGGCGTTGTCGGGGCCTTCTGGTTTCTGAGCGATGGAACGATGCAGATGCACCATCGAGTACGCGAGGGTGACGTGCCGTTCACCGTCCACGATGTCGGCTTCCAGGAGAGCGCCCCGTGCCTCGGCCAGCTCCGGGGCGCGGGCCGCCAGGTGCTCGTAGGAGTCGGGAAGCACCGACAGCAGGTCCTTCATCGCCGCCCGGAACAGCTTGTATCCGCGATGCTGGCGCCCGCTCAACGGGACGTCCACCGACGGAGGCGCCATGGTGTGGCGTATCGCCGCCATGTAGTAATCGGCTGGGACCGTACTGGCGTGGGTCATGGCCGCCGGGAAGCCCCGTACGTACACCGTCGCATCTGCCAGCCGCAGTAGAGCGGCATCGCCGTCGCCGTGCCGCAGGTGGCGGGTGGCGTCGGCCACGGCAACCGCGGCGCAGACGTTGAACAGGACATGGACCTGGTGCCCGACGAGCCACCGAGCACTCCACACACTCTCCAATGACGCCCCAGCAGCAGGCTCGGGGACGGCCAACGGCGGGGCGGAGTCGGGGGCGGCGCCCGGCGCTGCGCCGGTGAGGTCGAGTACCGACTGCCGCATCCCGGCCGTCTCCAGCGCCAGGTCGGCACCCGACAGCGGAGCCTCACACAGATCTTCCAGACCGCGGTGGACGACCAGGACACCGTGCAGGGCGGCCTGTTGATCCGACAGCTCCGCCTCACGGACCCGGAAGAACGACTGACTGATCGACTCCGCCGGCAGTTCCTCACCGGCCACGGCCGGAGCCAGAGCCGACAGCGCGGCTGCCAACTCATCGGCAGCCGCGGCGGCCTGCCGCAGCGCGACGGCCCGCTCGACAGGTCTGGCATGGGTCGCCAACCCGGCCAGCACGCGCGCGGTGCGCTTCGCCTCGGCATCGACCCGCGGGCCCAGCACCTGGACGGGCCGCCCGCCTCGGGGTTCACGGAAGACAGCGACAGCAGGATGACCGGCGACCGGCGATAAGTCCATGGTTGAAGTACTTCGCCAAGAACACTCCACACGAAACCTGATCTGCAAGACCATTCCTGTGCGGTGCACTGGAGTTGGCCGGCGAGGTCCGCGGCGGCCCGGGCCCGGCACGCCCTGCGGACTCCGGTCCGATGTCCGTACCGGTGAGCTCGCGTATTCAACTGTCGCCAATGCTAAGAAGCGCCGTCAATCTGCGCGCAGGTGCCCGTGGCCGTGGTCGGTCGGCCGCAACGACGGCTCGCCCTTCTGCCAGCAACCGAGCAGGTACTCGGCGGACATCGCGTCGATGCCGGTCCACGCCGTGGCGCCGAAAAGCACTTCTTCCGAGGCTGCGGGGTCCTGTTCCAACAGACCCCCCACCAGGTCGTGCAGCGCAATCATGTCGTGCACGGAGTCGGCTATCACGTGCTCGTCGAAGAAGTCGGTGGCCGAGTCGCCGAGGCCGAGCCTGCGCATTCCCTCCGCGACGTTCTTGTTGGCAAGCGCCGAGGTCATCTCCGAGATCGCGAGTTGGCCCGCGACGGCTGCCCGCAACCGCCGGTGCAGCCCGAACATCGAGACGATGTTGACCGTCGCCAGAATCGGCCCCGGAATCGCGTTCAGATGTGCTCCGTAGCGGCTGTCCAGGCCCAGCGCGTCCATGGTGTTCCGGTACAGCACTGCGTGAATCCGCTCGGCCCGTCCGCTGCCGAACTCGTCGAACTCGACCTCCAGAAGAGCTGCCTTGGCCTTCCCTGTCATGCGCGGGATGGCCCAGGCGTGGGGGTCGGCCTCCTTGAGCTGGTACGCGGACCGATGGACGAGGTAGTCCCGCAGTTCCTCCAGGGTGGCATCCTCGCGCAGGTAGCGCGACAACGGCGGGCCGGGCTGGTTGGCGATCCGCGTCAGAGCGGCCACGGCATCCAGGTCGTCCCGCCCTCCCGAAACGCCGAATCGGTCACGTAGCGCAGTCTCGAACTTCCGCTCCAGCTGTCCCCGTAGGTCGAGTAACGAGGGTTGCCACTCCCAGCGGTCGTCCACCCCCGAGAACCCGCGGTAGTGCAGCTCATAGCACACGTACAGGGCGAGATGGAGATCGTCATCGGCCACCGGGTCGTCGGCGACGACGGGGGGAATCGGGAAGGGGCCCGGTTCGTCCACCAGTGCGTGGAGGAGCGCCTCCGTGACCGGTCCCCGAGGCCTAGGGAGCGCCGCGACCCCGTGCTCCGACGTCTCCGAATCCCGTGCGTCAGCAGCCATCTCAGCCTCCTCGTTCCGCCGTCTCTGTCTCCATCGACGGTAGAGTGGGGACCCCTGCCCATCAATACCTCCCGTCACTGAGCCTGTTCGTTGCGTATCCGGGGCCCGAGCGCTGGGCATCGCCGCCGGGCTATCTTCTCCGGTATGGAGCCGCTCGCATTCGACTACGAGGATTTGCACCTGCGCGTGGACCGGGGGGTGTTCGAGCTGTTCAACCTGGGCACCGCCGAACACACGTTCCGGGTTCCGTTGCCCTGGCTCGGGGCTTTGGTGCACTACAAGAAACCGGGCAAACCCGGCCAGTTGTTCTTCGGTGTCGTGCGCGATCCGAACGCCGCACTGTACGGCACCGACCGGCTCGCCTTCAGGTTTGCCAGCTCGCCCGCGGTCCAGGTGCCGCCCGGCGACGAGCCCTTGTTCCGCGCGTACTTCACCGAAGTGGCCGCGCTCGCCGGCCGGCGGGTGGTCTGACGTGGAATCAGTGGAATCAGTGGAATCAAAGGTGTTCGAGCACGGCCGCGTGCATCTGCGGGTCGATCACGGGATCTTCGAGGTGTTCCGGCGAAGTCACATCACCGGGGCGTACCGGACTCCGCCGAGCTGGGTGAAGGTGCGCGCCGAGGTACGCAAGGGTGGCTTGACCCGGCTGCACTTCGGCAACGTCGAGCAGCTCGACGAACCGATCTACGCCAGCACGACGAGCTCCGGGCACCTGCTCATCACCGTCGAGATCCCGACCACGGCCGAGCCCCTCCACCGCGCCTTCTTCACCGAGCTCGCCCACCTGTCCGACCGACCGATCGCCTCATAGCCCTGCCCCGCCCGGTGGCAGGAGGGTGGTGCCGCCATCCTCCCCGCCGGCTGTTCGGCCACCCTCTGACGCATCGCCGGGCCGGGAAGCGAGCCCTTCTCCCGGAAAGGTGGTGCTGGAGCGAGGGCGACGGGACCATGGGGGCAGCGGGTGGTATCCCCAGGCCGCGATCCGTGCGCGGGGTACGGGGAACGAGCGGAGGAGGAACCATGCGCACCTATGCCAGTGTGCTTGTCGGCAATCTGGTCTTCGCCACGCTCTGCTGTTTTCCGGGCCCGTTTGCGCTCCTCCTGGGATGCGTCGCCTGGCGTGAGGGGGAGGACTGGGCCTGGATCGCGCTCGTCGGCGGAGTGGTCTGCTCGGCCGCCATCCCTGTCATGGCCGTCACGACCGCGCGGCGGGAATTTCCCCGGATCACGCGCAGGGACCGGGTCACGGACACGCGTGTCTCCTACGGGGACGACTCCTTCGTGGTGTGGGCGCCGCGGTCCGAAAGAGGCCCGGCGGAAGCCCGGTTGGTACGGGCGGACGTCCTTGAGGCGTCATTCGTGCGGTACCACCCCGACGGCGAGGCCACGTTCACGACCTACTACGGCAACTACACCCCTGACGAGTTCACACCGTTGATCAGGATGAGGCTGCGGGTGCACGACGTCGAGGAGGCCGAGGAAGCCGACGGGGCCGATGGGGCTGCCGGGTTCGAGATCACGGACGAGTGGCGGGTGCCGTCCCTGTGCCTGTCGGCGGTCACGGCGGGCCGCCTGGTCGTCCTTGTCGCTCCGGCGGCTCCTGCCGGTCGGGTCGATCCGGAGGTCCCCGGAAAGGTCACCCCCCAGTGGCCGCGCAGTGCCCTGCTGGCGGGCACGAGAACCTGCCGGGTGATCGGCCTCGACGGTCGGACGACCGATGTGACCCGGCGGTGCGGTCGTCAGTTGCGGCAGATGCGGATCTCGCGGGAGGTCGGAGGCGTCGAGATGGTCGGCGACACGATCGACCTCCGGCGCCTGGACAGGCACACGGCGGCGCGGTACACCGTCTTGGCCGACCGGGACCGCGCCCTCCCCGAGGACCGGGCGCCGGTGACCGAGCCGGGCGAAGAGGCCCGGTGGATCGTGGACCACCTGCCGGGTGAGCCGGGAGGGTTCGGCTCGGTCGGCCGAGGGTGGTCGCGCCGCGGTGGTCATCTGGTGCGTGCCCGGTTCCTGGAGATGCGTGGCACGAACACCTTTCAGGACCACGGCCCGGTCCTGGACACGGTGCTGCGCATCCATCCGGCGGACGCCACGCTCCCGTTCGACGCCGCCCGGCGGCTGACGGTGCCGATGAACTACTTGACGGTCCTGCACCGCACCAGGGAGGTGGTCCTCAGCGTCAGCCCGAGCGGCAGGTCGTACGTGATCGACTGGGCCCGCACCAACCTGCTCGCGGGCGTCACCGCGGCCACGGTCATCGCCCCCGACGGCCAGGAACTCCCCGTGACCGGCTGCCCCGATGTCATCTGGTCCTTGATGAACCTGCTGGCATCCCACGCCCTCTCGAACCCGGCCCCTGTCCTGGACCTCCGTAAGCGCCGGATGAGCGCGGTGGCGGGGACACTGATGGAAGTGGTGCGGGGCAGAGAGGCGGAGGCGAACCCGGTCGGGCCCAACACGTAGTGCAGAAGGCTGTGATCCGGGCATTTCGATTGCATGCGTGGGGTGTTGAGGGCTGAGTCCGCGTGGTTCCTTCCGCTCCCGTGCCATAGGAGATCCGAGTCGGCGCAGCGCCCGCAGCGTGAGGGCGTTGTCCCGCCCCTCAAGGTGGTTTCTGCTGCGCGAGGTGCCGTCAGCCGGGGCTGCCAGCCGTCGTTCGAGGCGGTGGCAGTGGCGGCGACGAGCCGGCGTCGCCGCCGTCGGCGGGACCAGTGCGGGGCGTGGGCGTTTCCCGTAGCCGGCCGTCGCTCGTTGCCCGCTTGGTCAGGATGCGTTCGCGGGCAGCGGCCTGCCCAGCAGGAAGGCGCGCAGCAGTGCGGTGTAGAGGCGTGGCCGACCACGGGAGATGGCGTGACCGGCACCTTCGACGGTCACGAGCCGGGAGTCCGGGAGGGTGCGCCGGTACTCATCGGTGACCGCGGGTTTGATGAAGTCGCACTCGCCCCGCAGGACGAGAGAGGGGACGTGCGCCGTACGCAGGTTCGGCCGGGGGTCGGGGATCCGTTCGAAGTCCTTGCGGAGGAGCTGGTTGCTGTAGAAGCCCTGAGGGTTGTGGTGCGCCGCGGTGGGCGGTGTGCCCTGGCACGAGGTGCTGTCCTTGCCCGTCAGAGCGACCTCGTGCATCCAGTGATCGACCTCGCGGTCGCCGACCAGGGCGTGCGCGGCACCGGGGTTGACGTCCAGCAACAGGCTCGCGGCTACCATCCGGGGCGCGCTGTTCAGCTTTTCGAGCCGGGCCTCCTGGGCCTTCGTGAGCCGGCTCCAGGGTTCGCCGGCCGTGGAGCCGGGGAACTCGTGGCCCCAGAGCGCGCCCGGCGAGGTGAACACCGCCTTGGCCACGTGCCGACTGTGGGCCGCCAGGTACTGGGCCGCCAGCGACCCTCCCCACGACTGGCCGACGATGACGATCCGGTCCGCGCCCAGCGTGCGGCGGATCGCGTCCAGGTCGGCCACCTGGCGGGCGACCGTGTATCCGGTGACGTCCCGCAGTCTGGTGGAGCGACCCGATCCGAGTTGGTCGTAGGAGTAGACGTCGAAGCCGTCCGCCGCGAGTTCCCGGCCGCCGGCCGGAATGCCCTCGGCGGGTGTGCCGGGGCCGCCGTGCAGGAAGATCACCGGCGTCGGTCTGGCCGTGCCGACGGCGGGGGCGTGGACGTATGCGATGCGTGAGCCGGTCGGCAGCTTCCAGAATCTGACGCCGGGTGGGGCGGGCGCCGCCGCGGAGGTCGGCAGGGGACGGAACACGGTGACGGCGGCGAGTACCGCCACAGCGACGGTCAGCCCGCCGGCGAAGAGGACAGCCGCCCGGCGCCCCGCGCCGAGCAGGGCGAACCCGGCGCGACCGAGCAACCAGCCGACGAGGGCTCCGGACGCAAGACCGGCGAAAGCGAACACCGGAACGCTCGTGGTGACGAACGCCGTGATGAGGAAACCGGCCGCCGCGGCGACGGACGCCAAGGGCAGTGAGAGCAGGAGAAGAGCGCCGCCGAAGACGCGGCGGGGAAGTGTGTGCGCCATACGGACAAGGCTAGGAACGCGCTCTGCGCATTCCTTCCCGCTGCGGGACGATCCGGGAGCGGGAGGTCACCGCCGTGCGGCGGGGCCCTCACCCCGCCGCACGGCGGGGTCGGGAACGGCGTACGGCGGGGTCGGAACGGCGGACGGGCCACGGGCGCCCGTGCCCGCGGTTCAGCGTGTGCCGGGCCGGATCAGACCGGTCTCGTACGCCGCGATCGTCGCCTGGACCCGGTCCCGTACGCCGAGTTTGCCGAGGATCACGGAGACGTGGTCCTTCACCGTGGGCGCGCTGATGTCCAGCGCCGCCGCGATCTCCGCGTTGGACAGCCCGCGCGCGACCTGCCGGAGCACTTCGGTCTCGCGTGGGGTGAGCCGGCCGAGCCGGGTTGTGTCGAACGGGTCGGGCGCCTGGGCGAACCGGTCGATCAGCCTCCTGGTCACTGCCGGGTCGAGCAGCGCGGCCCCGGCCTCGACCACCCGTACCGCGTCGATGACCCGCTCCGGTTCGGCGTCCTTCAGCAGGAAACCGGCGGCTCCGGCGCGCAGGGCGGCGAACAGGTACTCGTCGAGGTCGAACGTGGTGAGCACGAGGACACGGGTCGCCGGATTGCGCGCGGTGATCGCGGCGGTCGCCGCCAGGCCGCCGGCGCCCGGCATCCGGATGTCCATCAGCGCGACGTCCGGCCGCAGCGACAGCGCGAGTTCGACGGCGGCCTCGCCGTCCGCCGCCTGCCCGACGACGCAGAGGTCGGGTTCCGCGTCGATGATCGCCGCGATCCCGGCACGTACGACGGCCTGGTCGTCCGCGATGGTCACCCTGATCGCGATGGGAACACCTCCGGCAGCCACACCCGTACCGCACCGCGGCCGGTCGTCGACAGGGTACCGCCGGTGGCATCGGCCATCGCGCGCAACCGCCTCAGCACACCCGGGTCGGCGGGGGCGGGACCGGAGAGCTCGACCCCGTTGTCGAGGCTGCGCACAGTGAGCGTCACCCCCGGGGCCATCAGCGTCGCGGCTGTCCGGTACGCGGCGACCTCCACGACGGCGGGTGCCGGACGGCGCGAGCCGGTGTAGCGGACGGCGGTGCCGTACCGGGTGGCCAGCGCCGCGATCCCGGCCACGGTGGGCGGCGGGGTGTCCCCGCTGTCCCGGCCCCGCAGTTCGGTGAGCAGTTCCCGCAACGCGGTGAGGCCGGCCCGGGCCTCGTCCCGTACAGACTCCAACTGACCGGCCTCGGCGGCGGCGACCACAGCCCGCGCGTGCCGCTGCGCCGTGCGCCGCAGCCCTGCGGCGATCCGTCGGCGCTGGTCGCGCACCGCGGCGTCGGCGTTTCGGTCGAGCAGTTCCCGCCGCCGGGTGTCGGCGGCCCGCAGCCGGTCCCGGCGACGGGCCGTGAACCGCCCGAGCGACCAGACGGCGAACGCGGGGAGGGCCAGCATGCCAGTCAGTACCGCCCAGGCCGCCGCCCGGTTGCCGGTGATGCCGCTGCCGCCGGCTAGCACGAGACCGCCCACGGAGGCCACCGCGAGGGGCGCGAGCCGGCTGCGACGGCCGGGCAGATACGCTCCGGCGCTGTACGCGAGCGTCAACTCGACCCACCAGTACACCAGGAAGATGTCGCTGACCGGTGGCTGTGTCCAGCCGGCCAGATCGCAGGCCAGCCACAGCACGAGGGCCAGCAGCACCGCCGCCAGTGCGCGTCCGGGCAGACGCGAACGCCACCCCAGCGGCACGGCGTGCAGCCCCGACAGCAGGACCGTCGGCACCGCGGGCAGCAAGCCGCGGAAGGAGTCCGGTACGTCGGCCGACAGCAGGCTGGCGCCGAGTGAGAGGGCGATCGCGAGGACCACCAACGCCCAGTCGAGGGCGGTGGGTCCGCGCCAGCGGGGCCACCGGCGTGCGACAGGTGACGCGGCCGACGGCAGCCGTGCCCGTACGGTCCAGCCGGAGCCTTCCGGCCCCGACCACAGTGTTCCGCCCGCCGCGTCGACCACGGTTCGCAATCCCGCGAGGCCGTGCCCGGTCCCGAGGCCGGACACGGCGACCGTACCGCCGTCGTCGGTGATGGTGACGGTCAGCCCGGACCCACTGGTGGACCGGTCGGGTCCGTCGGACCTCTCGGACCTCTTGGACCTCTCGGGCCTCTCGGTCCCGCCGCACTTGTCGGCCCCCTCCACGCGTACGCGCACCGCCGCCCCGTGGGCGTACCGGGCCGCGTTGGTCAGGGCCTCGCGGACCACGCGGTAGGCCGCATCTGTGCTGCTCCCGGGTGCCGCGTCCACCGTGCGCCGGTAGTCCGCCCCCTGTTCGGCGGCCAGCGCGTCGATGTCGGCGAGGGTGGCCACTGCGGCGCGCTCGCCCAGTCCCGTGAGGCGGTCCAGTTCGTGCACGGCCTGCCGACCCGCGTCGATCGCGTGCCGGAGCGCCTCGGCGGTCCGCTCCCGGTCGGCGAGCCGGAGCGCGGCACCTGCGGACACCACGATCCCGGTCAGCCGGTGCGCGGCCACGTCGTGCAGCTCCGCTGCCAGCCGGTCTCGCTCGGCGAGCGCCGCGAACCGGGGCACCGCGGAGGTGCCGGCCCGGTACGCGACCAGGGCGGACCGGTAGGCCCGCGTGCGTCGGCGGGAGCGTCCCGTCGCCCAAGCGACCGCCGCGCCACCGCCCGCCAGCAGTGCGACGCCCGCCACGTAGTGCGGCGGCTCGCCGAGCGTAGCGGCGGTACCGGCGGCGACCACGGTGACCATGAGCGCTCCCGCGAGTGCGGGCCCGGCGGTCCGGTGCACGGCCAACGAGTGGAGCGCGATGAGCACGGCGACCGGCGCGGCCACCGCGGTCGCCATCGCGGCCTCGCCGAAGGGCAGGGCCACCAGCGTCGGGGCCAGGACGAGCACCGGAAGCGCCAACTCGCGCCATCCGGGCGGACGGTCCGCCGCCGCCCCCGTGGGCGGACCGTCCGTCACCGCCTCCGTAAACCGGCTCATCGCCGGAACGTACCTCCTGCACGCCGCCTCTCGGTAGCGGCGACGGGCCCATGGCTCTCCCGCCCGGCAGCGAGGTTGCTCGTCTTTCTCCGCGAGGGGGATCCGGTGAGGGTGCATCCGTTCATCGAGGGGGAGAAGCAAGCAGGTCGGAGCGTCGGACGGGCGGGTGAACCGATGAAGGTCCCGCGGACCGCCTGCCAGGTCCGTCGCCCCGGCGGGGCCGGCCCCCGCGCAGTGCGGGATGCCGGGTCGGCCGGGCAGTGTTCGACGGCATGCGTCGGCCGTCGCACGGCTCGTCCCTTCGCCGTGGGACGTATACGGTTGCCTCCCACGCCGGCCGCGGGCGGATCAGGCGCCTCTACCAAGGAGAGATCGGCTGTACGCCGGTCCGGTGGCCGTCGGCGCCCAAGAGGTGGCCCATCCGCTTGACGGTGCGCAGGCCGACGATACGGTCGGTGATGGTCAGCGTGGGAAGGCGGGCGCAGAGCGCGGTCTCACGGCGCTGGATGTCGGCGACGTCGTGGACCCAAAGGGTGGCCAGGACATTGGCCGGACCGGTGACGCCTGCGACGAGGCGGCACTCGGTGAGGGCGGCCAGGGTTCGGTGTACGGCGCCCATGTCACGGGCCGGGGCGTGGGCGAGCAGCGTGACCGGGACCGGGTGGCCGGCCAGCGGGGCGGCGAGGTCGCAGCGGAAGGCGAGCACCCCCGCGTCCGTGAGGCGGCGCAGCCTGCGGCGGACGGTGGCGGGGCTGGTGCCGGTGCGCTCGGCCAGCTCGGCCAGGGCGAGGCGGCCGTCGTGGACCAGCTCGTCGAGCAGAGCACGCTCGACGGTGTCGAGTTCGAGGGTGCGGACCTGATCGGCCGCCGCGGAGACGGGGTTCCCGAGCGCGGAGAGCTGGGCGGGGTCCAGGGAACGCAGCCGCCAGCGGCTCCCCTCGACGTACAGGGAGGTGGCGACAAGACACCCGACCGAGGTGATTCCGGGCAGTCGGTCCAGCGTCTCCGTCACGAAGCGACCGAGCGAGGCGAGGTCCGGGGCGAGGACGTCGAGGAGCAGGTCGGCGCTGCCGGGCGCGGTCACCTCGATCGTGGCGGCCTCCGGGAGCACGCTGAGCTCGGCGATCAGCCGGGACCGCGCTCCGGGCCGGCAGCGCAGCAGCACGAAGGCGGTGCACCGGCTGTGTGTGAACTCCCGGCCCGGCACCGCGTATACCCAGGCGAGCCCGGCATCGGAAAGCCGTTCCCAGCGGCGCGCCAGTGTGCTCGCGGTGACGCCGAGGAGAGGAGCCAGCTCGGACCAGGACGCGCGGGGGCGCAGCTGCAGGGCGTTCACGAGAGCGAGGTCGAGCTCGCTGGCGGTGACCGTTTCTTGTGCCATGCCGGGTTGCCTCTCGGATCATGCCGTGACCGATTCCCGGTCGCATCGTGACCGTTTCTCGCATCGGTGCGCTCTGTGCGCACGAATCCTTCGATCTGCGGGGTCACTTGCGCCCGGACCCGCACAGTAGCCACCACTTCCGGTTCCGGCCACCAGGCTTCGGCCACCGGACCACCAGGCTTCGGCCACCAGATGAGGTGAGGCTTTGTCCACGCGCATAGCGGAACTCCGGCTACGAGCGAAGAGTTCAGGCCCCGGCATGCTCCCGGCCATGGCGGTCGTCGTGCTGTTCAGCGGCATCGTGCAGGGCTATCTGACGCCGCTGCTGCCCGAGCTGGGGCGGCAGCTGCACATCGGTGGCGTCGGCCAGAACAACATTTATCTGCTCTCCCAGCTGGCCTTCGCCGTGATGACCCCGCTGCTGTCGAGGCTCGGCGACCTCTACGGACACCGCAGGCTGCTCCGTGCGGCCCTGGCGATGGTGGCGGGCGGCTCGCTGCTGATGGCCGCGTGGCCGACGGCGGTGACGCTCGCCGTCGGGGTGGTGCTGCAGGGTGCACTGGTCGGGTTCTTCCCGTTGCTCGTCGGGATCCTGCGGTCCCGGGCGCCCGAGCGGAACCGCGCCGGTATCTCGCTCCTGGTCGGCGTGCTTCTGATCTCCATCGGGGTGGGCGGCCTGGTCGCGGGCGTGCTCAGCGAGCGCCACGCGGCGGCGGGGCTGTGGACGGCCGTGCCGGTCGCGGTCCTCGCCGTGGCCGCCGGAGCCGTGCTGCCCGACAGCGACGTGCCGCGGGGCGGGCGCTTCCACTTCGGAGCGGCGGCCCTGCTGACCGCGGGCCTCGTCTCGCTGGTCCTGGTCCTCGCGCAGGGCAGCTCCTGGGGATGGGCCTCACCCCGGACGCTCGGCGCGGCGGCGGCGGTCCCCGTCCTGCTCGCGGCCTGGGTAGCGGTCGAGCGGAGATCCACGCATCCGCTGGTGAGTGTGCGGATGCTGAGCAATCCGCGACTCGCGGTGATCAGCGGCTACACCTTCTGCGCCGCCTTCGGCACGATCGGTTTCCTCGGCGCCAACGCCCTCTTCCTGGGCGCCTCCCCGGCGGAGACGGGCTACGGAATGGGGATGGGGCCGCAGACGATCGCCACCATCTCCCTGGCCATGGTGATCGCCGGGTTCGCGGGGTCGACGCTGACGCCCCGGCTCACCCACCGGGTGGGCGACCGGGCGGTGCTTGCCTCCGGAGGCTGCCTCATCGCGCTCGGCTTCGCCGGGATGGCACTCTTCCACGACACCCTCGCGCAGTACCTGGCCTCCGCGCTCGTCGTCGGGTTCGCGACCGGGCTCTTCGAGTCGATCACGCGCACCCTGTCCGCCGAGGCCGTCGTGGAGGACGAGACCGCGCTCGCTGTCGGCCTCAACGAACTGGCCCTGTCACTCGGCGCGGCCATCGGCGCCGCCGTGATCGGCGCGTTCTTCGCCGCGCACGCGTTGCGCGGCACCGGGCTCATCGGGGAGTCCGGCTATCTGTGGAGCTGGGGCGCGTGCGCGTGCGTCGCGCTGTTGGGCACGGTCCTCGCCCTCCGCTACCGCGAGCCCCGAGCGGCGGGCACACAACTCGTACGACCGTCCGAGCACGTGACGGAGAGCGGAGGACCGGCATGACCGGCGGCGCACACGGCGACCTCGACGAGGCGCGGCACGCGGTGACCTCCACCGTACGTTTCTGGGGCGACCGGCTCGTCGGTCTGAGCCACAGCCTGCACGACGAGCCCGAGACCGCCCTCCACGAGCACCGCTCGGCCGCGAAGATCGCGGACCTCCTCGCGGAGGCCGGGTTCGAAGTCTCCCGGGGAGTCGGCGAGCTGCCCACTGCACTGGTCGCCTCCCACGGCACCGGGGAGCTCGTGCTCGGGTTCTGCGCCGAGTACGACGCACTGCCGGGCATCGGGCACGCCTGCGGGCACAACGTCAACGGCGCGGCGGCGGTCGGCGCCGCCCTCGGGCTCGCCGCCGTCGCGGACGAACTCGGCCTGACCGTCAAGCTGATCGGCACCCCGGCCGAGGAGGACATCGGCGGCAAGGCACTGCTCCTGAAGGCGGGGGTCTTCGACGGCGTCGCCGCGGCGATGATGGTGCACGCCGCCCCGGACGACAGCGTCGGCGCCTCCTCACTGGCCATCGGCGCCTGGGATCTCACGTACACCGGTACGCCCGCGCACGCTGCGGTCGCCCCATGGGAAGGTGTCAACGCCCTCGATGCGATGGCCCTCGCCCACACCGCGATCGGGCTGCTGCGCCAGCAACTGCCGCCCGGCGCTCTGGTGCACGGCATCGTCACGGAGGGCGGCCAGGCCGTGAACGTCATCCCCGCACGCACCCGCGCCCGCTACGAGGTCCGGGCCCCCTCCCTGGAACTGCTCTCCGAGGTGCGTGAGCGGGTGCGGGCCTGCTTCGAAGCGGGCGCTCTGGCCACGGGTGCCGCGCTCGAACTACGCCCGCACGGGCAGGATTTCGCCGAGCTGCGGCAGGATCCCTACATGACGGAGGCGTACGTCAGGGCGGCCCGTGGGCTCGGCCGTACGGTGACGTCCCGGCAGGGCGAGACCCTGGCCTCGACGGACATGGGCAACGTCTCCTGTCTCCTGCCCGCGATCCACCCCACGATCGGGTACGACACCGCAGGCGCCCGGCAGCACACCCCCGAGTTCACCGCCCACGGCAAGAGCCCCGGCGCCGACCGGGCGGTACTCGACGGCGCGACCGCCCTCGCCCTGGT
This sequence comes from Streptomyces sp. NPDC087845, assembly GCF_044742755.1. NCBI lineage: Bacteria > Bacillati > Actinomycetota > Actinomycetes > Kitasatosporales > Streptomycetaceae > Streptomyces > Streptomyces sp. NPDC087845. The sequence continues at coordinate 103,780 of NZ_JBIUVC010000019.1, forward strand.
GGGCGCCGACCTCGCCGCGTCCGCCGAACAGCGCCGTCGGCTCCTCGCAGGGCTCGCCGAACGGCGGGCAGGAAGGTGACGGCCGGCGAACAGCCCGAGGCCGGCGCCGGTCAGGAGGGCGACCGGGACGAAGACCCACGACGGCTCTGCGCATGACCGTGACTTCGTTTCCTGCGAGGTGGACGCGGTCGCCCTGCGTGGCGGTGTGGAGCCGGGCGTGGCGGTGCGGGCCGGGCCGGGACGCGCAGGCCAGGCGCGTCAGGGCGGCCACGGCGTCCAGGTCGGGACGCGCAGCCCTTTGTGGCATGCCAGGGCGGCCACGGCTCCCACGTCGGGAGTCACAGCCCGGATCGTGGCTTCGTCGGGCAGGCGGTTTTCCGACGGCGGGGGGAGAGGCCGCCGAGGACGGCGGAAGCGCCAGCCGTACCCAGAACCTCGTCGACCGTTTGGCCGGTCAGGCCGTCGCGAGCCGGAAGGTCGTACCTGCCGTATCGACATCAGGAGCATGGCCCGCGCATGCAGTGCGGACCGTCCACTCTGCGGATGCGGTACCCGCCAGTTCACCGGGCCCTCGGCCGGGCGGGGTGCGGATGGGACACCCGGTCGGAGGCTGCCGCCCAGGGTTCGACGAGGCGCCTCAGCCGGCGGACCGACCCGACATCCCGGCACTCGCGTATACGCGGCTCGCGAACTCGGCGATCTGTTCGTCGCTCAGATTCTTCGCAAGGTCGGCCTCTGTGATCATGCCGACCAGACGGTGGCCGCTCTGGACGTCGATCACCGGCAACCGCTTGATCTGGTGCTCCTCCATGGCCGTCAGGACATCGGCGGCGTCCGCTTCGGCGTCGATCCAGTGCACCTTGGCGTTGAGTGATCCGGCCTGCACGGTTGCCGGGTCGACTCCCTCGGCGCAGCATTTGACGACGATGTCACGGTCGGTGATCAAGCCTGTGAGCTTGTTGTTGTCGCCGCAGATGGGCAGGCAACCGACGCCCAGATCGCGCATCATCTTCGCCACGTCGAACAGCGACTGGTGCGCACCGACGCACTGCACGCCACCGGACATGATGTCTCGTGCTCGCATCTTCTCAGCCATGATGTCCTCCGTTCTCGACAAGCGTTGTGCCCTCCGCCATCGATCACAACACGAATGGCTCAGCACCGCTCCCCGGACGAGTCGGCACCACAGGAACCCCCGGGCCCGCTGCGATCGCGCCCGGGGCCAAGTGCTCGTACAATGTCTCCCGTTCCTTCGGCCCGCCGACTTTGCGGTGCCGTCAGCATGCCGAGCGGTGACTGCTACGGCTCCAGATGACTGAAGCCCACTTCGAAGCGCTCGACCGAGACAACCCGTTGGCCTTCCCTGTGCGCGACTTCCTCGCGGAGCCGGGTTGTCCTTGCCTCTCCGGCCCGCATGGTCTGCTCGTCATCCCACAAGGTCAGTGAGGTGGCCTTCCCGGAGGCCCGGTCGATGAGGTAGTACACGCCCCGGAAGCCGGGAACCTCCTGGACCTGCTGGAGCGTGGCTTCCCAGTTCGCGGTCAGGACTCCCTGCGCGGGAACCGGTGATCCCTCATAGGTGCTCAGCCTCGCGAACATCGCTGTCACCCCTTCCCGGCCGGCTGCCGGTCGTGGACAGGCTGCTTCAGGTTCAGCGTGCTCCGGCACGTCGCGCGACGCATGCCGAGCAGCCGTCCCGTCCATCCATTGGCTCGGTGGGACCGGTCCGCCCGGCGCCCGACGCGCGCCGGGCGACCATCTGGTGGAGATGCGCCGAACGCCGATGCTGCCTCCACGGAGATCCGCAGGCCGGCGCATCGGCGCGCCCGGCCCGGCGGTCAGCCGGTCTGTGCGCTGCGGGCGTACGGCGCGAACAGCAGCGACCAGTTGCCGACCGCGGTCCGGGCTTGTACCGCACCCCGCCTCCGCAGCACCCCGTCCTCGTCGTCGGGGGTCACTTCGTCGGGCCGGAGTCCGGCCTGTGTGGCGGGCTCTCGGGATCCGGTCCGATTGTGGTCGGTGCCGCCGTGGGCCGGTTCCTCCGTTGCCGCGTCGAGCAGGTACAGCAGGTGTCCGTGTGCGGAGCCTGCGTCCCCTGCCTCCAGTGCTTGCGTGGTGAAGGTGCGCTGCTCGTCACTCCACACCAGGTCCGAGCTTTCCACAGCGGCTTGGACGAGTTGGGCCCAGTAGTGCTCGTCGTGGGCACCTGTGCGCTGGCGCATGTGTTGCGCGGCGTACCGCGCCATGGCTCCTGCGTCGTCGATCAGGGGGAGAGCACCTGGTCGGAGGTGAAATCGAAGCCGAACCACAGGCGGCGGCCGTCGAGGACCAGCGACTCGATACCGCCGACGACGCCGATGCGGCCGGGCAGCCCGTGGGCCGGATCCGCCACGTCATCTCCCGGTGTGCTCGCTGACGTTCCGCTGCCTGCCATGGTGGGTCCCTCTTCCGTGGTGTCGCGCTTGCGTTACTGCCGGAGTGTCTATCGCAGGGCACTGACATCGAGCACGCGGTCTGCGGTCCGCCGGCATCGAGGGGCCGCCCGCCGGGCCGTCCGAGCTGGAGGCCGTCACGGGCGCGCGTTTCCGTCTTACGGGCCATCAGGAGCTGATCCCACCCTCTGCGGGTAGGGGCGACCCTCGGCACCGCCAAGGTTTATTTCCAGCCAACTCATCTGGGGAGGGGGCCGATTTTCGACTATTGGTTAGGTTAGGCTAACCTCGCTCGGGTGATCGTGACTGCACCCGACCGAGAAGACACCCCACGGCCTCCCCGCACCGTGGCCGACGACCCCGGCGCGTCCGCCGAGGGCACCGATGTTCCGTCCGGCCTCGCCGCGACGGGCATCACGGTCGCCTACGACGGCGTCGACGTCGTACACGGGGCGGACCTCCGTCTTCCGCGAGGACGGGTCACCGCGCTCATCGGCCCGAACGGCAGCGGAAAGTCGACCCTGTTGCGTGCCGTCGCCCGCCTGCACCGGGCCCGCGCCGGCAGGGTGACCGTCGGCGTCGAGGGCGAGGACCCGATCGACGCCCTCGCTCTCTCCCGTACGGATTTCGCCCGGCGCATCACGCTGCTCGCGCAGAGCCGCACGACTCCGGCCGGTCTCAGCGTCCGTGAGGTGGTCGGCTTCGGGCGACACCCGTACCGCAGCCGGCTGAGAGGGAGCGACCCGGACGGCGCGCGGCTCGTCGAGCACGCCCTGGCCGTCACGAACGTCGCCGAACTCGCCGACCGCGGCGTCGAGAGCCTCTCCGGAGGCCAGCTCCAACGCGTCTGGTTCGCCTGCTGCCTGGCACAGGACACCGAAGTGCTGCTCCTCGACGAACCGACGACCTACCTCGACCTGCGCTATCAGGTGGAGATCCTGGACCTCGTCCGGGAGCTCGCCGACACACACGGCGTGACCATCGGCGTCGTCCTGCACGACCTGGACCAGGCCGCCGCGGTGGCGGACCAGGTCGTCCTGCTGTCCTCGGGGCGCGTCGCCGCCGCCGGGACTCCGGCCCAGGTGTACGACCCCCAACTGCTGACCGATACCTACGGCATCCGTATCGAGGTCGAACCCGACCCCGCTACGGGCACCCCCCGCACCCGCGCGGTGGGAAGACACCACCTTCGGCTCGAAAGGCCCTGAAACACCTCATGACGACCAAGCACTGGGCATGGCCCGTGATTGCCGGGACCGCCGCGATCACCCTTGTCGGCTGCGGCACCTCCGAGGCACCCAAGAAGGACTCCGCCTCGGCCTCCGCGCTGACGGTCACCGACGCACGCGGCAAGAAGGTGACGCTCGACGGGCCGGCCAAGCGCGTTGTGGGCACCGAATGGAACGTCGTCGAATCGCTCGTGACCCTGGGCATCGACCCGGTCGGCGTCGCCGACGTGAAGGGCTACAAGGCCTACGACACCGCGGCGCCGCTGACCGGCGGTGTCAAGGACATAGGCACCCGCGGCGAGCCCAGCGTCGACACGGTCGCCGCCCTCAAGCCCGACCTCATCGTCGCGACGGACGACCTGCCGGCCTCCGCCATCAAGCAGCTCTCCAAGGTGGCCCCCCTCATCGTGGCGCGGGCGGCGGACGCCAGTCGGCAGATCGACCGGATGACCGACAACGTGAACCTCATCGCCAAGGCCACCGGAACCGAGGACAAGGCCAGGACCGAGATCGCCGCCTTCCGCGAGAAGATCGCCGACGGCAGGAAGGAACTCGCCGCCGCCGGACTCGACGGCGAAGAGGTCGCCTTCGCCGACGGATGGAAGGAAGGAAGCCAGGTCTCGGTGCGCCCCTTCGTGAAGGGCTCGCTGATCACCGACATCAACACCGAACTCGGCCTGGTCAGCCCCTGGACCATGAAGGGCGACAAGGGCTACGGCCTGGCGGCGACGGATGTGGAGGGTCTCACCAAGGTCGGCGACGCCCAGTTCGTCTACATCACCAACACCGCCGACAACGGGGACCCGTTCGCCGACGGGCTCAAGGACAACGCGGTGTGGAAGTCGCTGCCCTTCGTCAAGAAGGACAACGTCCACCGGCTCCCGGACGGCATCTGGATGTTCGGTGGCACGGCATCGATGACGCAGTACATCGACGCACTCGTGGACGCACTGACCAAGTGAACGTGAGCATCCACACGACGAAGGCCGCAGCCGCGCCGTCGAGCACCCCGGCGGAGGAAACTCCCTCCGCCGGGGCCGGCCGGCCGGCCCGCCGCGGCTCTCTCGCCCTTCTCGCCCTCGGGGCGCTCCTCGCGTTGCTCGCCCTCGCGGTCGTGCACATCGGCCAGGGCACGGCGGCCGTCGGACCGCAGACCCTCTGGCGCGCCTTCACCACCCTGTGGACCGACGGCGACGGCTCGGGCTCGGCGGACGCCGTCCTCGTGGCCTCGCGGCTGCCGCGGCTCGCCGCCGGGCTGGTCGTCGGCTGCACACTGGGCGCGGCCGGAGCCGTACTGCAGTCGGTGGCACGCAACGTCCTGGCCTCGCCCGACACGCTCGCCGTGAACGCCGGCGCCTACCTCGCGGTCGTCGCCGTCGCCGCGTTCGGCATCACCCTGCCCGCTCTCCCGGCCGGCGGCACGGCCCTGGTCGGCGGCCTGCTCGCCGCCGGTATCGTGCTGGGCCTCGCCCGTGCCGGAGCGGGCCCCACCCGGCTCGTCCTGGCGGGCTCGGCCCTCACCCTCGGGCTCAGCGGCCTGAGCCAGATGCTCCTCCTCCTGCGCGCCCAGCAGACAACCGGCCTCTACGCGTGGGGCAATGGCTCTCTCGCGCAGATCGGCATGCAGACGATCGGCCCGCTCGCCCCGGTCGCACTCCTGGCGCTGACCGGGCTGGTGGCGCTCGGCAGACGGCTCGACATCCTCGGACTCGGGGACGACGAAGCCGCGGTGATCGGGGTCAGCCCCCGCATCACGCGGGCCGTCGCCGTCGTCCTCGCCGTGGTCCTCTCCGCCGTCTCCGTCACCATCGCCGGACCCATCGGCTTCGTCGGGCTGTGCGCGCCCGCGATCGTCCGGCTGGTCGGTGCCCGCACACCCGCGCTGCTGCGCCACCGGGCGTTCATCCCCGCCTCGGCGCTGGCAGGCGTACTGGTCGTGCTCGGCGCCGACGTCCTCCTGCGCGCCCTCTTCGGGGCCCAGGCCGGCGCGGCCGTACCGACCGGCATCGTGACGAGCTTCTTCGGTGCCGTGGTGCTCGTCGTCCTGGCCCACCGGTCCCGGGACGCAAGCTCCGGCAGCCCCGAGGCGGCCTTCGCCCGGCTGCGCAGCCGCCGTGCCTTCGTCCTCACCCTCTCGGTGGTGACCGTCGCTCTCGTCGCCGCGGTGGTCGCGGCGACCCTCCTCGGCGATGCCCGCCTGTTGCTCGGCGACGTGGGGAACTGGCTCACGGGACGGTCGGGGCAGCTCGTCACCTTCGTGCTCGACACCCGGATGCCGCGGATCGCCGCAGCGCTGCTCGCCGGTGCCGCGCTCGCGACGGCGGGCGCGGTGGTGCAGGCGGTCTCGCGCAACCCGCTCGCCGAACCGGGCATCCTCGGAGTGGTCGGGGGAGCGGGGGTCGGCGCCGTCATCACGCTGACGGTCGTCCCGCTCGCGAGCTTCTGGCTGATCGGCGGATCCGCGCTCGCCGGGGCCGCGGCCGCCGCCGCGCTGGTCTTCGGGCTCGCGGCCCGGCAGGGGCTGGAGCAGAACCGGCTGGTGCTGATCGGTATCGGTGTCTCCGCGGGTGCGGCGGCGCTGGTCAGTCTGCTGATCGTGCTGACCGATCCGCACAACGGGACGAAAGCCCTCGTATGGCTCTCCGGCTCGACCTACGGGCGCACGTTCCCCGAGGTCCTCCCGGTACTCGCCGCTCTCGCCGTGTCTCTGCCGGTCCTCGCCGCGATGCGCCGCGACCTCGACCTCGTCGGCCTGGACGGCGACACACCGAGACTGCTCGGGATCCGCCTCGGCACCACGCGTCTGGTGCTGCTCGGCATCGCCGTCCTGCTCACCGCCGCGGCGGTCGCGGCGGTCGGCGCCATCGGCTTCGTCGGACTCGTGGCACCGCATGCGGCGCGCGCTCTGGTGGGCCGGCGCCATGCCCGGGTGCTCCCGGTGGCCGCGCTGATGGGCTCCCTGCTGGTGGTGGTCGCCGACACGCTCGGCCGGACGGTCATCGCGCCCGCTCAGATTCCCGTCGGGGTCGTCACCGCGGTGATCGGTGCCCCCTACTTCGGCTGGCTGCTGTGGCGGTCCAGGGCCGACGGATAGCGCGGAGTCCCGAGGCCCGTGCGACACGGGAGGCGGCCGGCCGCAAGGGCATCGCGGGGTCACGGTGCGGCGCGAGTCGACCGGCCGGCGAGGCGGGCGCGGGCGCGGCGTCCGGCGAGTGGTGCTCCGTACCATGAGGGGCTGCCGCTGAGGGACGCCGGCCAAGTCTCGCCAGGGCGTGTGGTGAAGGTGCTTGGTGCGGGTGCCGGGAGCGAGCGGGGCGGTGGCCCCAGATCGACGCGACCGGCCTTCGTACCCCCGTCCGACGGGACATGACGACCTTCCGTACCCGGCAGTGCGAACGGCGCGCGCAGGCATGACCGGTGGCGGGACACAGGAGCCGCGTACCGGCCCCGGGCAGGCGTTCACTCCTCGCGCGGACCGTTGCGGCTGCACGCCAGTACCCCGGAAACCGCGGCCAGTTGCGCGGTGAGCGCGTCGGCGTCGCCGTGACCTTCCACCGCCAGAGCGATCTCCACCGTCCGTCCGGCGCCCTCGTCCCCCTCCGGGGCCGGCCCGGTGATGGTGCGCAGTTCGCGCACGGAGAAGCCGGCCTGCGTGCACTGGTCCAGCAGCTCCCGCAGCAGTCCCGTGCCCTGCAGATAGACGATGCGGTACCCCGTCGTCATGGTGCGCAGCGCGGGCAAGCGGTCCAGCAGGGGCCGTACCCCGTACGAGACGCCGAAGTACCCCGCGACGGCCAGCACCGCCAGCAGTGGGAGCCCGGCGGCGGCAGCCGAGCCCACCGCGGCGGTGAGCCAGATGGTGGCCGCCGTGGTCAGTCCCTGAACCGAACCGCGGTTCACGAAGATCACACCGGCGCCGATGAAGCCCAGTCCCGACACGATCTGTGCCGCCATCCGCGAGGGATCCAGCACGACCGCGCCCGCATGCAGCACGTCGATGAACCCGTACTTGCTCACCAGCGTGAACAGCGCCGCACCCGCGCCGACCGTGGTGTACGTCCGCAACCCGGCCGCCTTCTGCCGGATCTGCCGCTCCACCCCGATCATTCCCGACAGCAGCAGTGCCGCGACGAACTCGATGACCTGCGTCCACCCCTGCCCGCTGGGCTCATTCGCCCACACAGCCGACGTCATACCGAAAACCTCCTGCCGTGGCGTGCTCGCTGCGGCCGACCCAGTGCGTTCTCCGAAGGCGGGTGCCCGCGCCGCGAGGTCACGAACAGCATCCGCCCACCTCGCGGCGCGGGACGACGCGCCCCGTGGAGGCACATCGAGCCACAGCACAGACCCACCACCATAGCCAGCCGGCGTCGGCCCCCACCGCAGTGATGGTTTCTCCGCGGGCGCGGTCGGAAGCCTCGTCAGTCCGCAGATCCCGCCAACCGATCGCCGGTACAGTCACTTTGACGAGTTCTTCTGTCGGGAGCCGGTGTTCACGGCCTGGCACACGCGTCGGACCGGGCCGGCCGACGGCGGCCGGCACACCGCCGTGGCCGCTGACGGCGCGGGGACCTCGACGACCGCCCGGGTCCTGACCCGGTCCGGGGTCTCTTCGAGGAGACGGGCGACGGCGGGCAGACCGGTCAGATCGGCGATCAGTACCTGCCAGGCGAGATCGGCTGGGGGACTGTAGAGCGCGGTGGGGGAGCAGAGGCCGATCACATCGCCGGGGCAGGCGGCGGCGGCCCAGCCGGACGCCACCCCGTGGTCGTGCAGCACGAAATCGATGTCGATCTCCCCGGCCTCCGGGCGCACCGACCGGATGGTGTAGGTGCGCATGGGGGCGACGGGATGCCCCTCGGGGGTCTGCCAGCCGCCGTTGTCGGTGGTCTCGGGCAGGGAGACGTCGGCACGGTCCGGGCCGTGGGGGAGGAAGAGACGTACGTACTCCTCGCCGACACCGGTCGAGGTGAACGCGGCGAGGTCTCCGCCGTGGAAGGTGGCGCGGGTCATCGTCGTGGTGAGGGGCCGGACTCGGGCGACGACGGCTCGGTGGATCGTCATGGGTGCTGCTCCTTCGTGCGGGGTGGTTTCCTCTGATCGCGCGGGTGTGGGGTGGTGGCTGCCGGACAGGCGCTACGGCGCTACGGGGCGACGGGGTCCGGAGGATGGGGCGTGCGGGTGTACGCGTGCCAGAGGGCGGCGTACTCGCCTGCCCGGGACAGCAGTTCGCCGTGTGTGCCGCGCTCGGCGACCTCGCCGTGTCCGAGGACGAGGACCTGGTCCGCGTCGCGTGCCTGCTCCAGGCGGTGCGCGACGATCACACTGGTCCGCCCCCGGGTGACCCGTGCGAGGGCCGTCCTCAGGAGTGCGCGGGTCTGCGGACCGGATTCGGCGGTGGCCTCGTCGAGGATGACGACGGACGGGTCGGCGAGCAGGACGCGGGCCAGGGCGAGGTGCTGGACCGCCCCGTCGTCGAGCGGGGTGCCGCCGGGGCCGAGGACGGTGCCGAGTCCGGATTCCAGGTCCAGCGCGCAGTCGGCCCCGACCTCGCGCAGGGACTGCCGGAGTTCGGCGTCGGTTGCGGTGGGCCGGGCGATGCTCAGATTGTCGGCGAGGGTGCCGCCGAACAGATGGACCTCCTGGGTGACCAGGTAGCAGGTGGGGGAGTGGGGGTCCTCGGTGTCCCCGACGGTGATCCGGCCGCGGGACGGTTCGCCCAGGCCCGCGATCAGGCGGGCCAGGGTGCTCTTGCCCGAGCCGCTGGCGCCGACGAGCGCCAGGCTGGTACCGGGGGGCACCCGCAGGGAGAATGGACGCGTCGAGCACCTCCAGCCGTGCCGGATCCGGGGTCCGGGTGTGCTGCGTCGTCGTGGTCACGATTGCTCCTCGTGGCTGAAGGGTCGGGGCAGTGACGGCGGCCGGGGCGACGAGGCCAGCGGCGCCGGTGAGATGCGCTGGTTCATCGGCGGCGGCCCGCGTACTGACGGGTGAGGAGCCAGGCGGGATAGGCACCGCCGATGCACACCGTGACGACGCCCACGGGCAGGTCGATGCGTTGCGCGATGAAGTCGGCGGCGACCAGGACGGCGGCGCCGGTGAGCGCTGCCGGAACGATGTGCAGCGTGGTGGAGCCTCTGGTCAGACGCTGGGCGATCTGCGGTGCGGCGAGCGCGACGAACGCGATCGGGCCGGCAGCCGCGGTCACCAGAGCGGTGAGTGCGACTCCGACGACGGTGGCGACGAGCCGGGTGCGCTGGGCGTACACGCCGAGTGCCACGGCGGTGTCGTCGCCCATCTCCAGATGGACCAGGGGTCGTACCACGGTGGCGGAGCAGACCAGCAGGACGGCGAAGACGACCGCCGCCGCCCGCAGTTGATCGAAGCCGAGTCCGCTGAGGGATCCGGCTCCCCACGTGGCCGCGAGCATGGCCTGCTGCGGGTTGACGGAGAGGAGCAGCATCGAGGTGAGGGAATAGAGGAACGCGCCGACGGCGATGCCGACGATGACGAGACGGAACGGACGCAGCCCGCCGCGGTAGGCCAGCACATACACCAGAAGGGCGGTCGCCGCCCCGCCGATCAGTGAACCCGACGCAACGGCCAGGTAGTTGGCGGTACCGAGCAGCAGCATGACGACGCTCGCGCCCGCGTACGAACCGGAGGCGAAGCCGATCACGTCCGGGGAGCCCAGCGGGTTCTTCGTCAGCGACTGGAAGATCGCTCCGCTGATCGCGAGCGCCGCACCGCAGATGACCGCGAACAGCAGCCTGGGGAGCCGCCAGTTCACCACGACGAGCCGCGCACGGGAGTCGGCGTCCGGGTCGAGCAGAGCGGACGGCACCTGCGCGGGCGAGAGCGAGATGGACCCGGTGCCGAGCGTGAGGACGCCGAGGGCGGTCACGGTCACGGCCAGGGCAGCACAGACGAGGACGGATCGCCGTTCGATGCGCAGCGCCATCCCCCCGAAGCGCCGGCTCCAGACGGTTCGTCCGAAGTCGACCCGGCCCGGCACGGGTTCCGGCAGGCGCTCTGACAGGGCTTTCGCGGTCACAGGGTGCTCACCTTCCGGTGCCGGACGAGGGACACGAGGACGGGTGCGCCGACCAGCGCGGTGACGAGTCCGACCTGCAGTTCCCCAGAGGGGAGCACCACGCGTCCGACGATGTCGGCGGCCAGCAGGAAGGCGGGGGGCGGCGACGACCGTGACGGGCAGGATCCAGCGCTGGTCGGGTCCGGCGAACCACCGCACGATGTGGGGCACCATCAGCCCGACGAACGAGATGGGTCCGGCGACGGCGACAGCGGTCCCGGCCAGCAGCGTGACGGCGAGGACCACGGTCACCCGGGTGAGCGCGAGGCGGGTTCCCAGGGACCGGGCGATGTCGTCGCCGAGCGCGAGGGCGTTGAGCGGGCCCGCGCTGAGCAGTCCCAGAACGAGACCGCCGCCGATGAGCGGCAGGGCGACGGGGAGGATGTCGAGCGACCGGCCGCCGATGGATCCGACGCCCCAGAACCGCATGATGTCGAAGGCGGTCGTGCTCTTGAGCGCCATGGCGGAGGGAAGCCGCCGCAGACGGCGGTGAACGCGACGCCCGCGAGGGTGAGTTTTACCGGGGTGCCACGGTCGGCCCCGATCGATCCGAGGGCGTAGACGAGCACGGTGAGCCCGAACGCGCCGGCCAGCGTCGGGGGTCTGCGCGAGGGCGTCGTCCAGCACCGCGATGTGATCGGCGGCGGTGTCAGCTCCGGAGTTGCCGGGCCGCAGTCGCCCTGACATGGCCTCACCCGTGTTCGCGAGGAAACACGGCAGCGGGTGGAAGCCGAAGCCGCCCTAATAGGTAGGTGCGGCCTGTTCCTTCTCCGAGCGGCAGGTGATCAGCGTGGCGTCGAGCTCCAGGACCAGGCCGGGAAGTTCGCGCCCTGCGGCCCGGACAGCGGGTATGCCCTCGCCGGTCTCGGCGGCCTGTATCCAGGCGGTCTCCCGGGCTGAAGCGCGGGCCGCTCGCAGCGAAGATGGACGAGGGTGGCCAACAGCCGGTCGACGAAGACCAGCTTGTGCTTCGCTCCCGCACCCACCGCCCTGCGACGAGGACGCGAACCGAGTGCCGCCTGGCGCCGCTCGTGCCACAACGGGTCGACCTCAGCGATAAGTTCAGCCATCACATCGGGCGTCAGCCCCGTGATCCGTTGACTTCGGTGATCGCCGCACGCGCCTGGTTCCCCACCATGTCAACCATGATCAACAGCCACCATGCCGACGCGCCAGCGCTCACCATGCACGAGCTCGTTGGTTACTTCACGGCTTCTTGATGATGACGACGGCGTTACTCACCGCGCGCTCGCGCAGCGTGCCGCCCCAGTCGTCCACGGGCCGGTTGTAGAGCGTGTCGTTGGCGATGAGCGTAGTATCGCCGCCGCTGCCCAGGCCCACCGCGTCCGTCGCCCCCAGCCACTTCATCACCTTGGCTGCCTCGGGCAGGGTCGCTCCCACGCTGAGCGTGGGGTCGCGGCCGTCGATGGTGACGAGCAGAAGTTCACCGGACGCGATCACTCCGGCGAGGGTACGGGCGTGGCGCTGCAACAGGGTGTTGTTCGAGCGGCACTTCTCGCCCGGGCCGAGGTCGGCAGGGACACAGGAGTACTGGGACATCCCGTTGGCTGCCGGGTTGAGCCACACCTTGCCGCCTCGGACGAGCGCCGGTGTGCCGCCCGCGACCGCGGACAGTGTGGGGGTGGTCACCGACTTCCCGTCCCGGCCGAGCACCTTCGAACCGGGCTTGTAAGCCTTGCCGACCTCGGAGTGGGCCCGCAGCCAGTCGGCGCCCGCGCCGATGCCCTGCAGGACCCGGCCGCCGGCCGGGATCGGACCGCCGGCCGGGCTGCGGAGCTCCTTGACAACCCAGTTGCCGTCCATGACGACATCGACGGTATGCGCGGCGAAGTCCCGTTCGTTCGCGTACCACTGGGCCTGCCACCCTGTCGTGGCGTCGGTCCACGGCTGGTCCCAGCGCATCGGGGTGGGTGTGGTGGCGCCCCACTCCGGGCGGAAGACCACGATCTCGTTCGGGTCGAGGCAGCGGGTGTTGCGCCACGGCTGGAGCGTTCTGACTCGGTCAGTGGAGCGGTAGTCGTCGCCGACGCCGCCGCAGCCGAGGACCTGGCCGGCCGGCCGGTTGATGCCGTCGACCACGCGCACGCTTCCGTCGGGAGCCGCCACCTGCGTCTGGGAGGTGACCTCGTCGACGACGGCTCGACTGCCAAGTCCCTCCAGAAGCAAGGAGGTGCGTCCGTTATTTGGGGCGCCAAGCAGCGTGTTGCCCTGCATGTACAGGCCCTGCGGCACGCCCTCGAAGCCGGCGAAGGACGGGTTGTTGGGGCCGCCGATGTCGAACTCGGAGCCGTTGACCGCGACCAGCGCGCCACTGTCCTTGGCCAGCTGCCGCACCGTCTCGGAGTTCTGGACGTCCGTCCCGTGCACGGCCTTCAGCGCGACCTGGGCCGACGGGGCGACAGTGATGACCCTGACCTGCCACGGACCCTTGCTCTCGCCGCCATCCTCGGCGGTGAAGAAGACTCGGCTCTTGCCGAAGCCCGCCGCGGCCAGAGCGCTCTGCAGCTGGACGGCGTCAGCCCGCCGGTCGGCCGCGAACCGGCCGGCCCGGACCCCGTAACCCACGATCCGGCTGTCGGTGTCGGCGCTCTCCTGCACGGTGAAGGTGTCGACGCGGGCTTCGAACCCGGCCGTGGTCACCGCCGCCGCGAGTGCGTCGGCGTCCGCCCTGGTCCCGAAGGTCTCGGTGCCCTTCTCGGGGTGGCGGACCCAGACCGCCCAAGAGTCCGAGGCCTCGCCCTGCCAGTACTTGCGGTAGGTGACGCCGGGCGCGAGCTCCTCGGCGGGCCGGGTCTGGGTGGGCACGTCCTCGGGCCCGAGCGGCATTCGCCCCACCGGCTCGGTGCCGGCTGCCGCGGCGGCTTCGGCCTGTGTCAGCTGGCCGGGGGTGGCAGCACCCAGCAGGAAGACGGCGCTCAGCGCCAGGGCCGTGGGTATGGCTATGGAGCCGGTGAATCGGGGGGTCGCGCGGCGCGGCACTCAGGTCTCCGTTCGGGTGGGCCCGTGCTGACGGGCGCCCCACCCTAACCAACCTCACCGCTTCGGCTGCTGCGGCGAGGCGTCGCTGGTCGTCGACGGGTTGGTGTAGGGGGTGATTTCGGCTGGTGGGCATGGCTGGCTCCCGGCGTTGGGGGTCGGGTTCTCCAGGTCCTTCGGTTCGTGGGTGGTCAGGTGGGGCTGCCGGTCAGATGGCAGGGCGGGGTAGTGCGGTGAGGCGGTAGAAGGCGTCGGCGCCTCGACCCATTCGGTGGTGCGGCCCCGGCAATTCGGTCGTGTGGCCCCGGACCGGCGGGGAGAATCCACAGGATGCGTGATCGAATGCGTTCGCCGGCGGGGCTGGGCCTGCGCCCATGGGAACTCTCCGATGCCCCCGCGGTGTGGGAGGCGTTCGCGGAACCGCTGATGCAACGGCAAGCCGATGCACTCATCGCCACGGTCGCGGACGCCGAGCAATGGCTCCAGCGACGGAGGGACCAATGGCGCCGGCAGGTTGTCTACAGTTTCGCCGTCGTGGACAGCACCGACACAGCGCTGGGTGGTGTCGCGGTCAGCAACCTCGATCCCCAGCACGCCACCGGATGGATCTCCTACTGGACCGCCTCCGCCGCCCGCGGCAGAGGGGTGGCCACCTACGGCTGCCAGGCGCCGGCCGCCTGGTGCTTCGCCGACCTGGGGCTGTTCCGCCTGGAACTGGGGCACCGCACCAACAACCCCGCTTCCTGCAGAGCAGCCCTCGCATCCGGCTTCACAGCCGAGGGTCTCCAACGGCAAAAGCTCGCCTACGGCGGTATCCGCTACGACGTCGAGATTCACGCGCGACTCGCGACGGACTCGCATCCCGGCCAGTGCTCGGAGCCGTCTCAAGCGGACGATGCACCGGTCAACCATGACCAGGAAGATCCATGACGCCGGAGGGCCACCCTCCCCGTGCACGTAACCGTCCCCACCACCGCAGGAGCCGTACGCGGACGCCGGGGAGGAGAAAGGGAGAGGCGACGGCGTGTGCGGGCATCCCCCTGCGCGTCCCCGCCCCCGCCGGGTTGCCGCGCCGCCGGAGGGGGCCGGACCGCAGCGACGACACGGCGCCTCATAGGATGGCCGGCGAATGTTCGAAGGAGGACGTGGTGGGGCACTTCGAGGGCTTCGACGGCACCGGATTCTGGGAGGATTCGTCGTACGCGCTGGAGAGCTATGTCGAGGCCCCGCCCTCGCAGGAACTGATCGCCTCGCTGGAGGAGGAACTCGGCGGGTATCGCCTACCCGGCTCCTACATCGCCCTGATGCGCGCGCACAACGGCGGCATCCCGGCCCGGGACTGCTTCCCCATGGATGAGCCGACGTCCTGGGCCGAGGACCACATTGCCATCACCGGGATTCTGAGCGTCGGCCGGACGAAGCCGCACTCGCTCGGCGGCGAATTCGGCAGCCGGTTCTGGATCGACATGTGGGAATACCCCGACATCGGCGTCTACTTCGCTGACACGCCCTCGGCGGGCCACGACATGCTGGCCCTCGACTACCGCGCGTGCGGCAAGGACGGTGAGCCGTCGGTGGTGCATGTCGATCAGGAGGCCGACTTCGCGATCACCCCGGTCGCGGAGAACTTCGAGGCGTTCATCGAGGGTCTGGTCGACGATTCCGTCTACGACACGTCGGAGGAGGACCGGCTGGCCGCTCTTGCCACGGTGCGCGAGGGCGGCTTCTCGCCCATCCTGCTGCGGGCCTTCCGCGAAGTCGCGGACCTCCTGCCCGACGCGGACGGGTTGATGAGGGGGCTGGCTGAGGCCATCGTGCGGGAGAAGGGGTTCTTCGCCCTGCACGCCGACGCACGTTCGACGCTGATGTACGACTACCTGTTCTGGCTGTTCACGAGTGGCAATCAGGTCGATTCCTTCGAGCGGTACATCAGGGCGCCGCATGCGCAGGAGCGCTCCTATGCCCAGCCGGACTACGAGCTCATGATTGTCTTCTGCCTGGTGTCCGACCCGTTCGGCTTCCACACGGGCGGATACGCCCGCGGCTTCCTGGAAGACTGGTGGACCTCCCGTGTCGCTGCGGGCGACATCGTCGAGACGGCCGAGGGGTACCGGATGACCGAGACCGCCGCCGCCGTGCTGCTCAAGGAGCTCGCCGTCGTGGCCGGTGAGCGGTAGCCGGACGCAGTCGGCTCGGAACTCCGGCGTATGCCCTGCGCCCCCGGCCATGCCCGACATGGCGGTCATGGTGCGGGGCCCTCTCGTGGCGGAGGCGGCGGCCGGTGGTCCGTCAGATGGGGGTGCCGGGCGGGTTCGGGCCGACGAGGCCGAGGCCGTACGCGAGGATCGTCGCCCGCACCCGGTCGCGCAGCCAGAGCTTGCGCAGCAGCGCGTTCACATGGGACTTCACGGTGCCGGCGGTGATGCCGAGTTCTCGGCGCTCTCCGCGTTGTCGAGTCCGGACGCGACCAGGGTAAGGACGAACCGTTCGCGACCGGTCAGGCCGCAGCCGCAGTCGGCCGAGGATCTCCTGAGTCAGTCACTCAGCCTCGATTCACCGGTCTGTTTCTGAAGTGATCTTTTGAGGCTTCGAGGGTCGGGGTGGCGGGGTTGTGACTGGGCGCGGGCAGGCGGTACTTGCTGGCCTGCCCAGTTTTTCCACAGTTCTGCTCCGGTCGGGCCCCGGCGGGGCGGGATAGTCAGGGGCGTCAGGGCGCTTCGGGCGGGGCGTGGACGGTGTCGGACCTCTGTGTCCAGGCATGCTGCCAGGGCCATCGCCCGGGTAGGTGCAGGGTGATGCGCCGTGCGGAGCGGGCGATCCGGGCCGGGACGTGGATCAGGTGGGCACGAAGGGTCGCGGTGGTGGCCCTGGCGTGGAAGGTGGAGGCGAGCGCACCGGTGGCACGCAGCAGGTTGTAGGCGAGGGCCCACAGGGTGAGTGCCCGTGATGCTGAGGACGGCTCGTTTGATGGAGGGGTTCATACCGGTCGTGATCGAGAAGTGGGCGCCGGCCCGGCGGCAGGCGGCGATCACCCCGGCGTTGTAGAACTGGGAGTCCGCCCGCAGGATGCGGGTGCCGGTGCACCCGGCCTCCTCGGCGGTGGCCAGAGCTTCACTGACGAACTTCGGGGTGCCGCGGGAGTCGGCTGCCTTGCCGCGGCGCATCCGCCCCCCGGCGATCACCGGCCGGGACTGTGGAGTGCAGATCGTGGCCAGCAGCGGGTGGAGGGTGCGGATGCCTTTGAACCGGCCGTACTCGGCGCCCTGCTTGGTCCGGCCGTAGACGCGTTTGTGGGTGGAATCGACATCGATGAACGCCATCTGATCGGCCCCGGCCAGCAGCGGGGTATGCGCGGCCAGCGCACCCAGGAACCTCCTGTGCACGGCGTGAAGTTGGAGGGCATGGCCGTGGGTGAACGCGCGCAGGAAAGTGCCGAGCGTGGAGGGGGCACGGATACCGCCGAACACAGTCGGCATCGCACCGTGCCGCAGGACGTCGAGGTCGTCGATGCTGTCTGCACCTGCGGCCATGCCGCCCACGATGCTGGTGACCTTCGCGTCCGCCGCCGCACCCGCGCCGTTCCTCACCCCGGTCAACTTGACCTTCTCCGTCACCAGTCGCGGCAGACCACACTGCTCGGCCAGCCGCATCACCGGGACCAGCCCGGCCTGCGCGATCGGATTCGGGTCATCGAACGCAGCGGAGACCGCCGCCGGCGTATGGGAAACCTGCATCTCGGAAGTGCCTTGCTGATTGCGCGTGCCGGAAGCGTGAAGAACTCCCATCATCGCAGGTCACAAGGCACTCCTCCATTTTCCCAAACGTCATCCACAGGCATCGGTCGGTGGATCGAGGCTTAGTGCCGCATCAGGCCTCGTTCGCCACGTTGTCGTCTGGCGGTGTCAGCTCGTGCCGAGTGGCGCGCTCCGCTCAGCGTCGAGCTGATGGTCGGCCCAGACGCAGCTGTCGGGAAGCAGGTCGGTGACGGAGACGGTCTGGAGACGGTCGTCTGCGGCCCCGGGGTGAAGATCAGTTACTGGCACCCGCCGCTTCCTCGCCGCCCTCCGGGGCCGTGTCCGGAGGGCCGGGCGGCACCTGCGCCAGATAGTCGTGGATCGCGTCGCGGTTCTTCGTCAGACACGCGATCTTCTCGGTCATCCGGTCACGTTCGTGTTCGAGCGTGGCGACCATGTCGGGGGTCGCGTAGGGCATGTGGATGGTGCGCGGCTTGTTCAGGCACGGGAGGATCTGCTTGATGATCCGGGTCGGCAGGCCCACGTCGAGCAGCCCCCGGATCTGGATCACCCGGTCGACGAGGTACTCGCCGTACACGCGGTAGCCGTTGGGCATGCGTTCCGGCTCGATCAGCCCCTGCTCCTCGTAGTACCGCAGCAGGCGCGCCGGGGTGTCCGTACGCCTGGACAGTTCGCCGATTCTCACAAGAGCCCTTTCGCTGGACCCGACTTGACCTTCACACTGATGTCAACCATCAATGTGAAGACTATGACTCAGCTCGACGAGACACAACAGCGCACCAGCGCGGGGGACCGGTTCCCCCTGGCAGGGCTTCTGGCACTCGCTGCGGCCGGCTTCATCACGCTGCTGACGGAGACCCTTCCCGCGGGAGTCCTTCCCGCGATGAGCCGTGACCTCGGGGTCACGGAGTCGGCCGCAGGGCAGACCGTCACCGTGTACGCGATCGGATCGGTGGTCGCGGCGGTCCCCCTGACCAAGGCCACGATGGGCTGGCCGCGGCGTCACCTTCTGCTCCTCGCCATCACGGGCTTCGCCGTGGCGAACACCGTCACCGCGACCTCGAACAACTATGCCCTCACACTCGGCTCCCGGTTTCTGGCGGGTGTGGTCTCCGGCCTGCTCTGGGCGCTCCTTGCCGGATACGCCACGCGCATGGTCGCACCGCACCAGCGCGGCCGGGCGATGGCCGTCGCCATGGCGGGCGCACCGATCGCCCTGTCGGTCGGCGTCCCGGCGGGAGCCTTCCTCGCCCGCGTCCTGCAGTGGCGGACCGCGTTCGCTGTCATGACAGCACTCACCCTCCTGCTGATCGTCTGGGTGATCGCCACCGTGCCCAACTTCCCTGGCCGGGGCAAGGAGCAACGACTTCCGCTGACGCGCACGATCCGCATAGCGGGAGTCGTCCCGATCCTGTTCGTGACGCTTGTCTACGTGTTCGCGCACAACCTCCTGTACACCTACATCGCCCCGATCCTCGACCAGCTGGGCATGGGCGGACAGGTCGATGCGGTCCTGCTCACCTTCGGGCTGCTCTCACTGGTCAGCATCTGGGTCACGGGCGCACTCATCGACCGGCGACTGCGGGTGCTCATGATCACCAGTTGCGGGTTGTTCGCGGCCTCTGTTCTCCTGCTCGGGCTGGTCAACGACGCGTCCTGGCTGGTGTATGTCGGCGCCGGAGCCTGGGGGTTCGCGTTCGGCGGGACGGCCACGCTGTTGCAGACCGCCTCGGCGGAAGCCGCGGGAGCGGCCGGCGACGTCGCTCAGTCGTTGATCGTGACCTGCTGGAACCTCGGGATCGCCGTCGGCGGAATGCTCGGCGGGCTCCTGCTCGACGCCACCGGTGCCGCCTGGCTGCCGTGGACCGCGCTCCTTCTGCTCATCTCCGCACTGGTGGTCACGGTCGGTGCCCGCACTCACGGATTTCCCGCCACCGCGCCCCGCGGCTACTAGTGCCGTGACCGCATGGGTTCACCGGGTTCTGCCCGCGCTGAGGCCGGGGCCGACTAGATGGGGGCTGACATCCCAGCCAGCGCGTGGAGGCATGGTGGCAGAGCCTGTCAAGGTCCGCAGACTGACTGATCAGGAGGGGCAGCGGCTGCAGCAGATTGTGCGTCGGGGCAGCACCAGTTCGGTGCGCTACCGGCGGGCGATGATGCTGCTGGCCTCGGCCCGGTGGAAACCGGGTGCTGGTCATCGCCCAGCTGGTCCAGGCGGACGAGGACACAGTGCGCGATGTCATTCACCGGTCAAACGAGATCGGTCTGGCCTGTCTGGACCCTCAGTGGGCGGGAGGCCGTCCCCGCCAACTCAATCCCGACGACGAGGACTTCGTCGTGGCGACGGCCACCACCCGCCCGGCCAGGCTCGGCCAGCCCTTCACCCGCTGGTCGATCCGCAAGCTCGTCGCCTACCTGCGCAAGGTCCACGCCCGGGTGATCCGCCTCGGTCGAGAGGCCTTATGCTGCCCGCTCGACCGACGCGGCGTCACATTCCAGCGGGCCAAGACGTGGAAGGAGTCCCCCGCCCCCGACCGCGACGCCAAACTCGACCGCATCGAGCACGTCATGGAACGCTTCCCCGGCCGCGTTTTCGCGTTCGACGAGTTCGGGCCTCTCGGCATACGCCCGACCGGCGGATCCTGCTGGGCCGAGCAGGGCCGGTCGGACCGCCTCCTCGCGACCTATCACGGCTCAGCGAAGTTACGAGTTGGTGCGTGATAGGGGGTGATGTGTTCTTGCTGGTGGGTGGCATGATCCGGATGTGGCGATCATGCTCAGTCGGACGGTTCTCGCGCATCAGGTGTTCACAGGGGTCTCCCGGGGGCATCTCGCCTCCCTGGTCGAGGAGTTGGCGGGACCGTGGCAGGCCGTGGTCGAGGGGCGTCGTCACGAAGCTCGTGGCGGGGCCAGGAAGCGCGAG
>NZ_JBIUVC010000020.1:0-124180 GCF_044742755.1 Streptomyces sp. NPDC087845
CAACAGCCGACACAGGCGCCGGATCGGCGAGCCGGCCGCGCGGGCGACCAGGCACCCGACACAGCTTGCAGATCATTTACGGGACAGCCCTTAGGCAGGGGGAACTGGTGACCGAGACGATGACGATTGACCTGGGGGACGGCACTACCGTCACTGCAGAGGTCATTGGCGAGCTGAAGTTCGAGCCGTCGGCGGAGCATGGGGCGTCAAACTATGGCGATGTCGGATTCGGAGCCGGGCAGCGGGCTGCCGCTCAGCTGGGTTCAGCGGTTGCCTTGACCCTGGACCAGGTCCGGGGCACCGTGCAGGGCATCGGCCGTTGGGCCGCGGAGAGCATGACCCAAGGGGAGGCTGGGTCGCCGGACTCCTTCGAGGTCGAATTCGGCCTCAAGCTGGCGGTGAAGTCCGGTCAGCTTCTTGGAATCATCGCGGAAGCGGGCAGTGAAGCGGGGCTGACGGTCCGGCTGTCCTGGAACCTCGCCGAACGACGGGAGCGAGAGGCCGCCCTGGCGCTCGCCGCGTTGCCCACCCCTGCACCGGCCGGCGAGTGACCTCCTTAGGGCTGGGGCGGGGGGACAGCGAAGCCCTCCACCGCTGCGCGGTCCGGATATCTGTCGGAGGGGTATTTCGGGGGAGTGGATTCCTTGTCTCTCCTGGCTTGGTGATGACCGCGGCGCATGTCGTACGGGGCACGCCCGGTCCGGCCGCGCAGGTGAGCGTCGAGCACGCGTCGGGTTCCCATCCTGTGGCGGAAGGAGACATCCGGGCGGAGCCAAACAGCGGCGACGGAAGCCGGTTCTATCCGTATCCCGATCTCGCTGCGCTCACCGTCCCAGGATGGCGAGACCACCCGGTGGTCGAGTTGGCGGCCGGTGAGGCAGAGCCGGGAACGGAGGTGACGGCCTTGGGGTACTCGACGCACACGCCGTCGCCGGGGGTGCAGCCCGACACATTGGCGCTGCGTGTCGTCGGCCGCTCCGGGGCCTTCATCCGGGTGCTCGGGGACGGGGTGCGGGAGGGAATGAGCGGGAGCATGCTGCTGGACGCGGACGGCTTGGTCCGAGGGGTGCTCAAGGGCAGCCGGTCCTACCAGGGCGACCAAGGCGGCTGGTTCGTCCCTCTCGGTGCGCTGACCGCCTTCCTGGGCGCGGCAACGACAACCCTCGGCTCGTCTGCCGTCCCCGCGGCTACCCCGAGCGATGCGGATCTTGTTCAAGCGCTGATGGCGTTCCCCGCCATGATGCGCACGGATAGCAGGTATGACCTCCTGGACAAGATCGGGGACCACCTGGGCCTGCCGCACTCCTTCGAGGTGGACGACCGCCCGGACCGCAGGGACCACCTCTATAGATTGGTGCGCCGTTGTCGGCGCTATCGTGACGAGGCAGCTGCCCTACGGGCGCTGTACACCGCGATGGAGGAGCTCGTCCCGTACGACGGCGCCCTGGACCGGCTGAGGATACTGATCGGGCAGGCCACCGACGGATGGGAAGGCAGGTAGGCGCGTGAGTGGAACGGAGGCATGCCGCCTGCACTGCAAGGACGGCGAGGATTCCGGCGCGACGCGGCCCGGGCAGCTGCAACGTCGCATGCCGTGGTCGCACCGGGCGGACATCCTGTTGTCCAGCGTGCTTCTGAGCTTCCAGGGCATGTCACGCCTCGATTTCCGCCACAGTGTGCTGGAGGAGATGGCTCAGGACACACGATCTGCGGGCATCAACTCGGATGTCTGGGAGATCGGGGAGTCACGCGCCCACCTGCGGAGAATCCTGCACACGATCGGCTCACGCCCGGATCCGCACCGGGCGCTGGAATCGCTGTGTGACGCCCTGCGTTCGCAAGCGCCTTGGGACCGCGAGCTGCAGTGGCTGGAGTTGACCGTCCTCACGCTGGGCCGGTCCATGCCGCTCCCCACGGACGACTTCTTACAGGTCATCGAGATACTGCGGGCACTCTCCGCACCGCCGAGGCCGGCGCAGCTGCTGCGCTACCTCCCTTCGGGCAGCCGCCTCACCCTGCTGACTGGCGAAGATACGCTACCGGAAATCATGGTGCGCCTCGCCGACCGTCGTGGGGAGCAGGATGCCGACGAACTACTCGGCTTTCTCCGTGCGTTCAGCACTCATGCGGATCCCCCACTGCACGGGGAACTTGCCACCCTTCGCGCCTTGTTGGACCGCCTGAACATTCCCAGGACTTCTCCGAGAGCGGCCCTGGACACCTCCGCCCACGACAACGGCGCTACTCCGCAAGACAGCCGCCTGATCGTCCAGGTCCGACTGGAGGCCGAAGACGCCGAGCACATCGACGACGGCCGCTACCGGCTGCAAGCCGCCTACTACCGACAGCCCCTTCTCAATGGGCCGATACAACTCATCGGCACCCTTGGCCGCACCGAATCCTTCCGCAAGAGCGAGCTCATCGGGGCCGGAAGCGCCCGTCTGGCCGGCTGGTCCGAACTGGCACGCGCGGTGCGCGGTGCCGCGCGCAACACGGTCAGGGTCGAATTCCTGCTCCCGCGGTCGTTGCTAGGCCATGCAGCCGAACTGTGGTCCGCGGGTGCCAGCCACCGGCCCCTGGGACACCACCACCCGGTGGTGGTCCGTTCGCTGGAGCGGTACACCGATGCCTGGCTGGACGTCGAGCCATGGCGCGCACGGTGGAATCACCTCCAGGCACAGGGCCCGGAAGCGGACGCCCTTGACAGGATCGGCTGGCCTCAGCTGGACAACGCAGAGGCGACAAGCCTGGCACCATGGCTCGCCGAACAGCCGAGCTTGGCATGTATGGGTCTCGAGACCCCCTATGACGGGCTCCATCCCGATGCGCGTGCGGCGGTGGACGACGCGATGTTCACGGATGGCGTGCCGGTCCTGCTGTGGCGGCGTGGTCCCGGCGAGGCGTCGGAGTTGATGAAGGTACTGCGGGAGCACAATCCTTCCCGCCTGGCGGAGCTGCCCACCACTGTCCTCAAGTGCCGCAGGAACGGTCGTGCCGGGGGCGCGACCGACGTGCGGAACAACATCACCCTGCTGTGGGACGACCCGGACTGCGTAGACCCTGAGCAGGACAGTCCTTACGTGGGGATGGCATGAGGGATGGCCCGATGACGACGAACGGTGAGGCGGTAGGCATGGCCGAGGACTGGTGGATCTACACGGGCACGGGGGTGCCCCATTCCAGGATCTCCGAGCTTCCGGCGGCCCCGGCCTGGCGCACTTTCGGTGCCCCGTCCGACCCTGCCCTTCACCCTGCCCCGCCCCCGGCGGAGCGTTCGGCAGACAGGACAGCCCGCCGACTGGGTCGCGTGCAGCAGGCAGCGGCGTACCAGGCAGATGAAAGGGAAGTACAGCTGGTCAATCTGGCACTGCACCTACGGCGGCCCCTGCTGATCACGGGTAAGCCCGGCGTTGGAAAGTCCACCCTCGCTTACGCGGTCGCCCATGAACTGGGCCTCGGCCCAGTGCTGCGCTGGCCGATCAGCAGCCGGTCCACCCTGCGCGACGGGCTGTACGCATACGACGCCATCGGCAGGCTCCACGATGCCGGGATCCGGGGCGGTGGCACGCCTTACAACGGTGCTGTGGGCGGTCCCGGAGCACGGGAAGCGCCCGCCATCGGGCGCTATCTACGACTCGGCCCGCTCGGCACCGCCCTGCTCCCGTGGAGCTGCCCACGGGTGCTGCTGATCGACGAGATCGACAAGAGCGACATCGACCTGCCCAACGATCTGCTGAACGTCTTCGAGGAGGGAGAGTTCGACATCCCCGAGCTCTCCCGCCTCGGTCCCGGCGACCAAGAGGTGATGACGGCAGATGCGGAACGCACCGCAGTAGTGCCGGGCGGGGTGGTGCGCTGCGCGGAATTCCCCCTCGTCGTCCTGACGAGCAATGCCGAACGGGAATTCCCCACAGCCTTCCTGCGTCGCTGCGTGCGCCTTGACATCCAGCCCTCGGACGAGAAGCGCCTCGCCGCCATGGTCGCCGCGCACCTTGGCGGAGGCGTGAAAACCGAGGCTGCGCGAGCCGTACTCATCTCCGAGTTTCTCCGCCGACAGCGGGAGAACGGCGCCGAACTCGCCAATGACCAATTGCTCAACGCCCTGCTCATGGCCGAACGTGGCCTATGGGACAGCGAACTCGGGCGCAGTGTCATTCGCGACGTACTGCTGCGTCCGCTCAACGAGGGGTGAATGCCTGTGGCTGAACGGCCACGACAACGGCACGCACTGCGCGACGCCTTGGCCGACCTGCTGGCCCAGGAGCACGGCAGCCTCCACCCGGAGGACGTAGCGGACGTGCTGTGGATCTCCCGTCTGGCCGGACTGGCACCGCTGCCCGCCGTCGTTCCGACTCAAAGGACGGATGCAAACAACCAGCCGGATGAGTTCGCCGACGCGATGACCGCGCCGAGGGGGACGAGCGGCCCTTCGACAGATCAAACGGCCGCCCGGCCGGCAACCGACAGCACCTCGCAGCCTACGGACTCGGCCAACGGCCGACCCGAGGAGCCGCGGGTACGGCTGCACGGGCTCCCCGGTCAAACCCTTCGGACGACGGACGGCGGCCGCGCTCACGTCGTACAGGTGGCACGGCCGCCGACCCTGACCGGCGTGGTGGCCTTGTCACGAGCGCTGCGCCCGCTACGGGAATGGGCAGATTCCAACGGCCCGCCACGACTTGACGAAGAGGCCACCGCCCAGGCAACAAGCGAGGCCGGACACCTGCTCCCGGTCTGGACACCCGCCAGAGAGCCACGCTTCTCCGTGGATCTCCTGGTGGACACCGGCGCCACCATGGTGGTCTGGCACGATCTGGCGAGCGAGTTGTACACCGCGCTTGAGGTCCACGGAGCATTCTCGAACGTCCGCTGCTGGGCTCTGAATACCGACCAGCCGACGCCCCGACTGGCGCCCTTCCTTCGGCGGCACCCCACCGGCACGCCCGGGTCCAACCCGTCAACGCCCTGGCAGCGGCCACTGGCGGACCATACCGGTCGCAGGATCGTGCTGGTTCTCACCGACGGCGTGGGTCCCGCGTGGTACGGGACCGAACTCCCCGACATGCTCGCCAGGGCCTCCCGGACCCGTCCGACCGCAGCCCTTCAGGTACTGCCCCGACGGCTGTGGCACCGCACAGCGCTCCACACCGCGCCCGTCGAAGCGCGGGCCGCGGACCCGGAGCGACCGGGTACCACCTTTCGTTCCGAGGCCGCCCTGCCGGGCATCCCGCGAGGCATCCGAGGCGCCGGTGAACGGGCGGCCGTGCGCTGGCTACCCGTAATGGAAGTGGATGGCACCTGGCTCGGGCCCTGGGCCGAACTTGCAGCCGGCCGAACCGCAGGCTGGGTGCCCATGCTTGCTGCGCCCGTGCAGGGAGTACGCCGGCCGCGGCTTCCGAATCGGGCCGAGGGCCCAGCACCCTCCGCCGCCGTCCGGGTCGCGCGCTTCCGCAGCGGCTGCTCTCCAAACGCGTACCGGCTGGCCTGTTATCTCGCGGCGGCGCCCCTGAGCCCTGCCGGTGATGCGGTTGGTGCAGCAGGCCACCGTGCCTGGCTCCGGGCAGACGGATCTCGCGGAAATCTTCCTGTCGGGGCTGGTCGAGGGACGCGGCGGGCCAGCGCAGCCCAGAGACCCCGATGAAGTGGTGTACGACTTCCGGAGCGGCATACGGGAAGAGCTGCTGGCCGAACTGACGCGCGGAGAGTCCCTGCGCGTACTGGATCAGGTGCTGGCGAAGGTGTCCGGCCGCGTCGCCGAGACCTTCGGCGGAACGCTCGACTTCCGGGCGCTTGCAGCATTGGTGGGAGAAAGCGAGAACACGGCCACGGGCCGGTCGCTCCCTGAACAAAGCCTGCCTTTCGCCGAGGTGGCTGTTGCCGTACTCCGAGGTGCGGGTGGCCAGCATCGGTCGCTGGCGCATCGGCTGGAGGCGGCGGCCGGGGCACGTCCCCAGGCAGGCGTCCGTCCTCTGGCAGGGGAGCAGGCACGCCCACGCGGTGTTCGAACGGAACGGCTGACTGCGGTGCGCCCGGCCGTATCCCCGCCCGATCTGCCGTACATGGTCGGACGCCAGAACGAACTCGCCACCGTCACGGAGGCTGTCGGAGCCTCCCTCAGCACATCCGGAAGGCCTGAGCCCTCCACCCCCGGCGAACCCGCCTTCGTGATCATCGAAGGCACTCCGGGGATGGGCCGGAACCGGCTCGTCCAGGAGTATGTGCGCCTTCACGGCGACCGGCACTCCTTCATCCACTGGATCAACGCCCGCAGACGGGAATCATTGCGGGAGGGCCTGCTGGGCCTGTGGCATGCATTGGCACCAGCGGGCTTACGCGTCGATGAACTGCCCCCCCTCGACCGACTATGGAAGGCGCTCGCCGAACATCGGGACTGGCTGCTGGTCCTGGACGGAGTGTCCAACTGGCCACGCGACTACCGGACTGCCAACGCGGGCACCGGGGGAGTACTGCCGTACGGCTTTCCATCGGCCGGCACGGGCTGCGTTCTGGCGACGACGGGCGTGTTCCGATGGCGGCACTCGCGCGCCACGGTTGTCGCGCTCGGGCCACTCAAACGCCAGGAACATCTCACTTTCCTGCAAACTGCCTTGGGAACGGACTTCGACCCTGCAGACCCGCGCCAAAGGGACGACTTGGAACGCATGGCCGGCATGATGCCGCGCATTCCAGACCAGTTGACGTGGGCCGATGTCTCTGCCGGGCTGGCGAAGATCTCCCGACCGTCCGGCGAGACCGTCTCGGACAGCGCCTCACCTCGCGGGCATCGCGAGGGACCGCTGAAGGCTGATGCCGAGCCGCCTCGTGGCCAGGGCGACCCACGGGCAGCGCCGCCGGCCCCGGAGGAGGCTTCCGTCGAAGCTGCCCCGGCCCAGGTATTTCGAGTTCCGGATCCTGTGGTGGCCATGGCATCGCTCAGCCGTCCGGACGGCCGCGTCCTTCTCGCCACCTTCAGCTCTGACAGGCGGGTGAGCTTCTGGGATCCAGAGACTGGCAGCATGGTGGGCGAACCCTTCGCGCTTCCAGCCGACAGCGTCCTTGCCCTGGCGGCTGTCCCGGACTCCCTAGGGCGAACCATCCTGGCGACCATCGACTACTCGGGCATGGTTCACCTCTGGGATTCCACCGACGGAAGTTCCGCTGGAACCTCCTTCAGGGTTTCTCCTGTTGACGTGCTGACCATGACTGCTTTTCAGGTCCCGGACGGACGCGCTGTTCTGGCCATCGCCGACTACCACGGCCGAGTGCGTCTGTGGGACCCGGCGCGAGGAACCCGCCTCGGCATCCACCTCGACGCACGGTCCTATCCAGGCAGGGCGATCACCGCTATTTCGGATCCTCACGGGGGACCGCCACTCTTGGCTACCGCCGACTACACCGGGGCGGTCCGCCTGAGGGGACGCGACCACACCGGGACACCCAAAGCCCGTCTCACCGTCCGCCCCGCTGAAGTGCTCGCCATGGCTGCTTTCTCAGACATGCACGGAAGCAGTGTCCTCGCGACCGTTGGCTACGACAGGATCGTTCGTCTCTGGGACGTCCCCCGATCGGCCGTGGCCCAGACGTCGGAGCTTCCGGATGACATCCATGACGACGATTTGCCAACGGACCGGGAAACGGGCCGTCCCACTGCTTCTCCTTCCCCGAGTTCGTGGCCGGCCGAGGCCGCTTCCGAGCAGCCCCTGTCGGTATCGCGCCAGTCCTGGCCCGTGGGCTCATTGATGGCTGAACTTCTTCCGGCGCAGCAGGATGCACTCCTGGTGCTCGGAGTGACCCAGGCATTTGATCAAGGGGATGTCATTCTGAGGCAAGGTGACTCCAGCGGGCATCTGATGCTGATCCAGAACGGTTGGACGAAAGTGACCGCGCTCTCGGCGAGCGGTGGCGAGTTTCTCGTGGGTCTACGGGGAACGGGCGATCTCCTGGGTGATACCGAGTTCTTTGACGGTGGGCCACGTCCGGCAAGCATGGTTGCAGTGGGAAGAGTGAATGCTCTGGTCCTCAGCCGAGTCAGCTTTCAGGACTTTCTCGACCGACATCCCGACGTGCTCAGCCGACTGGCTCGGATGTTCACTGGTCGGCTGAGACAGGCCAACCGCCGCCGAGCCGACATCGCCACGACGCCTGTGGCGGCGCGGCTCGCCTCCGTGCTGCTCGAACTGGCTGAACAGTACGGTATTCATACGGAGGATGGGGTGACGCTGCCTGTATCACTCAGTCAGCGTGAGCTGGCCGGGGCGATTGGTGCGACCAGGGAGACCACGTATCGAATCCTCGCCGAGTTCAGGTCTCTCGGAATCGTTCAGATGAGCGATCGGCAACTCAACGTCCTGCGCTTGGACCTCCTCCGGGATCGGGCGGGAATGGGCAGTAACAACGGCTACTGGAATTGAATGCGCGATGTCGGTCTGATCGCAGGGAGCTGTCGATTAATGGCTGATCGTTTTGGTGCTGTCCTGTCTGATGAGGTTCGCGAGGTCCTGGGCGGTGGCTGCGGTGATCGGGGCGGGCTTGATGGGGTGGCTGAGCCCTTTCAGGACCGGGGTGATCTCGTGGACTGCGTCGCCGACTGCCTGCCTTGGTGAGCCCAACAGTGCCGTCAGTGCCCTGACTTGTGTCTTCCAGCGGTATCGGATTACGGTGGCCAGCAGCCGGTCGGACAGCGAGAGCGGGCCGCGCCGCAAGGTGCGGTGCCGGGCCCGCTTGTGGTGCAGGCTGATGGGAGGGTGGTCGAGGATGTACTGCTCGACATCGGCCAGCAGCGCGGCGAACTCGCGTGTCTCCATGCCGCAGATCACCGGGTGGTGCAACCAGTTCGGGGATCGGTCCTCCGGCTGGGTCCGATCCTCACTGGGCGGCGCCTCGACCGCAGCGGGCGGTTCGGGCCGCAGGGTGTAGCTCCACTTCCCGTGCCACTCGTGCTCGGTCAGCGGCAAGGAGTCCATCACCGCGTCGGACAAGGTCAGACCGGTGGGGTAGGTGCCGGGGTCGAACTCGGCGTGGACGCTCAGCCCGGTGCGCGTCGTGGTGGCGCCGATGGTGTTGACCACGACTTCGTGGCTGGTCAGCGGCCTGCCACGCCAGTTGGTACTGATCCGGGAGAAGAGCCGGTGCCCTATAGTGTTCCACTATGACAAGAGGGCCTATGTCTTCCATGGCGCCGTCACGGCTGCGGTGATCCGGCTTTGGTCACGTACCTGATGCATGCTCAGCGTGCGGGGCCTGCTGCACGCTGGCGTTCAGTGCTGCCATCAGGTCGATGACATCGCCGGTGTTCTTGCGCTCCTCGTCGGCCGGTGTGGCGGGGCGTTGCCGTCGCTCTTGGCCTTGATGACCTCTTCCAGCGCTTCGCGGTAGTGGTTGCGGAACCCCTGCGCCCGCGGGGATGGTCCGACGCGCTCAAGGCCGTAGCCGACGGCATCCGAGTCGCCCCCGCGCCTGCGGGGACAGTCCGCTGAAGGACGCGAACGGTCAGCACCTGTGGCAGGTCGCCCCCGCGCCCGCGGGGATGGTTCGACGGTGGCGGTCTTGGCGCCGACGAACTTGAGGTCGCCCCTGCGCCCGCGGGGATGGTCCGGTCGGGATCGAGATGTCGACCCCCTATGGCGAAGTCGCCCCCGCGCCGCGGGAATCGTAGTTTCTCAGGTTCCGGGATCTGGGTGTTTCCGCAGGTCAAGTCATGTTGTCAGTGGTGGCCTCTACGCTCTGGTGCTCAGTTCTGGATGAGTGCGTGGGGGCATGGTGGATGTTCGGGAGTTGAGTGGGCGTTACGAGCTGTTTGTGGTGCGGGCGCTGGAGAGGTTGTGGGGGAAGTCGCGGGAGCGGGCGGGGGGCAGGACGAACCTTCTGATGGCGCACCTCTTGGATACTGCGGCGGTTGCGGAACTGCTGTGGGACGGGTTCCTTGCGCGTTCGACGCGGTCGGCGCTGGATGAGGTCGCGGGTGGGCCGGGGCGGGGGCGGCGGTTGTTTGCCTGGTTGTGCGGGGTTCACGATTGCGGGAAGGCGACGCCGGCGCATCAGCGTTTGTGGCCGGAGGGTGCGGAGGCTGTGCGTCGGTCGGGGCTGACGTGGGTTGAGACGGCTGCTGTGGCGGGGGCAAAGCAGCAGAAGCGGTGGCGTCACGACTGGGCCGGTGGGCTGATGGCGCGAGAATTGCTGGCCGAGGCTGGGTGGGATGCGGAGCAGTTGGACTGGGTGTGGCCGTTGGTGGCTGGACATCACGGTGCGTTTCCCTCGCTTCGGGATGTGCAGGAGCCTCGTTCGGCGAAGGGTCAGTTGCGGGGGAGGGGAGTGTGGCGTCGGGTGCAGCAAGCTTTGCTTGATGTGTTCACCCAGGAGGTCGGGTTCGGGGCGCTCCATGAGGTGGAGCCGGTGGTGGTTCCGTCCAGGGCGCTCCAGCTGCAGCTCAGCGGCCTGGTGGTCATGGCGGACTGGATCGCGAGTGACGAGCGTTTCTTCGTGGGCATGGACGATCTGCGGCTGGTGGGTCTGGATGTTTCCCGTGAGCGGGCGGCTTCGGCGTGGAAGGCTCTGGGGCTGCAGGGCGGCTGGGGGGCTCTGGAGGTGCAAGGGCCCGAGGCGTTCCGGGACCGGTTTGGGTATGCGCCGCGGCCCTCGCAAGTAATGGTGGTTGAGGCGGCTCGCCGGATGGGCGGTCCGGGGCTTGTGGTGGTCGAAGCACCGATGGGTGAGGGCAAGACGGAGGCTGCTCAGGCTGCGGCGGAAGTCCTGGCGGCCAGGTTCGGCGCGGATGGCGTGTTCGTGGGGATGCCGACCCAGGCGACTAGCGATCCCATGTTCACGCGCACACGTCGGTGGGTGGAGGCGATCGAAGGGCAACTTGCGTCCCGGGTAGTGCTGCTGCACGGCAAGAGAGCGTTCAACCGGGAGTGGAAAGCTCTGCTGGAGGACGCGGGGGCGTATGCGGACGAGGCGTTCTGCGGGGTGGATGAGTTCGGGTTGGGCGACGACCCATACGGCGTCGAGCCTGAGGTGCGCGGCGTGCCGGAGCGGCAGGCGCCTGCTGAGTGGTTTCTGGGGTCGAAGCGTGGGCTGCTGGCCCCGTTCGTGGTCGGTACGGTCGATCAGCTTCTGTATGCGGCTACCCGTACGCGGCATGTGATGCTGCGGATGGCGGGTTTGGCCAGCAAGGTTGTGATTCTGGACGAAGTACACGCGTGTGACGTCTACATGAGCCAGTTTCTGCGGGAGGCGCTGCGCTGGCTGGGCCAGGCCGGGGTGCCGGTGCTCGTCCTGTCGGCGACGCTTGCCCCCACGCAGCGCCAGGCGTTGGTTGAGGCGTATCTGGCTGGTGCAGCGTCACGTGAGGAGCTCCGGGTCGAGGTGCCGAAACCGCCGGGGTACCCGAGTGTCACGGCGGCATGGTCGGCCGCCTCGGGGGAGCCGCAGGTTCACGTGGATGCTACGGACAGTTGGCGCGAGGGCCTCGGCGTGGTGGTGCGGGTAGTGCCCGAGACAGTGCCCGGTGCTCGGTCCTCGCGTGAGGAGCGGAAGCGGTTGCAGGGCGAGGCGGATGCGAGGGTGGGGGACCTGTTGGCGAGCGAACTCGTCGATGGAGGGACCGCGCTCGTGATCCGCAATTCCGTTGCGCGGGCGCAGAGTCTCTACGAGGAGCTGCGCGGGCGGTTTGGTGATGACGAAGTGCGCCTTCTGCACGCCCGTTTCACTGTTGCCCGGCGTGCCGATCTGACGGAGGAGAGTCTGCGCCTGCTGGGCCCGCGGACGCCGCGACCCCGGGGCGGCCGGTTGATCCTGGTGGCAACTCAGCTTGCCGAGCAGTCCTTCGATGTCGATGCCGACATGCTGGTCACGGATCTGGCCCCCGTCGATCTTCTGCTGCAACGCGTAGGACGGCTGCACCGGCATGAGGACACGTGGCGCCCGGACAGGCTGCGCGTGCCACGGGTGTTCGTTACCGGGTTCGAGCTGCGGGAGGGCCGCGAACCGGCGTTCGCGTTTGCCAGCGAGATGATCTACGGGCGTCATCTACTGCTGCGAACCGCTGCTGTGCTGCCTGGTGCGGGCGAGGTGTGGTCGGTTCCGGGAGATGTGCCTGGGCTGGTGGAGAAGGTGTACGGGGCGGATGCGTCGCTGCTGCCCGAGGCGTGGCAGGAGGCCGGTGAGGTTGCCTGCCGGGAGCAGGAGGACCGGGACCGAGCCCGTGCCGAGGAGGCGCGGCAGTTCTTGTTGACTCCGCACGGTGAGCATGAGAGGCGGACGCTGGCGGGTCTGCACTATGGCGGGTCCACCGCGGGCAGCGACGAGGGTTCGTTGCAGGCGGCGGTTCGCGACGGTGACGAATCCGTCGAGGTCGTCCTGGTGGTCCGGGATGAGGGTGATTCGGTCTTCCGGACGCTGGCGGGGCGAGCCTTGAGCGTCAATGGCGATGTGGCGCCGGATGTGCTGGATGAGGTGCTGGGCTCGGTGGTGCGGCTGCCGTCGAAGTTCACGCAATTGGCTTCGGAGTTGGGGCCGTTGCCCGGCTGGCACGGGCATCCGTGGTTGCGCCGGAGCCGTGCTCTGGTGCTGGATGCTTCGCGCAGGGCCCAACTGGGCGACTTCACGGTGTCGTACGACGACGAGTTCGGGCTCCGGCAGGTGTAGAGGGTCCGTGGCCGGTTGGGCGGCTGCAGTTGGGCTCAAGGGGTGTGGCGAGCCGCCGGGCTGGCGCCCGGCGGCTCGGTGCCCCGCGTGGCGCGGGGGCGACGTGATTCCCGGTCTGCTGTGCAAACAGAGAAGGGGATCATCCCCGCAGTCCGGCCATGGCGGCCCGTTGGCTGCGGGGGCAACGGCGGGATTGTTGCACCTGATTGTGGAGAAGGCATGCGTGTGCCTCAACGCCGCTGCTAGCGTTAAACATAGAAGCTTCCATTGAGGGGGACTGATGGCTCATGGCTTTTCCCTGAGGGACGATCCTTGGCTGCTCCTACCGCCGGCCGTGGGGGGGCCGGCACAGGAACGCTCGCTGTGTACTGCGTTGCTGGAGGCGCACGAGTTCGGCGACTTGGTGGTGGAGGCCCCCACCCAGAGGCCGGCCGTGTTCCGGCAAGTTCTGCTGCCCGTGGTCCTCGACGCCCTGGGCCGTCCGGCCGACGAGCGCGAGTGGATGAACTGGTTCTCCACGGGGCGGTGGTCGCAGGAGCAGCGTCTAAGGCTTGAGGCGTACCTGGACGCGCACCGCGGGCTGTTCGACCTTTTCGATCCGGCGCAGCCCTTCGGGCAGGTCGCCGGGCTGTGTACCGCGAAGGGTGAGACGAAGAATGCCGGGCTGATCGTTGCGACCGCCGCCACTGGCAATAACGTGCCGCTGTTCGCTTCGCGTACGGAGGGCGATGCCTTCTCGCTGACTCCGGCGCAGGCGGCGCACTGGCTGCTGCACACGCAGTGCTGGGACACCGCAGCGATCAAAACGGGTGCCGTGGGCGACCCGAAAGCGAAGGCGGGCAAGACCACCGGGAATCCGACCGGGCCGCTCGGGCAGATGGGCGTCACCCTGTTGGTCGGCACGACGTTGTTCGAGACACTGCTGCTGAACCTCCCGGTCGGGGCACCGCCGACGTCGACCGATCTGCCGCAGTGGAGGAGGCGCGAGCCCGCAGATCTGCGCTCGGCCGGTACTCCCCAGTGGCAGGAACGGGCACCCGAAGGGCTCTTGGACCTGTGGACCTGGCAGTCCCGCCGGATCCGGCTCTTCCCGGAAGCGACCGATGAAGGCCTGCGGGTGACGCGAGTACTGGTCGCTGCGGGGGACCGGATGCCTCACACACCCGAAACCGAGCCGCACGCCATGTGGCGTGTGGAGCCGACCGGCAGCCGGAGCGCGGGTAGAAGCAAAGGCGGCACCACGCCGCCGCGCCGTCCTCTGCGCCTCCAGCCCGGGAAGGCTGCGTGGCGCGGGCTCGATGCTCTCCTGGCACCCGAGCGGCAGTCCCGGGATGCCGGGGAGAAGACGAGCGGGTTCGCTACGAGCAAGCTCCTGGACCAGGCCGGCGCCCTGGCGCCCGACCTCGGCGAGGCCTATCCGCTGCGCGTGGAACTCTCCGGTGTTGCTTACGGCAATCAGTCGGCCGTCATCGACGACGTGATGTTCGACGCGTTGCCCCTCCCGCTGGCCGCGCTCGAAGCGGACAGCGACGTCCGCTCCGCGCTCCTCGAAGTAGCGGAACAGGCAGAGCAGTTGGCCACGGCCGTCAATCATCTGTCGGCTGATCTACGGCGTGCTCTCGGCACCGAACCGATCCCCTGGGACAAGGGACAGCGCCCCGGCGAGCTCGTCCTGCACGCCCTGGACCCTCTGGTGCGGCGGTTGTTGACCGGGACGAGGGGGGTGGAGGACCTGGAGCGGATCGAGGCGGGCCAGCTCGCCTGGGAGCAACTTGCCTGGCGCCGGAGCTGGGAGGTCGCTGACCGCCTCCTGCAGGCTGTGCCCGTCGGAGCATTCGTGGGGAGAAGTATCTCCCAGGGGGAGGGAAAGCCCGAGCGCACGCATCGCGTCTCGCTGGCCGAGGCCTCCTTCCTCAAGCGCCGTGCGGAGATCCTCCACCGGGCCGACGCCGTTCGGCGGAACTGCCGCAACCCTGACAGCCAGTAGGCGACGAGGCGCGTTGCGAGGCGCCCCGCATCCGCCATGCCCTGGCCGGGTGCCATCCGGCCATGCCCTCCGGGGCGTCCCACCACGCCTTTTTGCGACACAGCGTCCCTCATCACGTCTGGACACGGTCATGACCGAAGAAGACCTCGCGAAGCAGAGAATCTGGCACCGCTACATCGCCGCGGATGGCACCTGGCACCGTAAGAACGGCACTGCGGCGGAGAAACGCCCGCCCGGGCAGGACCTCGCGGTTCTGCGCCGAGGGCTGGGCCGCCCCGCCGGAACCGTGCTGGAGATGTTTCCGTTCTACACCTGCCCGGTCGACGACTTCGCCGCCCGCCGCGGGGAGGTCTCGGCCGAGCAGGAAGCCGAGCACATTGCGCTCGCTCTCTACGGGCTGCACCAGCAGAGCCAGGACCGGCCGATGCACTGCGAGGGAGTCGGCCTCGGCAGGTCCATGCTCGAACTCCGACGCCACGACCGCACCAGTGACGAGGCAGTCGACTCCCGCTTCCAGCAGGCGTTCTCCGCAACCTCGACGGCAGCGCTCCAGCTGCGGCTGCGAGGCCTGGTCACTCAGCTCAAGGACATCAAGCAGCCCCTCGACTACAACCGGCTGGTCTCCGACATCCACGACTGGAACCGGCCCGAGTCACGTTCCCGCGTGCGCCGTCGTTGGGGCCTGGACTACTACGGCTGGACCCAGAGGGCAACGGCTCCGCGATCCGGCCGTTGACTCTTACCACACCTGGCGTCCGCCCTGCCGCAGATGTTCTTCTCCCGCTTGCGCGCCCGCACGCGTGCCGACCACAGACCGACCGACTACCGCTCACTCACACGACCTGGAGCAACCCGATGACCCAGCGCCTCTACATCGACGTGCACGTCGTGCAGACCGTCCCGCCCGCCAACCTCAACCGGGACGACCAGGGAAACCCCAAGGAAGCCATCTACGGTGGAGTCCGCCGCTCCCGCGTCTCCTCCCAGGCATGGAAGCGGGCGTCCCGCCAGCACTTCGACGCCCAGGCTCCTGAGCCCGACCGCGCCACCCGCACCAAGCGCATCACCAATGAACTCATCACCCGGATCTCGCGCAACACCAGCCTGGACCGCGCCGACGCCGACCGGATCGCCGCCGCCGTGCTCGCCCAGCTCGGCCTGAGCCAGGGCAAGAAGGCCGGCGACACCGCCTACCTCCTCTTTTACGGCAACGCCCAGCTCGACGCCGTGGCCGCCCTCGTGACGGACCGCGCCGCCGACCTCGCAGCGTTGGACGAGAAGGCCCTGACCGAAGCAGTCAAGGAACTGCCCGTCGCAGAGAACTTCAAGACCGGACACCCCGTGGGCGTTGCCCTGTTCGGCCGCATGGTCGCTGACATCCCTAAGCTCAATGTCGACGCCGCCGTACAGGTGGCCCACGCGATCTCCACCCACGAAACTCAGCTCGAGTTCGACTACTTCACTGCCGTCGACGACCAGAACGAACAGGACGAGACCGGCGCCGGGATGATCGGCACCATCGGCTTCAACTCCGCCACCCTCTACCGCTACGCCACCGTCGGGTTCGCCCAGCTCACCGACAACCTCGGTGGTGACACCGAAGCCGCCCTCGACGCCCTCGACCGGTTCGTCGACAGCTTCGCCCTGTCCGTCCCCACCGGCTACCAGAACTCCTTCGCCCACCGAACCCGGCCCAGCCTCGTCGCGGTTGTCGTGCGCACCGACCAGCCCGTCAACCTGGTCTCCGCCTTCGAAGAGCCCGTCGCGGCGGAAGCCGGCATCCAGGCGAACTCCGTCCGCCGCCTCGCCGAGGAGCACATCACCGCCACAAAGGTATGGGGCGACACCCCCCTCTACGGAGCGGCCAGCCACACCTTCACCAACCGCGAACCGCGCACCAAGGACACCGCTGAAACCCTCACCCAGGCCTTCGGTGAACCCGTCACCTTCGCCGACCTGCGCACCACCCTGCGCGCCCGCATCACGACCGCCCCGGGGGAACAGGCGTGACACCCCCCGACCACACCTCCGTCCTCCTGCTGCGGCTCGCCGCCCCGCTCCAGTCATGGGGCGACCGCAGCACCGTCAACCGCCGTGAAACCCGGCCTGAACCCACAAAATCCGGAGTCGCGGGACTCCTCGCCGCCGCCGCTGGCCGCTCCCGTTATGCCGCCCTGGACGACCTCGCCGGGCTCGGACTCGGCATCCGCATCGACCAGCCCGGCAGCATCCTGCGCGACTACCACACTGTCAGCGACTACCGAGGCCAGCCGCTCCTCTCCGCCGCCGTGACCGCCAAGGGCCTGCAGAAACCCACCTCACCCGCCAAACACACACACATCACCCAGCGCTTCTACCTCCAGGACGCCGTCTTCCTCGCAGCCGTACAAGGTCCCCAAGAGCTCATCACTACCCTCGAACACGCCGTACGCCACCCCGCCTTCCCCCTCGCCCTCGGCCGCCGATCCTGTGTACCCGCACAGCCCTTGGCCCTGGGACAGCGCACCGGCTCGCTCGAGGACGTGCTGCGTGCGGAGCCCTGGCAGGCCGCCCCCGCGGTACGCAAGCGGTGGGGGCGCGAGAACGGCGACGCCGCGCACATCAACCTTCCCGCCACCCTCGACGACCCGGCAGGAGACGAAGTCCGTGACGACGTCCCCCTGTCCTTCGCTCCCACGAGCCGGACTTTTACCACCCGCCGTACCCGGCATACCTACCTTGAAGCCCCCACCGGCCTCACACCCGACCCCGCACGGCCCCGGACCACCGGCGGCCACGACCCCTTCGCCCTCCTGGGCTGGTGACCGACATGCCCTATCTCTCCCGCATCCGCATCAACCCCCTGCGCGCCGAAAGCCGCAAACTCCTTGCCAGCCCGCGCGCCATGCACGCAGCGGTCCAAGGAGGCCTCCCCGGCCTGCCCGAACAGGAACGCACCCTGTGGCGGCTCGACCCGGACAACCCCCACCGCCCCCAGCTGTTCGTACTCACCACTGACAAACCGGACTGGACTCACCTGGTCGAACAGGCAGGGTGGCCCGGCGCCGACGGCGAGCACTATGCCGTACGCGACTACGCCCCACTTCTACAGCAACTGGCACCGGGCCGCAGCTTCGCCTTCCGCCTCACCGCCAACCCCGTCCAGAACACCAACCGGCCCGACAAACCCACCACCCGTCAACAGGAACGCATCGAAGCCGGCGACAGGCGCAGCTTCCGCATCGGCCACCGCACCGCCGCAGCCCAGCTCAGCTGGTTCCTCACCCGCACCGCACGCTGGGGATTCGACATCCCCACCGCCCCCCACCTGGACGGAACCCACGACACGGACGACGAACCACCCCGCGACATTCGCATCACGACCCGCCAACACCGCTCCTTCAGCAAAGGATCCGTCACCGCGAAGGAGGCCCACGTGGTGATGAACGCAGTGACTTTCGAAGGACGCCTGCGCATCACCGACCCCGCCCTCCTCACCGAACGCCTCCTGGCCGGCATCGGCCCCTCCAAGGCATACGGCTGCGGACTGCTCACCCTCGCCCCGCTCCCCGAAAGGGCATGAACACCCGTGCCCGATATCTGGTGGAAGGCAGACCCTCAGGACCTGCACCGCCTCGTCGACCGCGTCTCCAGCGTCTACGTCGAGCGAAGCCACCTGGACCGCGACGAGAACGCCGTCGTCATCATCAACAAGCAGCAAACCGTCCGGGTCCCCGCAGCCATGGTGGCCGTCATGCTCCTCGGCCCCGGCACACGCGTCACCCACGGCGCCATCCGCCTGCTCGCCGACTCCGGCACCACCGTGTGCTGGGTCGGCGAACAAGGCGTCCGCATGTACGCAGCCGGCCTCGGCCCCAGTCGGGGCGCCGGCCTCCTCCACCGCCAAGCCTGGCTCGTCACCCGCCCCAAGGAACGCCTCGCCGTCGCCCGCGCCATGTACAGCATGCGCTTCCCCGGCGAGGACGTCTCCACCCTCACCATGCAGCAACTTCGCGGCCGCGAAGGCACACGCATCCGCAAGTACTACCACGCCCAAGCGGACCGCACCGGAGTCCCCTGGAATGGCCGCGTCTACAAAGCCGGCGACGCCTTCGCAGCAGGCGACGACCTCAACCGCCTTTTGTCCGCTGCCAACGCAGCCCTCTACGGCATCTGCCACGCCGTCATCATCGGACTCGGCGCCAGCCCAGGACTCGGCTTCGTCCACACGGGCAAAGCCACATCCTTCGTCATGGACATCGCCGACCTCTACAAGGCCGAATACACGATCCCACTCGCCTTCGACCTCGCCGCACAAGGCCTGACAGAAGAACGCGACGCACGACTCGGCCTCCGCGACCTCATCGCCCGCGACAAACTCCTCAGCCGCATCGTCACCGACGTCAAGAACCTGCTCACCCCCGAAGGAACAGACTTCGACGACCCCGAAGCCAACCTCCTGTGGGACGAGCACCTCGGCACTGTCCCGGGCGGTACCGACTACGCCAGCCACGCAGACCTGTCGGCACACGGAATGACCGACAACCACATCGCGGTCATCGGACCCGAAATCAACGACACCGAACCCACACCATGACCGTCATCATCCTCATCGCCGCCCCAGAAGGCCTCCGCGGACACCTCACACGCTGGATGGTCGAGGCAAGCGCTGGCGTATTCGTCGGCAACCCCAGCCGTCGCATCCGCGATCGCCTCTGGGAACTCCTGGCCACTCGCATCGGCGACGGCCAGGCCGTTCTCATCGAACCCGCCGCCAACGAACAGGGTTGGGCCGTCCGCACCGCGGGCCGCGACCGCTGGCAACCCGTCGACTTCGACGGACTGATCCTCTCAGCCCGCCCCAAGAAGCAACTAAATGAAAACAGCTACCCCGCCCCGTAAAGCTCCAGCTCAGCAAGTGTCGCCCCCGCGCCCGCGGGGATGCTCCGCACATTGCGGCCGGGAGGCTTGCGCGGGTGTCGTCGCCCCCGCGCCCGCGGGGATGCTCCTTGCCGGGGAACTGACCCTCGCCGAGGTCGGAGGTCGCCCCCGCGCCCGCGGGGATGCTCCGGCCGGCGGCCAGCTCGAATCCGCGACCGAACGGTCGCCCCCGCGCCCGCGGGGATGCTCCGTACCGCGCGGAAGCCCGCCAGGCCGTCACCCAGTCGCCCCCGCGCCCGCGGGGATGCTCCGGTGCGGTAGACCTCGTCGGAGACGATCCGCAGGTCGCCCCCGCGCCCGCGGGGATGCTCCGGGGTGGCCGATGTACTCGACGGCGGCCGCGCTGCCGCCCCCGCGCCCGCGGGGATGCTCCGTACGAGACGGCCCGGAACTCGCGGGGTGAGCGGTCGCCCCCGCGCCCGCGGGGATGCTCCTTGCGTGTCGGTGGCCACTGCTGGGGCCAGGACGTCGCCCCCGCGCCCGCGGGGATGCTCCCAGGGATCCGCCGACACCCACCAGGGAGAGCAGGTCGCCCCCGCGCCCGCGGGGATGCTCCGAGCAGACCGGGCTCACCGCCACCTACGGACAAGTCGCCCCCGCGCCCGCGGGGATGCTCCGCAGCTGGAGGACGGCGGCCACCTCAAGAGCGAGTCGCCCCCGCGCCCGCGGGGATGCTCCGTCGCGGGATCTACTCAACGAGTACCTGGAAGGGTCGCCCCCGCGTGGCATCCGGTCCAGATGTTCCGGTTGCGCTGACACGAAGGCCAGGGCCGCGAGCAGCACGGAGTCGGTCCCCGTACGAGCATGACGAGAGCATTTCCGCCCCGATCCGTGATGGCCAGGGGCGGCGATCGTGACCGTCCCGGCATGTCGACCAGAGCCTTTTCCAGGGAGCTCCAACAACGGCCACAACTCCCCGTCGCGGACATGTAGTCTATGAGTCGTCGCAGTTCAGAGCCGGTTCACGAGCTCCTGCGGTCGGTAAAGTGGAGTACAAGCGCGGCACGGACGCCGACCTGTTGACTGAACTACTGGCGGAGCTTTCGCAGGTCAGTGACCTTGTGGAGAGGGCGTCGTTGAGTCGGCCATGGAGGCATCGAGAGACCTGGCCGCCCTTTCCGTCCCGCTGGTCGGGGAACTGGTGGCCATGGATGATTCGTGGGAGCCCTACCGGCTCATCGATCCGGCCGGAGAACCGGTTGAGGGGGCTCGCGCTTTCCTGCGAGATCTGCAGGGAGCCGGTCGTTCGGCAGCGACGGCCCGTTCCTACGGGATG
This sequence comes from Streptomyces sp. NPDC087845, assembly GCF_044742755.1. Classification (NCBI taxonomy): domain Bacteria; kingdom Bacillati; phylum Actinomycetota; class Actinomycetes; order Kitasatosporales; family Streptomycetaceae; genus Streptomyces; species Streptomyces sp. NPDC087845. The sequence goes on from NZ_JBIUVC010000020.1 coordinate 20,829, forward strand.
GACATGCTGCGCTGGTTCCGCTTCCTCTGGGCTGTCGAGGTGCCGTGGGGCCGAGCGAGCCGGATCGAGGCAAGGGACTTCTCCCGCTGGCTTCAGGTTGCCGGGCAGCCGAGGCGTCCGCACTGGCGACGCCCGAGCAAGGCGGGCCGGTGGACAGCAGGAGGTAAGCCGTACGCGCCGTCGGTGCGAGCGCACAGCGAGACGGTGCTGCGGAATTTCTACGACTTCCACCGCGACATCGGCACCGGGCCGATCCTCAACCCGTTCCCGCTGGACCGATCACGTCGTGGCCGACGGGCTCATGCCCATCGCAACCCGATGGATCCGGCCCGGAACGAACGCGCCGGGCTCTACCGGCCGAGAGTGCCCGAGCGGGTGCCCCGCAGTGTCCCGGACGAGGAGTTCAACGAGATCTTCGCCCGGCTTCCTTCGCACCGGGACCGGGCCCTTGTCGCCTTCTACATCTCCACCGGTGCACGGGCCAGCGAACTGCTGAGCACGTGGCAGGCCGGCGTTGATCCGGGGCGCCAGCTGATCTCGGTGGTCCGCAAGGGCACCCGGGAAGTCCAGGAACTCCCCGCCTCGACGGATGCATTCGTCTGGCTGCGGCTCTACCAGCTGGAGATGGACGATGCGATCCCGCGCGGGCGACGTCTCCCGCTGTGGTGGACCCTGCGCTCACCGTCGAGGCCGTTGACCTACCACGCGGTTCACCGCATGTTCGAGCGGGCGAACACCAAGGCAGGAACTTCCGCGACCCTGCACGCCTTGCGGCACACCGCCGCCTACCGGATGGCCGAGGACCCCAGCCTCCCCCTCACTGATGTCCAATTCGTCCTCGGCCATGCCCAGCTGACCACGACACAGCTTTACCTCACGCCTCGCAAGGAAGTGGTGATCCGGCGCCTGCTGGCCCACCATGCCGCACAGACGCGGCAGGCAGCCGCCCGCGTCACCCCGCCTCCAGCCGCCGACTACCGGCCGGAAAGTCTCGATGTGCTGTTCGGAGCCGGTGCCCGGTGACCATCACCCTGTCGGCACGTGCCGACTCCCGCACACCGGCCGCTGGTATGGAGCCTCAACTCACCCGCTCCATGGCAGCCCAGCAGCGCTTCCCCGCCCGGACCGTTCCGGACATCTGGCCGGGCACCGAGCGCTCCCGAACAGAGGCGGCCCGGCTGCTGTCCCGTTCGCCCTTCACACTGGAGAATCCTGGCAGCGAACTGCACCACAAACATGGCATCGTCATGGTGCTGGACTGGTTGGAAGACCAGCCCGGGCAGACCTGGCAGGAACGGTGGCGGGCCAGCGGCATCGAGCAGACCGGCGCCGCCTGGAGGCCGGTGATCAAGCAGTGGCTGCACGAGCGCGGCCTGAAGGCAGCCTGGCGCATGCCGGTGGTGGGCCGGGCTCTGACGACAGTGATCAGTGCTGAGCTGCTGCGGCCGTCGGTGGACTGGCTGGCCGCTGGAGCCAGCCGCCAAGGAGTGCTGGTCCGCTCCATGGCACACAGCCGCGATCCACGCGGATTTAAGCGCCTGCGGGAACTGGGCACCCAAGCCCAGGGGGTGCGGCCAGGCGCCGTCAGCACGGCGCTTTGCCGCGGCGCCCTCATCCTCGCGGCGAAGGGCGGCACGCTGGCCGACATCACCGTCGGCGACGTCCTGGAACTCCTCGAGACCCAAGCCGCGGTGCTCAAGCGGACGATGTCGGGGACCGAGGTGTTCTACCGGCTGCTGCACCAACTCGGAGCCTTCGGAGAGGGCGCCCCGCAGAATCTACGCGAGGTCCGCAACCTGGGACAACGGACCCCGGAGGAGTTGATCGACCGCTACGGACTGCACTGCCGTCCCGTCCGTGACCTGCTGGTGGACTATCTCCGTGAACGACAGCCCGCGCTGGACTACAACAGTCTGAAGTCCCTCTCTTACCACCTCGGCAAACGCTTCTGGCAGGACATCGAGCACCACCATCCCGACGCCGTCAGTCTCCGCATTGCTCCGGACGTCATCGGACAGTGGAAGCAAAGGATTCGTACCAAGGACAAGACTGTCACCGGCCCCGATGGCAGGCGCACGAGCACGAAGGTCGAGCGGCTCAACCACCGGGACACGCTCACCCAGGTGCGGGCCTTCTACCTCGATATCGCCCAGTGGGCACTGGAAGATCCGGGCCGCTGGGGCCCATGGGTGGCACCGAGCCCGGTGAGAGCTGACGAGTTGGAGAACCGCAAAGTACAACGGCGGCGCAAGGCGAGGATGGACGCCCGCACCCGCGAGCGCCTGCCGGTCCTGCCCATCCTCGTCCGCACGGTCGACCAGCGCCGCAAGGACGCTGCCGGGGTACTGGAAGCCGCCCAGCATGCCGCCCCCGCCGAGGAGTTCACCGCTGCCGGTCAGCAACTCGTACGCGCCGTGGTTCCGCACGGAACGGCCGGCAGGATCTGGGCCGAGGACCCAGACACCGGAAAACGCCGTGATCTGGGACTCGAGGACGAGCGCGCCTTCTGGACCTGGGCCGTGGTCGAGGTCCTGCGGGCCACCGGTATCCGCATCGAAGAACTACTCGAACTCAGTCACCACAGTCTGGTCCAGTACCGGCTGCCCACCACCGGTGAACTCGTCCCCCTCCTTCAGATCGTCCCGTCCAAGACGGATACCGAGCGGCTGCTGCTGGTCAGCCCCGAACTCGCCGACGTCCTGAGCGCGATCATCTGCCGAGCCCGGGAAACCACCGGCGCCGTTCCCCTGGTCCGTTCCTACGACCGCCGCGAATGCACGTGGCAGGAGCCGGCCCCGCTGCTGTTCCAACGACGTATCTCCGGCGAGGACCGCGCGTTCACGGACGAGACTGTCCGCACGATGCTGGACCAGGCACTCATCGCCACGGGCCTGACCGACGCTACCGGCGACCCACTGCGCTACACACCGCACGACTTCCGCCGGCTGTTCATCACCGATGCCATCCTGAACGGGCTGCCGCCGCACATCGCCCAGGTGATCGCTGGCCACCAGGACATCAACGTGACTCTCGGTTACAAGGCCGTCTACCCCGAGGAGGCAATCCAGGCGCACATGGCCTTCCTCGCCCGCCGCAGGTCGCTCCGCCCGAGCGAGGAATACCGCGTCCCCACCGACGAGGAATGGCAGGAGTTCCTCGGCCACTTCGAGCGGCGCAAAGTCTCCATCGGAGCATGCGGCCGCGCGTTCGGCACCCCCTGCATCCACGAACACGCCCCGTTGACTGAACGAACCAGGTTGATTGTGCAGTTCAGGGCACAGGCGAGGTTGCGGCCCAGTACGGTCTGCGGTCGTGATGGACGATCGTGTGCCCGAGCGGGATCTGTCGAGGTTGGCCGTTCCTCGGTGGGGTCGGCTGATGGAGGCCGGCGACCGGTACGAGCCCTACCGGCTCGTCGACGCCAACGGCGCGGCCGTGGCGCCGGTCGCGGTGTTCTTCCAGGAACTGCTCGCTGCCGGGAAGGCGGCGGCGACCGTCCGCTCCTACGGGATGGACCTGCTGCGATGGTGGCGATTCCTGCACGCGGTCGAAGTGCCGTGGGATCGAGCGACGCGCGTGGACGCTCGGGATTTCAGCTGCTGGATCCAGCTGACGGTCAAGCCGCGAGCGACCGCGGGCAAGCGGCGGCCGGCCCGCACCGTCGGCGCCTCGAACCCGGTGACCGGGAAAACCACCCCGGGGCCCGGCTATGCCCCGTCGACCGTCGCCCACAGCGAAACGGTGCTGCGCAGGTTCTACGACCTGCACCGTGATGCCGGATCCGGACCGCTGCTCAACCCGTTCCCGCTCGACCTGGCGCGTCGCTCCGGCCGCGCGCACGCACACCACAACCCGATGGACGCCTGGGCGCCGGAGCGGACAGGCCGCTACCGACCCACGGTCCCGCGCCGGATTCCGCGCTCGATCCCCGACGAGTGGTTCAACACGCTGTTCGCGGCGCTGCCGTCGAACCGGGACCGGGCCCTGATCGCGTTCTGGATCTCCAGCGGAGTCCGGGCCTCGGAGCTGATCGGCGTTCGGCATTGCGACATCGACCCGGGACAGCAGCTGATCAACGTTGTGCGGAAGGGCTCCCGAGCACGGCAGCAGGTGCCGGCCTCGGCGGACGCGTTCGTATGGCTGCGGCTCTACCAGCAGGAGTTGCACGGGCTGGTGCCGCGGGGCCGGACGCAGCCAGTGTGGTGGACGCTGCGGCGTCCGTTTCAGCCGCTTACCTACCACGGCGCCCACCGCATGTTCGAGCGGGTAAACGCCACCTTCGGCGCGGACTGGACCCTTCACGACCTTCGTCACAGCGCCGCCGCCCGCATGGTGCGTGACTCAACGCTGACGCTGACCGACGTGCAGTGGGTCCTCGGGCACGCGCATCTGACCACGACCGAGATCTACCTCGCGCCGCGCCAGGACGAGGTCGTGGCCCAGGTGTTGGCTCACCACGCCCGGCGGGCAGACCGGCACGCCGAGCCGGTGCCGCCGCCTCCGGCACCCGGTTACGACCCGGAAGCCTTGGACGTGCTGTTCGGGCGGTCTTCATGACCATCACCACGAAGCACTCGACGCGCCGACAACTGCAGACCGCGAATGCAACAGTCGAACAGGCCAGGGCGCGGAACAACGTACTGCGGGAACGGTTCCCGCCCCGCTCTGCGGAGGCGTGGTGGCCGGCGACAGCACAGTCGGCGGATGAGGTGCTGCGTCGGCTGACGGCGCCACCGTTCTTGCCAGCGGTCAACGCCACCCGGGCCGGGCGACGGCGCGGGGTCGCCAAACTTCTGCGCTGGCTGTCCAGCCTCCCTGGGGATACCTGCCAGCCGCGCCGAGGAGATCCCCGGCGCGGACTGGACAGATCTCCCACTGCGCTTCTTGCGCCAGAGTGGGCCGTCGCCGTCGTATGAGCGCGTTGACCTGACCTCCGGGCTGCTGATGCTGGTCTGCGGCGATGTCATCCGTCCCGACCTGGCCTGGATGCTCACCCGCACCCACAAGCACCTGGCTCCGGTCATGGCCGAGGTCCGCGACCCCGAGGGGTTCGCACGGCTGGCGCAGCTGGCCGAGTCCGGGCCGGCCAGCGCCCGAGGAGAGGCCACCATCGCGGCGACCCGGATCGCGATGCTTCTGGCCTGCAAGGGCGGGGTGATCGCGAGCATCACCGTCGGCGACTGCGTGGAACTGGTCGACACCTTGCGTCGGGTCCATGTCCGAGGGGGTCAGCGCAAAGTCGACTTCTACCTTCGGCTGCGGGCCTTGGGGGTCTTCCCCGAGGACGCCCCGGCCACGATCCGGGCGTTCGGGCTTGCCGCCGGCCGGCTGAGCATCGGAGAACTCGTGGATCGCTATCCGATCCGGTGCCGCCCGGTCCGCGACCTGATCGTGGACTACCCGCGCGAACGGCAGCCGTCGTTGGACTACACCAGCCTGGACGCGGTGTCGCGGACGCTGGCCGGGCTGTTCTGGACCCGGATCGAAGCGCTCTCACCGGGCATCGACTCCCTGCGGCTGCCACCGGCACTGGCCCGGGCCTGGAAGACAGACATCGCCACCAAGAAGCGCACCACGATCGGCCCGGACGGCACCGCCGTTGAGATCGCCAGCCCCAGGCTGAACGCCAAGGACGAGCTCATCCGCGTCCGCGCCTTCTATCTCGACATCGCCCATTGGGCTGCGGAAGAGCCGGGCCGCTGGGCGCCGTGGGTGGTGCCCTGCCCGATCAGCGACGACGAGATCAGCAAGGCCAAGGACCGCAAACACCGCAAGGCCCGGATGGACCAGGGCACCCGCGAACGGCTTCCCGTCCTGCCGGTGCTGACCGACACCGTCAACCGCAGGCGACGCGCCGCAGCCGAACTACTGGCTGCCGCCGAGCACACCCGGCCCGGCGATCTGATCCCCGACACCGCCGGCTCCTTGCGCGGAGCCGTCGCGTCCAAGGCCGCTGGGCACCTGACCTGGGCCGAGGAGACCTCGACCGGCCAGCGGCGGAACCTCACCTACGAGGAGAGCGAAGCCTTCTGGGCCTTCGCCGCGATCGAGGTCCTGCGCCTGACCGGCATCCGCAACGAGGAGCTCCTGGAGCTGACCCACCACAGCATCACCGAATACCGGCTCCCCAGCACCGGCGAAGTCGTGCCCCTGCTGCAGGTCGCCCCGTCCAAGACCGACAGCGAACGACTCCTCCTGGTCAGCCCGGAACTGGCGGACATCCTTTCCACCATCATCCGCCGCCTGCGAGGAAGCAGCGGCGCGATCCCGCTGGTGACCTCCTACGACGTCCACGAGCGGGTCTGGAACCCGCCGATGCCGCTGCTGTTCCAGCGCTATATCGGCACCGAACACCGCGCTTTCACCCCGACCGCGCTCCGCAAGCTCCTGATCAACGCGCTGGCCACCACGGGCCTGACCGATCCCGGCGGAGAACCGCTCGTCTTCTCCCCGCACGACTTCCGCAGGATCTTCGTCACCGACGCCATCATGAACGGCCTGCCACCGCACATCGCCCAAGTGATCTGCGGGCACAAGAGTCTCGACACGACGATGGGCTACAAGAACCCTCGGGAATTGCATCAGAAGGGCGAGAAGTCGCAGGTCGCCAGCTCACGGCGAGGGCTCGACGGTCTCCAACGCTACTACGAACTAGCGGCCTGAGCAGGCATGTTGCCGAAGCGATCCCGTTTGATGCATGATCTGCCCTCCAGAAGGGATGGTCTGGAGTGGCGCATCAGCAGAAGGTGGCCCTGGCCGGGGCGGCTCATCTGGAGCTCGTGTCCGGGGTGGTTCAGCTGCGTCCGGAGGACGCGATGTTCGATGCGATGCTGCGGGGCTGGCGGGCTCAGCAGAAGTCGCGAGGGCTGAAGGACGAGACGATCGACCCCAGGGAACGGCTGGTCCGCCGGTTCCTTGAGTTCGCGAACGACTATCCGTGGCAGTGGACGCCAGCTCACATGGACGAGTGGTCGGCCTCGTTGACGGGCGAGAAGCATCTGGCTCCGTCCACGATCCGCAGCTACCAGGGCGAAATTCGGCTGTTCACCGAGTTCCTTATCGATGGCCGCTACGGATGGGGGCCGGCCTGCGAGGAAGCCTTCGGCACCCACCCGGTGGCGATCTCACATGAGTGGAACACCCTTCCCCACCTGCAGGATTACGAGGGCGATCCGGAGGCCAGGCCGTTCACCCGCGAGGAACTGCAGCGGTTCCTCGACTACGCCGACGACCAGGTCGACCGCGTCGTGAAGTCCAAGCGCAAGGGTGCCCTTGCCGCCTACCGCGACGCCACCCTCTTCAAGGTCATCTACGGTTGGGGGCTCCGCCGGACCGAGACGTCCAAGCTGGACGTTGTCGATTTCGGGCGGAACCCAAAGGCTCGCCAGTTCGGCCGGTACGGCACGCTCAACGTCCGCTACGGCAAGGCGAAGAAGGGTCAGCCGCCGCGGCGGAGGAACGTACTGTCGGTGATGGACTGGGCCGTCGAGGCGGTCTCCGACTACGTCGAGAACGTCCGGCCGCGCTTCGGCTGCGAGGACCATCCCGCCCTCTGGGTGACCGAGCGGGGCGGCCGGGTCAAGCCTTCGGAGATCAACGCCCGTTTCGCCGCCTACCGCGATGCCCTGAAGCTCCCAAAAGAGCTAGTCCCGCACTCAATTCGCCATTCATATGTCACACATTTGACCGAAGACGGCGTGGATAGGCGATTTATTCAGCAGCAAGTCGGTCACGAGTGCGACAGCTCCACGGCCATCTACACGCACGTCAGCGACGACTTCATGAACACTGCCCTGAGCAAGGCCCTGGCCCCGGCGTTCGCCGGCGTCTGACGAGGAAGGACCCGATGATGGCCGCCAAGCTCGACTACCACTGGCACCTGCGCAAGGTCATGGCGGACCGCGGGATGTTTTCCACCACCGACCTCATCACGCCGTTGAAGGAACGCGGCATCACGCTGTCCAGTAGCCAGGTCTACCGCCTCGTCGTCGAGCGACCCGAGCGACTCAGCCTCAAGATCCTCATGGCCCTGCTCGACATCCTCGACTGCACGATGGACGACCTCATCGAACCGATCGCCACGGCCGCAGCGGCGAAGAAGCCCAAGAAGGTCGCCGCAGGCGGGACCTCCGTCGCCGATGGCGTCGGCGAACTGCGGCCAAGGCGAGCCCAGATCACCGGAGTTGACCGGTGACCGAGAACTCTCAGGAAGTCCTCGCCGATCCGGTCGGCCTGATCGTGAGGATGGTCAGCAACGTCGAGAAGCACCTGGCCGCCGAGCGCGTCCGTGACATCGTCTGCGCTCTCGTACGCTCACGAGCCGGCCGCCGCAACCTCGCCCAGGCACTCCACGACAACCCCTCGCTGCTGCGGACCGGCAAGCCACCCGCACCGTTCCGCGTCGCCAAGCTGCTGATGGCCCTCCACGAAGCAGGTGCCCAGGACACCGCCCTGCCCCGCTGTGGCGAATGCGGTCGCCCCCGCCCCTACGTCGGCAGCCGCTCGGGCGGACGCTGGGGATGCTCACCCTGCTTCGACAAGCCCGCCGCCTGCGCGGGCTGCCACCAGCAGCGGCGAGTCGTCAGTCGCGACCGCCACGGCCAGCCCCGATGCGCCAAATGCCCCGACACCGACGGCGATTCAGTCAAGGAACTCACCCAGCTGATCACCGGCCTCGACCCTGCGCTCGACGCGGACACCGTCCGGGCCGCGCTCGAACGCGCCACGAAGCGGCCCGCCGGGCAGCGCCGACTGGCCTGGGCCGTGATCGACCGCCCTGAGCTGTTGACCGGCGCCGGCCACGAGGCGCCCTCTCCGGCGATGCTGCGGTTCATCAGCGAACTCATCGCAGGGGGCGCCACCACAGTCGTCAAGCCGGCCTGCCCGCGCTGCCACGGAGTAAAGGCGTTGTCCAAGCTCCTGGACGGCCAGCGGATCTGCCCGGCCTGTTTCGCCAGGCACGCGGCCGTCCCCTGCGCGCGCTGCGGCGCCGTCCGCGAACCCGCCACCCGGGATGCCGCCGGCCAACCGCTGTGTCCCAACTGCCTGATCCGTGACCCGGTCAATCTGGAAGTCTGCGTCGGCTGCGGCCGCCGCCGACAGGTTGCGGTCCGTCTCGCCGATGGTGTCCGCTGTCCCAGCTGCAGGCCGAAGGAGATCCAAGAGTGCGGGCATTGCGGCCGCACCGCCCCTTGCGAGATGTCCCGGGCCACCGGACAGCCCTGGTGCGAACGCTGCCAGCAGCGATGGGTGACCTGCAACGGCTGCAGCACCGTCGCCCAAGCCCGTGGCGGCAGCTTCGAGGAACCGTTGTGCGCGAAGTGCACCAACCCCGACCCCGACTTCTGGGGCCGCTGCCCCGTCTGCGAGACCACCTGGCAGCTCAGCCCCCGCGCCTGCCAGCGATGCGTCCTCGACCACAGGACCCGCGACCTCCTCGGCAACGACACCGGGACCATCGGCCCTGAACTTGCGCCGTTCCACGAGGCACTGACAAGCGCTGAGCGTCCCGACGTCGCTCTGGCCTGGATCTCCCGGCCGAAGGTCCAGGACCTGCTGGAACGCATCGGCCGCGACGAACGTCGCGTCACCCACGACATCCTCGACGACCTTCCTTCAGGCAAGGCGCTCGCACACCTTCGCAGCGTCCTCGTCGCCACGGGTGCCCTGATGCCGCGCGACGAACGGCTCGTCGCCCTGGAGAAATGGATCACCGAAACGGTCCAGGTCCGCACGGACCTCACCGCACGCCGGATCCTGCACGGCTATGCAGTCTGGCACCACCTGCGCCGACTCCGCCGTCGCATCGGTGACCAGCACACCACCCAGCTCCAGGACGTCAACGTTCGCTGCCATGTCACCGCCGCCGACAACTTCCTCACCTGGCTCGCCGCCGAAGGATTGACCCTGGGCACTTGCACGCAAGCCGACCTGGAACGTTGGATGACCGATCCCGCCTTCACCAACCGTGAGGAGTCCGGCCACTTCGTCCGCTGGTCCGTACAGCACCGCCATGCCCATGGCCTCACCTTCGGCACCGTCCGCTGGACGGGCCCGCAGGGCACCATCGACAGCGAGAAGCGCTGGGCCGACGCACGACGCCTCCTCAACGACGAGACCCTGCCCACTGCGGATCGCGTCGCTGGGCTACTGCTGACCCTCTACGCACAGAAGATCGCCACCATCAGCCAACTCACCATCGGCGACATCGATATCACCGGCGAGAGCGTCACAATCACCTTCGGGACCTCACCAGTCGTCCTCCCGATGCCGCTGGCCACCCTGGTCCGCGGCCTCGTCGCGAACCGACGAGGCAAGGCCAAGATCGGCACCCCAAACGATGCCCCCTGGCTCTTCCCTGGAGGCCAGCCAGGTCGCCCGCTCAGTGACAGCCAGATTGGTCTGCGGCTGCACAAGATCGGCATCCGCCCCCAGCAGGACCGGTCCACTGCCCTGTTCACCCTCGCCGCGGAACTCCCCGCCGCGATCCTCGCCCGGATGCTCGGCGTCCACATCCAGGTAGCCGTCCAGTGGCAGAAGGCATCCGCCGGCGACTGGGCCGCCTACGCCGCCGACGTCTCTCAGCGTAACTCTCACCAGCACAGCTCGAAAGCCCAATCGTGACCGACCCGAAAGCGATGCTCGCCGCCATGACCAGCGCCAACACCCCGGTCTTCCACCAGATCGTCCACCCGCACGAGATCACAGCCGAGCTGAGACGCGAGTTGATCGACTGCTGGATCACGGTTACCAACGCCGGCGGGGCCGCCGGGTTTCCCTTCCCGCCTGTCGACACAGATCAGGTCGCTCCCTCCGTCGACCGGCTCATCGCTGATCTCAATTTTCAACGCAGCCGGCTCCTCCTCGCCATCGTCGACGGCCTCCTCGCTGGCTGGCTGAACCTCCGCCGCGACCTCAACCCGCTCGTCGCGCACTGGGGCACCGTCAACCACGTTCAGAGCCACACAGACTTCCGAGGCCGCTCTATCGGCACCGCCCTGATGAACCGCGCCCGCGAAATCGCTCGGGACGAGATGAACCTCGAACAGCTCCACCTCGCCGCGCGAGGCGGTGCCGGACTTGAAGACTTCTACGGCCGCCTCGGATGGAAGGAGATCGGACGTTGGCCCGGGGCCCTTCGGCTCGCCCCAGGCGACGACCGCGACGAGATCCTCATGATCCTGGCGCCTCTGTGACCCGCCCCTGCCTCCCCTCCGAGGGGGCATTCGGCTAGTTTCAATACCCGACTCCACCATTAGGAGTGTCGAACGAGTACCGCAACAACCTGCTGGAGGCGGCGTTGAAGAATCGGCTGGGCGACGTCTGGGACGTGACCGCGTGATCAAGAAGATGGGTTACCACTGGCAGCTGCGTCAGCTGATGGCCGAACGCGGCATGTTCCAGACCACCGACCTGGTTCCCCTGCTCGCCGAACGCGGAATCCAGCTCTCGCGCGAACAGGTCTACCGCCTGGTCACCCAGGCCCCGCAGCGCATGAGCATGGACACCCTGGTGGCCCTCTGCGACATCCTCGACTGCACCCCCAACGACCTCATCAAGCCCGAAGCCGTCAACGTTCAGGTCCGCAAGACCGCTGGCGGTGACTCCGACGTCGCCCCGCCCACGCAACCGCGCCGGACGGTCGTCCGCCGCCCGGGCACGTGAGCGCCCCAGTGAGCCGGCCCAGCCGGGCCAACACCCGAGTGCGTCGGCACCAGGTCGAACTTGCAGGCTATAGAGCCGACTTGATAGGCCACGTCCAGGCCGTTGCCGGATCACAACTCACCTCCAGCGACGCTCAGCGCATCCTGGAAGCAGCCAACGCCTGGGAGCCTCGGCCCGCCCGAGCTCTGGCCGCTCACCTGGCCGAACACCTCGACGCGCTCACCGCACCGATATCTCACAGCCCGGCGGCTCTTCCCAGGCTCCTGCTGGAACTGGCCGCGGCAGGCTTCGCCGTCACCAGGCTCGCCTGCGCAAGCTGCGGACGCACCGACGACCTGCTGCCTCGCAACTCGCCCGTCGGGCGTCTCTGCAACTGGTGCGTCGAACGTGACCGCCTTCAGCAGTGCACCCGATGCGAACGTCAAACCCGCATCCACAGCCGTACGGCAGACGGCCTGGTCTGCCGCTCCTGCTTCCAGAAGGATCCCGTCAACCACCGTCAGTGCGACCGCTGCCAGCGCCTTCGCCCCACCAGCCGGCGCCCGGACGGCACGAACCTCTGTTCCTCCTGCAGCCCCCGCCCCAAACGCTCCTGCATCCAATGCGGCACCGTCGCCCGCGCCAGCACCATCACAGACGTCGGCCCGATCTGCCCCCGCTGCTACGAACGGCCGACGCGTCCATGCGGCATCTGCAGACAGACCACCACCATCAAGATCCGCGCAACCGACACGAGCCCGGACATCTGCGAGCCGTGCTCGCGCCACCACATCGCGACCTGTGAGGCGTGCGGCCATCAACGCCGAGGCGCTGTTCGCAGAGGCGGCACCTTCATCTGCCAAAGCTGCCAGCCACGAACGCCAAGGACCTGCGCTGACTGCGGCAAGTCCAAGCCTGTGACCGCGACCTACCCGGTCGGCGCCCTCTGCAGCACCTGCTACCACCACCGCCGACGCAACCCCCGAACCTGCGTCGAATGCGGCAACACCCGCATAGCCGCGGGACGCACCTCGGAGGACGGGGACCTCTGCGGCCCCTGCAGCGGACGCCCTGACCTGCACACGACCTGCAGACACTGTGGCTATCCCGGAGACATCTACGCCAACGGCCGATGCACCCGCTGTGCCATCACTGACCGAGTCACCCAACTCCTCGCCGGCCCCGAGGGCACGATCGCCCCACCGTTCCAGCCCCTTGCCGACGCACTCACCCAAGCGGATAAGCCCTGGTCGGTCATGAGCTGGCTGCGGACCAGCGCCGCGGCCGGACTCCTCGACGAACTCACCACGGAACACACCGAGATCAATCATGGGCTCCTCGACCGGCTGCCTCAGAGCACGGTCACCCGCAACGTCCGGCACCACCTCGTCATGACCGGAGCCCTCCCCGAGCGCCACGAGACCTTCGCCCGGCTCGAGCTCTGGGCGAGAGCCACCCTCGAAGCCCTGCCCCCGAACCAGTCCCGGATTGTCAGCCCCTTCGCGGAATGGCACGTCATCAAGGACGCACGCCGCCGAGCTGAGCGCGGACGCTACACTCCCGGCGCCGCGAAGGCCGACCGTGGCAACATCCGAGCCGCAATCCTCTTGCTGAACTGGCTCGATCAGCACCAGCTCACCCTCCCGGACCTGCACCAGGAGGAGCTGGATCTGTGGCTCACGCAGAACCCCACCCGACGGCAAGCCGTCCACTCCTTCGTCCGATGGCTCACGAAGCGAAAGCTGACCCGGCCGCTCGATGCACAACTCGCCCGCAAGGCATTCCCTGCGAACTTCCAGACGGACGACGAGCACGAGCAACAGCTGCGGAGATGCCTCACAGATGAGGTTCTGCCCCGAGAACTCCGCATCGTGGGAGCCCTGATCCGCCTCTACGCGCTCCCCATCTCGCGCATCAAAGAGATCACCACCTCCCAGTTCCAACTGAACGACGCCGGCGCCTTCCTCACCATCGATCGCCACCCTGTGCTGCTGCCTCCGACGCTGGCCCGGCTCATCAAGGCCCACATAGCCAGCCCGCAGGCCAGCTCGATGCTTAAGCCCCGTTCGTCTTCCGGGCCCGACTACCTTCTCCCTGGTCGACACGCAGGTCGCCCCCTGAGCGCCGGCCACCTCATCAAACGGCTGCGGAACCACGATCTCCCCACCCGTGCGGCACGCAACACGGCAATGATCACCGCCATCACCGAGCTGCCACCGATCGTGGTCAGCGACCTTTTCGGCCTCTCGGCCTCCACCGCCTTCCAGTGGGCCAAATTCGCCCAGCAGAACTGGACGGACTACCTCGCGCTCCAGGAATAGTGCAGGCATCAGACACTGCCCCTTCCCCAGTCTGGAGAACCGAGGAAGTACGGGGTCAGGCACAGGTCCCCGGGGAGAATCCCGGCTTCTTCACACACTTCCCGCAGGGCCGCCGCCAGGAGAGTCCGGTCATCCTCGACGTGGCCGCCCGGCGCGAGCAGCTTCCCCGATGCCTTGTGGCCGATGTGCAGCACGCGTCGATCACGGTCGATCACCACGGCACTGCACGTGATGTGTCCGGGCAGCGTTGCGCGGCTGGTGGGTTCGGCCTCGGCGTCGAGCGCGGCGAGGAGCGGCTCAAGCTGCTGCCGTTCTGCGGGGTGGTGCTCCAGGTATTCCGTGAGGAGGTTGCGGATGTCGGATCGGGCGGGCGGCATGGAGGCACCTTTCATGTGGCGGATGCAGGATCCGACGGGCTCGGTGGGAGACAGGCGGTGGGGGTCGCTGCGTGAAATGGCGATCGTGATGCGATCTGCTGCTGGGCGGGGCATCAGGCGGCGCCGCGGACGGTGTCGGGTGCGTGGGCGCTGGCGGTGTGCAGGACACGCATCGGTGAGCACCAAAGGATTACGAACGGTGCGCAGATCAGGCAGGTGATCGCGCCGAGGGTGGGGCGCGACGAGGGTGCCGAATGCCCCGGCGAGGAGCGCGGCAAGGGGGCGCAGGCCGAAGGCGAGCCATGCACCGGTTGCCTGGGCGCGGCCCTGCAGATGGTCGGGGCAGAGCTCTTGGCGGACGCTGCGCTGTAGTCCGCCGTGTGCAACGGCGGCACCGGTCTGGATGAGCATGCCGGCGCCGATGGCGATCTGTCCGGTGGCGCCGGGGCCGACGATGAGCAGGGGGATCTGGGCGGCTGGGTTGAGGGCCAGGGCGGTGAGCATGACGGGCCCGGTTCCCCAGCGTCGCTCCAGGGGTCTCCACAGGACGGCGCCGAGGAACCCGCCGACCCCGCCGACCCCCATGACGATGCCGAGCGCAGCGGGACTCCAGTGCAGTTCACGCAGGAGGTACAGGGACCAGAGTGCTGAGCTGGCGGCGAGGGCGAAGGACGTGGTGGCGTTGGACAGGACGATGGACCGGACGAGGGGTGCTTTGAGGGTGTAGTCGAGGCCTTCGCGGATCTCCGTCCACTGGCTGGTGCCCGCGGTCCGGGGCGCTGGTTCGGGTTCGAGGTTGCGGATGCGGAGCAGGCAGAAGGCGCAGATCAGGTAGGAGACCGCGTCCAGTGCGATCGCGCGGGCGGCGCCCAGCAGGGTGACCAGGAGGCCGCCCAGGTTGTTCCCGGCCAGGTCGGCGAGCGAGTTGGTCGCGCCGAGTTTGGAGTTCCCTTCCTTGAGTTGCTCCCCGCGCAGCAGGATCGGGAGGTAGCTGATCGAGGCGTTGCTGCCGATCACCTGGAGTGCGGAGACGAGGAACGCGACCGCGTACAGCTGTCCCAGGGTGATCTCGGCGATCAGCTGGGCGAGGGGGATGCTGGTCAGGGTGACGGCGCACAGGACATCGCAGCTGATGATGATCGGCCGCTTGCGGTAGCGGTCGGCGAGGACGCCGGCGTGGAGGGAAAGCAGCAGCGGGGGCAGCTTTCCTGCGACGGCGATCAGTGCCACGTGCATGGTCGAGGCGTGCAGGTCCACCACAGCGATGACCGAGATGCCGATGGTGGTGATCCCGAAACCGGCAACCGTGACGGCCTGCCCACCCCAGTAGCGTCGGAAGTCCGCATGCCGCCACAGGCTGCTGCCCGGAGCAGCGGCGTTCACTGCAGGCCGCCCTTCAACGGGTTCGGTGCCGGGGCGTGCCCGTGCTGCGAGGGAACGGCAGGCGCGGTGGCCCCGTACTGGGCAGCCTGGGCGGTGAACATCGACCGGTAGATGCCGTCAGGCCGGGCCATGAGCTGCTCGTGGGTGCCTTCTTCGGCCACCCGGCCCTGGTCGAGGACGTAAATGCGGTCGGCGTTGGCCGTGGCCGCGAGACGGTGAGTCACGAGGACGACCGCGTGGCCTTCTTCCGCGAGGGACCACAGGCCTTCGAACGCGGCAATCTCCGCGTGCGGATCGAGCGCCGAAGTCGGCTCGTCGACCAGGAGGAAAGCGGCCCCTCGGTACAGGCTTCGCGCCGTGCCGAGTTTCTGCCACTGCCCGCCCGAGAGCTGGACACCGCGCTCGTAGCCCTTGTAGACGATGGAGTCCCAGCCGTGGCGCAAGCCCTCGATCAGCTTGAGGACGCCAGCCGATAGCGCGGCAGACTTCACCCGGTCCATGTCGCGGACACGGTCACCGGCCCCGATCGCCACGTTCGCGGCCGCGGTCATCTCCCAGCGAGGGAAGTCCTGCGCGAGCAGCCCCACCATGGCGAAGATCTCGGCCCGGTTGGCGTCGCGGAGCTCGACCTGGTCGCTGCCGTCGGCGTCCTGCCACCACACATTGCCGTCGGAGGGCAGCAGCAGCCCGGACAGCACCTTGGTCAGGGTTGTCTTGCCGGACCCGTTCGCGCCCACCAACGCGGCCACCTCGCCGCGGCGCACCCTCAAACTGACGTCCTGCAACGCGGGGGAGTCGGCCCCGGGGTAGGTGTACGACACGTTGTCCACGCGGACCTGATGGACGCGGGCCGGCAGCGGGGCGCCGGTGGCGGGGATGGCGTTCTCGGTGGCCAGGGCGATGGCGTCCTCGGTATCGGTGAGGAACAGCAGCTCCTCGTAGAGCCGGTTGACCTGCTGGACCAGCGAGGTCAACCGGGCCGTCGACGCACGGATCGCGAGGACCGCGGTGCCGCCGACGGCGAGCGGCAGCGAGCCGCCGGCCAGCAACCACCACAGAACTCCGTAGCAGGCCAACGACGCGATGCCCGCAAACCCGCCGGCCACCAGGTCCGTGGAGGCCTGCGCACGGGCCAGGCGCCGCTGCTCCGCCTCGGTCTGGCGGGACATCTCCTCGTAGCTGGACAGCAGTTTTGTCCCGGCGGCGTGGACGCGGATCTCGCCTTGTGCGTGCGGGCGGGTCAGGAAGCCCAGGAGTGAGGCGATGGCCCGCCGGTGGTCGATCCAGTGCAGCTTCGAGACGTACTCGCGGCGTGCGGAGCTGACCGCGCCCCACCCCTTGGGCAGGGCGATCACCAGCAGCATCGGCAGCAGCATCCAGTGCAGCGACGCCAATACGACGGCTGCCGCCACCATCGAGATGAGGACGTTGCCGACCCCTACCGACAGCATCAGCATGCTGCGGGCCGAGTCCGTGCCGAACCGGCCGGCCTCCAGCACACGTTGCACCTCGGGACGCTCGGTCGCCTCCAGTTCGACGCGGGTCACGGCCGCGTAGTAGCGCGCGGAGACCGCCCGCTCCACCTGTGGCTCCAGCCGTCCGGACATCGCCGTCGACCACGCCATCAGCAACGCAGCGATCACCGCGGTCGCTGCCAGCACGGTCAAGGACGGCAGGGCTTCGCGCAGCTTGTCCGCCGTCGGACCCTCCGCGAACAGATCCGTGAGCACGCTGTTGACCGCAACCAGCCCCCACGCCGCGGTCACTCCCTGCCCGAGCTGCGCGGCCACCACGCCCGCCATCGCCCGCCGGTCCGTCTGCCAGCCGGTACGGAGCACCAGGGCGACCATGCGCGGCAGCGCGGCTGCCATGTGCCGGAACGAGAGCCTGGTCAGCGGGCCCTCGTGACGTACGTAGGACTGGTCGTAGCGCAGCCGTCCCCCGTACAGCTCGCGCTCCGCGTTCGAGATCGTGTCCTTCGCCGGCGTGCTCTTCGCGTCCTGCGGGGTATCGCGGCGTGGGCCGGTGCGTGTCAACGTCGCTCCTTCCTGACGGTCGTGGCGGCATCGTCGGGTTCAACGACCCCACCGAGTTATCGAACACGTGTCTTTCGGCCGAGTTTCGAATCCCGGTTCCATGCGGCTGTTGAAAGGTGCGGGGTGCATGGGCCCTTGTGCCGCAAGAGGCGCTCCATGAGTGGGTGTTGGCCGAAACGCCGTCGGTCGCAATGCGCAGGGTCGCGGTCCGGGGACGGGATCAGAGGGCGTGAGCCTTCGGTCTGCTCTGCGCATGGCTGACCGGTCCGTGGCGCGAGGGGGCGCCACGCCCTACGAGGTTGGTCGGTTCAGTTCAGGAGGGTGGTCAGTTCGTCATGCCTCCCGGACACGGAAAGCCGTCGCCGGGAAACGGCGTCCGTTGACCTGGAGGGCGATCGAATACGCACCCGGCGTGAGCTCCACAGTGGCGGTAGAACGCAGCACATGGTCCTTGGCGAGTGGCAGTTTCTCGCCCGGCTTGCCGGTGCTGCGCAGAAGGAAGTACACCTTCTCGCGCGGCTTGCCGGTCCGCGTCGTCGAAGAGATCACGAACATCACGTGCACCGGGACGGGCGCGGTGGTGGTGAGAGTGGCGGAGAAGCTGAGCGTGCCGCCGTCGACGAGCTCGGTGCGCTCCAGGACGAGAGGCGTCAGCTCGACCGGCGCGTCGGGCGCGTGGCCGAGGAAGGCGTGGGCACCCGCCCAGCCCTTCTTCAGCCTGCTCCGAAGGGCCTGCCGGGCGATGAACGCGAAGTGTTTGTCGGGAACGAGACCAGAGTCCTTCCAGCGCTGTAGGGTGGCCAGCACCAGATCCGGCTGCGTCACGGACAGGTCGTGCAGATGGTTGGCGACCGACGTGCGGACGTAGGCGCTGGAGTCGCCGTAGAGCTGCTCGAGGATGGGCAGCGCCACGTCGTCAGGCAGGGAGATGCGCCGAGCGCAGGGCAGCCGAGGGCGGGTGGCCTCACTCGCGAGCCGACGGGTCCGGTGGTCCTGGTCTCGGGCCCAGGCGTCGACGGCCTTCATCGTCTCGTCGGGGAAGTCGTTGAGGAAGTCCCGCACGGCGACCTCTGCCGAGAAGTACCGGGTGAAGCGAGCGAGGGCTTCGAGGGCCTGGTCCAGGTACTCGCCGGTGCGCAGGTAGCGGGCGACGTAGTCGGAATGCGGCGAGTAGATATGCAGGCCGAAATCGTTCGTCACGCCGGCCGCTTCGGGGGTGGGCGGTAGCGAGCGCAGCAGCACATCAAGGGCCTCAGGGCCGGTGACTGGAAGGTGAGTGTGCAGGGCCTGGCTGGTGCGGGCGATCCGGTCTTTCAGCTCCAGTCGGGGCAGGTCGGACATTACCTCCCGCACGAAGCCGTCAGCGTCGAACTCGGGGCATGTGCTTTGTACTTCGTGGCCGATGCGGGCGATGCGGTCGGGGCTGAGCGCGGTCTCTTTCAGGGGAACCTTCACGGTCATGGGCAAACCCTAGGGGCGGGTACAGGGGCGGCCCTCGCGCTCTCGCCGCGGGTCATCCGGCGGTGTGACGCGAGGCCGCCGACTATCGGACGGCGGCGCGGTACAGCAGGCGGGCGTGTTGGGAGCTGTCGCAGGGAGAGGCGGTGTGGAGGGGGCGAAGAAGCATCGCGTCGTAGACGGGTGACTCGGGCGCGTGCTTGATGCGGCCCATGATCTGGTAGCCCCAGCGCAGGTACGCGCCGTGCGCGGGTTCGTTGTCGATGACGCAGGTGAGGGTGGTCCATGGCTGCCCTTGGCGGCCGGAGATCACGGCGTCGTGGAGTCGGCGGCCGATGCCGTGGTTGGTGTGGGCGGGGCGGACCATGAGTTCACGCAGCCAGAAGACTTCCCCGGCTGCGGCGGCCGACTGTGCCTCGGCTGGGCGGCCATCGCCGAGAGAGGCCCACCAGGGCTTGTCGGCGGGCAGGGTCACGCCGTGGACGTAGCCGACCAGGTTGCCGTCGAGGCGTGCGGTGACGATCTCGAAGCCCTGCATGGGGAAGGCGGCGTGGAGCCGGTCGGCGTAGGAGTCGACGGAGAAGAACGGGTCGCCCGCGTAAGGGGGCACGTCGTAGATCTCCGCGTACGCGTCGATGAGTTCATCGGCGATCGCCTTGGCCGCGTCTCCGTCGTAGTGCTGCAGATTGAGGGCGATGTCCGCCACGGTGGAGGTTTCCCTTCTTCGGTTGGCCTGGTCAGGCGGTGTATTCGGTGAGCCGCTCGGCCATTTCGCGGGCCGGGGCGTGGGCCCGGTGCAGGGCCAGCCCGTTGCGTACGAGGGTGAGCTGCTTCCTGTTGCGGGTGGAGGTCATGCCGCCGTCGATCAGGCGCAGGGACTCGGAGACGGCGTGGACACTGTGGTCGAGGTCGCGGCCCTGGAGGGCGGCGTAGGCGAGGCGGGCCAGGCACATGCCGCGGTTGCGGGAGTGCTCGATGTCCTGGAGACGGGCGGAGTGGTCCAGGAGCTTTACGGACTGCCGGTGCTGGCCGAGGTCGATGCGGCACATGCCTTCCAGGCAGGTGAGTTCGGCCTCGTTGAGGAAGGTGGTCCAGTCCGGGTCGCGCTGGCTGGTGCCGCGCTCGAAGTGGTTCCACGCGCGTTTGATGGCGTTGCCGGCGGAGATCTCGTCGCCGAGCCGGGCGTGGCCCTGGGCTTCGCGGATGGCGAGCAGGGCACCGACACGTGGCGGGGCGGACCACTCGGTGGCGTGGGCCTGGGCGATGCGGGAGAAGCGGATGGCTTCGCGGGCCTTGCCGAGGTCGACCGACTGGCGGGCCATGTTGGACAGGGTGCGGGTGGCAAGCGCGTCGTCTCCGCTGAGCATGGCGGTGTTGAGGGCCTCGGAGAAGTAGACGCGGGCTTCGGTCTGCCGGTCGGCGTCGTAGCAGAACCAGCCGAGCGAGGTGGTGAGCTGACCGGCGATGCCGTGGAGTTCCTGGCCGATGGGATCGGTGTAGCTGCCCTGGTCGATCAGGTGGTGCAGCCACATGAGCTGGTTGCGAGCGCCCCGCCACAGGCGGTCGCCGCCGAATCTCTGGTCGATGGCATCGAGGTCATGTGCGGCGGTGCGCAGCAGGTCGATGTCGTCGTTGCCGACGCGCAGTTCGCTTTCGCCCGGCTCGGCTGCGGCGGTGGGCGAAAGCCAGGGCAGTCCGGCGCCTGCGGCGGTCACCCCGAGCGCGGCGGCGCCGGTGGTGAGGGCTTTACGGCGGTTCACTGGATCGTGGATCTCGACTTCCGTGGGGGCGGCAGGAGGGGCCGGAGCGGGCTCGATGACGGTAACGGTGCCCGGAGAGTCGACTCCGGGTGGGGTGAAGCCCAGCTCGTGGATCGATCTGCCGTAGAAGCGTTCTAAGAGCTTGCGGTGGTCGGGGTGAGGCCACGGAGGAGTGGGGCTCTCCCAGCGGCGGTACTGCCGGGGGCTGACCGAGGTACGGCGGGTTAGTTCGCCCGCCTCGTACATCGTCGCCGCGAGGTCGGTGAGCGCGGTGGCGTTCTCCTCCTGGGTCAGGTGGACACGCTGCCGTTCACGCTTGAGGTGACGGTTACCACGTGATGCCTCGCTCATACGTCCCCCAGCGGGAGTCCTGACGTGTGCTCACCCACCGTAGTGTCCGACTGCATCTGACGAGTCCCACCGGCCTGGTCAAAAGGCCGGTGGCCTTTCAGAAGGCCGCTAAAGGGCCGCTTGAGGGCCGACTCCCGGACATCGGTGGGCCGTTGGATGACCTGGGCACCGGATCTGCTGGACGGTGTCATGGAAGGAGTCGGCCGACAATCTGTGCTCGCCGCCCGCTCGTACCCCCACGATGCGAAGGACCCCACATGCCCGCGTCCGTGATCTCCTGCCCGACGGTGCAGAGGTGAGCATCACCATGCACCGGCGACCCGAAGTGGCGGCCACGTGTCCCTCCGCGCAGCAGTTGGAGACTGCCCGCGACGTAACGCTGGACCGGAAACCGGAGATGACCGGGCGCGCCCGCAGTCTTTTGCGTCTGACGGCAACCGACTGGTCCCTGGGGGAAGCCGCCGCGGATGCGGCGGAACTCGTCGTCTCCGAGCTGTTCACGAACTCCGTGCAGCACACCACCGTTGACCGGATCCGCCTTCGTCTCCGGCGCCATTACTCGCTGCTTTACATCGAGGTCCTCGACCAGCACCCGTGCCGGCACCTGACGGCCGCCCGGCCCGCGCCGGATGCCGAGAACGGCCGCGGGCTGCTGCTCGTCGAGGCCCTCTGTCTGCGGTGGGGACGCCGAGCGGACCGGGACGGATCGCTGACCTGGGCCTGTCTGTCCGTGACCGAGGAGGCCCCGCCACAGCACGAGCGCGTCACCGGCCCTGAGCAGCCCCTATGGGCCGGTAGCCTGCCCCGGCCCGTTGCCCCGATCTACGCGCACCCATTACCCCTATCCCGCGAAGGAGACCTGGTGCCACCCTCCCCACCTCACGCCGCGCCCACTGTGTATGAGTCGTGGGAGGCGCTCGCCGACGGCCTGCACGTCCAGCGCCTCGCCCTGCACCTGCCGCAGCTCCGCGAACAGCTCAGCACCCCTGCGGCTCAAGGGGCCGCGGCCACCGAGACGTCTCCCGGCGCACTGACCGCGTGCCCCGCCCCGCTGACCGATCCGCACGCCCAGACCGTGGTCGAGCGCGCGGGCCTGGCTCACTGGGTGGGCCTGCCCGCCGCACACGGTACCCCCGACGCCCCGCCGAGCCCGTTGGCCGGCGCCGCCGACGAAGTCGGGGACCTGCTGCTCGACGACGTACGGGACGAAACACTCCGAGCGGCTGTGAACTCCGTCAGCGCCGCCTCGGCCTGGTGGGTCGGGGCCTTCGCCGCAATCCGCCACCTCGGCGTCCACCACACCCGCCTCACGCCCGTGAACGACACGATCAGCCTGGACACCTTGCGCGCGGCCACCCGCATCGTCGCACTCGGCACCGCCCAGCGGATCCTGGCCCACCAGCTGCGCCTCAACGGCGGCGCGGACGAGGCGGCTCGCCTCGCCTATTGCCGTGCGGTCACCGAGGGGATCGTCGCCGAGCCCACGCTGCCCGCGCTCCTCGACGAACTGGGCGAGCTGCGGCTGGCCGACCTGGTGGCCACGTCGATCCCGTGGCGCGGCCGGTTCACCAAGTACGCCGGCGGCACCGGCGCGGGGCAGGTGGAATAGCCCATGAACCGCTACCCCTTCATCGTCGTCGAGGGCCTGGACGGCACCGGTAAAACCACCCTGCGTAAAGGGATCTTCCGGCTCTTCGAGGGCCTGTACCGCGTCACCCCGCTCGCGGCGCTGACCACCAACTTCCTCGACTCCGGCGTCGCCCTGGACCTGGTTGAGGGCAAGTACCGGCCCACCGCCGACAACCAGTACCGCTACCTGGCCGCGCTCGCCGCAGACAAGCAGGCCACGGCCACGCGCCTGGTGGTGCCGTCGCTGCCGGTGCGGCCGGTCATCGCCGACAGGTGGCTGTTGTCCGAACTCGCCTTCTTCGCCGTCAAGCACGACCGCACCCCCAAGGAGACGTACCCGGTGCTGACCGAGCACCTCGGCGTCGTCCCCGACCTCACGCTCGTACTCGACATCACGCCCGAGGCCGCCATGGAGCGGGCTGCCGCCCGCGAGGGGGACGCCACCCGCCCGGACTGGGACGTCCTCGACGTCCAGGCCCGGGTGAGGGAGGTGTACCAGGCGGTCACCGACGCTCCCGCTGCCTTCCCCGGCCTGGGCCCGGTGGTCCGCATCAACGCCGCGCAGGACCGTGCCACGGTCTTGCACACCGCCTGGCAGGCCCTCGACCAGTACCGCCTGCTGCCTAACCTCCAAGGAGCAAATGCGTGAGCACCCACACGGATGCGGGCATAGTCCCGCTGGCCGGATGTCTCGCCCAAGCCGCCCGCGCCCGGCGCCCGCTGCGCGCCGTCGGGGCCGCGAGCGCCGTGGCCGCCCGGGTCGCCGTGGAGTCCGGGTTCGACGCCCTGTGGGTGTCGGGCCTGGAAGTCTCCACGGCCCTAGGCCTGCCGGACGAGAACGTCCTCGGCCCGCGGGACCTGGCCGACACCGTGCGCGCCCTGGCCCGCACCGCGCCCCTGCCGGTCATCGCCGATGTCGACAACGCCGGCGGGTCGATCGCGACCGCTCGCCGGTTCGCGGACGACCTGGCCCATGCAGGGGCCGCCGCCCTGTGCCTGGAGGACAGCGCCTATCCCAAGACCAACTCCTTCGCCCTGCACCGCAGCCAGAAACTCACCCAACCCGGCTTGATGCACGAGCAGTTGACTGCGATGCGCGCGGTCGTCGGGGACCGGGTGGTGCTCATCGCCCGCACCGAGGCGCTGATCTGCGGTGCGGACCTGTCCGAGGCACTTGAGCGGGCCCAGTCGTACGCGGCGGTCGGCGCGGACGCCGTCCTGATCCACTCTAAGGACCCCAGCGGCGAACAGGCTCTGGCCACGGCCGCCGCCTGGGCGGGCACAGTGCCGCTGGTGACGGTGCCCACTGCTTTCCCGCAACTGGGCCCCGACCGGCTCGGCGAAGCCGGATTCGCCCTGGCTATCTACGCCAACCAGCTCTCGCGTGCCGCGCTCGCCGCGATGCGCGAGGCCGCCGCGTCCTTCCACGCCACTGGCTCCTTCACGGCCGGCGGCACTCCGCTCAGCGACGTCACGGACCTCCTCCAGGTCGCCGACCCGGCCGCCCGCGCCTGCCTCTGACCGGCAGCTCCCGCACCACCCCGCTCTGCCCCAGCCCCGCACCATCACAATCCGCCGGGCGCCCAGCCCCGGCGGGCTCGACGAGGGAAGGGAAGCACCGCGCCATGACGCCTCTGCCCCGCATCAGCGTGTCGGTCAAGGCCGCGATCGTCCACCAGGGCCGCATCCTGCTGATGTCGTACAACGACGACTCCGGCTTCCACTACAACCTGCCCGGCGGCAAGGCCATCGCGGGGGAACCGCTGCGCGACGCGGTCGCCCGCAAGGTGAAGGAGGAGACCGGCCTGCGGGTGCGCGCCTCGCGACTGCTGTTCGTCGTGGAGTACGTCCCCGAGCAGTACGCCGACGAGTTCGGCACCGTCCACAAGACCCAGCACAACTTCCTTGCCGAACTCCTTGACGAGAGCACAGAGCCCCGCAAGTCCGACCCGCCCGACCCGATCCAGGTCGGCTTCGAGTGGGTACCACTGGACGAGTTCGGCGACAAGTACCTGCTGCCCCGGGTCAACCAGCAGCTCCTCGACGCGCTCGCCGGGGATCCGGCCGACCGCGACGTCCTCGTGGACCGGTGGTGACCATGCACAGCCGCCCCTCCACCACCGCCCTGGACCTGACCGAACTGCAGGACTGGCTCCTCGAGAACCACGGCGACACCGTCGACACCGACCGGCTGCCCGCCATCCGCACCGAACTCGAACACCTCGCCACCCGCGCGGTGCCGGGCACCATCGTCGAACTCGGCTGCTACCAGGGCGCCATGGCGCTGTGGATGCGCGCCGTGCTCGATGCCACCGGGCAGGGGCAGCGGCCCGTCCACGTCTATGACTCCTTTCAGGGGCTGCCCGAGCGCGGCGAGAGGGACCCGGACCTGTTCGAGGCCGGCTATCTGCGCGCCGAGCCGGAGCAGGTTCTGGCCCTGCACGACCGCTGGGGCCGCACCCCACCGGTGATCCACCCCGGCTGGTTCGCCGACACCCTCCCCTCCCAGCTCCCCGAACAGATCGCCTTCGCCTACCTGGACGGCGACTACTACGACTCCATCCACACCTGCCTGACCGCGTGCGTCCCGCGAATGGCTCCCGACGGCACGCTGATCGTCGACGACTACGCCGACCTTGAGGCCAACCCGAAGGCATGGAACGGGCTGCCCGGCGTCAAGGCGGCCTGCGAGGACTACTTCCACACCCCATCCCCGCTGCAGGTAATCACCGGTGCCGGCGACCTGGCCTTCGGCCGCTACACCGCCCCCTTAGGACGGTGAGCCGGATGCCCCTGATGGTGAGTGTCCACGGCGCGGCCAACATGACCCTGCTTCGCGAGCGCCTGCCCGGCTGCACGGTCCGCGAGGTCGCCGGCCTCGACGCGAGCGACGCCGCACTGGCGGGCCGAGCCGAAGTGTTGGTACTGCGCTCCGGGCAACAGCTCGACGCCGCTCGCCTTGAACAATGGCCGCGGCTGCGGCACGTCATCCGGGCCGGATCCGGCCTCGACGGCATCGACAGGGAAGCACTCACCGCCCGAGGCATCGACCTGCACCGCAACCCGCACCCGGCCGCCGGAGCGGTCGCCGAATGGGCACTGGCGGCCCTGCTGTCGCTCGCCCGCCGTATCCCGTACGGGCACGCCGCGCTCACGGCCGGACAGCACCGAAAACAGGAATGCCTTGGTCCACCCGTCTCGGCAATGCGACTGGCGATCTGGGGCGCGGGGCCGGTCGGACGCGCCTGCGGCGACCTGCTGGGCCCGTACGTCGCTGAGGTCGCCTACGCGGCCTGGCCCAGCCTCCCCGAGCACCTGCCCTCCAAACCGCCGGAGGCGCTGCCGGCCTGGGCGGACGCGCATGTGGTGGCCCTGCCCCTGACCCGCGACACCTGGCACACCGTCGGCCCGCGCTTCCTGTCCACGGCCCGCCCGCGCCGCCCGCTGCTGATCTGCGTCGGACGACTGGCCACCTTGGACCGGCGGGCCTGCCTGACCGCGCTCGTCCGCGGCCACCTCGGCGGGCTCGCCATCGACCCAGTCGAGGCGACCGATCTTCCCCTGTGGCCCGACGACCTGCCGCCCGAGCCGGTGAACCTGCTGGCCACCCCGCACATCGGCGCCCAGCGCCTCGACGTCCGTGCCCGCCTCGACGAGTGGGTCGCCCAGACCGCTGCCCGTGCCCTGAAGAGCACCGAAAGGAGTACGCCCCGATGACCTCCCTCACCACGCCGTGGCTCGATGAGCACCTTCAGGCTGCCGAACAGGCCGCCACCGACCTCGCCGGCGAACACCGCGGCGCGGATATCTGGCTGGTGGGCGCGCTCGCCGAACGCCTCGCCCACACACAGAGCGACGTCGACCTGCTCCTCGTTCACCCCGCCGGACCAGGGCCTACCCTGCCCTCCCGTCTGCTGCGCGGCATTCGGATCGACATCCGGGCGGTGACCGCCGACACCGTGAACAACTGGCGCACACTGCTCGACGACTTCACCGTGACCCGCGACGACGTGGAGACCTTCCGCCGGGTACGCGCCGCGCTGCCCGACCTCACCCTGCTGCGCACTGCGCGCCCGCTGACCGGCACGCCGGACGCCGTCCTCACACCCATCCAGCGGACCACATATCAGCAGTGGGCCCTGGCCGACCGGCTGGAGGCGGCGGCGAGCCTGGCCGAGGACCTGCTCGGACTGGCCCAGGCAGGCTTGTACCCGCACGCCGACCTCGTGTGGGACCAGCTCGCCCGCATCGTCGCCCAGGCCGAAACCGTCGCCGCCGGCGCCCCGCTGCTCGGCGAGAAGTGGCTGCCCAGCCTCCTCGCCCGCACCGACGAAACCGACGACCAACGGGCCGCCGTGCCCGTTGCGGTCCTGCCCGCGCCCCACTGGCCCAGCGCCGCCGCACACAGCCCCTGGTTCACACCCGTGCAACTTCGCCTGGCCGAAGCCCTCTTGACGCTCTGGCCGCTTGAGGGAACCGCGGACGAGGCGCTGCCGGAGGGGCTGAGCGGCTTCGGCTGGCTGCCGCAGCGCTATGGCGACGGCTGGTTCCTGCGCCGGGGCGATGCCCGCCTCCCGCTCTCCGACGGACAGATGCTCGCCTGGCAGCACTCTGCCGCCCAGCGCGTCCGCACCTGAACCCACCCGCCCCTGCGATCGGGGAGGTCCCGATGACCAGCACCCTCACCACCCCCACCACAACCGTCGGCGCCGAGGTGTGGCGGCCCCTGGAGGACACCGACCACACCGCCGCCGTCTCCGTCGTCCTGAAACTCCGCGGCGAGACCTGCGACATCGACTGCCTGTACTGCTTCGAGAAACGCAAACTCGCCCCCGGAGGCGCCCAGATCACCCCCGAACACATACGCCGCCTCGGCGCGATCTTCGGCGAGCGGCCCCTGGCCATCGAACTGCACGGCGGCGACCCCTTGACCATCGGCAAACCCGCCATGGCCGACCTCCTCGACGAACTCGCCGCCCAGCACACCGTGCACCAGGTCCACCTGCAGACCAACGGCGTACGGCTGGACGCCGAGTGGCTTGACCTGTTCGACGCCCACTACCCGAGCCTGCACATCGGCATCTCCATGGACGGCGATGAACAGGGCAACTCCTGGCGCGTCGGCTACGACGCCCAGCCCATCTACCCGCACATCGTCAACGCCCTGAACCTGCTCGCCGAACGCGAACGCACCTGCGGCATCGTCACCGTGGTCACCCCCGCCGTCCTCGGCCGCGCCCGCGAGGTCATCGACCACATCGCCGCCTTCTCCGCGGTGCGCGCCCTCCACCTTCTGCCGGCCTTCGACACCAGCGTCACCCGCCCGCTCAAGGCGACCGGACGGCGCACGAGCCCCAGCCGCCGCCTCCAGGCCCAGGCCGTCGGCACCGACGGGCCGGCGTGGGCGATCACCCCCGCGCAGTACGCCGAGTTCGTCCTCGACGCGGCTGCCCGCTGGATCGCCGCCGGCTACTTCCACCGGATCAAACTCGATCCGGCCGTCGCCACGATCCGCCGCCTCAAGGGCCTGGGCACCGCCCACTGCCACTTCGCCGCGCACAAGTGTTCCCACGTCTTCACCGCCTACCCCGACGGCCGCTTCGGTTCCTGCGACGAACTGCCCTGGCCCCAGGCCCTGCTCATGCCGCTCGCCACCGCCCGTGGCGAGGCGGACATCACCGCCGCCCAGCACACCAACCCGCTGCTCGCCGCCGGCCGCCAGCTGATGACCAAGTGCTCCTCGTGCCCGTACCGGACGGTCTGCGGCGGCGGATGCACCGCGACCCGCTGGCGCATGCACCAGGCCACCGGCAGCGACGACGCGTACTGCGACCACCGAGCCCGCCTCATCGACGGCATGGCCCACCTGCTCGCCGCCCCCGACCACCCCGCCGGCGCCCACTGCCGCCGGGCCCACTGGCGGCCCACCGTCCCGAACACCATGGCCGACATCGACGCCTTCCTCGCCCGCTGGGACGACCCGGCCGCGCCCCGCTCCCCGGCCCGGCTGCACGTCAGCGACCACGGCAACATCAACGCCGTCGGCCTGCCCGGCATGCACGAAGCCGACGATCTCGACCCGCACCACCCCCGTTGGCGCGAGGGCATCGAGGACCGGGTGTGGCCCCTGGTCGACACGATCACCCGCAGCTGGCATGCCGTCACCTACGACTCCTGCCAAGGCCACCCCCACACCGGCACCGGCTCGGACCCCTCCGTCTTCCGCGTCGGCGTGCTGCCCCGCAACCGCGCCGAGTACGCCGCGCTCGCCGCCCGGCTGTGCCACGTGGTCGCCGCCGCCGACGGCTACCTGCCCGCAGCCGTCACCGCGCAGCTCACGCGCACCGACCTGACCAGCAACAAGAGCGGGCGTCGGCACCCTGTCCTCAACCTCTCCCTCACCCCAGCCCCCGGCTCCGGCTGGCCCGACTACTTCACCGGCCTCGACCAGGCCGTCCGCACCCTGGCCCACGTCGCCCGCCACACCGATCCCGTCACCGGATGCGCCTGCGCGCTCCGCCCGTCCCACACCAGCTGGGAGGCACGATGATCCATATAGCGGAGACGCTCACCGTCTCCAGCATCGAGAACTTCCTCACCCCCGACGAGGTCGCCACCCTCACCATGGTGATGGATGACGTCCTCGGCGACGACGGCATCCGCCGCTTCGACACCGAGCGCGCCACCACGCTCCACTCCATCCCCGGCCACACCAACGAGCAGGCCATGGCCGTGTACGAGCCCGTCGGACGCCTCGAAATCCACCCCCCGCCCGAGGCTGCCACCAAGATCCTTGACCAAGCCGTCGAGCGGGCCCTTCCTGCCTTGCGGCGTGTGCTGCCCGCGCTGACCGCATGCCGCGAGTGGATGTACGTAGAGTACGGACCCGGACAGCACATCACCCCGCACGTCGACGGCATTGCTCCGCACCCCAGCGACCGGACCCGCCAGCTCGCCGGCATCAGCGTCATCCTCCAACCCGCCGAGGACGGCGGAGAGTTTTTCGTCGAGACCACCTCACACCCCGCCCTGTGGAGCGATCACACGCCCAGCGACGGCTACCACCCGGCGATGGCGTTCGCCCACGACGGCGCCGACCACTCCGCCGACTGGTTCCGCGCCATGCCGCGCACCCGCTGGAACGTCGCGCCCGGCCCCGGCACCGCGCTGCTGTACGGCTCGCAGCTCACCCACGGCACCGAGCCGGTCCGTACCGGTCGCGAACGCAAGTTCATCAGCTGGCTGATCAGCGAGACCTGACGAGTCAGCCATGATCCCGCCCATCCGAGGCCCGCCCCGCACACGCGGCTCATCCCGACCAGCCCTTGACCCTACTGGAGGAGAAATGACGACAACCGACACGTGCGGCGAGTTCCTTGCCGCAGTGGCGAAGCTGCGCGACGACGGGACCGTGCGCCTCACCGCGCACACCTCCAGCGTCTCCGCGGACGCCTGGACCGCCCCAGACCCCGACGCACAGGTGACCCCGGCTACGCCGACGGACAGCGCCAGCTGACCCGGCCTGCCGAACAACGCACCCCCGCACAGACCCGGTGCCGGCGCCCCTTGGGCCCGGCGCCGGGGCTGCCGAAGCCAAGGAGTCTCTCCGAGATGAGCGACATCGCCGCAGCCCTGCACCTGGACACGATCCTCGCCCACCGACGCGAGCGGACCACCGCAGCCCTAACGCTCCTCCACCCCGGCCACACCCCGACCCCGAGTAACGACGAGGCGCTGCCCCTGGCTTACGCCCTCGCCCACCACCGGCTCGAAGGCGCCGAAACCGCGGCCCGCGGCCGAGACACGACGGTCCTGGACTGGTACCGGAACACTGCCGAACGCGCCTTCTCGCGCCTGATCCACCCCTCCCGCCTCGGCCCACGCATCGTGATCGCCCCGCAGCAGGACGAGATGATCCACGGCCTGCACTCCGAGACCCCGTACTACGTCCTCAGCGCCGACACGACCCTCGCCTCCGAACCGCTCACCACGCTGGTCGACGACGCGTTCGCCCACATCACCGATGCCGGCCTCGACGGCCTCGTCCATGAGCACGCCGCAGTGATCTGCCTGACCGGCCGACGCCGCCCCGACCAGATCCTTCGCAGCTTCGCCATCACCCGGCTCCCGGCGACGGTCTTCACCGACCACACCGGCGACGCGGCGATCCTGGGCCGCGACCTCGTGCACGAAGCCGCCCACAATTGGCTCAACGACGCCCTCGCCACACTCCAGGTCACCATCCCCGAGGACGATACGTACTTCTCCCCGTGGCGCGGGACCGAACGGCCCGCGTTCGGGTTCCTCCACGCCTGCTTTGCCTTCCCCCTCACCCTGATCTACGCCGCCCGCGCCCTCCCCGCAGCCTCCGGGCCCGGCCACACCGTGCTCGCCGACCACGCGCGCCGACAGCACACGCACCTGGCCCGCGCCCAGGACGACTTCGCCCGCGCCTTGAAGCTGGTCACCAACGACAGCCTGCGGGAGCGGCTTGAAACTGTCTTTCACCGTGCCCGCTCGTTGCCGTCGGAGACGATCGCGTGACCTACGCGCCACAGCCGTTCCCCTGCCCCCTGCGCTCCATCGTGATGGGGCGCAGGAGCTCCGTTTCTGGCCTCGGCCCGGCCCGACTGTCAGTGCCGCGCAACCATGGACTCCATGACGACGGAAGCCCGACCCTGCTGCGTCAGGCGTTCGCTGGGTACGGCCGCATCGACAAGACCATGCGTCTGCCTCGCTACCGGATGCTCTGGATCTGGGCGTCGTCCCAGGTGCCGCCGTCGTCGACGAAAACGGTCTCTTCGGGGAAACACATGGAGGCGGGATCTCCTGTGGCGTCGGCCGACACCCAGTCGACGGCGAGGCCGCGGTCGACTGGGGTGGTGACACCGAGTGTCCAAGTCCTGGGGAAGCGCCAATCACTGCCCCGTTGCGAAACCATCACCGCCAGCTGTACGTCCGGTCGGTGATTGAAGGGAGCATTACCGCGCATGGTGTGGGAGTGGGCCTGGCGAGCTGGCTGAGCGCTTGCCCGACGGCGGGGTAGAGGTGGTAGGCAGCTGCTTGCGCCAGGGGGATCCACACCACGCGGGTGGCGTCCTCGGCGTCCTGCTCGGTAGTGGTGAGCGAGTCGCGGACATGGCGGGGGATGGACAGGACGTGGATGAGGTGGAGGCGGCGGAAGGGCTCATTGCTGCCCGGCCGTGTGGTGGTCTGGTCCTGCACCCAGCGCAGCTGGGGTTGGTCAGGGATGCCGGCAAGGTCGAGGCTGAGTTCCTCCTTGAGTTCGCGGGCGAGCCCGGCTGGAACTTCCTCCGCGAGCGGGCTGTCCGTAGACGGCAGACTGCTGGAGAAGGCTGAACGCCTTTCGGAACACGACGAGCCGCTCCGGGGCCGTGATTGTCTCGCCGCCTCGGAATCCCTCCACCTCCACCCTCCGGTCGTCGTAGATCGAGAAGCTGTCTCCCGGGTACACGAGGAGGCGGGCGCGGGCCGGGATGATCCCAAGAGTGAGGCCCGGCAGGGTGGTGGCATCAATCAGCCGGCGAAGTTGTCCCCGCATCACGTCGGCGCCGCCGATGTTCGTGAACAGTGCCTGCTCGCCGAGCAGGACGTGGCAAGTGCGGCCTTCCTGCCCGATGTACTGCGCCCGTGCAGTCCGGGCGGCGACACCCGCCTCGATGTCGTCGGGAATGCCGTGGAAGTCAACGACGAGCCGCAGCATAGCTGCGGCGTACTCCGGGGTCTGCAGGTTCCCCCAGACGACCCCCGGGGAATAGCCCGCGTAGTTGGTGGTGTTCTTGACCAGATCCAGGAAGCTCTGTTGCACGGGACTGGTGCCCTCGCGGAGCAAGTCACCCCAGGAGCTGCCGCTCCTCGAAGGTGGTGTGGTCGTCATATTGGCGATCCTGACAGGTCGGGGCCACTTGCGTCCTGGTATTGGCCCAGGCTCACCGCGGGGCAGAACGAGGTCGGCCGTCATCTCTGAATCTCTTTTCGAGGAGGCCATCGGCTGGAGTCTGAGCTGACTCATCGACACGGAGTGGTCCGGCGCCCATCGCGCAGATAGGCGATGTAGGTGCCGGCTTCCGCGGCCAGGGCCGCTTCCACGCGCCTTCGCAGGCGCTCGGGAAACCGAGCGAGGGCCTCCTCGTCCGCGACAAGGGCAGCACCATCGATCTCGCCAGTCTGAAGCGCAAGATCGTCCGTCGTCCGTACGTTCCCAGGCAGCGTGAACTGGTAGATGAAGGTGATCAGCGGCCGGCCGTAGACCGAGGCCGGAGTCGTGTCCACGGCCAGGAGGCGGCCGAGCGGCACGCCCGTCACCCCGAGCTCTTCAAAGAGTTCGCGCAGCAGGCCATCCTCCGGATCCTCGTCGTCGTTCATCCCGCCAGGCAGGTCCCATCCTGCTTTGTATGGCGGGTCGAGAATGAGCATGCGCCCGTCGGTGGCGCGGACGATGGCGTCGGCCGCGGCCAGAGGCCCCGGATGCGTGGCCAGATAGGCGACGAGCTCTGGGGCCGCCTCTGGCGTGTGCGAGTGCTGGGTGGCGAGTTGTGAGCTCAGTGGGATGGGCGTGGTCGTGTTCTGCATGAGGTCCGGTCTCTTGTTGGGTTCGGGATCGGTGAGAGGCGGATGTGGCTGGTGAAGTCGGCGGTGTCCTTACCGAGTCCGCATAGGGGCAGCCTTGTGTGGCGGTGGCCGACCGTGTAAGGTGAGTTGGTGAAAGTCTCGTGGGAGACCCTCACAGCGCACCACTGCGCCGAGGCTGAGGCTGAGGCCGAGGTCCGTCCGTCAGCCGGTCCGGGAGACGGGCAAGCTGCTAGAGAACGGGGGCCGGGCCTGCGCGCACGGGCGTGCCGACCCGGACAGGCAGCGGGGAGGCGTCGAAGGGCACTGCGGCCCCACCAGTGTGGGGAAGGCGACGTAAGGCCGGTCCTGAACTCCCTCAGAACGGTGCATCCTCACGGATATGAGGAGAGGGTGGCCTGCGCTTCTTCTTGGAGATCACTGCGGCCCCACCAGCGTGGGGAGGTTCGAGCGCAGAGCGGCCTTGAGCTCCCAGCACGTGGTACAGCCTCACCAATGTGAGGAGATGAGAATGGGAGTCTCACAGGAAGATTGTACGCCCTGGGTTTCTGGGTGTTGGGTTTCACCGGACATGGTGAATGCGCAGCAGACCACAGCCGTAGGCCTTGGCCTGCCCGACGCCCTGTGCCAGGGCATGCACAAGGAGTTCAGGGTCGAGAACCCGGCTACGGGCTGTCATTTCCCTGTAGAACGCGGTGATTCTGTCCCCGGTCCTCGTGCGCGTCCCGGTCATGCACACACGCTCGCCGGGAACGATGTCGTGGAGTGGCTCCAGGCCGCTGCGTACCAGATGGCGATGCAACCAGCGTGCGGCCTCGTCCGGCGCGGGCAGACTGAGGCGCTTCCTGGTGAGGAGGTCTCTCCTGACGGGGTTGGCGATCACCTGTATGTCGATGATGTCGCCGGCGGTGACGTGATGCTCGACAGGGAAGACGTCTGCCCTGATGAGGCGTCCGGCGGCAAGGAGCGGCTGCCAGTTCGGGTGGGAAGGCGCCTGGACCAGGATCTTTTCGGGCGGTGCAGCCGTGAGAATTCGGGCACGGTCGGGCTGGGGTATGCCGCGCCGGGCGGCGTACAGCACGTGCGCTGGGCGGGGCGCTGGTTCGGCTGCATCGGGGGTCTGGTTGCTGAACCCGGAGAGAACCAGCGAATGAAGGCGGTGCACGTTGTCGCACACAGTCTGTTCGGGTGGGGAGAGTGTGAGTGCCGATCGGACCGTGGTGAAGATGGCCGCAGGGCGGGGTGTCATTGCGGGAGCTCCGGGGCAGGGGGCATGGTCGAGGTTCGCAGGAACAGGGTGGTGTGATGGCGGGCGGTGAAGCTCACGGGATTCTCGGAGCTTGGGAAGGCGCCGGTGGTGGGCGGCACTTCGGTCCATACGGTGGGTCGGGTGACGGTTGCTTCGGGCAGCAGACTGACGTGGCTGGGCCACTGATCGGGCCCATACGGGGTCGTGCCGTGGGCGACGGCACGGGCGGGTGGGCAGCAGTGCCGGCCCAGGAACAGTAGCCGTGCTGGTTGACGCAGCGCACCGTCGATGGTGTGCGCGAGCTGCGCGTTTTCGGTGCTCAGCCCGGCGAGGAAAGCTGCGTCTTCGAGGTAGTGCTTGGTGATCAGGACCGGGTCGCGGCTGCCCTTCTTCCGTGAGGCCCGGAGTGTTCCCTCGGGGCTCAGATCTGGGTCGCGCGGTGCGCCGTACCAGTGGTCCGGGTTCGCGGGTGTTGGGCCGGTTGTGGGGAAGCGTCCGCCGCCGGCGGTTTGCTCGTCGATCATCTGCCGGCCGGGCCGGTCGGCGCGGACGGCGAAGACCATCTGGGTCAGGTCGTGCAGAGGTGCGTCACTGCTGAGTCCGAGGGCATTGGCGACCAGGCCGACGACCGCGCTTTTGGTGGGGCGTGAGCGGGTGGCACGCTCTTCCCAGTGTGATGCGGTCCCGTATGACTGCATCGGGCCGGTCAGGCGGAGCAGTACGGTGACCACGTCAGTACCCCTTCACGGTCAGTACGCCGGGGAGGCCGGGTGGGGTGTCGCCGGTTGGCGACTGCCACAGAGCGGTTCCACCGCGCAGGTCGAGGTGGTGGAGGTAGGCGGCCAGTCGGGCGGCGGCGTGGGTGCCTGCGGGTTGTGATGTGATCGCGTCTTCGAACGCGGGGCCTGCGGTCAGGGCTTCGTCGCTGGCTGCGATCACGGCAAGGGTGGGGCGGGGCGGGGATCCGGTGCGGGAGCGCTTGGCTGAGGGCAGGCTGCGGACGATGGCCCGTGTCCAGCGGCGCTCGGCGCTCTGAGCCAGGGCTTCGACTTCGTCATCCGTCTTGCCGGAGAAGGCCAGGTTCAGGCGCAGCTGGCGCCGGTCCAGCGAGGCTTGCCGGTAGAGCGTGCCCGAGACCAGGTATTGGCGGCCCAGCATGCCGGTGTCGGCGAAGACGCCGCCGTCCTGGTAGTCGTCTCCCGCCGTGAATTCGTCAGTGATCCGGTGGAGCGGGTCGACGCTGAAGCCGTGGGCGACGTGGGCGGCGGAGAAGACCCTGCTGCGGGGGAGCCCGGCGAGCATCCGGCCGAAGAGTGCTATTTCTTCCACGGTGCCGGGTTCCAGGGCTGCCTGAGCGGCGGTGACCAGGGGCTCGGACAGGTCCATAGCCGGGCTCACAGCTTGTGTTTTCCTGCCAGATGGTGCGCCTCGGCCAGCGGTTTCTGTGGTCAGAGCGTCGGCGATGATCTCGTCCATTCGTTCCCGCGGGTCGGCGAGCTCGTTCCAGTGCGACATCACGAGCCGGCTGAGCTGCTGCGCGCTGTCGGCGGGCACGTAGGTCATGACTTTGGTCCGGCCGGGGTCGGCCGGGCTGATGGTCAAGCCGGTCGCGGCGACGATGAGGGCCGCGGCGGGCATCGCGTCGGCGAGGTCGACGTCATATTCCGTTTCGAGATGCCGGGCTACGGCGTGGGGGAGCGACCTGGTGGAGACGGCGTCGCTGCGGTCGTGGCTGCCGTCCGTGCGCAGGTACTCGCGGGCGGCCCGGACCAGGGATTGGGAGGAGACCCGCATTCGTTCGATTCCGCCGTAGCGGAGGGTTTTGGGCAGGTCGTTCATGTCCCGGTTGAGGCTCACACCGACCAACGTGGTGAGCGAATGAACTACCACGAAGGGACCGGGGCTGCTGGTGATGTCGGTGACCTGCCCTTCGGCCGGTACCGGCCGGGCGGTGAGGTCGGTGGCGTGAGTGGTCATGCGGCGAGGTGTCCTTCTCCGGAGGGGGCGGGCTGATGGCGGGGTGGCAGCGGCTGGCTGGTGTAGAACTGCGTCTGCCAGCGTTCCTGGATGTCCGGGCCCCAGTTCGCGAGGTCGTGCATGAGGCTGGTCCAGTCCGGGGTCATCCGCCGGGCCGCAGCGAACTGGATCTGGTGCAGGAGCAGGGGTCTCAGGTCCTCGAGGCACGGGGCGTCGAGTATCAGCGTCATGGCGGCGCGTGTGGGCTGGTGCCGTGGCCCGCGGCGGTGCCCGGTACCGAAGGCGCGCATCAGCCGGGCCAGTGGCGCGTTCCCGTACGGGTTCTCGGCACGGGACGCCCGCCGGTGGACAGCGAACAGAGCCGCGGTCAGCATGCCCGCCTGGTGCATGTCGTCGGGAACGATCCGGGTCACGGATGAGTAGGCCGGGTTGGTCACCGACGGCTGAACGGCCCAGGCGGCGAGGTGCGCGATGAGACCACGGGTATGGCGGCTGCGGGCCCAGCTGCCCAGTTTCCGGGTCAGTACGTCGACAGGGTCGCAGGACTCGGATTCCTCAGGGCGGTACGGCGTGTCGGCGGTGGTGAAGAGACTGTCGTCGAGGTCGAGGTCGAGGTCGAGGTCGAGGTCGAGGTCGAGGTCGAGGTCGAGGTCGCCGTGCAGTGCACGCGCCCGTTCCTCGTCGGACGCGAGCATGAAGGTCTCCTTGAACAGGTGTGCGGAGCCGAAGCCGGGAGTGGTGTCTGTGGCCTGGTGGCGGGCTCTCATGACGCAGGCGGCGGCTTTCTTCCCTCTGGCATCGCCGAGCAACGAGCCGGGCAGAAAGACGTGGCGCGTGTTGACGATCTTCTTGTTGCGGATCACGGTCAGGCCGGTGACGCGGACGTCCGGAGGCTGACAGCTGGCGGCTTCGGCGGCCCGGCGTGCAGTCTGGGCCCAGCTGTCTTCGGGCGCTGTCCACCAGCTGTGCAGCAGGGGCGCCGCGTCTTCTTCGCTGGTCACCGCTTCTGCGGACAATCGGGCTCCGGCCGCGGTCGTCAGGAGGTCACGACAACCGGGGCGCGCGGTGAGCGGGTCCGTCTGTGTGCTGGCTGCCCACCCTTGGGCGAACATGGTGCGGGCCACAGTGCCGTCGGCACGTGGCAACAGCAGAATCCGGCGGGGATGCCAGGTCAACGCGTCCGCCTCCCCATCGGGAACCAGGCCGCCCTCGCCGGCCGTCCCCTGGGCGGCGGAGGCCTGGCGTGGGGTGTAGGTCCAGTGGGCTGTACCGAGCCCTGGGTCGGGCAGAGGCGTCAGCCGCCAGGCGAGCATTTGTGCCACGGTGCCGTCCGGCTGGATGACCAGTCCACCGCACGCGTCCGACCGGCGGCCGAAGTTGGACCCCTTCCCGTAGACAGCGTCACTCGCGGATATCCGTCCGCCCAGACACCACATCTGCTGGACCAGAAGCAGTCCGGCCGCACGGGCGGCAGACACCGGTGTGGAGGCGTACAGATGGCGGTGGTCGGACAGCAGCGGCCGCCGGATGGCCGCGGTCAGGTCGAGGTACAGCACCTCAATTCCGGCGTCGGGCCGGTCGTCGGCTGCCGCGTGCAGCGAGCCGTCCTGGAACAGCGGCCTGTTCGGATGGAACAGGTCCAGGTCTGCCGCATGGTCACCTACCCAGCACACCGCCGGCTCCAGGTCGATGCCGCAGCGGACCTGGTGCCGGTACTCCCGCTGCCCCGACGGGCCGCATCCTGCTGCATACGCGACTGCGGCGAGCAGTCGTGCTGTCGCCGCCCACAGCAGAGGATCAGTGGCAGCCAGACGAACCCGGCCCGCCTGCTCCAGTACCTGTGTGAGCGACAGCAGGGCACGCCGCCCGGACGGGTACATCGCCTCGATGAACGGCAGAACAGCCAGACTGGCCGACGGCGGGCCGGCTGGCCGGGGCGATGCCGCGCCCGTCACTGGTCCGGCTCCCCTTCGTCGGGGACAGCCAGCTGTTCCGCCAGATCCGTCAACGCGCGGGCATCCTCTGGGGACTGCGCCAGCGCTTGCGTTCCGGCCGTCGCTCGCAGCATCCGCGCCAGCCACTCCTCCTCCGTGGTGTGCGCCGCATACACGTACAGAGTCAGCGAGCGCTCACCATCGCGCTGAGTCCGGCCCTCCGCCTGCAGACCGCGCTTCCCACCGGTCAGAACATCAGCAATCACACAGGCCCGCGGGGCCCGCGTCGCGTCCTTCCCCTTGCCCGCACCACCGCGTTCACCCGCATGAAGATTGATGCCCTCCAGCGAGTTGACGACCGCGACCAGGGCCCGGCCCCCTTGGAACGCCTGCCGCTTCAGCTCCCGGATGCCACGCGAGGCGCCGGTGATCTCCACCACCCGGTCCGGCAGACCACGCGCCTTCAGCTCCACCGCGGTGAGACGCGCGATAGCGGAGACGTTGTCGAGGTACCAGGCAGGAACCACCACCTGATAGCCGTCCTCCACCAGCCCCGCCACGATCTCCGCCACCTTCGGCGCCTTGAGAAGCGACGCCTTCTGCACGCGGCGCAACGCCTGCGACGTACCGTCGACCGTGCTGTCCGTGATTTCGAGCCCGTGCAGGGCCCGGAACTCCGTCCAGGCAGATTCGTAGCGCTCCCGGTCGCTGGGGGAGAGCTCTACCGGGCGCAGTTCCCGCGTCATGGGCGGCAGGCCGAGTTCCTCGGCAGTTGCGGTCGCTCCGACACCCTGGGAGAACAAAAGGGACTCGACCATTTTCACGTCGCCTCCGCTCAGGTCATGAGCCCACCGCCCGCCCTGATCTGCGTTCAGCTCGAACCCGAG
Source organism: Streptomyces sp. NPDC087845 (assembly GCF_044742755.1). Taxonomy (NCBI): domain Bacteria; kingdom Bacillati; phylum Actinomycetota; class Actinomycetes; order Kitasatosporales; family Streptomycetaceae; genus Streptomyces; species Streptomyces sp. NPDC087845. The sequence continues at coordinate 60,424 of NZ_JBIUVC010000020.1, forward strand.
TTTGCTCAGCCATGCCGCGTAGTCGGCCTTGCTCAGCTTGCCCGGTGCGTCGACGCCGGCGGCATGCGCCAGAAGATCACTCACATACGCCGTCTCCTCCGGACTGGAGAAGGGCGAAGCCGAGGCACGCAGAAACCAAGGCCGCCGCCTGGTCCCGGGAGCGGGGAGGATCAGCCGGTTGATCATCCGAGAACGCAGAGAGGAGGGCGACGCCAGCATGTGCGACTCGTCCACGATCACCGCGTCGAACGCGACACGAGGAACGCCGCCCTCGGCCGCGAACTCGGCGGCCCTGTCAACCGGGAGAGAGTTGAGCTGCCACACAGGGTGATCGAACAACCGCCACAACTGCTCGGGGTTGATCACCACCCAGCGCTTGCCGCCACTGCCGAAATACCCGATCGCGCTGCGCCATGCCGGAACCACATCCAACCTGGTCACCACGAGCACCGTACGGACATCCGGCAGGTCGAGCGTCCCGCAGATGACCATCGCCGTCTTGCCCGAGCCCGTCGGATACGCCAACAGGAATCCAGGAGCCCCGGATGCGTATGCCGTCTTCATCATTCTCACCGGCTCGACCTGATGCGTCCGCAGGGCGGGGCGCTCCCGAGGTGCAGAGGGAGGCGGCAGACGCCCGTTCAGAATGTCCTGGACCATCCACTCCAACGAGAACACCGGCGCCGCATAGCCGACCAGAGCACGAGGAAGACGCCTTCCCCGGAACACGGGAAGTCTCCATCGGGCATCCCTGCGAACCCCGGGAAGGCTGGGTGCTCCTTGACGCAGAACGAACAGGTGCTTGTCCTGGGACGACACAGAACTGGGTACTGGCCGGATGGCCGGAGAAATCACGACGCCGTGCTCCTGGTGCTGAATCAATTGGGTGGTGATGAAACAAGGGGGGAGGCTGACAGACCGTGCGGACGACGTCACGCCCGCATCGGGATCACCGGCGCCAGGCGGTACTCAGCCAGTGGGTACCTGGCCGGGCAATGAGCCGCGCGCCGCTGTATGCCCTGAGCCGGTCCTTCAGCGTGACGCCTCTGCGGGACTGCTGGCCGCCGACGGGCCCTGTGGCGCAGACGGCACGCTCATCGCCCCGGCGGGTCGGAGCTGTTTCGGGAGAGTCACCTTCAAGTGGTGACCGCTGTCGTGTTCGGCTTGGGCCTTCTCGAATGCGAGGGCGCTGTCGATCAGCGTGAGCATGGAAAAGGCTTGGGGGAAGTTCCCCACCTGGCGCTGCAGCCGGGGGTCCCACTCCTCCGCGAGCAGGCCGAGATCGTTGCGCAGGGACAGCAGCCGCTCGAAGAGCTGGCGTGCCTCGTCGACCCGGCCGATCATCGCCAGGTCGTCCGCCAGCCAGAACGAGCAGGCCAGGAACGCGCCCTCGTCGCCCTCCAGGCCGTCGACGCCCGCGTCCTCGCCCTTGGTGGGGTAGCGCAGCACGAAGCCGTCCTCCGTGGACAGCTCGCGCTGGATCGCCTCGATCGTGCCGATCACGCGCTTGTCGTCCGGCGGCAGGAAGCCCATCTGGGGGATCAGGAGGAGGGAGGCGTCCAGCTCCTTCGACCCGTAGGACTGGGTGAAGGTATTGCGCTCCTTGTCGTAGCCCCGGTCGCAGACATCGCGGTGGATTTCGTCGCGCAGTTCCCGCAGCCGTTCCAGCGGCCCTTCCGCGTCCCCGGACTCGATCAGCTTGATGGTGCGGTCGACGGCGACCCAGGCCATCACCTTCGAGTGGACGAAGTGGCGGCGCGGGCCGCGCACCTCCCAGATGCCCTCGTCCGGCTCGCCCCAGTGCTTCTCCAGGTACTCGATCAGCTTGAGCTGGAGGCCCATCGCGTAGTCGTTGCGGGTCAGGCCCGTCATATGGGCGAGGTGCAGCGCCTCGATGACCTCGCCGTACACGTCCAGCTGGAGCTGGCCCGCCGCGCCGTTGCCGACCCGGACCGGGCCGGAGTTCTCGTAACCGGGCAGCCAGTCCAGCTTGGCCTCGCCCAGCTCGCGCTCGCCCGCGATGCCGTACATGATCTGCAGGTTCTCCGGGTCACCGGCGACCGCCCTCAGCAGCCACTCGCGCCAGGCGCGGGCCTCCTCGCGGTAGCCGGTGCGCAGCAGGGACGAGAGGGTGATCGCGGCGTCACGCAGCCAGGTGTAGCGATAGTCCCAGTTCCGGGAGCCGCCGATGTCCTCGGGCAGCGACGTGGTCGGCGCGGCGACGATGCCGCCGGTCGGCGCGTACGTCAGGGCCTTGAGGGTGATCAGGGAGCGGACCACGGCCTCGCGGTAGGGCCCGTGGTACGTGCACTGCTCGATCCATTCACGCCAGAAGTCCGCGGTCGCGTCCAGCGAGCTCTCCGGGTCCGGAAGACCGGGCGGCTCGTGGTGCGAAGGCTGCCAGCTGATCGTGAACGCGATCCGGTCCCCGGGCGCGACCGTGAAATCGGAGTACGTCGTCAGGTTCTCGCCGAAGGTGTCGGCGGGGGTGTCCAGCCAGACGGAGTCCGGGCCGGCGACGGCGACCGTACGGCCGTCGACCTTGTGCACCCACGGTGTGACCCGCCCGTAGCTGAACCGCATCCGCAGCTCGGAGCGCATCGGCACCCGGCCGCTGATCCCCTCCACGATCCGGATCACCTGCGGTGCACCGTCACGAGGCGGCATGAAATCGGTCACTCTGACCGTTCCGCGCGGTGTGTCCCATTCCGATTCCAGGATGAGGGAGTCCCCGCGGTAACGGCGGCGGTCCGCGGACGGCGGCTTTGCCCCGTCCTCCCGCGCCGGTCCCAGGCGCCAGAAGCCGTGCTCCTCGGTACCCAGCAGTCCCGCGAAAATAGCGTGCGAATCGAAGCGGGGAAGGCACAGCCAGTCCACTGTGCCGTCCCGGCAGACCAGGGCGGCGGTCTGCATGTCTCCGATGAGTGCGTAATCCTCTATAAGGCCGGCCATTGATAGTCCGTCTCCGAATCGTGGGTCCAGGCCGTGAAGGGCCAGGACCGAATGGGGGTGATGTACGAATGAGGGCATCGCGCACGCGGGCGGCCCGCCGCACCGGTAGTGGCCACGCGGAAGGCGTGGCCGAGGCGGACCAGATGCGCCCCGGGGCCCTTCCAGGTAGTGCGTGACGCTCAGCTGCTGAGGCCTGTGAGTCGGCTTCGGAGCCGCAGTACGTCGGAGTTGCTGCACAGCGACTCATACGCGGCCAGAGCCTGGCCGAACCAGTCGGCCGCTTCCTGCGGCAGCCCGGCCTCCTTGGCGTTGAGGCCGAGAAACTCAACGGTCCGGGCCGCCCACATGTAGGCACGGCAGGCCACGAACTCCTCGTGGGCGCCCTTGCCAAGGCGCAGAGATTCGCTGTGGTCCCCGCACTGGGCCACCGCTCGCGACCACCACGCTTTCGCACGGGCGGCGTCGCACGGGTCGCCGGCCTCAGTGAGTGCCTGGTGCGCCTTCGCGAGCCGGGAGGCTGCGGAGGCAGGGTCGTCGCATGCCAGATCGAGCCGGCCGAGTTCGGTATCCGCCAGCCCCACCCCACCCAAGTCCTTGGCCGTGACGCGCATTTGGCGCGCGGAGATCAGACGCCGGCGAGATTGGGTATACCGTCCGAGCTCTCGGTACTGCACACCTTGCTCATGTCGTGACCGGGCCGTCATCTGGGTGTCGCCGGCCTTCTCGGCCATCGATTCCACGTCCCGGAACGCCTGCAGCGCCCGTTGGTGCTCGCCGGTGTGGCCGTATCCGAGGCCGAGAGTGTTCAGCAGCACCCGCCCCGCCGCGTGCTCTCCGCATCGCTGTGCCGATCTCACCGCGGCCTCGTGGGCCTCGATCCACCACTGAGAGCGGTGGAAGTGTCGCCAGGCTGGCCACATCGCGTGAACCAGCTGCCAGACACAAGCGTGCAGGTCTGCCCGGGTCGCGGCCCGGACCGCGGTCATCAGATTGGGGAGCTGGCTCTCCAGCCAGGCCAGTGCCTCGGGTTCCGACGCGAAGGAGAGCGGTACAGGCTGCGAGGCGGCCGTGTAGGTCCGGCGGAACCCGGCGTGGCTGGGCGTGATGAGCTGCTCGGCTGCGGAGGTAGTGGCGATCAGCCATTCCAGGGCCAGGTGCACGACTTCCCGCTTGCTCTCCGGGTGCGCGGTGGCCCGGGCATGGGCAAGGACCTCATCGTGGTACACGAACACCCGTCCACGTCCGGGCTGCTCGTCCGCGCGTGTCAGGAGCTGGGCGTCGGCCAGTGCGGTCAACAGGTCCATGACGTCGGCATGGGTGCCGCCGCATACAGCAGCGGCGAGCGCGACATCCACGTCCTTCACGGGTAGGAGCGCGAGGCGCTGGCAGGCGGTTGCGGCCTGGGACGGGAGGGACGTGTAAGCGGCGTCGAGTGGCGGGTGGGGCATGGTGCTCCTGTGCGGGGCGGTTATGGGCAGGGAAGCCTGGGCACGGACAGATCCGGGGGTCAGCGGTTCAGCGGGGCAGTGACGCGGCGACAATTACGGACAGCGGCGCTGCGATCAGGACGGTGAGCCGCAATGCGATCAGAGCGGTTCGGGGCATCGGGCGGCTCCGGTGTGTACGTAGGCGCGACTGAGTTGCTCCTGCGCGGCATACACGAGCAGCTCGCGTGAGGCCGCAGGTGTGATGAGTTCCCACGTATCGGACATAAGGGCGGACAGGCGCATGTCCGCCAGCAGGTAGAGGACGCCGTCGTGCTCCGGCCGGGCGAAGACCGGCCCGGCCGGCATCCTGAGCTCGACCAGATGGCCTTGCGGCGCGGCGATCCGACCGGGCACCACACTCAACTCATCAACGTCCAGGCCGAGGAGGTACTGCAGCTGCGGTGCCATCACCTCGGGGGCGACGCGGTCAGTGAGGAGGATGCGCTCGTCCAGGACGTAGGCCGTATGCGGGGAAGGCAGCGGGGCGTCGGGAAGCGCGGGCGAGGGGCATCCGACCGCGCGAGCATACGCAGCGGTCTGCAGCGGCGGCGGAATCAGCGCGGTCGAGAGCCACCGCACCTCTCGCGCCTGCCGGGCGCATCCTGCCAGGCGCCGGTGATGTCCGGGGGCCTCGTCCGCGATGTTTTCCGACCGGTGCATGGCAGCGCTGGCCAGGTTCTTCAGCACGGGGATGTCGTCGGAGCAGTGGTAGAGCTGGCACAGCAGTTCGATGTGCCAGAGCGCGATCGGGGTATGTCCGGCCTCCATCGAGAGGACAGTCTCCTCGCTTACGCGGATCAGATCGGCAGGCTGCGCGGGCCAGATGAGGCGACGCTCGCGCGCGTCCCTCAGATATCCGCCCACGGCCCGTATGGCGGGGTGTGTAGCGACGGGCATCACATACCCCCCGTCTCAGCGCGGCCGGCGAAGGCGGCGCGGGCGGGCCAGGCGGTCGATCCGCCGCCCCACGCCGGGCACGGTGGGGCAGCCGGTGGCGTCGCAGTGCCGGACACCTGGGTGCGACGGCCGCTGCCTGCGGATGCCGCCGGGTGGCAGCCGGGGACAGCGGGGTGGGTCGGCTCCTCACTCGTCTTCGTCCCCAGAAGTGCTCCTATATCAACGCGCGGTACCTCGGCTGCTTCGTCGAGCAGGCAAGTGCTCACGCGCCCGCGTCCCCTGTTCACTGTGCGCCTCCGCGAGCTTCCACGGGGCCGGACAGGCTGGGAGGGAGGGCCAGTGCCTCAGCGCTGTCCCCGCCGATCAGCTGTATGACCTCGCGCGCGTCCCACCAGATGTCGGGTGGCAGCGCCCAGTACACGGGTCCGCTGGATGCCGCGTATGGGGGCAGGTGCAGGACGGTTCCGCTCCTCAGTGCACGGCTGCCCGCATAGCGCCACCGCTCGGCCATCGAGTTGGGTCGCATCAGAAAGACCGCGTAGCGGCCCTCACTGTTACCCAGCACGGGCCCCCACCGCTCGGGCGGAATCCCGCTGTCATGCATGCGTTGCAGTACGTCGCGGCAGACGTCAGGGCTCACACGTATTGCCTGTACGTGGGTTCCAACCACCGCAGTCATGTCCTGGAGATCGCTCAGGGGGGAGTGTCGGGAACTGTCCTCCCGGATGGGCAGGTTCCTGGGCAGCAGCTTCAGAGGGTCAGCGATCGAGGGCCGAGGTTTCGGGTCCTCCGGCCGCGGCTGCAGCGTCTGCCGATAGACCCGGCCGAACGGAAACGGCTGCTCCTTGCAGGACCTGCTGCCAGATGCGGGAGTCTCCAAGATTTGTGCCGGTTCAGTCCCGATATGCATCGGTGCGGAGGCAGACCACGGTGGCGTGACCCCCTCGTGGCCGGACAGGATGCCCGTCCTGAACGCGAGACCGAGAAGCCCGCAGTCGGTCAGCTTCGTGATGCCGCGGAGATCGGTCAGGGCCCTTTCGACGTCGTCTGGGGGCGTGCCATCGGCCCGAGCAATGGTCGCAATCAGCCTTTTGTCGGGGACGTCGTAGCGCAGACCGCACCACACGAGCCGGGTGAGTTCATCTACCGGATCGCACAGCGGCGTACGAAGCCTGGACAGATCGACGCCTCCACCGGCCAGCAGAAGGTACGCGAGCGGACGCTCGGCTGTCACTCCCACCCGAATTCGCGCATCCCGCAGATGGGACCGCACCCCACCGGCGGTTAGGCAGAGCTCGTCAGCGATCTCATATGGGGTGAGACCAACGGCGTTCAGCGCCGCGACCTCCCTGCGACGAGGTGAAAGGTCAAATGGTGCGTTCATCGGTCCTCATGAAGTTGCGGCAGCGGCCGGTAAGCGGCTGGGGGTGTCGTGGTGTCCAGGCCGGGTGGTCCAGCCCGCACGAGCTCTGTCAACCGGCTCAGGTCGAGCTTCCCGGCCGGTCCCGGGCGGCTGGCCGACTGGCGCGCGCCATCGATATGGCGGCTCATCGACGCTTCCTGGGCACGGGGCCTCAGAAGCCGGCTCTGTGCAGGCATTACGGCCTCCCCAGTTGTACAGCGAGATCGGCGACGAACTCAGGGTCGGCGAAGGTCACCTCGCGAAGGTCCCGGACGAGGCGGGTCGCTACCGCGGCCGACATGACCCGCTTGTTCCGCAACGGCACCAGCTGCTCCGGCACGATGACGCCGGGCGGCGGGTAGAGGTCGGCGAACACCCCGAAGACCTCGGCCCGGCGCACCCACAGCAGCTGCCGGCCGCGCTCAGCCAGGACAGGGCATCTGCGCAGAGCGCACCTGGCACAGGAGGGAGGCATGTCCGTCGGGCCTTTGATGGCGCTGGGTTCTCCGGTCTCCAGGAACTCGGTCAGCACCCACAGTGTCCCCTTCTTGGGTACGTGGGTGGCCGGTTTGCCACAGCCCTGGCACCACCGGCGGTCCATGCAATGAAATTGGCGCACGGCCGAGAGTCGACTCCCGTCCACCCTGCCGCCGGGGGTGCCCACCGTACGGGCGAGCAGGACATCGATGCCGGGGTAGCGGTCGTAGGGGCCCGGTGTGCGGTAGGCGATCCACCCGTTCGTGCCTTTCACCAGATCCGGCGCCGGCGACTCCTCGTCCGCGGTCATGGCGATGTAGGGCACATGCTGGGCCTTGAGGGGGCTCGGCGGCACGGCCGGGCCGGCCAGGACGTCACGTCCGGCAGGTTCGGGACCTCTGTGCATTTCTTTCCATTTCGGGTGAAACGTGAGACAGGGTTCAGGGATGGAGTGCGGGTTTTTGACGGAAGCGGTGCTGTACCCCTATCCGGGTTCGGGGTTTCATGCGTCAGAGATGCAAGAGCGGCTTCCCCTTGACCGCCGCATCACGGTTGTGCTCCAGCAGAGCGCGTGACTCGGCCTCCGGCAGTGACGCGGCGGCGGCCCGCTGAAGGAACTCGCCCGTGCGAACCTCCTCGTCCGCTCCGCCCCGGTACCTGGCACCCCAGCCCTCGGTGGCGTAGAGACGCACGCCGTCCGGCAGGACGAGTTCAGTGACATTGACGTCCGGCGCGTAGACCTGGGCGACCATCGGCATGACCCGTAGCCGGATCAGGCCCTGGTCCACAGCGTCGATGAGGTGCTGGATCTGGTCGGCGAAGGCAGCCGTGCCGCCGACCGGGCGGGCAAGGACGGACGCCTCCAGCACCATCGTGGCCCCGGGAGCACCGACACTCGCGGGGCGGGGCACGAGATTCCCGGCGTTGGGCAGGACATAGCAGGCCGCCGTGTACTCAGGCACCTGCAAGCACCGTGGGATGAGCACCATGTTGAAGAAGGAGGCCGCGACAGCGCGGTACTCAAGGGCCGCGAGACGGTCGGACCATCCCTCGTGGTCGTCGACTGCCTGGTACACGTCCGCCGCCGCCTGCCTTCCGGTCTGCGAGACGAGCCGGATGAATACCTCATGCTCAGTGACCCCGTACGCGGACAGGAGTGCCGTGGCCTCGGAGGCGGACACTGCCCGGCCTGCCGACTCGATGCGGCTCATCACCGAGTTCGACAAGCGGACCCGACCGCGGACCTCGGCGGCGGTCAGCTTGTTGTCCTCACGGAGGTAGCGCAGATAGTTACCTGTGACGACGCGTCCGGTCGGAGGATCGGCAATGCCCAGACTGCGACGGGTGCTCATGCCGCAGCCTCCGAACTGACGGCCTGACTACTAGGAAGAGGCCGGCGCGGTCCCACCGCTTTTCCATCCGGGAGCAGTTCACCAGTGTCGAGAAGGAGAACGCCGTTGCACAGCAGGCAGCCCTGTTCCGGAACGTAGCGCTTCAGCCGTGCGGCGTCGCAGTCGGGAGCCGGCGCTTCGGGGCAGGGAGGAATGTGGGAGCAGCCGGACGGAGTTGTGTTCGGGGTTGCAGTTGTCACGGGAGACGTTCCTGTCGTCGTTGTCAGGTCGCCGAGGGCATGATGGCAATGGCGGCGTAGGCGCCGGACCTGTCCGGGGCGTGCTGCGGCCAGCCACCGATGGCCTGGTGGGGCCGTGGCTGGTAGGTGATGCCTGCTTCTTCGCACGGTGGCGTGAGCTTGGGCATCACCTGGCCGCGGCCATCGGCGGCATGAATGATCGACAGACCGCTGGCCGGTGCCAGCAGTTCCCGCAGACAGTGCATGGAACCTGGCCACTTCCTCGGGAATTAAAGGCACTTTGATCCATTTCTGGACAACAGCCTGATTAGCGGGCATGGTGCTTCCTTCTGTGCAGTGGTTGGGCCGGCTGTCTCCCAGAAGGGAGGGGCGGGAGACAGTCGGGGCGCAGGGCTGCGGGCAGTACCGCGAGGGACGGTCGCCGACAGATGCTGCGCCACCTTCTCCGGTGCCGGTTTCGCGTACGGCCCTTGCGGTGGCCGCGCCGGTCGGAAAGGCCCCGTGGAGGCCGCGTCCGCAAGGACTCTCTCCTTTGCGGACCCGGCTGGCTCGGGGCGGTCAGCGACGTCCGGGGTCGGGATGGAGCGCGATGGCCGCGTACGCGCCCGAGGCATGGTCGGGGAGGTGAGCATGCGGATTGCCCTGGTGGTAGCGGGATATCGGCACGACGCCCGGCTCTCGCAGAGACCATGGAGCGAGCAGCTCCGCTATCTCGGTCCGGGTGCGTGGATGGAAGGGGAGCCCTGCATCCGACAGGTGCCGGGCTGCGGCTGCGGCTTCGTGCGTCCGGAAGTCGGCCGTGACGTGGGTCATGGAGATTGCGCTGCCTGGAGGGGCCCAGGCCCTCACCTGATTGAGTATGAACCGGGCTTCCGCCAGGCTCCTCCAGGCCAGGTCGCCGTGCGCCAGCACGCCTACCGGTCTCCCGGGGTCCAGGCTCTGCACAGCCGGAGCTCTGAGCACGCTGAAGATGTTGCGGAAGTCCGCGTGAACGAAGGGGTGGCTGCGAGAACCCGCTGCCAAGCACGTTCGGGTGTGACGGGCCATCATGGTGTCGGCGTCGACGTGGACGAATGTGGCTCCTGGCACGGAAGCGCAGACTGGTTCGTGCAGTTCGTCGCATGTGCCGGTGGGCAGCAGTCCGGAGCCCAGGTCCAGGAACTGCGTGATTCCGTATTCCTTCGCAAGCGCCGCGACCGTCAGGTGCCCATGGATACGGTTGATCAACACGGCCGCTTCAAACCACGGCGCTGCTGCAGCCACGCGTTTGGCGACCTGCCTGTCTGCAGGGTAGTTGTGGCGCCCGCCCAGAAAGTAGTGGGTGATACGGGCCGAGGACGGAGTACTGACCCAGCTGCGAGCATCCTCCGGGCCACGGTGAAGGTCTGAGGACCTCGCGCTGGTGACATGCTCAGCTGTACGGACGAGTTGGAACGGGCCCGGTACCTGGGACGCACGTGCATGCTCGGTGGCGGTCATGCGGCCGCCCCGGTCGGAGCCACGGACAGCGGTGTCGGGAATCGCAGCGACCATTGGCCGTGCTCGTTGCCCAGCGCCTCTTGTCCCAGTCGCAGGATCTGGATGTCACCCGTGCCAGCGGGCGCGCACGTGTGTTCTGCGTCGCGGAAAAGCCGCTCGACCGGATGGCTGGTCATGAGACCGGCCGCTCCGTGTACGTCCATGGCAGCGCGGGCCGAGTCACGCACCAACTCGACGTTGACGAGTTTGGCGTTGATGAGGTGCTCGTCGCACGGCCGTCCCTGATCCAGGAGGGCCACGGCCTCGTACGCGAGGCTCCGGGCGGTGGTGAGGCGTGACCTCATCAGTCCCAGCTTCTCTCTGATCGTCGGCAGTTCCGACAGAGGGCGTCCGTAGAGAACGCGCTTTTGTGCGTAGGCAACCGTTTCCTCCACGAGGGCCTGGTGGATACCGAGTGCCACAGCGGTCAGGTTGGGCCGGCCGTAGAGCACACTGGAGGAGTAGGCGACATCGAGACCGTCTCCTTGAGTACCGAGGAGGTTCGCCGCCGGTACCCGGCAGTTCTCCAGGATGAGCTCGCCGAAGGAGAACCCGCGCAGTCCCATGGAGGGTCTGTGCTCGCCGAGGGACAGGCCGGGGCGGTCGGACTCCACCAGGAACGCAGACAGGCTCCTTCGCCCGGGCTTCCTGGAGGTGCGGACGACAACGCCGTGCAGGTCTCCGATGTGGGAGTTGCCGATGTAGCACTTGCGGCCGTTGAGTATGTACTCGTCGCCCCGGCGCCGTGCCGTGGCCTGCATGCCCAGGACATGGCTGCCGGATTCCGGCTCGGTCACCGCGATGGTCGGAAGGACAGCCCCTGCGGCGATCTGCGGGAGCCACGTCTTCTTCTGCTGATCGCTTCCGAAGTGGTTGATCTTCGCCACGCCGAGCTGGGATGCCTGCACCGCCGCGCCCATCGCGGGGGATACCCGGGCGAGCTCTTCGACGATCACGGTCTTGGCGAGATGGCCGGCGCCCATCCCTCCGTACTCGGGGTCGATGGTGGCGCCGATCCACCCCTGCCGAGCCATCACGGACGCCAGATCCCGCTCGACGGCGCAGGTCCGTTCCATCTCCGCCACCCGCGGAGCGACTTCGCACTCGGCGAAGGCGCGCACCGCCTGGCGAAGCTGTTCGTGCTGCGGTGTCAGATACAAGCCGGACATCGTGTGCTCCCCTTCCTGTTCGGTGACGTTCGGTGTTCGGTAGCGCCGTGTGCCTCTACTGCGGCAGGTATCCGGCCCGTCTGTGGAGGAAGTTCATGACCGCGTCCCGGTGTGCCTTGATGAGCGCGAGCATCGCGTGACCTTCGCTGTCCGGTTGCTCCTGGAGCCCGACGAAGCACACCGTGCCCAGCACGATGCCCTCATGGATCAGCGGTGCGCCGGCGTATGTGCGGATGCCGATCAGGTCGACCACCGGGTTGGCCCCGAAGCGCGGGGCGACGTAGACGGAGGGCAGGACCAGCGCGAGCTTCTTGTCCACAACCGCGGGGCAGAACCCGTGGTCGAGCGGCATGCTGCGGCCCACAGTCGGCAACTCACCACCCATGGGGGTGGCCAGTCCGACGAACTGCTGCTCAGTGCCGAAGACGTTGACCATGGCGTAGGGGACACCAGCGGCATGGCTGAGGCGTATGGCGAAATCGTCGAGTTCTCGATCGGGGGCCGTGAGACCGAGGGCGTACAGCAGCTCAGCGCGTTGCTCAAGCTCCAGCGGTGATGTGGTGTACGGCTGGTTGGCGGGCATGGTCATGCGTGCGCTCCGAGTTTGGGAGTGGGGGCATGGGTGCGGGACCGGTGGGCGTTGAGACGCTGCTCGATCAGGCAGATCAGCACGTTCAGAGCGGATGCGCGGTCACGGGCGTCACAGGCCAGCACCGGCACGGACAGCGGGAGCCGCAGAGCGTCGCGAACCTCGTCCGGGCTGTAGAGCAAGGCGCCGTCGAACTGGTTGACGGCCACCACAAACGGAGTGTTACGCCGCTCGAAGTAGTCAATGGCGGCGAAGGAGTCCGTGAGACGCCGGGTATCTGCAAGGACCACGGCCCCGACAGCCCCGCGGCAGAGGTCGTCCCAGGTGAACCAGAACCGCTCCTGACCAGGGGTGCCGAACAAGAACACCTGCAGGTCGAGGTCACCGAGGATGATCTTGCCGAAGTCCATGGCGACCGTCGTTGTGGTCTTGTCCCCGATTCCGGTCAGATCATCAGTGCCCTCACCCGCGATGGTCAGCGACTCCTCGGTGACCAGCGGGTCGATCTCGCTCACAGCGCCCACCATCGTGGTCTTGCCGACTCCGAAGCCGCCCGCGATCACGATCTTCAACACCTTCGGTGTTGCATGACTGCGCGCGGAGTCAGGCCAAGCGTCGTAGGCCGGCAACGACTGCCTCCAGGAGGTGAGTGTCTTCGTACGGGGCAATGGAGGTGGGCACGGCCATGACCAGAACCCCCAGATCGAGAAGGTCGCAGATAAGGACCTTGGTGACCTGGACGAGCTGGCTGCGCATCCCCGCGAGCTCGGCAACGGACCGCGGCGCACCGGCGCACAACAGCCGCAACGCCTCGGCATCAGGACCGATGTCTGCAAGGCTGGAGGCGGCCCCCGTACTCAACAGAGAGGTCAGCTCCAGCTCGTACTTCGGGCGCGTGCGGCCACCGGTGATCGTGTACGGACGCACATCGTCCAGAGTGCTGTCGTGCCAGGCACTATGGCGGGGAGCCACGTCACCGCCCCTGCCCGGGGTGCATGCCGGTCCGGGCCTTGGTGCTCAGATGCTCGGCGAGACTCTTGGCCAGGCTCCGCATCTCCCAGCCGATCACACCCGGATCTGCCTCGCTATCGGCGACGACTCCCAGGAGCGTCCCGACAGTTGCGGGCTCGGCAGCGGATCCGGCGCTCATCACGAACAGAGACTCGGTGTCTCCCTCGACGATGAGCTGTCGCACACCGCCTCGTACGCTCCCGCGCGAGAGCGAGGACATCCCGCTGATGCTGGCGGCCAGCTGTTCAGATTTGTCGGTCTCGCCGGCGTGGGCGATTTTCAGGCCGTCAGGGGAGACGAGCACTACGCGCAATGTGAGGGGAGTCCGAGTCAGGAATCCGGCCAGCAACCCGTCGAGCGTTGTGCCGCTGGTGGGAACGGTGTCGGGCATGGGGGCCCTCCTGGTTCTCGTGAGTGGGGGACGAAGGGGGACAGGCATCAGTCGTCGGCCGGCTGTGTGCGGGTTCTGAATCGCGCCAGCAGGTCGGGGGTGGGGGAACCAGCCGGTTCCCGCGGTCTGTTCAGGTCCGGTGCCGGGGCGCTGCCAGCAGGAGCGTCGCCGCGGCGTGGAAGCGCGGGCCTGACCCCGGCATGGCCTCCGTCTGGGCGACCACCGGAACGCTGGGCGTCCGGCCCGCCGGATGCGTCCTGTGTCTGTGGGACTCGCCTGGGAAGCCGGGACACCGGACGCACTGAATCTCCGGACACGGTGGGAACGTCAGGCTGCGACAGAGCGGCCGACGGGGGCGGGGAAGGCGCAGCTGCGGGGCGTGCAGCCGGCTGCTCTGTCTGCGGCGCAACGAGCAGGCTCCTGGGAAGGACGACAACCGCGCGCATGCCACCCATCACATGGGGGTGCAGCTCGATGACGATGCCGTACCGCCTGGCCAGCAGTGCGGCGACGAGCAGACCGATCTGTCCTTCTCTGAGCCGACCGCGCGGGTCTGCCCCTTCCGGGTGCGCCAGCAGTTCGTTCAAAGCGGCACGCTTCAGGTCTGTCATGCCCGGGCCGCGGTCCACGACCTCGACGGCCATTCCGTCAGGCACGTGGCTGGTGCGTACCTCAACATCGGTCGAAGAGAACTTCGTGGCGTTCTCCATCAGTTCGGCCAGCAGGTGCACGACGCTCGGGCTCACATAGCCGGGCAGGGCGACAGGCTGCTCCGAATGAACTACTCGCACACGGCGGTAGTCCTCGATCTCAGCAACCGCCATGCGGAGCGCGGTGACGACCAGGACCGGTTTGACGGCACGAGTCGGAGTGTCCCCGCCGAGCACCGCCAGACTCTCCGCGCCTCGGCGCATCCGCGTCACCAAGTGGTCGATGCGGTACAGGTCACTCAGGCGATCGGGGTCCTCAACCTCACGTTCCGCCTCGGTAATGACGACCAGAGTCCGGTTGATGAGCGAGTGCAGGCGCGGGGCTATGGACCGGAAAATCTCGGCCAGCTCCGCCTCCTCGTTCAGCAGCCGGTGCTGGTGGGCGGCCGCGGCTATAACTGTCTGCCAGGCCTCCGTCTGGCCGTGTTCCAGAGCTGCGACGACGTCGGCGCAGAGGTCGCCAGTGCGCTGGGGCAGCGGGGGAGGTGTGTAACTGACGCGGACGCGTCCTTGCTCTACCTCTGCCACCGCCCACGCGATCTGCTGCCTTCCCCGATCGATCAAGCCAGTAACGCGGTCGAGGGCCTGCCCGGTTCGGGCGGACGCGGCCAGGGCCTCTTCCAGGCGCGTTTCGGCCTCGGCGCGCCGCAAGTCGATACGTGCGAAGGCACTTCGTGCACTTCGGGCACGACGGGACGTCCACCACGTAGCGGCGCCGGCCGCCGAGGCTCCAGCCGCGACAGCGGCCGGCGCCGGCATCAGGTTGAGGCAGTCGGCCATCCATCCGCAGCCCACCGCAGTCGCGGCCAGCGCAGTGGATGTGACGGCGGGAGGAAGACGCAAGCCCTCCCTGGACTCCATCGTCTTGTCGGCTGCGCTTGTAGTCCGGCGGCGACGTCCTGAGGCCGGCCGAGGACGGAGGGCACGCTCAACCACAGCTCACCTCAAAGAAGCGGCCCTCGACAGCGGGCCCGAGCACGGCCTTCAAAGAACGCGATCCGCTCAGACCGGCGTGAAGCGCCTTGCGTGCGGTCACTGACGAAAAGTCACGAGACGGGAAGAGCCAAAGGCGAGTGGCACACTCGACATGTGAAGAGGACTCCTGTGGATCGACGCACCGCCATTGCCTCCCCGGGAGGCACACCGAGTGCGCAGCGCCCCAGATACCGGCAGTGCCCTCCTCAACGGCGATCAGCAAGACGCTGTGCGGCTGGCAGTAGAGGATCGGGCCCACCTTCTCTCCCTCCTTCCGAAGCCTCTCGACGGCGCGCAGCCCGATTCCCGCACTTGTACGAACGATGTCGTGGCGGTACGGCAACGGTGCCGGACGGGGGTGCTCGGCAGCGGCGAAATGCCAGGGCAGGCTCGTGCCCGGAAAGGGGGTCATCAGGACTCCGGTCAAGGCCTTCACCATCGGGAGGTGCGGGCCGGGTTACGAGTGGAAACGGTTGGAGAGGCAGCAGGGATGAGTGAAGGGGCCACCGGGGCCGAAAGACTGGCCCGCAACCTACGGGGGCGGCGTACGGACCAGCCCGCATCGGCCCCGGTGGCCGGTCTCAGGGGCTATGTCGAGCAGACACCGAACAGCCGTAGAGCGTCGTGAATGCACGGAGCGAGCACAGGGCCAGCAAGCGGTGGACATGGGGCCTCAGCCTCGATGTCCCACGGAGGCGTATCCCACTGCCGGCTGGACGAGGGCGGCAGAATCAGACGTCCCCCCGACCCGGCTTCGACCGACACGTTCTCCAGCCCGGCAAACACTCCGCCGGTCCCGGCCTGGACCAGGAGAATGGCCTGGTCCCGGTGCACGGTCAGGCACGGCACAGGTCCCACATCGCGTCGTCCGAGCAGGACCATGGTCTCCATGCCGACCGCATGCGAAACCGTCACGGCGTCGAATGCGGAGCAGGGCGTGCTCAGCTGGACGTTGGGACGCTCCGCCAGTTCGGCGGCAGCGCGGTCCGGCGACACGAACGTCGTCCCGACGATCAGTGGCCATCCCAGGACCCGCTGATACGCCTCGACAATGGCCCTGGTGTCCCGGGCCTTCGGCGGCCAGCCTGCCGGAGCCCTCATGAGGTCCTCCCGCCGTCGGCGGCGCCGCCCCCGGACGGGACCACTGGCGCCCCCGATTCAGTGACATCCACGGTTGCGCGGGAGGGCTGCGCCGGCGAACCCGGGGTGACGGTCCGAGTCGCGGACACGCTGTCAGCAAAGCCTGCGGCGAACCCCGAAGGTAGAGGGAAGAGCGGTGTTCCCAGGGCGCGCACGCACATTCGTGGGCCGCTGAATGCCGAACGGGCGTGGAGGTAGCGGTGGTTGTCGATGAGGTAGCCCTGTCCTGGCGACAGGGTGATGGCGCACTGGTGAGCTGCGATGGCCGCTCTCAGATCCGGCAGAAAGCGTGCCACCACAGGACTGAACTGTGCGAGTTCGTCCTGCCGGTACCGGATCGAAGCCCGGCCGCCCGGGTGACGCGTGAAGATCTGAGCGGGGCGTCCGCCGCCATCGCCGTAGAAAGCAGTCCCGGGCAGGCCCATGAGCTCCACGGCTTCCGGGGCTTCGGCGTTCAGGCGTTCGTGAACGGCTTGCCCGTCGGTGAGGAGCACCTCGCCTCCACTCATCGGCGGCCGGAGGCAGACCAGCAGCATGAGCCGCGGCGGCTCAGGGACACTGGACCGCTCGGTATGGGCAAGCAACTCGCCGTTACCGAGCCCCGCCAGACCCGGCCGCCGTGCTCCCCGCCCGATGTCGTGGATCGTCGTGAGGTTGTCCGGGTCGCTGTCGCGGTGCGGCACCAGCGTCATGACGCGCTGGGCGAATGCGAGGACCGATTCCCGGGACTCCAGCCCGTCCACCGTGACCAGTCCGCGCTCGCGCAGCTGTCCGGCAATCAGTCCGCTGGCCTTTTCTCCCTGCTGCTGGACGTAATGGGCTTCGAATCCGGTAGTGCGCGCACACGTCAGCATTGATGTGCTCCTTCGCGAATGGGACACGGTTCGACCAGGGTCTGAAGAGCACGGGGCCTGGTAAAGCGACAGATTGTCGACTCGGACAATTCGGGTACGAGCTTCGGAGGTCTGTGGCCGCCTGCTACGTTCCGGGGACCCGGTCCACCCATCGCACCCTGGGAATCTGCATGTCGTATCAGCCGTCGCTTTGGCCGGTCTCGGTCAAGGCCGTTGCCCTGGACCACCGGTTGCGTGTTCTCCTGCTGCGCAACGAGCGCGAGGAGTGGGAACTGCCCGGCGGGCGCCTGGAGATCGGCCCGCCGGCCGGATCGGGCCCCGCCGACCACAGCCTCGAAGAAACCGTGGAACGAGAGCTGAGAGAGGAAACCGGCTGGGAAGTCAAGGCCGGAGACCTCCTCGACACCTGGATCTACGAGCCGCTCCCCGGCCGCCGGGTCCTGATCGTCACCTACGACTGCACAGTCCTCACACCGGACATGACCCCGGTCGTCAGTCACGAACACTCCCGCGTCGGCCTCTTCGCCGAACACGAGGTACCCGAGCTGACCATGCCTGACGGCTACAAACGGTCCATCGCCACCGTGTACGCCACCCGGAAGAAGAGGTAACCGGACATGGCCGGGCACAGCGCCGCCAACGGGCATGCCCAGCAACCGTCCTCCCGGCACGCCGCATGGCACTGGGCCACATCGGAAGCCCAAACCGTCCTCGCCACCCGAGACCTCGCGGCCATCCTCCGCTTCCACCGCCACGTGCACGGTCAGAGCCAATCGGAGACCGGCGCCCTCATCGGCTACGACAAGACCTACGTCTCCGCGATCGAACTCGGCAAGCGCCGACTCACCGACGTCGCTGCTCTGCGGCACATCGCAGACCGGCTCACCCTGCCGCCACATATCCTGGGCGTCACCGATCCCGCGGACACCGACTTCCGAGCCATGCTCCAGTTCGGCCAGTCCACCGTGCGTCTCGCCGAGATCGCCCGCCAGACCGGACACGCCTCGGAAGCCGTCGCCGAACTGTGGCCGCTCGTAGCCCGGCTGGAAGCCCGCGCACGAGACGGACACACAGAGCGCGAAGCGCTCCGCCTCCTGGCCGATGCCCGGCTCGGACTCGGCACCGCTCTGGGAAACGTCCTGCCCGAAGAACGCCTCGCCACCGCTGCGCACTGGACCGCCAAGAGCCTCAACGTCGTGGGCTTCCTCGACGACCCCGCACTGACAACCACCGCGCTGCGCATGCACGGAAACGAACTGCGCAAAGCGGGACTCGTCGGCGCCGCGGTCAACCGCCTTGTCTCCGCCGCGTCCCTTGCTCCCAACCGCATGAGCCGCGCAGCGGTCCTGCCCCTCCTCGCCCGAGCCGCCGGCGCCCTCGGCAACGCCCCGCTCTTCGATCGCGCCATCCAAGAAACAAGGGCTCTGCTCGACGAGGTCGACCACACCAGCCTCGTCAACCCCGTAGCCCTGTACGAGATCGAGATCCGGGGTCTGATTGGCACCGGCCGCGCTCGGGCGGCCATACATCGCGCTGAACAGCCTGCGCCCGCAACGACCACGGCCGTCGCACCTCAGTGGCGCGTCATCGAGCTCATCACCACCGGCAAGGTCCGTCTTCTCGGCGGAGATACCCGCGGCGCTGCAGAGCTGCTCACCCATGCCGTAAACGAGGCACGCGCCCAGCGGCTTCCGCATCAGCTGCAGCGCATCAACCGAACTGGTGGTCACGTTCTGGCCGAGATCAACGACGCAGCCACGGAAGCTCTGTCGCAGCTCCGGACTGAGATGGCCGCGTAATGCTTGCGTGGCCGACAGTGCGTGCTCTGTCACGGTCCCGAACACAACGCCCCCTCCGAATACGCGTCGGCGGACACCGCGCCGCTGCCTGCTGCCTGGTTGTACTGCGGCAGTGGCACGAGTCTGGGGTCGGCGTAGATCGACATGCATCGCCGTGGCGATATCGCTACCGCGATATCAATCTGCGCATAGCCTGTAACTAGCTGAAAGTTGAGCTCAACTCAGTACGACGGGTGCTGTCATGAAGATGCCGATCCGGGTGTGCGGCAAGTGCGGGAATGTGTTGAGTCAGTACAACCCCGACCCCATGTGCGCATCATGCTCACGTACCAGCGCCGCGCTCAGGGTTCCTGACCGGGCATGGCGTGACGAACGGGTGCAACGAGCCCTTGCTTCCTGGGAGTTCGGTGAATTGCTTCGGTTGTTACGTCGACGGTCGGGACTGTCCCAGATGGACGTACGCGCCTTGACCGGGCTTACCCAGTCGTACATCTCCGACCTCGAAAACGGTCGCAAGCAGCTGGGGGGCCGCGATGCCATCATCGACCTCCTCAACGGCCTCGGCCTTCCAACTGACCTGCGGCCACTGCTCCTGACACCCTTTACAGGCCGGGATCAGACAGCGGCCTCGGAGGCGCTGGACCCGGCGATGCCGTGGACGGCGGATCGTATGGTGACGTCACTTGAAGTGGCTGTCGGAGGTCCCATGAAGCGTCGAAGCGTGCTGACCGCCTTGAGCGGAGCCGGTCTCACTCAATATGTCCTGCAGTCGGCCATCGCCCCTATGGAGGTGCTGGCCGCAGACACCCGCGACGGAACGCGGGTGACCATGCCTCTGCTCACGTCACTGCAGACCACCACTGACGCACTGAGGCAGCTGGACGCGAGCAGCGGCAGTGGAACCCTGGCCAGCACCGCCAGGAAACACCTGAAGGTGCTGCTGGGTCTGATGAAGACCGGAACCTTCGACGAGCGGACAGGCCGCCGACTCGCAGCAGTGACCGCGGACACCGCCATTCAGACAGGGTGGTACTTGTTCGACGGCGGCGAGCACGACGAAGCACAAGGGCTCTTCCTGGGTGCACTGCGTGCGGCTCAAGCATCAGGGGACTCAAGACTCCGCGCCGGTGCACTGTCATTCCTGGCCATTCACGGCTACTCGGTCGGCGATCCCCGCGAGGCAGTCACTGCTGCCCGGACAGCACGCCAGAGCATCAGTGACCAGGACGTGCCGGCGTTGCACGCCATGCTCCTCACGCGGCAAGCGCGAGGTCACGCTCGACTGCGAGAAGAACGGCACGCTCTGGCGACCCTCGAAGAAGCAGATGCCCTGTGTGCCAAGGGGCGCGGTGAGGATGAGCCGCATTGGCTGTACTGGATCAATCCGGGTGAGATCCTCGGCCAGCGAGGCAGCTGCTTCCTCGAGCTGGGCCGTCCAGCCGAAGCCGCATCCGCCTTCGCTTCAGCTCGCGGCGTCCTGAGCCGTGAAGAAACCCGGACCAGAGCCCAGTTCCTCACCCGCGCAGCAACGGCTCAGATGCGCGCGGGCGACGCCGACGCCGGTGCCGCTACCGGACACGAAGTGCTCACCATGGTGGACGGCATCCGGTCCGCCCGGCTCGACGAGCATCTGCGCTCGATGCTGCTCGAAGCGCGCCAGTTCGGCAGCGCAGCCCCTGTCCGTATGTTCCTAGACCGGGGCGAGGAACTTCTGAAGGAGCGAGCGCTCACATGATTCTGGTGCTATGGGACGTCGACCGGACTCTGCTCTACGTCGGTGAGACCGACCGCTTGGTGTATCGCGAGGTGTTTCGCGAGATAGTTGGCCGCGACGCGCAGACGCTGCCCGCCAGAGGAACCGGTGTCACCATGCCGCTTGCCGTGCGAGAACTGCTCTCCGCCAATGCGGTCCCCGAATCGGAATTCGATCACCTCGCGCGCTTGATGGTTGACCGCCTCCCCGGCCGGCTGAATCGCCACCGTGAGGCACTGCGTCGCGAGGGACATCTGATGCCCGGCGCCGTTGGGGCTCTGGCGGCTGTACACCAGTCTCAACTGCTCGTCCCGACGATTGTGACCGGCAACCTCAAAGCGAGCGCAGAGATCAAACTGTCCGCCTTCCGCCTTGCGGACTACCTCGACATGAGTATCGGAGGCTACGCTTCCGACGACTCCCATCGGCCTGCCCTCGTGCGCATTGCACAGAAGAGAGCTGAGGCGGTGTACGACCACATCTTCGGCCGCGAGAACACCGTCATCATCGGTGACTCCCTGCAGGACGTCCGTACTGGACTGGAGGGAGGCGCGAGAGTCATCGGTGTTGCCTCGGGAACGACCTCGGCTGAGCAATTGGCCACCGAAGGAGCCGACCACGTCATACCGGATCTGACGAACGCAGAACGAGTTGTGGAACTGATCCACACGGTCGCAGGTAGATAGCAGGCAGGCAGTTCTGACCGGATCGCCCTTCGGTAGCCACTGGGCGGCCCACTCTTCCCTGGACGTCCTGCGCCACGCCAGGGAAGAGCGGCCGGACGCAGACGGGATGGACATACAACTGAAGGCACCACTCCAATGAATCATGGCATCGAGGAGCATGCGGCACACAGGGCCGCCCGCATGAGTGGGTTGCGCAGCAACCAGATGACCAAGCTGCACCAGCACGCGACCGCAGTCTTCCTCCTCCCTACCGAACGCATCGTCGCGCGCGTCAGCCCAGTCGGACATCTCCCCAGGCTCACCACCAGCGTGACGCTCACACGCTGGCTCACAAACAACGGTGTACCAGCGACGGAACCCGCGGACCTCGAACAGCCCGTACTCGCCGAAGGGCATGTCGTCACCTTCTGGCGTCACTACCCGCAGCCCACCGCGAAAAGCACCCCCAACGCTGAGCATCTCGGCCGTCTTCTTCGGCAACTACACCAGCTTCCCCAACCACCCATCACACTGCCGAAGTGGACGCCACTAACTTCCTTCACCCAGACACTGGCGCACGCGAACTCAGTGCCCGACACCCAGAAGGACTGGCTCGCCACACGCGCGCACGAGCTCATTGCTACCTTCGAGGAACTCGACTACGCCCTGACCCCCGGCCTCGTCCACGGTGACGCATACCCCGGCAACTGCCTCTGGGACGGCGACCATGCGCTCCTCGGCGACTGGGATGAGGCGGCCGTCGGGCCACGGGAGGTCGACCTTGCCAACACCTACCAAGGCCGGCGATTCGGACGAACTGCTACTGAACTCGAAACGTTCGGGAGAGTGTATGGGTACGACATCACAAGGTGGCCCGGTCTACCCATGCTCATCCGCATCCGCGACATGCACACACTCAGCTCGTACATCCGCCGCGCCGACATGGGGAACGCAGCAGCAGCCCACGAACTCGGTCGGAGAATAGCCACTCTTCAACGAGATGACACTGCGGCAATCTGGAAGGCAGCCTGAGCAGCTCCTGATTTGGCGTGTTTCCGGAGGGAGTCAAGCCGGTAGCGGAAGTGTAGGAAGAGCAGTTTCCGGCTTACGTTTCCCACGTCTTCAGGTGGCTTGGCGTCGGCGTGGAAGCCATGTGCTGACGAGGGATGTAACCCGGTTGTAAGGGCGAACCCGGGCGTCATGAAGTGACCTGGATCAGGGCGTGCGTGCCGCTCGTGCGCCACTGGGGCCCGGTAACTTCCAGCTCGTGGACGGTTTGCGGCGCCAGGCCGACGATGACGTCCGACTTCAGTGTGCGTAGAGCTGCGACCGGACCGGGGAAGTATGACGTGACGTCGGTGAACGGGGTGGTGGCCGACCAGTGTTGGTCGCCGACGAGGCGGCGGTAGTTCAGGTCGCCCTTCATGATCGTCAGGGTGGCGGTGGCGAAGTCCTCGTGGAGGTCGGCGGGCATGTCGGCGTAGGGGAACGGGGCGCAGGAGAAAGGGTGGGCGCGCAGGGTGAGGCGGCCGGTGGTGAGGGCCTGCTGCAGGCGCTTGCCGATCTCGGAGGCGTAGCCGGGGGCCGTGGTCAGGCGGTGGAGGCAGGCCAGAGTGTCGGTGGCCGTGGCGTCGGAGACGTAGTACGGGTACGGCTTGAGGTGCAGAACGACGCACGCGGCGCGGTCGGTGTGGAGCAGGTGGTCGGCGAGGACCAGGTCCGGGAGGAGCTCGGGGCCGGCGTTGTCGGCCACGAGGCAGACCTTGCCGGGCGGGCTGGCGGACAGGGTTTCCCAGAGGACGGCGGAGTTGTCGGCGACGAGGCCGGTGACACGGTCGCCAAGGCCGGCATTGCCCGCTGAGACGGCGAAGCCGAGGTCGGCGCGGTTGCCCCAGAGGGAGGCGTGGAGGAGGGTGCGGTGCTGTTCGACTGCCGGGATCTGGGGGAGTTGGTCGAGGGCGGCCAGTTCGGCCTCCACCGTTGGGCCCGCGAGTTCGGCGTTCTTGAACGGGGCGAAGGGGTCGATCCCCTGCCACGGGCCGGGGGCGAAGTAGCCGAGGGCGGCCAGGAGTTTGCGGTAGAAGTAGCTCTCCGCCCAGAGGAACGGGGCGTCTTCCCAGCGGCTGCCGATGTGCTCCTTGCCCCACCGCTGCCACTGGTCCGCTCCGGGCTCGGTGTCAGGCAGGGGGAGAATCACGCCGTCCTCGGTGATCTCCTGTAGGAGGGTGTCCAGGGCACGCTGCTGTTCGATGGGGTAGGGGGTGGCCTGGCGGACGCGCTCGATCAGGGTGGGGTGTCGGTCGTGCAGGACACCCCAGGCGAAGGAGCCTGCGACGTTGCTGACAACGACTGGGGCGGGGGCGGGCTGCGTCATGGTGTGCGGGCTTCCTTCGCGTGGTTCAGTGGAGGCGGATGGAGAACGCGACGGTGCCGGCCGCGCTGCCCACGACCACGTGTCCGGTGGTTCGGTCGCAGGCCGCGCAGTGCAGCGAGGCGTTGACGCGTACTTCGGCGAGCTGGCGCTGTTCGGTCGACGACCAGAGGCGTACGGTGCCGTCAGCCGCGGCCGACGCCAGGTGGTCTGGGCCATCGAGGAACGCGGCCATGAGAACCCGACCGGTGTGGCCCGGGAGGTGGGCGGTGAACCGGTCGTCCGACACGCTCCGGACGCGAACGCCGTCGTACGGCCGGCCCGTCGCTCCTCAGTCCTATGCGGTCTCCTCGACAACCCACGACAGGTACGCCTCCGGCCCGCCGGTCACTGGCAGCGTTATCCACTGGGGGACGTCGTACGGATGCTTCTCGTGCAACCACGCCTCCAGTGCCGGGAGATGGTCCGTCGAAGTCATGTACGAGATCCGCCACTCCTACGCCGTCTCGACATTCTACTTCCACCAGTAGAAGGCTGTGATCGGCGCATCGATGTGGACGCCCGCTGCCAGCTTGCTCTCGACCGCGCCTCAGGCCAGCGCCTTCGCCTGATCCTCGTCGTCGCTGGGCGTCTGCGCGATCACAAACTCGTTGGCCATGCAACTACCTCTCCTGCTCGGGTACCGCGACCCCACCCAGTTGGCCAGGGCGCACCGGATGCCGCACCGTCTGCTCGGGCCACGCTGCCCACACCGCCACCCGCAGGTACACATCGCCGCTGCCGTATTTGACCCGGCAGGTGGCAGGGCGGTTACGGCCGAGTGCATCCACCCGGTCGGGAATGACCAGGGCCTTACCGACGAGATTGTGCAACGACTTCGCGGTGTAGGCGCCGGCGCATTCCTTTCGTCTCAATAGGTCCGCGACGGGAGGACTCCACGCAGGGCCGTCGGCGGGCATTCGCCCACGGCAGACAGAAAAGAACTCCAAAAGACTGGAAACCTCCGCCGGGACCATGTCAACGTACAACGTCCAGGAAAACACCAGGTCAGACGATGCAGTTACTCCGGTGTGGTCAGGGCTGCGACTGATTCGCAACCCCGCACCACACCAGGCTGCCTTGCTGGCAAGATCTCTATTTAGGAGGCTCGTCTGTCGGATTCCGCTATTGGATCCGCCCGCTTCGCTTCACCCGCCCTCTTTGGGCTCGGCGCACTGAACGCTTGGTCCGGCCAGGCGGCGGGGGGACTACAGCGTCGTGTCCACCGGGCTGTGCGTCTGCCGGCCGGCCTGTTCGGCGAGGACCTGCTGCAACGCGGCTACCGCCGTGACAGGGCCGTCCTCGCGCACATTGCGGCGCACCCCGGAGCTGCAACTCGCCAGGTGGTCGCTGCCATTGAGGCCCCCGAGCGTGTCGTGGTGCGGAATCTTGACCGCCGCACTGAGGACGGTCTGCTGGTGCTCGTTACGGACGGCGCGACCCCAGCCCTGCGCTCATACCGGCTGGCTGCCTGAACGCGGCCAGCCCGAGAAGCTGTCGGATTCATCTGATGCGGCGCGCAACATAGGCCATGATCGCCGGTTAGCCAAACCGGCGATCGTCGCGACCATTGAGTTCGCACTGGGCTGCGCTTGGTGGCGGAGCCAGGTGGGCGAGTTCTCACCTATCCCGCAATGCGCGGAATCAATGTGTCCTTCAACCGTCTTCGCGATCCCGAGGTGCCAAGATGCCAACCTCCCTGCATGGGGCCAACTCCGATCCAGTGGCTGCCGCATCCGGAGCGAGTATCAGAGCTTTCCTGAATGTGCGGGAAGCGGCCGACTACCTCGGCATGTCCCCTCACACCCTGTACGTCTGGCGGCACCGTCGCCAGGGGCCGCCAAGCTTTCGGATGGGAGTCCGTGGCCGGGTCATGTACAGGCTGGTGACGCTTGACGCCTGGGTGCGCATGCAGGAGCAATCGGATTCCCGTTCCAACCCGGAATTGAGCCCAATCGAAGTAGGTGCGCAGCGACGCGTCCTCTCTGCAACTAGCCCTTGATGGTTCGCCGCTGATCTGTAATCGACCCAAATTGGAGAGTGCGGCTTGGCCGGCTACATAGAAGACCGTTGGATCAAGAAGAAGAAGGACCCAGTAACGGGCAAGAGAGAGCGTACTGCCCGGTACGGGAAAGGGACGCGATACAAGGTCGCTGGCATCCCAGGGATCCGTGACAGATCATTCGCTACAGTCGAGGACGCCAAGGCGTGGCTCCGCCGGTCTGCGACGGATGAAGAGCGCGGCGAGTTCGTGGACCCTCGTGACGGAACCATCACGCTAGCCGATTACATCGCGAAATACTGGGCACCTGGGAAGGCGGGCGCCCCGAAAACTCAGCAGGGGCACGAGCGTCGGGTGCGTCTCCACATCGTCCCGCATCTGGGACAGCTCCAGCTGAAGCAGATAACGCCGGCGGAACTGCGTGTATACATAGCGAAGCTTGGCAGCTCCGTGAGGTCGGTCGACTATGTGCGTGGCATCTTGGGTGAGCTGTCAGGGATCCTGGAGACAGCTGTTGATGACAAGCGGATCGCTCGAAATCCGATGCGCGCGAAGTCGGTGCAGTGGCCGAAGGCATCGAAGGAGCGCAGGGAGGCGTGGTCGTTGGAGACTGCGCTCCGAGTACGTGATGTCATCAATGAGCGGAACAGGATCGCCGTTGTCCTTGGCCTGGGGTGTGGTCTCCGGCAAGGGGAGGTCTTCGGGCTGAGTCCTGATGATATTGACTACGCACGTGGTGTCCTCCACGTTCGTCGGCAGACTCAGACGATCGACGGGAAGTTGTACTACGCGCTCCCGAAGTCTCGGAAGGCCCGCGTCGTCGACATGCCGCCGTCCGTGGCTGAAGAGCTGAAAAGGCATGTGAGGGATTTCCCGCCCGTAGCGGTTGAGCTTCCCTGGGGGCGGCCAGGGGAGGACAGGCCGACGGAAAAGTTCTCGCTGCTGCTCACCACGCGATTTGGCAACGCCATCGCGGTCAATACATGGAACACCTATACGTGGAAGCCTGCTCTGGCCAAGGCTGAGGTCATCCCCCAGCGGTCCGAGGGAGCCAAGCCCTGGCAGTGGGCTGCAGCTCCAAAGGACGGTTTCCACGTGCTGCGACATACCTACGCCTCGATCATGTTGGAGGCAGGCGAGTCTGTCGTCACCCTGGCCCAGCGGTTGGGGCACTCATCGCCGACGATTACGCTCGGTTACTACGCGCACTTCATGCCGGAGGCCGGGAACCGGGGCCGGGCTGTGATCGACGGTTTCCTCGGAAAGCGGGTCGCCGGCCAAAACTCCCCAGATTCTCCCCAGGGCTGATCGGGGTGATTCCCCAGGCTGTACGGCCCTGACCTCGGTCCGTGGATCTCCAGGGATCTGAGCCGTATAGCCTGGGGAAATGCTCACCGAAGTCATCGCGACCCGCTATGTCACACCCCTGCGGGAGGGCGGATCGCTGCCCGGGATCGTTGAGGCCGACGACCTCGGCACCTACGTCATGAAATTCACCGGTGCCGGACAGGGACGCAAGACGCTGGTCGCGGAGGTCATCTGCGGACAGCTCGGCCGCCGGCTCGGCCTTCGCGTCCCCGACCTCGTGCAGATCCAGCTCGACCCGGTCATCGGGCTCGCCGAGCCCGACCAGGAGGTGCAGGAGCTCCTGAAGGCCAGCGGCGGGCTCAATCTGGGGATGGACTTCCTGCCCGGGTCGATCGGCTTCGACTCGCTCGCCTACCAGGTGGACTCCCGGGAGGCCGGCCGGGTTGTCTGGTTCGACGCACTGATCAACAACGTCGACCGGTCCTGGCGCAATCCGAACATGCTGATCTGGCACGGCGACCTGTGGCTCATCGACCACGGCGCCACCATGATCTGGCACCACAACTGGCCCGGCGCCCGGACATCCGCCGCCAAGCCGTACAACGCCTCGGACCACGCGCTGGCCCCCTTCGCCCCCGACATCGCGGCGGCGGCGGCCGAGCTCGCCCCCCTGGTCACCGAGGAACTGCTCACCGAGGTCGCGGCCGACGTCCCCGACGAATGGCTGGTGGACGAGCCCGGCTTCGACTCCACGGACGAGCTGCGCCGCGCCTATGTGGAGGCGCTGTTGCCGCGCGCCGCGACCATTCATGAGCGGATCACGCTGGAGGGCCCCACCGAGCCCAAGCCGTCCCAGGCCCCCGGCTGGCTCACGGAGCACCTCACCCCGTGGCCCCACCCCACCAAGGAGAAGAACGACAAGGACGGCCGACGGTGAGCGAGCGCGATGTCTTCGAGTACGCGCTGCTGCGCGTGGTGCCGCGGGTGCAGCGCGGCGAGTTCTTCAACGCGGGCGTGGTCGTCTACTGCCGCGCGCGGGGCTTCGTCGCCGCCCGCACCCATCTCGACGAGGTCAAACTGAAGGCCCTTGACCCGGCCGCCGATGTGGTCGGTGTACGGGCCGCCCTGCGTGCCGTCGAGGGTGTCTGCCGCGGCGGTGCGGACGCGGGTCAGGCCGCCGGCGACGACGCAGGCCGCCGCTTCCGCTGGCTGATCGCGCCGCGCTCCACGGTCGTCCAGCCGAGCCCCGTGCACAGCGGCCTCACGAACGACCCGGAGGCCGAGGCCGAACGGCTGCTGGACCTGCTGGTGCGCTGACTCCCCACCCCGGCGGCGTCGCCCGTGACCACGGTGGCAGCGGCGCCGCCGGGTGTGACATGCGCCCCTGCGGCCGTGCGCCGTTGACACCGGGTGCCAGGGCTTCTAGCGTCTCGTCTGCTGAAGGTACTAAGCGGTTGCTCAGTTATCGGGAAGGTTCCGTGCACACGGACGATCCGTGCCGGGACGCCCCGACGTCCGCTGAGCCGCGATCCAAGGGCGAGGAGAACCAAGCATGTCCACCACCGAGCAGCGCGTCGCCGTCGTGACCGGAGCGGCACGGGGCATTGGCGCCGCCACCGCGGTGCGCCTGGCGGCCGAGGGCCGCGCAGTCGCCGTACTCGACCTCGACGAGGCGGCCTGCAAGGACACCGTCGAGAAGATCACCGCCGCCGGGGGCACCGCCCTCGCCGTCGGCTGCGATGTGTCGGACAGCGCCCAGGTGGAGGCCGCGGTCGCGCGGGTCGCCGCCGAGCTCGGCGCCCCGACGATCCTCGTCAACAACGCGGGTGTGCTCCGCGACAACCTCCTCTTCAAGATGACCGAGTCCGACTGGGACACCGTGATGAATGTGCACCTCAAGGGCGCGTTCCTGATGGCCAAGGCCGTGCAGAAGCACATGGTGGACGCCAAGTTCGGCCGGATCGTCTCGCTCTCCTCCTCCTCGGCGCTCGGCAACCGCGGGCAGGCCAACTACTCCGCCGTCAAGGCCGGTCTGCAGGGCTTCACCAAGACCCTCGCCAAGGAACTCGGCAAGTTCGGCATCACCGCCAACGCCGTCGCCCCCGGCTTCATCGTCACCGAGATGACCGCGCAGACCGCGGCACGGATCGGCATGGGCTTCGAGGAGTTCCAGGCCGCCGCCGCCACCCAGATCCCGGTGCAGCGTGTCGGCCACCCCGAGGACATCGCCAACGCCATCGCCTTCTTCACGGGCGACGAGGCCGGCTTCGTCTCCGGTCAGGTCATGTACGTGGCCGGCGGACCGCTCAACTGATCCGGAGGGTTACGGACATCATGGCTGTGCAGGACAGTGGGAAGGTCGCGCTGATCACGGGCGCGAGCCGGGGCATCGGCTACGGCGTCGCCGAGGCGCTCGTGGCCCGCGGTGACCGGGTCTGCATCACCGGGCGGGGCGAGGACGCTCTCAAGGAGGCCGTCGAGCGGCTCGGCTCCGACCGCGCGATCGGTGTGGCGGGCAAGGCGCACGACGAGGCGCACCAGGCGGCGGCGGTCGAGCGCACCATGGAGGCGTTCGGCCGGGTCGACTTCCTGGTCAACAACGCCGGCACGAACCCGGTCTTCGGCCCGATCGCGGACCTCGACCTCAATGTCGCCCGCAAGGTCTTCGAGACGAACGTGGTCTCGGCGCTCGGGTTCGCCCAGCAGACCTGGAAGGCCTGGCAGAAGGAGAACGGCGGCGCGATCGTCAATATCGCCTCGGTCGCCGGTATCTCCGCCTCGCCGTTCGTCGGTGCGTACGGCATGAGCAAGGCCGCCATGGTCAATCTGACCCTCCAGCTGGCGCACGAGTTCGCGCCGGTCGTCCGGGTCAACGCGATCGCCCCCGCAGTCGTGAAGACGAAATTCGCCCGGGCGCTGTACGAGGGCCGTGAGGCGGAGGCCGCCGCGGCCTATCCGCTCGGCCGACTGGGGGTCCCCGAGGACATCGGCGGTGCAGCCGCTTTCCTCACATCCAGCCAGTCCGACTGGATCACGGGACAGACTCTGGTGGTCGACGGCGGGATCTTCCTGAACGCGGGTGTGAGCTGAGAACGGCCTGAGCGGATTTGGGCCTGATTGACTCAAGTGCCCTGTCGGGCCTGGGGATTGACCCGACGGGGCGCTGCGGTATGGTCTGCCGACCCATGGCTGATCGAGGAGCGTTCACGTGTTCTACCGAGCCAGTCTGCAGGCCGCTGCAGTCCTTGCTTCCCTTTCTCTGCTGGCAGGTTGCGGATTTCTTGCCGACAGCGGCTCGAAAGTGGAGCAGAAGATAGTCGTCGGTACGACGAGTGAGCCCTCCGCCCTGGATCCGGCGGCCGCGTGGGACAACTCCTGGGAACTGATGCGGAATGTTTTCCAGACCTTGGTGAGTTTCCCGAGCGGCAGCACCAGCCCCGAGCCCGATGCCGCGGAGTCGTGCAGGTTCACCGACGCCACCAGCACGGCCTACCGGTGCAAACTCCGCAAGGGTCTGAAATTCTCCAATGGCGACAAACTCGACGCCGAGGCCGTGAAGTACTCCATCGACCGGATCTCGGAGCTCAAGGTCAAGGGCGGCCCCGTCGGCATGCTCGGCTCGCTCGACCGGGTGGAGACGAGGGGGGACGACGTCGTCGTCTTCCATCTCACCAAGCCGGACGCCACTTTCCCTTTCATCCTCGCCACGCCCGCGATGTCGCTGGTGGCGCCCAGTGACTATTCGAAGCACAAGATCCGCAGTGACGGAAAGGTCACCGGATCCGGCCCCTACCTCCTTGATGCGTACAAGCCGGGGAACCGGGCCGAACTGGTGAGGAATCCGGGCTACAACGGTTTCGCCAACCGCAAGAACGACGCTGTGACCATCCGGTACTTCAAGGAATCCGCCCCGGTGGTCGCCGCGCTGAGGAAGAACGAGATCGACGCGATCTACCGCGGCCTCACCGCCGAGGAGGTCGTCAGCCTGGAAGACAACAAGGACAAGAACAGCAATCTGCAGATTGTGGAGACCGTCGGCGCGGACATCCGGTTCCTGGTCTTCAACCCCGAGGATCCGGCCGCAGGGAACGTGGCCGTGCGGCGGGCCGTCGCCCAGCTCGTCGACCGTGACGCGCTGGTGGCCAAGGTCTACCAGGGCACGGCCGAGCCGCTGTACTCCATGGTCCCCAAGGGCATCGCCGGACACACCACCAGCTTCTTCGACGCCTATGGCGATCCCGACCGGGACAAGGCGAAGCGGATCCTCGTCAAAGCGGGCCTCACCAAGCCCGTCTCGATGACGTTCTGGTACACGACCGACCGGTACGGCTCCTCCACGGCGCTCGAGTTCGACGAACTGAAGCGTCAGCTGGAAGCCTCCGGACTGTTCAAGATCACGCTGAAGAGCAAGCCCTGGAAGGAGTTCCAGGAAGGCTTCACCAAGGGGGCGTACCCCGTCTTCGGCCGCGGCTGGTTCCCGGACTTCCCGGACCCGGACAACTTCATCGCCCCCTTCGTGGGCAAGGACAGCATCACCGGGATGCCGTACATGAAGAACGAGATCACCCGGCAGTTGCTGCCGCAGACCCGCAAGGAGAGCGACCGGGGCGCGGTCAGCAAGCAGTTCGAACGGGCCCAGCAGATCCTGGTCGACGATGTGCGGCTGCTGCCGCTGTGGCAGGGCAAGCTGTACGTCGCGTCGGGCGAGGACATCGGCGGCGGCGAGCGCGCCCTGGACCCGCAGACGGTCATGCAGATGTGGGAGCTGTACCGCAAGGCCAGCTGGTAGGCCCGGCGGGGCTCGCGGGGTCCGTTGTCAGTGGCCCCCGGTAGGTTCTCGGATGGAGAACGTATTACTTACCGGAGGTTGTTGACGTGACCGACACCGACCTGCTGCCCGAGTCCTGGCGCGGCGTCCTCGGCGAAGAGCTGCAGAAACCGTACTTCAAGGAGCTCGCCGAGTTCGTCGAGGAGGAGCGGGCCAAGGGGCCGGTCTATCCGCCGCGCGACCAGGTGTTCGCCGCTCTGGACGCCACTCCCTACGACAAGGTGAAGGTCCTCGTCCTCGGCCAGGACCCGTACCACGGGGAGGGGCAGGGGCACGGCCTGTGCTTCTCCGTGCGGCCGGGGGTGAAGACGCCGCCCTCCCTGCGGAACATCTACAAGGAGATGAAGGAGGAGCTCGGCCTGCCCGTCCCGGACAACGGGTATCTGATGCCGTGGGCCCAGCAGGGCGTCCTGCTGCTCAACGCGGTGCTGACGGTGCGTGCGGGCGAGGCCAACTCGCACAAGGGCAAGGGCTGGGAGAAGTTCACCGACGCGGTGATCCGCGCGGTCGCCTCGCGGCCCGATCCGGCGGTCTTCGTGCTCTGGGGCAACTACGCCCAGAAGAAGCTCCCGCTGATCGACGAGGAGCGCCATGCGGTGGTGAAGGGCGCGCACCCGTCACCGCTCTCCGCCAAGAAGTTCTTCGGCTCCAGCCCGTTCCGGCAGATCAACGCGGCGGTGGCGGCGCAGGGGCACGAGGCCATCGACTGGCGCATCCCCGATCTGGGCTGACACCGCGGTCCCGGCCCCGGCCGGTGGCGGGCGCCCGGTGGACAGGCCCGGACGCCCGCCCGAGCCTCAGCGGGATTGGCCGCGGCTGCGGCTAGCGTCGATCGGGAACGGTCGGCCGGGAACGGGTGGACAAAGGACAGGGAGGCCGCAGTGGCGGAGCAGCGGGAGGCGTCGAAGGACGCCGTCATGACCAGGATCGGCCAGGCCATCATGCTCCTGCACGGTGGTGACCGGGAGGAGGCCCGCAATCGCTTCGGCGACCTCTGGTCGGAGATCGGCGAGGACGGTGACGCCCTGCACCGGTGCACCCTCGCCCACTACATGGCCGACACCCAGGACGATCCCGGTGATGAACTGGCCTGGGACCTGAGGGCGTTGACCGCGGCCGACAGCCTGACCGACGAGCGGGCGGCGCAGCACTCCGACGCGCTGGCGGTGCGGGCGTTCTACCCCTCGCTCCATCTCAACCTCGCGGCGGACTACGTGAAGCTCCAGCGGCCGGAGGCGGCCCGGACCCATCTCGACCGGGCCCATGCCGCCTCCGGTGTGCTTGCCGAGGACGGGTCGGACGACGGCTACGGGGGAGGGGTCCGCGCGGCGATCGCACGGCTGGAGCTGAGACTGCGGGAGATGTGAGAGGTGGCCCGTCCACGGCGGACGGGCCACCCGTTCGTTCTTCCCGTACCGGGCTCGGCTTCCGTACCGGGCTCGGCGGGATCCTTTCCGTACCGGGCTCGGCAGGGTCTTTTCCGTACCGGTCTCAGCGGCCGTAGGTGTTCTCGCAGATCCGGGACTGGGGGCTGCCGGCCGGCCAGTGCCCGTACCCCCGTCCCAGTGCGCAGACGTCCGTCCCGGCGACAGGGGCCGGCAGGGCCGGGACGGGCACGGTCACGGCGGGCGGGGCATGACGCCGGCGGGGCTGCGCCGCCCCGGGACGGTTCCGTTGCAGCGGCGCGGGAGCGGCGGCGCGGCCGGTGCCCGCAGGCGCTCCGGCCGTCGGGGCGGAGGCGGAGGCGGACGGCCCGGGGGCCGGTACCACCTCCAGGCTGTCGTGGACCGGGGGTCGCGCGATCTGCGGTGCCAGGTCCTGGGCGGGGCTGCTGATCCCGGGCCGGGGCGGAACGTCCGGATGCGGAGTCACGGACACACAGCCGGACAGCGTCGTGACCGCCACGCCGACCAGGAGCTTCACGGTGATTCTGGTTCGTTGCACCTGATCAACTCTGCTGGGCGGATCGGCTTTCCGGTGAGCCGGGAAGCCCGGATTGGCCCGCACGAGTGACTCCGGTCAGCGCAATGCCCCGTCGGATCCCAGCATCCCGCGCAGGAGTTCGGCGAAGCCGGTACGCAACTCCTCCTCGGTCGGCACGGACTGGTGGTACGAACCCGCGGCGCACGAGAACATCAGCCCCTCGCACCAGGCCACCAGAGACAGGGCGTGCCGCTCGGGCTCGGCCGATCCGGCCGCCGTCATCAGGGCCGTCAGCGGCTCACGGAACTGCCGGCCCGTCGCGTCGAAGAACTCCCGCAGTTCGGGGCGGCGGGTGGCCTCGAGGGCGAGCTCGTAGCGGCAGACGAGCAGTTCGGGATGGCGGGTGAGATACCGGTGCAGGGCGAGCGCGAGACCGGCGATCAACGCCTCCGGACCGGTGTGCGGGCCGTTCTGTGTGTCGCGTCCCCGGCCGGTGCGCGGGCCGGGCGCCTGTCCGGCGCCAGGAACGGGGAGTTCACCCGGTGCGAGCACCCGCGCCTCGCGCTCCGCCAGCCGTCGCACCGTCGCCTCCAGCAGGGACTGCCGGGTGCGTGCGTAGTTGGACGTCGAACCCTGGGGGAGTCCGGCGCGCTCGTCCACGGCTCGGTGGGTCAGTCCGCGCATCCCCCGTTCGGCGAGGAGTGCGAGGGCGGCATCGGTGATGAGGTCGGCCCGGGAGGTGCCGGTGGTGCGTGTGGCCATGGGGTCAACCTACCCGTGGAACTACATCTGTAGTACGGTGCAATCGCCACTACAGGTGTAGTTTCGAGGAGGAGTGATGGACCAACCCCACGCCGTCGTCGTCGGCGGCGGAATCGGCGGCCTCACCACGGCGGTGGCCCTGCACGAGTGCGGTTGGCGGGTCACCGTTCTGGAGCGCGCCGCCTCCCTGGAACCCGTCGGTGCAGGCATCGCCCTCGCTCCCAATGCCCAGCGCGCCCTGGACGTCATCGGCCTCGGCGACGAGATCAGGTCCCTCGCCGCCTGGCAGGGCGCGGGCGGCATGCGCACCCCGAGCGGGCGCTGGCTCTCCCGTACGAACAGCGCCGCCGCGACCGAGAGGTTCGGCGGCCCCATCGTCCTGCTGCACCGGGCCACCTTCGTCGGCCGTCTGGTGAGCCGCCTGCCCGCCGCCGCCGTCCGTACCGACGCTGCGGCAGAACTGCTCGACCCCGGAGCGGCAGGCGGTGCGCGTGCGGTCGTCCGGACGGCGTCCGGGACCATCGAGGCCGACCTCGTGATCGGTGCCGACGGCATCAGGTCGGGTGTACGCGGCGTACTCTTCCCGGCCCACCCCGGGCCCTCGTACGCCGGATTCACCACCTGGCGCTTCGTCGTCCCCGCGGCCGGGCGGCCCTTCGCGCCGCACGAGACGTGGGGGCGCGGCGCCCTCTGGGGCACCCAGCCGCTCAAGGACGGCAGGATCTACGCCTACGGGGCCGCGGTCGCCCCCGCCGGAGCCCATGCCGTCGACGACGAGAAGGCGGAGCTGATGCGCCGCTTCGGTGGCTGGCACGACCCGATCCCCTCGACCATCGCCGCCGCCGAGCCCGGTCAGGTGCTCCGCAACGACGTGCACCACCTGATCGACCCCTTGCCGTCCTGTCACCGGGGCCGCACCGTCCTCGTCGGAGACGCCGCCCATGCCATGGCGCCCAGCCTCGGCCAGGGGGGCAACCAGGCGGTCGAGGACGCGATCGTGCTCGCCCACCACATGACGCCGGACGGGGATCTCGGTGCGGGCCTGGCCGCCTACACCGCAGACCGGCTGCCGCGCACAACGGCCGTCGTCCGCAAGGCCGCAAAGGCGTCCTGGCTGATGCGCCTGACCGGGGTGCCTTCCGTAATGCTGCGCGATGCCCTGATGTCCACCGTCTCGCGGCTCGGACCGACTCTCGTCCTGCGCACCTTCGACGGCATCGCCGACTGGCAGCCGCCGCAGCACACGTATGCTGCCCGGACGAAGGACGCGCACAGGCCATCGCGGTAGGCATCGGCTCGAAGAGCCCGACGGGGCTCCCTCGCCCGATGACACCGCGCCGGCCGGTGCCGAACAGTGAGAAGGAGACCTCTGTGAAGGTCGGCTGCATCGGGCTCGGCGACATCGCGCAGAAGGCGTACCTGCCGGTTCTGACCACCCTGCCCGGGGTCGAACTGCATCTGCAGACCCGCACCCCCGCCACCCTGACCGCGGTCTCCGAGGCCCACCGGATCCCGTCCGGGCAGCGCCACACCGACCTCGATTCGCTGCTCGCCGAGGGGTTGGACGCCGCGTTCGTCCACGCTCCCACCCCCGTGCACCCCCAGATCGTGGGCCGGTTGCTGGACGCCGGCGTCGCCACGTACGTCGACAAGCCGCTGGCCTACGAACTCGCCGATTCGGCAAGGCTGGTGAACCTTGCCGAGGAGCGTGGGACGAGCCTCGCCGTCGGTTTCAACCGCAGGGTCGCGCCCGGCTACGCGCAGTGCGCCGAGCACCCGCGTGAACTGATCCTCATGCAGAAGAACCGGGTCGGCCTGCCCGAGGAGCCGCGCACCATGGTGCTCGACGACTTCATCCATGTCGTCGACACCCTGCGCTTCCTCGTCCCGGGGCCGGTCGAGCACACCGTCGTACAGGCCAGGATCCGCGACGGT
Organism: Streptomyces sp. NPDC087845; assembly: GCF_044742755.1. Taxonomy (NCBI): domain Bacteria; kingdom Bacillati; phylum Actinomycetota; class Actinomycetes; order Kitasatosporales; family Streptomycetaceae; genus Streptomyces; species Streptomyces sp. NPDC087845. The sequence continues at coordinate 96,972 of NZ_JBIUVC010000020.1, forward strand.
CTGATGCACCACGTCGTCCTGCAGCTGTCCGGTGACGGATTCACCGCGATCGGCATGATGAACCGGCTCAGCGGCTCGACCGAGGAACGGCTGGAGGTCTCCGGCCAGGACTCCAAGCGCGAGGTCGTCAACCTTGCCGAGGTGATCGACCACAAGGGCCAGCCGAGCGTACGCCGGCGCGGCGACTGGGTGCCGGTGGCCCGTCAGCGCGGCATCGAGCAGAGCGTGCTGTCGTTCCTGGACGCCGTGCGGGCCGGAAAGGTGCTGAGCGCCAGGGATGCGTTGCAGACGCATGAGCTGTGCGAGCGTGTCCTGCGCGACCTGGACTGCGCCTAAGGGCTGTCCTGCAGCGTTTCGCTGTTCCTGCTGGTCAAGGGCGTGATTCCGCGTTCAGGGGATCGATGGTCCGTCAGGACCGCTCGCTGAGCCCGTCAACGGCGGGCGGCATCGGCGCTGATGCGCCGACAGGCACGGTCTTCACTCGGGTCATGGGGCGTCAAGAACCCCGTGATCCTGGAAGCCCGTGCCTGTCCCGCTCCTGGAACCCCGCCGGCCGGCAGCTCTTCACGGACCGGACGTCGAACGACCACGCCGACGCCCAGGGCCGGTGGAGGCATGGGGGAATCCCGTTCTCCCGGCTCGGCGGGCACCTTTCCGTGCCAGGCCCTCGCGCGCAGCCCGTCATCGAGCGGTGGATCCAGGGCGAGTGAGCCGCACTGCGGTGGGGAATCAGCTCAGGTAGCCACGGAATACCCAGCGTCCCTTGACGCCGTTGTCGTCGACTTTGCAGAGGCCGATGCAGACGTAGATGTTGCCACTATTGACGCAGTGGAAATAGCCGCGCACCTTGTTTCCGGGGTAGACGACGTCGATCTGCGTCGCTTTGTTGGACGGGCCGGAGAGTACCGGCGCGGGCTTCGATTTCACGGTATATGTCTTGCTCTCCGGGGCGCACTGGATCGTCCCCTGAGCGTGAACGGAACCGTTGACGGTGGGGGTGACGGCCTGGACGGGGGCAGCAAGCCCCCATACGGCCAGGGCGGTTCCGACAGTCACGGTCGCTGCACGCATTCGGAATTTCATCAATACCCTTTTCTTGCGCCGAACTCCACATATATTTTCCGCCATCGTTCAGCCCGGTCTCGAAAGGCTATGGGCGACCCCTCGCGGGAGGGGGTGGAGGTGGTCAAGTCTTAACTTCTCGGCGAGGTGGCAGCAACCGGGGCCTTCGTATCGTGATCACATCTTGATCAAGGTTGATTTTGCGCGGAACTTCACTGCCATTAAATGGAATTCGATATTCAGTAAAAGTGGTCGCGGCAGCCGCAGTCCGTGATGGGCAGGGCGTCAATGCTGGTCAGGGGTGCGACGGGGGTGTATCCGCGTCACGGGGACAGCCACCGTGATCACGGCTTTCTGTGACGACGTATCAGGACTCGGTGGCCGCGGGATCCCGGCGCTCCCAGGCTCAGCCCCGGTGCTCACCGGGCGAGGCGATCACCGGCGCCCCGGCGCCCCTCGCACCGGCCGGCCCGGCCCCGTCACGCCTCCTGAGCGACCGCACCCCCTCGTACGCGCAGAACACGGCCAGCACCGCAGCCGCCCCGTGCACCGGCCAATCGCCCAGCCGCACATAGAGGGTGGTACCGGACGCCAGCGGTACGTCGAAGACCTCGGCTGCACTCGTATCCGTACCGAGCGGGGTGCCGATCCGCGCACCCTGCGGGCCGTACACGGCACTGACGCCGGTGAGCGTGGCATGCACCATCGGGCGGCCGTTCTCGGCGGCTCGCAGCGCTCCGAGCGAGGCGTGCTGTTCGGGAGCCCAGCTGTGCTGGAACGTCGCGGTCGACGACTGGTCGATCAGCAGTTGCGCGCCGTCCAGGGTCAGCCGCCGGCTCATGTCGGGGAACGCGGACTCGAAGCAGATCAGCGGCCCGATGCGCAGTCCCTTCCCCCCGTCGGCTCCGGGGAGCTCCATCGTGACCGGATGGGTGCCGCGGAGCCGGTCCTTGCCCGCCGCCTTGCCCACGGCCGTGACCCATCCGAGCACGGAACGGGCCGGAATGTACTCGCCGAACGGCACCAGCCGCATCTTGTCGTACCGATCTCCGGTCAATCCGTCCGGCCCCACCAGCACCGCGGACTTGAAGATCCCCGTCCGACCCGACGCGTCGGTCTGCAGGGCATCCATGTTGACCAGCACATCGGCGCCCACCCGGCGCGACAGGGCAGCGATCCGGGCGGTGATGTCCGGGTGCCGGGAGAGATCCACACCGACACTGCTCTCGCCCCACACCACCAGATCGAGACCGCGTCCCGCCAGCGAGCCGGTCAACCGCTCACTGACGGCGAGCCGGCGCTCGACGCTGCGGGGTCCCGGGAGCACGCCCGGCTGCACGACGGCGACCCTGGCCACGCCCGACGGCTCGGGCCGCGGTGCCCACCGGGCCATCGCCGACACCGCCACGGCGCACGCCACGACGGCGACGACGGCGACCGTCCGGGCGGCCGCGGTCACGAACAGCAGGGTTACGGCGGTGTTCACCGCGACCACCAGCAGGCTCACCAGCCATACCCCGCCGACCGATGCCACGCGGAGCGCCGGAGCTACCTCCCACTGACTCGCGCCGAGCAGCCCCCAGGGACCGCCGAGCCCCTCCCAGGAGCGGACCAGCTCGATCATCAGCCACCCGCACGGCACCACCACGACCGCGGCCGCGGCGGAACCCGCGCGTGCCGGCCCGCGCAGCGTCCGGAAGACCAGCAGCCCCCACGGCGCCCACAGCAGACCGAGCAGGGCCGCCAGGATCACGAGGAACACATGGAGACTCGGCAGCAGCCAGTGATGCACGGCGAGCAGATAGCCCATCCCGCCGAGCCAGCCGTCGAGAGCCGCGCGGCGCGCCGTACCGGCGGACCGGATCAGCAGCAGCCACGGCACCAGACCGACGTAGGCGAGCCACCACAAGGAAGGGGCGGGGAAGGCGAGCGCGGGAAGCGCACCGGCGAACAGCGCGAGGCAGGCGTGCCATCGGCCGGACCGCCGAATCCGCTGCCACTGCTCGCGCCGACCGGCCGGAATCCGCATACCGCGCCTCCTCGTCCCCGCCTGATCAGCAGTGTGACCCCTGGGCTCCCGTTCCGCAGTTCTTCCCCGGCACCGGAAGACGGAAGCACCCGGAGGGCGGGCTCAGCCGGCGGTGCGCGAGCCCGCCGTGCCGCGCCACTTCTCGTCGACGGTCACAGTACGGATTTGCCAGCCGCTCTCCGTACGCGACAACGTGAACGTGTACCGCCCGCCGGAGACGAAGTCCGGCGCGCTCGTCCCCGCCCCGGTGCCGCCCCCGCCGCCCGCCAGCCGCATCGGATTCACGTAGTCCGCCAGCACCTCGGCGCGGTCGCCCGGGTAGCCCCCCAGATCCTGGATGGCGAGCCGGCGGTTGACGATCAGATGCTGGCGTACGGAGAAGAGCCGCATGGTCTCCGCAAGCCACTGGGCGACCTCGTCGGCGGGCCCTTCGATACCGCCCGCACTGCGGTAGTCGGCGCGTCCGTCCGCGGTGAACAGGGCCCGGTAGTCCGCCCATGCGCCGTCGTCCACCGCCCGCGCATAGCCGGTGATCACTGCATCGATGGACAGCTGGTCCATCACGGTCGAGAGATCCGCACGCTGCGTCATCGGGTCAGTGTCTGCCCGCCGGCGTGCGGGGCCAAGGGGCGTGCACGCACGGGGCGGGCCGGCACCGCTGTCAGCAGGGCACCACAGCCACCGGGCCGAGCGCGTGCGTGAGCGTGGTCTGAGCGACGGGGGAGAGCCCGAGTCCGAGGGACTCGCCGCCCTTGCGCCGTCCGATCACGGTCAGCGCCGCGGTCGCCGAGGCCGTGACCAGGGTGCGTGAGGCGGAGCCGCCGACCGGCTCCCTGACGACCTCGACCTGCGGGTACTTCTCCTGCCGTCCGGCGGTGAGTTCGGCGAGGGTCCGCTCGGCCGCCCCCGCCGCCGCGTCCCGGTCGAAGACGGGGCCGCCGGACAGCATCGAGGAGAACATCGTCCAGCCGTGCACGATCCGCAGGCGCGCACCCGGACGGGTGGCGGCCGTCGCGAAGGCGAAGTCCAGTACCGCTTCACTGCTCTCGTCGGCGGCCACGCCCGCGACGATGTCGGGGTAGGCCTCCGCCACCCCGCCGTCCTCCTCCGACGGCCCGCCGTGGATGACGACGACGGGGCACTTGGCCATCGAGGCGGTCGCCAGGCTGTTGGAGCCGAGCATCAGCGACCGGAAACCGCCCAGACCGCGCGAGCCGACGACCACCAGCGACGCGTCGCGGCTGAGCGAGGTGAGCGCCGCCGCGGGGAAGTCCAGCGGTGCGAGCGTCGTCGGGTGCAGATCCGGAGCGATCTCGCAGACCCTCCGTACCGACTGGGTGAGCAGCTCCTCCGCGCCGCGCAGCTGCGTCTCCTGGACGGTGCGCCTGGTCGGCGTCCGGGCGTGCACGATCACCAGCGCGAGCCCTCGGCGGACCGCTTCGCGCGCGGCCCAGTCGAGTGCCTCGCGGCTGTGCGACGAGCCGTCGACGGCTGCGATCACGGGAAGCTCGGCGGTGGTCATGGTTCCCTCCAGGTTCCGGTGGTACGTGTCCCAGACTGGTACGCGCCCACGTCGTACGGCAGGGACTTTCGGCCCCATCTGCCTGAACCCCGTCAAACCCGGACGATACGTGCAGATGTCACCCGTGGTGTCGGGCCGGGGCACGCCACGTACGCTACGGCCGGTTCGTGGTCCGCCGACGGCACCGCCCGCACTCCGCGCGGCGGAGGCGGCCGGTATGCGGGGGCTGCTGTTCGAGTCCGGCGCGGGGGCGATCAAGGGCATCGGGCGGCACCCGGCCCCGGTCCGGCCCTGATCCGCCGGGCCGGCCCTACGGTCGCGTGATGCCGTCCAACGCCGGGGCGATCACGGTGAAGGCCCGGTCGATCAGCTCGGCGGGGTCCTCGGCGCCGTCGCTCCCGCTCCACCGCTGCAGCACGGCGTGGAAGGCGACCAGCGCCGTCCCGGCGGCCAGTTGCGGAGAGAGGTCCGCGGCGGGATCGCGCCCCAGTCGGTGCGCCGGCTCGGCCGTCGGGTCGTCATGCCACTGCGCCTGGCGCTCCAGGAAGCGTGCGAGCAGGGCGGGGGTACGCAGAATCAGCTGGACGATGCGCAGTGCCCGGTCGGATTCGCCGGAGTGCTCGGCGCAGGCGGCGAGGGGGACCGGGACGCCGTGCCGAAGGGCCACGGAGGGCGGCTCCTCGACGGGGCGGCCCGCCAGCTCCGCGCGGATGCCGGTGCCCATGTCGGCCAGGAACTGGACGACGAACCCGAGTGACATGGCCCCCTCCCGTTTCGGCGAGAGAGAGCACGTTGCGCTTGCTCAGCGTCCCATGCTCCCGGGCCCGACGACATCCTGACCCCGTGCTGCTGATTTGCCCCGTACGTGGGGAATGGTGAAGCGAAGGTCACCGTACTGATGGACGCTGGTGCGTGGCCCAGTGTTCGGCGGCGGTGATGCCAAGAAGCACGACATCGTGGTGGCTGCCGGCGAAGAATTCATGTTGGCGAAGTCGTCCCTCCTCGGCGAAGCCCAGCCTGCGGTAAAGGGCGAGGGAGGCGTCGTTGAAGGCGTAAACCTCCACCTCGCACTTGTTGTAGCGCTGTTCGGCGAACATGTAGGTGAGGACGAGTTCGGTTGCCTCGGCCGCGTATCCCATGCGGCGGTGATCGCGGATGATCTCGACACCCGTCTTGAACCGTCCTGCACGGATGTCGGTCTCTCCGACTGTGACGGACCCTGCGAACGCGTGGTCGGCGAGCACCTCGACCACCAGGCGGAATGCTTCACCCCCCGGCGGACGCGCAGCCCGCTCAGCAGTCCAGGAACGGAAACTCTCAGCAGAGCGCGGAGGGTCGACCAGGTCGGCGTTGCGGACATCGAGGGTGTTCTTGGTCAGGTCACGAAAGCCCTCCCAGTCTTCGGGCTCGACACCTCGCAGGCGTACCTTCTCGCCGGTCCACATGTCACTCATGGGCCAAGCCTGGCACAGGACTTCAGCAACACCAGCAGCGTGAGGAACGACTCGGGACGGTCATGGGCCCGTTTCGCACGTATCTCCTCCGGGCCCCCTTCGGCTCGGCGGGGCTGAGAGCTGACTCCAGCCCTCCCCAACCTGCACTTGCCGACAGCCAGGAGCGTCCGAAATCGATCGCCTGTGAGGCGGTCGGTCCCCAACTGCCCTGACCTGCACCTTCTTTGTGGCGTAACCCGTGTACGCGCCCATGAAACGCACTACCCCGTTTTCGATACAGCGAGGCATGAGGATCGGTGTGGCGCGAGTCTCCACTCGCGATCGGAACCCCGAAGCCCAGGGAGACGTACACCGTGCAGCACATTGCGGAAGAGTTCGGCGTCGGCCGACCCACCTGCCGACGCGCGCCGCACGCAACACCGCCATGATGGAGGCGTTGGCGGACCTGCCCCATCGTGATCGCCGACCTCATCGGCATCCACCCCGGCACCGCCACCCGATGGGCCCGCTTCGCCGGCGACAGCTGGGCCGACTGCCTAAGGGCTGTCGGACGAAGTCGGGCGGGCCGCAGAGGAACGCGTTCGCCAGAACTCAGGGTGCGGCTATGCGTGCGCCTCGTCCGGTTCTCCGCTGGGTCCCGCAACTGCGGCTCCCTGTCGAGATCGGGTTCGCGTGCCCCAGCGTGCAAGCGATGGGCCGACGGCGCCCACAGCGGCGAAGAACATGCCGAGGAGCAGCCAGCCGGCCGTGCCCAGTCCGAGCACGACGGTGGTGAGGATGGCGGGGGCGAGCGCCTGGCCTGCGCTGAAGCCAAGCCCGAGAAGCCCTTGGTACTGGCCTTGGGCATGGTCTGGTGCCAGGCCGAAGCCAAGGGCGAAGCCGGACGAGGACTCCCATATCTCCCCGAGGCTGTGGACGAAGATCGCTGCGACCACGAGGCCGGCGGCCGCCCACACGGGAGCGTGCGCGGTCAGGGCCATCATCGGACAGCTGAGGAGGAAGAGCAGTCCTGCCGTGCGGAACGCTTTGCCGCCATCGCGAGGGGTTTCGATGCGGGATCCGATTCTGGTCTGTAAGAGGACGCAGACTCCAGCATTGATCGCGGATACCGCGGCCACGGTCCAGCGCGGTGCGTCTGTGTGCTCTGAGATCCATATCGGCAGAAGCAGGGACACCGCCGGGTATTGCAGCCCCATCGCACCATAGAGGGCTGTGAAGGTCACGAACGGACGGTCGGTGAGAGCGATCCAGCGGCGCTGCTGCGGCGGTGGCGCCAATGCCCTGTAGTTGGGGAGCAAGAACAGGAGGAGGGCGCACAGTGCAAAGCTGGCCGCGTTGCTGAGAATCAGCACGAAGTAGGCAGTACGAGTATGCGCTGCAACCGCAAATCCGGCACCCACGGTTCCCAGGACGACGCCCAAATTGACGTAAGTACGGAGCTTTGCCCTGAACAGCGCTGGGCGGTCAGTACCGACCCGGACCACGAGGGCTCCCCAGGCGGCGCCGCCGGCGGCTGCGGCAAGCTGGTCAACGGCAGCGACGACCGTGAGGGCAGCCCAGCTCTCGACAAGCACGAGAGCGGACATCGCCACTGCTTGAACCGTCAAAGCGAGCATCATGATCGTGCGCGGTCCACGTCGATCGGCCAGGTGACCTCCCGGTATCCCCGCGAGCAGGCCGATCAAGCCGGCGGCGGTGAGGGCGGCACCCACCTGCACTGCCGGTAGATCCACGACCAACGTGAAGTACAGCGCCGACGCCGTGTTGAAGAGCCCATTGCCGACTCGGTTCACGAAGCTGGCCAGGATCAATACACGCTCTGACCTGTCGCCCCCTGCTATGTGAGCTATTCGGCCGGGCGATCTTCCCTTGACCATGGGCGCAGGCTAACAGCGGTCGCACACACCGTCAGTGGTGCGAAGTTGCCGGCCGTCCACGACACCAGCCTCCGCCCGCGCAGTATGTATGGCTCAGCATCAGCGCCTTCGGGGTCCGTGTCCAGGCCGACGGCGACACTGGATGCGCCGCGTGGCGGCGCGTCCGGCGCTCGCACCCGATGCTCGCCCGGGCGGCAGCGGCGCAGGTCGCGGTCCTGACCGCTCGTGTGGTCGCGCTCTGCCTGGCCATGTGGCGGTAGGAGCTCGACCCGATCACGACCCCCTGTAGAACGACGAGGAGAAGCATGGACGGGATGATGTGGGACGGCGTGCAGAAGCTGCGTGGCTGGCTCGACGCCGAGAACCAGGCTGCGGTCGGTGACGTGAGGCTGCTGCGAGTCCTCAAGATCTCGGAGGAGGCCGGAGAGGTCGCCGAGGCCGTCACCGGCGCCCTCGGCGCCAACCCGCGCAAGGGCGACAGCCACTCGTGGCAGGACGTCGAGAAGGAGTTGAGCGACGTCATCGTGACCGCTGCCGTGGCCCTGGCCACGATCAGCTCGGACCCGGAGAAGGCGCTCGCCGACCGCGTCCGGGGCCTGCTGGACCGCCTCGGCCTGGACTGACTCGGACCCGGCCGCCGTACAGAAGGACCCGCACGGCCAAGGCTGTGCGGGCCCTTCTTCAGGTCCCCAACTTTGCGCTCGCACACCGTCTGGCTGCTCCGTCTCCCAGTCCCCCGAGTGGGAGACGAGTGGGAGATGATCATGACGCGTAGATGTGCGAAAGCGTCAGAATGCGCTGGACAGTGCCAGGTGTGGCAACTTGGTCAGCCGGCGGACTCGCCCGCGTGCGGGCTCAGCACACCCGCCGCGACCAGTGCGAACAGGGCCAGCCCGAGAAGCACGCGGTAGATGACGAACGGCATGAAGCTCTTGGTCGTGATGAACTTCATGAACCAGGCGATGACGGCGTATCCCACGCCGAAGGCGATGAACGTCGCGAAGATCGTCGGCCCCCACGACACATGTCCCTCGCCGGCGTCCTTCAGCTCGAAGACGCCCGAGGCCAGCACCGCCGGGATCGCCAGCAGGAAGGAGTAGCGGGCCGCCGCCTCGCGGGTGTAGCCCATCAGCAGACCGCCGCTGATGGTGGCGCCGGAACGGGAGACTCCCGGGATCAGGGCCATGGCCTGGCAGAAGCCGAAGATGAGGCCGTCCCTGACACCGAGTTCCTTGAGCGTCTTGCGCTCCTTGCTGGCCCGGTGCCTGCCCCCCGCCTCGTCGCGGGCCGCGAGGCGGTCGGCGACACCGAGGACGACACCCATGACGATCAGCGTGGTGGCGATCAGCCGCAGATCGCGGAAGGGCCCCTCGATCTGGTCCTTGAACGTCACCCCGAGCACGCCGATGGGGATGGAGCCGACGATGACCAGCCAGCCCATCTGGGCGTCGTGGTCGCTGCGCATCGACCGGTCGACCAGCGAACGGAACCAGGCCGAGACGATCCGGACGATGTCCTTGCGGAAGTAGATGAGGACGGCCGCTTCCGTGCCGATCTGGGTGATGGCGGTGAACGCCGCACCCGGGTCGTGCCAGCCGGCGAACGCTGCGGTGAGCCGCAGATGCGCGCTGGAGGAGATCGGCAGGAACTCGGTCAGTCCCTGAACGAGGCCCAGGACGAACGATTCGAACCAGCTCATGGGGCTTTGGCCATCCCGGAGGTGATCGTGCATCGGCCGACGGTCGTGAATGCCGTCGACAATGTGCGGATTTGCGGTCGAATGAGGGCAGGGTCGTGCCGTGCCCGGAGATCTTCGGTCGGTCGCGGGCAGGGTATCGCCCTCAGATGAACAGCTTTGCGCGTACCCCTGCGCCCGCCCGCTGCCCCGGCCGTCCGCTCCGCCGCGTACCGGATCACTCGGCGGACAGGCGGTGGCGCTTGCGCCAGGCGACGACGGCCGCCCCGACCCCGGTCAGCACGATGAAGCCCATTGCGGCCAGGAACGCGGGCGACGTCGGTGACGAGGCCTCGCTGCCCGCGACGACGTACGCGGCGGTGTTCGGGATCGAGCCGAGCCCGGTGGCGGCCAGGAACGGCGGATACCCCATGCGCGAGACCGCCGCGCAATAGTTGGCCGCGGCGAACGGCACACCGGGAAAGAGCCGCAGCGCCAGCATCGAGCGGAACCCGTGGCGGCTCAGCTGACCGTCCGCCGCCCTGAGCCAGCGACCGCGCAGCAGCGTACGGAGCGCGTCCTGCCCGAGCACCCGGCCCAGCCCGAACGAGATGCCCGCGCCGAGGACCGTGCCCGCCAGCGCCGCGGCCAGCCCCGCCTGGGAACCGAACAGCGCTCCCGCGGCGACATTGAGCAGTGGCCGCGGCACGAAGGCCACAGTGCACACGCCGTACGCGACACCGAACAGCACGACCGCGGCGCCCCCGCTCAGCCGGGCGGGCCAGTCGGCGGCGAGCAGCCGCTGGGGTTCCAGGAGCAGCATCGCCGCCGCGGCGGCCAGCAGCACCACCACGAGCAGCGAGAACCGGGACCAGGGCGAGAGCAGCGCCCTCGTGCAGCGCGCGGCGAGGCCGGTGGCGGGCCGGGCGCCGGGGACGGGGTCGAGCATGCGGGGAGAGTAACCGACGCCCGTGGGTGATCGCCGCAACGCCGGCGGTACGGCACGGGCGCCCCGTACCGCCGGCGCGCCCGTTCCCGGCCCCGCGCCGGACGAAGCGCCGCCGCCGGCGGGCGGACGCCGAACTCGCTTTTCCTGCCTGCGATGCCCGCCGGAAAACCATTCGACGCCACCCCGTTCCTCGGCCATGATCGGACCCATGTTCCGGTACGCCTTTCTCGCAGCGAGGTCCGCAGTCGCGGACGCGCCGAAGGCTGCCGTGAACCCCGCCACCGCAGCGGCAGTTGCCGCCGCAGCGTTCACCGCTGCCTCGGCGCCCATCGGCGGCGCCCGAAGCTGACCCTCCCCCGACAGTCCGGCGGACCCCGCAAGGGGAGGGTCGGCGGGGCCCTGGGGTCTTCTCTCTCAGCTTCGAATTCCAAGGAATGAGCCATGCCCAAGACGGCATACGTGCGCACCAAGCCGCACCTCAACATCGGCACCATGGGCCACGTCGACCACGGCAAGACCACCCTGACCGCCGCCATCACCAAGGTCCTCAGCGACCGCGGAACCGGCACGTTCGTCCCGTTCGACCGGATCGACCGGGCGCCGGAGGAGACACAGCGCGGCATCACCATCAACATCGCGCACGTCGAGTACGAGACCGACACCCGTCACTACGCCCATGTCGACATGCCGGGCCACGCCGACTACATCAAGAACATGGTCACCGGCGCCGCCCAGCTCGACGGGGCGATCCTCGTCGTCTCCGCGCTCGACGGCATCATGCCGCAGACCGCCGAGCACGTCCTGCTCGCCCGCCAAGTGGGCGTCGACCACATCGTCGTCGCCCTCAACAAGGCCGACGCCGTCGACGACGGCGAGGACAGGGTGCTGACCGACCTGGTCGAGCTGGAGGTCCGCGAGCTGCTCTCCGCGCACGGCTACGGCGGTGACTCCGTCCCCGTCGTACGCGTGTCGGGCCTCAGGGCCCTGGAGGGCGACCCGCGCTGGACCGCGGCCGTCGAGGCGCTGCTGGACGCCGTCGACACCTACGTACCCATGCCGGTCCGCTACACCGACGCGCCGTTCCTGCTGTCGGTGGAGAACGTCCTGACCATCACCGGCCGGGGCACCGTCGTCACCGGAGCCGTCGAGCGCGGCACCGTCCGGAGCGGCGACCGGGTGTCGGTGCTGGGCCCGGACATCGAGACGGTCGTCATCGGCCTGGAGACCTTCGGGAAGCCGATGGAGTCCGCGGAGGCCGGGGACAACGTGGCGCTGCTGCTGCGCGGGGTGGAGCGCGACCGGGTCCGCCGCGGCCATGTGGTCGCGGCGCCCGGCAGTGTGACGCCGAGCCGCCGCTTCACCGCGCAGGTGTACGTCCTGTCGGCACGGGAGGGCGGCCGGACCACCCCGGTCACCACCGGCTACCGGCCGCAGTTCTACATCCGCACCGCGGACGTCGTCGGCGACGTCGACCTCGGCGCGGTGGCGGTGGCGCGCCCCGGCGACACGGTCGACCTGACCGTCGAGCTGGGCCGCGACGTCCCGTTGGAGACCGGACTCGGCTTCGCGATCCGTGAGGGCGGCCGCACCGTCGGCGCGGGCACCGTCACCGGACTGCTCTGAGCCGTGTCGTGCCGAGGGCCCGCCTCCCGTACCCCGCGGGAGGCGGGCCCTGTGCCGTACGCAAGACTGACGGCATGGCAGAAACAGCTCTGGTGCTCGGTGCCGGCGGTATCACGGGCGGCGCCTGGGAAACGGGAATTCTGCACGGCCTCGCACAGGCGGGCGTGGACCTCGCCGGCGCCGACCTGATCATCGGCAGCTCGGCGGGCGCGGTGGTCGGCGCGCAGCTGGCCTCAGGACTGATGGGCCTTCCGGAACTGTACGGACTCCAGCTCACCGATCCGCGGGACATGACCGGCGGCAAGCTCGGCGTGCTCACCGTACTGCGCTACGCGGGAGCCGTGCTGTCCGCCCGCACTCCCGAGGCGTACGGCCGGAAGCTGGCCCGCATCGCGCGGGACGCCCGCCTCGGCATCACGGCGGACGAACGGCGTGCGGCGATCGCCGAGCGTCTCCCGACGGCCGACTGGCCCGAGCGCCCCCTGCGCATCACCGCGGTCGACGCGACCACCGGTGAACTCCGCACGTTCGACAGGGACAGCGCGGTGCCCCTCGCCGACGCCGTCACCGCGAGCTGCGCCGTACCGGCCGTCTGGCCGGTCGCCACCGTCGGGGGACGGTCCTGGATCGACGGCGGGGTGCACTCCCCGGCCAACGCCCATCTCGCCGCGGGTTACGGGCGCGTCGTCGTCATCGCTCCGACGGCCCGTGGCAACAAGGCCATCGCCTCGCCGCGTTCACAGGCGGCCGAGCTGGCCGCGCAGGGCGCGCGCGTGGAGGTCATCACCCCGGACGCGGCGGCGAAGAAGGCGTTCGGCCGCAACCCCCTCGACCCGGGCCACCGGGCCGCGGCGGCCCGTGCCGGGCTCGCCCAGGCGGCATCGCACACCGAGGCCGTCGCCGCGGTCGTGAGCAGCTGATCCGGCACCCCACAATGGGGGTGTGAACGACTCGATACCCGTCATCCGGGACGTGGACCATGGCACCGCCAGACTCCTGCCCGACGTGGACCGGGACAGGGCCTGGCTGCTCACCGTCGACGGGGCGCCCCAGTCGTACGTCGACCTCGACGCGCCGGACCACCTCGAATTCGAGTACGCGCGACGGCTCGGCCACGTCGTGGACTGCGCGGCGGCACCGGGCGCACCGCTGGACGTGCTCCATCTCGGCGGCGGCGCGCTCACCCTGCCCCGCTATGTCGCCGCGACCAGGCCCGGCTCCCGCCAGGACGTCGCCGAGGCCGACCTCGGGCTCCTGGCCCTGGTCGCCGAGCATCTGCCGGTCCCCGACGGCAGCGGGATCACCGTGCACGGCACGGACGCCCGAGGCCGGCTGGAAGAGACCCGGCCCGGCTCCGTCGACCTCCTGATCGCGGATGTCTTCGGCGGCTCGCGGGTGCCCGCCCACCTCACCACCGTCGAGTACGCACGGGCCGCCCGCCGGGCGCTGCGCGACGGCGGGATCTACGCCGCCAACCTCGCCGACGGCGCGCCCTTCGGCTTTCTCCGTTCCCAACTGGCCACCTTCGCCGCTGTCTTCGAGGAGATCGCCCTGATCGCCGAACCGGCGGTGCTGCGCGGCCGGCGCTTCGGCAACGTCGTCCTCGTCGCCTCCCGGAACGCCGTCGACACCGCGGCACTGACCCGTCGCTGCTCGGCCGACGCCTTCCCCGCCAGGGTCGAACACGGTCCCGCGCTGGACCGGCTCGCCGGAACCGCCGGGCCGGTCAGGGACGGCGAGGCGGTCGCCTCACCCGAGCCGCCCGACGGAGCCTTCGGCATCGGCTGAGGCCGGCTTCGGTACCTCGGCCGCCACCACCTCGGTGGTGGCGGTGGCGCGGGTCAGATTGCGGACCTCGGGGACGAACAGCACGGCGCCGGTGACCAGTACGATCAGCGCCGCGCAGCCCCACAGGGCCGCACCGCGCCCGACCAGGGCCTCCACCGGACCGGCGAGCGCGGTGGCGACCGGCATCATCGCCACCGAGCCGAACCAGTCGTACGCCGAGACGCGCGACAGCTTCTCCTCCGGGATCTCCTGATGCATGGCCGTCATCCACGAGACCCCGAACACCTCGATGGCGACGCCGCTGGCGAACATCACCCCGCAGAGCCATGCCACCGGCAACGGCACCGCGAGCCCCGCCGACGGCAGGGCCAGCGGGAAGACGCAGAGGGTTCCGGCCAGCAGCATCCGCCGGGGCTTCCAGCGCGTCATCAGGAACGCCCCGCCCAGCGTGCCGGCCCCGAACGCGGCGAGCGCGAAGCCCCAGGGGCGGGCGCCGCCGAGTTCGTCCCGGGCGACCAGCGGCCCGTACACCGACTCGGCGGCCCCCACCGCGGCGACCACCACCGAGAACTGCGCCACGATGCTCCACAGCCAGGGGCGGCCGACGAACTCCTGCCAGCCGTCGCGTAGATCGGCGAACAGACCGCCGCCCGGCGCGCGCGAGGGGATGTGGCTGACGTCCAGGAAAGCGCGCAGCGCACCCGCCAACGCGAAGGACGCCGCATCGACGGCCAGCACCCAGCCCGGGTCCATCGCGGCGATCATGGCGCCGCCGAGCGCCGCACCGCCGATCGTCGCGCCCTGCATGGCCATGCGGAAGAGCGCGAAGGCGCGGCTCGCCTGCTCGCGGCTGACGCTCGACATCAGCATGCCCTCGGCCGCCGGGTTGAAGAACGCCTGTCCGGTGCCGCACAGCGCGGTGAGCAGCATCATCTGCCACAGCTTCGGATCGCCGGCCAGGACGAGCCAGGCGAAGGCGGCCTGCGAGACGCAGTTGAGGGCGTTCGCCGCGACCATCACCCGGTGCCGCGGCAGCCGGTCCGCGACCGCCCCGCCGATCAGCAGGAAGAGCACCAGCGGCGCGGCCCTGGCGGCGGCGACCAGACCGACGTCGCCGCCGTCACCACCTGCGTCCAGAACTGCGAACGCCGCTGCGATCAGCGCGCCATGGGTACCCAGGCCCGTGATGATCGCGGCGGCGGTCAGCAGACGATAGTTGCGGCCGGGGCGGCGCAGGGGGTGAGCGGAAGCGGCAGTCACCAAGGGACTATCGCCGCCGTGGCCCCGCCCTGCCAACTGCTTTCCCGGAGGCGGCGCAGGGGGTCAGTCGGACGGGGCGACGTCCACCAGCCGCACGGTGCTCAGGATCTTCTGGATCGTCGTGTCGGGGAGTTCGTCCTTGACGTTGTCGGCTCCGTACAGGACCCAGGACGCGAACTCGCCCTTCTTGTTCTTGAAGGTGAAGGCGATCGTCTTGCCGTCGCTGTCGCACTTCTTCTGCTTCGTCACATGGGGAGCGGTGGCCGTGACGACCTGGCCGGTCAGACCCGACTGGGTGGTGTACTGCTCGGCCGGGGTGAACTTGATGATGCTCTGCGGCATGTGCTGCGCATACGCGGCCCACGCCCAGGTGCCTGCCTCGCTGTGGGCGTTCTTGGCGGCGTCGGTGGCGCCCTCGGCTCCCCTGGTGCCGGCGCTGGCGAGGCTGATGTCCTCCGTCACGCCGTCCTTGTCGGGGTCCGCCACGCACCACTTCTTCTGGTAGAACGACGGCGCGGAGAAGCCGATGAGGGGCGAGTGGTCCCCCTTCTTCTTGTCCTCGAAGTACGAGGGCGAGCCGGGGCTGCCGACCTCCCAGTCGCCGGGCACGTCGAACTGCGTGCCCCACTTGGGATTGGTGACGACCTTCCATCCCGCGATCAGCGGCTTGGCGTCCCCGCCGGTGCCGCGCGGGTTCGCCTCGGAGGAGGACGCGGATGCGGACGGCTCGGCGGGTGCCGAGGAGTTCTTGTCGTCGGCGACGTCCTTGTTCTTGTCGTCGTCCTTGTTCATCACGACGACACCGGTCACCACGGCGGCCACGACGACAGCGGTGGCCGCGACGACGGCGACGGCGGTGGTCTTCTTCCTGCTGCCGCCGGGCTGCGGACCCCCGGCCGGACCGGGTACCGCGTACTGCGACACGGTCGGCTGCTGGTACGGGTTCGGCTGCGGGTAGCCGGGCTGCTGGTCCTGCTGCGGGTAACCCGGCTGCTGCCCGGACTGTCCCTGCTGCTGATATCCCGGCTGCTGATAGGGATTCGGCTGCTGGTACCCCGGCTGCTGATACGGGTTCTGATTCTGGTCCTGCGGGTTTTGCTCGCCCCCGGGCGGCTGCTGTCCTGGCCACATGGCGAGTAACGATAGAGGGGCGGTGCCCGGTCGGCTACGCCCGCCCCCGTGAGCGGACGGTGAAGGAAGCGGCAGGAGAACCGGGCGCACGGGAGCCGGGGATGGCCAAAGAGTTCTACTCGCAAGTAACATCTGGTCATGAGCGCTGAACAGATGACCGTCGGCGAGATGCTCGCCGCGACGGTCCCGATGGCCCGGACCCTCAACCTCGAGTTCCTGGAGACGACCGCCGAGCGCGCGGTGGTCCGTCTGCCGGACCAGGCCGACTACCACAACCACATCGGCGGACCGCACGCCGGCGCGATGTTCACGCTCGCGGAGTCCGCGAGCGGCGCCATCGTCATCGCCGCCTTCGGCGACCAGATGTCGCGCGCCGTTCCGCTGGCGGTGAAGGCGGAGATCGGCTACAAGAAGCTGGCCAAGGGGGTCGTCACGGCGACGGCGACCCTCGGCCGCCCGGTGGCCGATGTCGTCGCCGAACTGGACGAGGGCAAGCGCCCCGAGTTCCCCGTGGCCATCGAGATCCGGCGCGCGGACGGCGCGGTGACCGGCGAGATGACGGTCGTCTGGACGCTGCGTCCGCACGCCTGATCCGGCACGGTTGCCCGAAGGGCCGCCACGCACCCCGGCACGGGGGCCGTGGCGGCCCTTCGCACTGTCCGGGCGGAGGGCGGGCCAGGTAGCATTCCCGCGGTGCGCCGAGGAGTTGACCGGCGGACAACGGGACATCAGCTACGGGAGGAACCGGCGTTGCACATCCAGGAGTGGCTGGAGACCGTCCCCGCGGTCAGCGTGTACGTCCTGGTGGGCGTCGTCATCGGGCTGGAGAGCCTCGGCATTCCGCTGCCGGGCGAGATCGTCCTGATCAGCGCGGCGCTCATGGCCGCCGGGCACGACGGAATCAACCCCTGGGTCCTCGGTGCCTGCGCCTCGGCCGGTGCGGTCATCGGCGACTCGATCGGATACGCCATCGGGCGCAAGGGCGGACGGCCGCTTCTCGCCCGGCTCGGTGGGAAGTTCCCCAGGCACTTCGGCGAGAGCCAGATCGCCACGGCGGAGCGGTCGTTCCACAAGTGGGGGATGTGGGCGGTGTTCTTCGGCCGCTTCGTCGCGCTGCTGCGGATCTTCGCGGGCCCGCTGGCCGGCGTACTGCACATGCCGTACTGGAAGTTCCTGATCGCCAATGTGCTCGGCGGCATCGTCTGGGCCGGCGGCACCACGGCCGTCATCTACTCGGTGGGCGTCGTGGCCGAGTCCTGGCTCAAGCAGTTCTCCTATCTCGGCCTCGTGGTCGCCGTGCTGATCGGTCTGACCTCGATGCTGGTCCTGAGGAACCGGGCCAAGAAGGCGGCGGCACGGACGTCGGCCGTCTCCGCGCCCGAAGCGGGGGCCGTACCGGCCGCGGACTGACCCGCGGGCGACCGGCCGGCAGGGCGGCGGTACGGGCCCGGGTGGCCGTCCGCCGCGCCCCTCGGCTCCGTTCCGTTCAGCTCTCGTGCACCTGGCGGTGCGCCGTGGCCAGCTCCACGTAGCCCACCGCGTTGAACTTGATGCCTTCGAGCTCCTCCTCGGTCAGCTGCCGCTTGACCTTGGCGGGGACACCCGCGACGAGCGATCCCGGGGGTACCTGCATCCCCTGCGGGACCAGCGCCTGCGCCGCGATCAGCGAACCGGCGCCGATGCGGGCGCCGTTGAGGACAGTGGCCCCCATGCCGACCAGGACGTCGTCCTCGACGGTGCAGCCGTGGAGCACGGCGTTGTGCCCGACCGAGACGCGCGCGCCGACCGTGACCGGGAACCCGGGGTCGACATGCACGCTGCAGTTGTCCTGGATGTTGCTGTCGGCACCGATGACGATGGGGCCGCAGTCGGCGCGCAGCACCGCGTGGTACCAGGCGCTGGAACCCGCCCCCATCGTGACCTCGCCGATCACGACCGATGTCGGTGCGGTGAAGGCCTCCGCATCGATGTCCGGCTCCTTGCCGCCGATTCCCGTGATCAACGCCTGTTCTGCCATCGCCCGTTCCTCCGTGCTCAGGTGTGGTGCGGTCGTGGTCGTCCGATCGCCACGGCTCGTCCGCCGCCGTGCGATCGCCCACGGGAACGGTATGCGACGCGCGGAGGGCTGCCGCCGAGTGGGGTGAACATCACAGGCGGCCGGGGTGATCGCGCCGGGCGCCGCCGACTACCGTGTGCGAGTGCCCAAGAACAGGAACACGTTCTCCTCCCTCGCAGCCTGGCGGCGGCGCGCCCTGTCCCGGGCGGTCCACCGGGGCTGGCGCTGGGTGCGGGAGTCGGGTGCGGTCACCGCGGAACATCCCGGCGGGCTGCGGTTCGGCCGGATCGGCGCGGGCACCCGGCTGGCCTTCCCGCAGGGCACGGTCTTCGGGGAGCAGTGGATCGAGCTCGGTGCCCACTGCGTGATCGGTGAACAGGTCACGCTGACGGCCGGACTCATGCCCGGCCTGGACCTCGGACCCGAGTCGATCCTGACCCTGGGGGACGGAGTGGTGCTCGGCCGGGGCAGCCATGTCGTCGCCGACACCAAGGTGGCCATCGGGTCGGACACGTACTGCGGACCGTATGTGTACATCACGTCCACGAACCACAGTTACGACGATCCGCACGAGCCGGTCGGCAGGCAGTGGCCCCGCATGGAGCCGGTCGCCATCGGGCCGGGGTGCTGGATCGGCACCGGGGCGGTGATCCTGCCGGGGGCCACGCTGGGGCGCAACGTGGTGGTCGCGGCGGGCGCGGTCGTACGGGGGGAGGTGCCCGACCACGCGGTGGTGGCCGGTGCTCCCGCCCGTGTCGTACGAAGCTGGGACGCGGAGAAGGGCTGGCAGCCTCCGCTGCGTACCCCCGCTCCGGTGCCCATCCCGTCGGGCGTCACGCCCGAGCAGCTGCTGTCCCTGGCGGAACCGGACGAGTCCTCGGGCCCGTCCGGCGGCTGAGGCCGGGCCCTCAGCCGGTCGCCAGCAGCACCGTCCCCACCAGGGCGAGACCCGCCCCGGCCGCCTGCACCCCGCGCAGCCGTTCCTTGAGCACTCCACGCGCCGCCAGGGCCGTGACCACCGGATAGAGCGAGGCGAGTACGGCGGCCACGGTGACCGGGCCGTGCTGAGCGGCGATCGAGTACGTGCCGTTGGCCGCCACGTCCGCGAATCCGACGAACGCCAGGGCGGGCAGCGCGGACAGCACCGCGGCACCACCGCCCTCCTCCGGCAGTGCGCGGGCCCCGCGCCGCACCGATACGTACAGGGCCGTACCGCCCACCGCGATGTTGGTCAGGCGCTGGACGAAGAGCGCCAGGAACAGTCCGGTGACCGTGGTCGACGCCTCCGCGATCAGGGACATCACCGAACCGAAGCCGAACGCGGCCACCAGGGTCAGCAGCACCACCCGGCGCTGCACCGGCGCCCCGCGCAACTGAGGACCACCGGCCAGCACGACGCCCACCACGGCCACGACGACCCCGGCGAACTGCGGCAGCCCCGGTCGCTCCCCGACGGCGATCCCGACGCCCACCGGCACGGTGACACCCAGCGATCCGAGCGGGGAGACCACCCCCATCGGGCCGAGTGCCAGGGCCTTGTAGAAGCTCAGCATCGCGACCGGTCCGACGGCGCCCGCCGCGACGGCGAACCACAGCTGCGGGCCCGCCTCGCCCCAGCCGCCGGTGGCGACCACGACGGCCCCCAGCACCACCGCCGCGGCGGTCTGCGAGACGACGACCACGGTGAGCGCGGGCGTGCGCCGGGTCAGCAGCCCGCCGCCGAAGTCGGCCAGCCCCCAGAGCAGGCTGGTGGCCAGGGCGAACAGTGCTGTCATGGCATGCCTCGCAGTACAGTGCGATGAACGGTGGGGTGCACCACACCGTAGTGCAGTATTTTTGACCCTGTCATCCAAAATATTGGACGGAATGTGTCTGACCTCGATCAGCTCACTCAGTCGCTGGCGCGCAACCTCAAGCGCTGGAGGGGGGAACGCGGCTTCACCCTGGACGCACTCGCCGCCCGTGCCGGAGTCAGCCGCGGCATGATCATCCAGATCGAGCAGGCCCGCACCAACCCGAGCGTCGGCACCACGGTCAAGCTCGCCGACGCACTGGGCGTCAGCATCACCACCCTGCTCGACTACGAACAGGGCTCACCGGTCCGGCTGGTGCCCGCGACCCAGGCAGTACGCATGTGGTCCACGGAGGCGGGCAGTTCCACCACCCTGCTCGTCGGTACGGAGTGCAGGGGCCCGCTCGAACTCTGGTCGTGGCACCTGATGCCCGGCGACAGCAGCACCTCCGACCCGCACCCCGAAGGCACCGTCGAACTGCTCCACGTCACCGCGGGCGAGCTCACCCTGGTCGTCGACGGAATCTCGTACTCCGTACCCGCCGGCGCATCCGCCACCTTCGAGGCGCATCACCCGCACGCCTATCGCAACGACGGCTCCGAGCCCACCGAGGTCACCATGGCCGTTTCCATCCCGCCCGTACGGTGAGACGGCCGGCCGGCCGCCTTCGGGACGCTGTTAGCGTGACGCGCATGCGCGCACCCATCGGATCCTTTGAGAACGCGGGCCCGGCGGCCGACCGCCTCGACCTGCTCACCCCGCCTGTCGCCGCGGCCGTGACGGAAGGCTGGGGCGGTGTCCCCGCCGAGCAGGTCATCCACGTCGACACGGATCCGGCCATCGCCGACACGGCGGTGTTCGTCGAGCACCACGGCGCGGACCTGCTCGACCGGTCGGCCAACTGCGTCGTGGTGGCGGGCAAGCGCGGCGGCGAAGTGACGCTGGCGGCCTGCCTCGTCCTCTCCCACTCCCGCGTCGATGTGAACGGCGCGGTCCGCAAACACCTCGGCGCCCGCAAGGCGTCCTTCGCCCCCATGGACACGGCGGTCGGCGAGACCGGCATGGAATACGGCGGCATCACACCGATCGGACTTCCGGCCGGATGGCCACTGCTGATCGACCCCGCCGTCGCCGACGAGGAGTGGGTACTGATCGGCAGCGGCAGCCGACGGGGCAAGCTGATCGTCCCGGGCAAGGCACTGGCCGCGCTGCCGGGTGCGGTGATCGTCGACGGCCTGGGCGTCAGGGGCTGAGGCCGCAGGCTCAGCCGTGCGCGCGGCAAAGAGGCCGCACCGGCGCACCGCCCCGGTGCGACGGCAGCCGGCGGGACGCGAAGTCGACGGCGTCGGTGAGGCGGAAGAGCCGACTCGTCGACGCGCCCACCGGACCGGTGCGCACGGCCGCGCCGTCGTCCGAGCGGGCGAACTCCGCTCCCAGATCCGCGAAGTCGCCGTCGTCCAGCGCGACATCCTCGTACTCCCACCACTGGCGCCGGCCCCCGGCCGCCACCACGCAGCGATAACTGCGGCGGGGCGGGGCGGGCACCCGGTACTCACCCAGATGGAACGCGGTGCAGGTGCCGAACCCGGTGCCCAGCAGCAGCACTTGGGCCCGCAGATCATAGAGGCGGGCCAGCGGGGAGTCCTCCCCGAGATGGCAGTCGGGGCGGTGGTGCGCCATCAGTTCACGCGCCAACGGGCCGAGCGCGGCGAACGATGTCTGGGGATGTCCGCTGCGCACCGCTCCCTCGGTCAGCCGCACCGCCTCCGCGAGGCGGCCCATCGACGGCGCGGGCGAGGTCGCCGCGTCGAAGGGCGGCATGCTCGCACGGACCGCCTCCCGGGCCCGGTCGGTGAGACCGCGCACCCGGTCGAGATAGTGCGGAGAGGTGTCGGAGTTCTCCGGGGTGAACGCCGGGACGACGAGGGTGCCGCGGCGGCCGAGGGCGTCCCGCAGCGCGGCGACCACCGCCCCGACCCCGCCGCTCACCGCGCCCACCGCACGCATCGACGCATGCACCAGGAGCACGCCGCTGCGCTCCACCCCGAGCTCGGACAGCTGACCGGCCAGCCCGGCCCGGCCGTGACGGACGATCGGCGCGGTCGTAGTACTCACAGCGGGCCATTCTCCCAGCCGGACAACGAATGTGACACCACGCACATCCGGTCGGGGGACGGGAGTGCTGCGGCTATCGGCTCAGCGCCGGAATCTCGATGGCGGCAGACATCAAGATCCCCGCCGACCGCATCGTGTGCTGGGAGTGCCACGGCATGGGGTGGACGAGCAACCCCTACGCGCACGAGTGCAACGGCCCGCTGTGTCTGGGGGGAACCGTTCGTAATCGAGTGCACATTGTGCGACGGGCAAGGGCACACAGTGGACGACGCACAGCTCCCTGCGCGGGGGCTCTTTTGCGTTCCTGGCATGGAGGCTCCCCGTCGGCGTACCGTCTGAGCTGTGAGCGAGCATCTCGGAGACAAGCTGTCCCGACTCCGCCGGCTGTCGGACCTGACACAGGAAGAGTTGGCGGAGAAGTCGGGCGTGTCCGTTGACGTCATCCGTAAGCTGGAGCAGAAGCGCAAGGGGTCCGCACGCCTGCCGACACTGCATGCGCTGGCCGGCGGGCTCGGTATTGAGCTGACGACGCTGCTGGGTGACCCTCCCGGCGTCCCGTCAACGGGAGAGTCCGACCCGCCACAGTTGGTGGCCTTTCGTCGAGCCGTTCACCCGCTCATGTTCGCCCCTCCGCAGGAGTCTGACGGGGCGGAGGTCCTCACGTCTTCACTGCTGCGGGCCGAGATCGCTGACGCGTGGTCCATGTACCACTCGGCAGAGTTCCCACAGCTTCTGAACCTGCTGCCTGGAATCCTTGCCGACGCCCGCCTCACGGCGTCGCAGGGGTCTGATGGGGGGCAAGCGGCACTCGGCAAGGCGTTCCAGCTGGCCGGGCACCTGAGCATCCGTCTGGGCAAGCTCGATCTTGCCCTTGCCGCCCTGGAGCGTGCCATAGTTGCCGCGGAAGCCTCCGAGGATCCTCTCCTTGTCCCGATGATCTGCAACTCCCTGGCGTGGGCTTACCAGAGGTCCAACCGGCTGGACGACGCCAAGAGCATTGCCCTGTACGCGGCCGATGGCCTGGAGCGGGACGGGCTCACTTCCGACGCGTCGGGCCTGCGCGTGTGGGGTGGCCTGACGATGAGTGCCGCTACCTCGTACGCCCGGCTGGACGAGTATGAGCAGGGTGGGCGCTCCGTCGAGTCCGACGACGCTGGGTGGGAGCGGCTGAACGCGGTCATCCGGTACGTGCGGACGGCGGGAACGCGTCCGCCGCTGTCGGAGTGGGCAGCACGCCCGTAGGCCGGGCACAGAGCCCCGTTCGGACTCACCGCCGTTCGTGCGTCGACGCGCGGACAGAGGGGGGACTGAGCCGCATCCGCCCCGCAGCTCAGTCCCTCTCACACAGGCCCGCGTGGTGAGGGCGTCACTCCTTGGCACGCGGTGGGCGGTAGGGGCCAGTCCTCCCGGGCGGGGTCGACAGCCGGCCCCTGTCCGTCCGTGAGCCCCCGTATCTCCGCGGTTGGCCGAAGGAGATGCAGGGGCTCTGACGTGCGCTGCCACCAGTGCTAACCGAGGGAACCAAGCTCTATCGCGGGGCAGCGGTCCATGACCATGTCGAGCCCGGCCGCCCGCGTGCGGTCGTACGCCTCGGGGTCGATCACGCCGAGCTGGAACCAGACCGCCTTCGCGCCCACCGCCACCGCCTCGTCGGCGACGCCGCCCGCCAGTCCGCTGTTGACGAAGACGTCCACCACATCGACCGGGAACGGTATGTCGGCCAGCGACGCATAGCCGTCCTCGCCGTGGACCCGCTCCGCCTTCGGGTGCACCGGCACCACGCGCTTGCCGATGCGCTGAAGCACCTCGGCGACACCGTAGGCCGCGCGCGAGCGATTGTCGGACAGCCCCACCACGGCCCAGGTCTCGCCCGATTCCCGGAGGATCCTGCGGATCGTCTCTGCGTCTGCGTACATGATCCGGAGAACGGACGGCGGCCCCGGAGCATTCCCGGCCGGGGCGTAGGCTGGCGGGATGCAGGAGCAGTACCGGACAGTCGCCCGAGCGGGCGTGCACGAGACCGAGATCAACCGGTCGCGTTTCATCTGCGCGCTCGCCCCCGCCGCCACCGAGCAGGAGGCACAGGACTTCGTCGCACGCGTCCGCAGGGAACACCCGACCGCCACCCACAACTGCTTCGCCTACGTGATCGGCGCCGACGCCTCCGTACAGAAGGCGAGCGATGACGGAGAACCCGGTGGCACCGCCGGCGTGCCCATGCTGCAGATGCTGACGCGCCGCGAGATGCGGTACGTCGTCGCCGTCGTCACCCGCTACTACGGCGGCGTGAAGCTCGGCGCGGGTGGACTGATCCGGGCGTACGGGGGAGTGGTCGGCGAGGCCCTCGACGAGATCGGCACCCTCACGCGGCAGCGGTTCCGCCTCGCCACGATCACGGTCGGCCATCAGCGCGCCGGCAAGCTGGAGAACGACCTCCGGGCCACCGGACGGACCGTGCGGGAGGTCCGGTACGCGGAGTCCGTCGTCATCGAGATCGGGCTGCCGGACGCCGACGTCGAGGTGTTCCGCGGCTGGCTGGCCGATGCGACGGCGGGTGAGGCCCGGCTGGAACTGGGCGGCGAGGCGTACGGGGACGCCTGACAGGGACCGCCGCGTTCCCATGGCGCGGCCGGGGCGGCAGCCACCTGATCACCGGCCGGTACACGGACGCCGGGGACACCCTGATGAATCCGCACCCACCCGTCCACCGGCAGCCCGACGCGTCGGCTCCCGAGCCTCACCGGTGCCCGTCCCGTCGAACGCGTCCGCCTGCTGTCGGTGCGGTCGGGCCGCCACCGCTGCCTGCGCCCGCCCCGCCCCGCCCGCGCCACCGGCGTTGCCATGGTCGGCCTGGCCCTCTACGCCGGCAGCGCCCTGGCCAGCGCCTTCGCCGCCGGGCCCGCCGAACACCATGCGTATCAGGGGATGTTCCTGACGGCCGCCGTCCTCACCGTCCCGCTGACGCTCGCCGCTGCTGCGGGCCGCGCCCGTTACCGGAACCGACCCGGCCGCACCGGCGCAGCACCCAGGTGCCGGACCGCATCCGGTTGTGCCGGGCGGAGTTCGGGAGCAGCGGACCGGTGCCGGGCGAAGAGCCGCAGCCCGTCCGGGAATTCAGCAGATGTATGCACGCGCCGCGGCGCGAAGTCCGCCCGCGGCTCCGACGCGCCGCTGGACGCCGGGCCGTGGGCCCTCGTCCGGCACGCGTTCTGCCGCAACCGTCAGGACAGCTGGTCGAGCAGATCCTGACGGTGTGCGGTGGCCCGCGGATCGAGACCGATGGGCTCTCGGCCGAGCAGGTCCTGAACCGTGCCGGGGGTGGCCGCGGGTCAGTCCATCCGGCCCGTCATGGTCCGGGGCGGATGGACAGCCCCGCCCGTCATGGTCCGGGGCGCCTCAGCCGGCGGCCCAGGAGGACGGCTCCCGCGCCTGCGAACAACGAGGCGGAGGCGATGCCGGTGAGCGCGGTCTCGGCCGGGGCGTCAGGGGCAGACCCCGTGGCGGCCGGCACGGGCCGGCCGGCATCGGCCGCTGTGGCGGCTTGGAGGACGAGGCCGGTGACCGCTTCGGGGTGGGCGATCAGCGCCACATGGGAGGAGTCGATCTCCACCGTGTGGGAACCCGCGCGCTTCGCCTCGAAGCGTTCCTGGTCGGGGTTGATGGTCCTGTCCTGCTTCGCGACGAGGAACCACGACGGGATGTGCTTCCAGGCGGCCGTCCTGGCCTTCTCCGAGAACGCGGTCGTCGCCGCGGGCCGTTGGGTCACCGCCAGGAGCTTCGTGGTGCTCTCCGGCAGGTCGGCGGCGAAGACCTGCCGGAGCCTGTCGGGCTTGAGGTAGAGATCGGTCCCGCCGCCGTCGCCGGTCCGGTAGGGAACGGACTTCGTGGCGGTGCCGAGTTCGCTGGGGAACCTGGTGGCCAGGGACATGCCGCTCTCGCCCACGTCGGGCATCAGCGCCGATACGTACACCAGGGACTTCACCCGGGGGTTGCCCGCGGCGGCCGAACTGATGACGGCGCCGCCGTACGAGTGACCCACCAGCACGATCGGACCCTTGATGCTGTCCAGCACCGACGCGATGTAGGTGGAGTCGCTGTACAGCCCGCGTAGCGGGTTGGCGGGGGCGATGACGGTGTAGCCACGGCGCTGGAGCCGCTCGACGACCCCGTTCCAGCTGGAGGCATCGGCGAACGCTCCGTGCACCAGCACGATGGTGGGTCTGGCCGTGGCCGTGGTTGCGGTCGTGTCGCCGTCCGCGGTGGCAGGGGCTGCCGCCGCCGTGCACAGGGTCATGGCGCACCAGGCCGCGATGACGTGTGTGCGACGTATGCGGCGCCGTGAGCCGGGGACCGGGAATGCTGCCATGTCGTCCTCGCCTTCCGTGAGACCTACGGCACCTGAGTGTTCACCGATCCGTACCGGCAGGCCCGGCCACGTCCTCCAACCGGGTCACGGCAGTGGGCGAGGGGAGTGAATGCCGGGGGCGACGGGTTTGCCGAACCTCCGTCGTGAACTGCATGCGGTCCGAGGACCGTCCGGCGCCGCGCGCAGAGCACCGGTACGGCCGGCCTTCCGCGGCAGGAAGCAGGAAATGTGCCACGGCCGGGGCCGTGCCCGACCGTCCGGTCATGGCCGCAGTCCCCGCCGCGTTCCCTGCGGCCCCGCCGGTGCTGTTCCTGGGCCTTCCGGCTCCGGCGCGGCTGACCGCCACCGCCCTGTTCTGCGCAGGTGTGGCAGGCGACGCACCGAAGCGGGGGTGGGGGGGGGGGGGGGGCGCGCCCCCCCCCCCCCCCCCCGCCCGGGGGGCCCCCCCCCCCGCCCCCCCCCCCGGGGGCCCGGGCCCCCCCCCCCCCACCCCCCCCCCCCGCCCGGGT